>NZ_CADFEM010000002.1:393194-596431 GCF_902833245.1 Burkholderia sp. BCC0398
CGCGCCCGGATTTGCCTAAGCGCCTTCTCCAATGCAGCGACCGGGACTTCCAACACCCGGACAACCTTCCGCGATCCGTCCCCCCATCGCATCTAACAATGGTGCAGGAATATTGACCTGCTTCCCATCAGCTACGCATTTCTGCCTCGCCTTAGGGGCCGACTCACCCTACGCCGATGAACGTTGCGTAGGAAACCTTGGGCTTACGGCGAGGGGGCCTTTCACCCCCTTTATCGCTACTCATGTCAGCATTCGCACTTCCGATACCTCCAGCACCCTTTACAAGGCACCTTCGCAGGCTTACGGAACGCTCTCCTACCATGCGAGCAAAGCTCGCATCCGCAGCTTCGGTATATAGCTTAGCCCCGTTACATCTTCCGCGCAGGACGACTCGATCAGTGAGCTATTACGCTTTCTTTAAAGGGTGGCTGCTTCTAAGCCAACCTCCTGACTGTTTTAGCCTTCCCACTTCGTTTCCCACTTAGCTATATTTGGGGACCTTAGCTGGCGGTCTGGGTTGTTTCCCTCTTGACACCGGACGTTAGCACCCGATGTCTGTCTCCCGTGATTGCACTCTTCGGTATTCGGAGTTTGCTATGGCGGGGTAATCTGCAATAGACCCCCCAACCATGACAGTGCTCTACCCCCGAAGGTGAGACACGAGGCACTACCTAAATAGTTTTCGGAGAGAACCAGCTATTTCCAGGTTTGTTTAGCCTTTCACCCCTATCCACAGCTCATCCCCTAACTTTTCAACGTTAGTGGGTTCGGACCTCCAGTACGTGTTACCGCACCTTCATCCTGGCCATGGATAGATCACCTGGTTTCGGGTCTACGCCCAGCAACTGAACGCCCTATTCGGACTCGCTTTCGCTACGCCTGCCCTATACGGTTAAGCTTGCTACTGAACGTAAGTCGCTGACCCATTATACAAAAGGTACGCCGTCACCCCTTGCGAGGCTCCGACTGTTTGTATGCATGCGGTTTCAGGATCTATTTCACTCCCCTCCCGGGGTTCTTTTCGCCTTTCCCTCACGGTACTGGTTCACTATCGGTCGATCACGAGTATTTAGCCTTGGAGGATGGTCCCCCCATCTTCAGACAGGATTTCACGTGTCCCGCCCTACTTGTCGCACACCTAGTTCTTTCATACTGTTTTCGCCTACAGGGCTATCACCTGCTATGGCCGCACTTTCCAGAGCGTTCGGCTAACAATACAAATAAAGAGTGCAAGGCTCATCCCATTTCGCTCGCCACTACTTTGGGAATCTCGGTTGATTTCTTTTCCTGCGGTTACTTAGATGTTTCAGTTCACCGCGTTCGCTTCACTGGACCTATGTATTCAGTCCAGGATGACCCAAAAGGGCCGGGTTTCCCCATTCGGACATCTACGGATCAAAGCTCGTTTGCCAGCTCCCCGTAGCTTTTCGCAGGCTACCGCGTCCTTCATCGCCTGTGATCGCCAAGGCATCCACCACATGCACTTGTTCGCTTGACCCTATAACGAGTCTGTCTCTCGACAGCCGCTACAGGTTGAGTTCTCGCGTTGTGCCGTATTCCAATTTAAGTCGAACATGGAGTTCGAATCATCTTGAGATACATCGATACAATCACAACCCGGATAACTTCCACGTCCATCTCGAGACGCTTCCGCTATCCAAATTACTTACTTCTTCCAGATTGTTAAAGAACGACAGCCGATATCTGTTGATATCCTCTGACTGGCTCAATCGCCAATGACAAAGACTCGAACAATCGTCATTCGAATGTTTGTCATTGAGGATTATCGAAAGCGGGCGGCATTATAACCGTTAAAACCGCTAACAGACAGTCTTTCTGTCTTTATCAACAGCCGATAAGCGTGAGCGCTCAACTTCGCGAGATAGCTCTGGAAAGGAGGTGATCCAGCCGCACCTTCCGATACGGCTACCTTGTTACGACTTCACCCCAGTCATGAATCCTACCGTGGTGACCGTCCTCCTTGCGGTTAGACTAGCCACTTCTGGTAAAACCCACTCCCATGGTGTGACGGGCGGTGTGTACAAGACCCGGGAACGTATTCACCGCGGCATGCTGATCCGCGATTACTAGCGATTCCAGCTTCATGCACTCGAGTTGCAGAGTGCAATCCGGACTACGATCGGTTTTCTGGGATTAGCTCCCCCTCGCGGGTTGGCAACCCTCTGTTCCGACCATTGTATGACGTGTGAAGCCCTACCCATAAGGGCCATGAGGACTTGACGTCATCCCCACCTTCCTCCGGTTTGTCACCGGCAGTCTCCTTAGAGTGCTCTTGCGTAGCAACTAAGGACAAGGGTTGCGCTCGTTGCGGGACTTAACCCAACATCTCACGACACGAGCTGACGACAGCCATGCAGCACCTGTGCGCCGGTTCTCTTTCGAGCACTCCCGCCTCTCAGCAGGATTCCGACCATGTCAAGGGTAGGTAAGGTTTTTCGCGTTGCATCGAATTAATCCACATCATCCACCGCTTGTGCGGGTCCCCGTCAATTCCTTTGAGTTTTAATCTTGCGACCGTACTCCCCAGGCGGTCAACTTCACGCGTTAGCTACGTTACTAAGGAAATGAATCCCCAACAACTAGTTGACATCGTTTAGGGCGTGGACTACCAGGGTATCTAATCCTGTTTGCTCCCCACGCTTTCGTGCATGAGCGTCAGTATTGGCCCAGGGGGCTGCCTTCGCCATCGGTATTCCTCCACATCTCTACGCATTTCACTGCTACACGTGGAATTCTACCCCCCTCTGCCATACTCTAGCCTGCCAGTCACCAATGCAGTTCCCAGGTTGAGCCCGGGGATTTCACATCGGTCTTAGCAAACCGCCTGCGCACGCTTTACGCCCAGTAATTCCGATTAACGCTCGCACCCTACGTATTACCGCGGCTGCTGGCACGTAGTTAGCCGGTGCTTATTCTTCCGGTACCGTCATCCCCCGACTGTATTAGAGCCAAGGATTTCTTTCCGGACAAAAGTGCTTTACAACCCGAAGGCCTTCTTCACACACGCGGCATTGCTGGATCAGGCTTTCGCCCATTGTCCAAAATTCCCCACTGCTGCCTCCCGTAGGAGTCTGGGCCGTGTCTCAGTCCCAGTGTGGCTGGTCGTCCTCTCAGACCAGCTACTGATCGTCGCCTTGGTAGGCCTTTACCCCACCAACTAGCTAATCAGCCATCGGCCAACCCTATAGCGCGAGGCCCGAAGGTCCCCCGCTTTCATCCNGATCGTATGCGGTATTAATCCGGCTTTCGCCGGGCTATCCCCCACTACAGGACATGTTCCGATGTATTACTCACCCGTTCGCCACTCGCCACCAGGTGCAAGCACCCGTGCTGCCGTTCGACTTGCATGTGTAAGGCATGCCGCCAGCGTTCAATCTGAGCCAGGATCAAACTCTTCAGTTCAAACCTGTTACTGTTTTCGGTTCGGTTAAGAACCGGTCGCTCACTCAAAGCTGACAGGAATATGAATCACTTCATAAACCTGACTTACTTTAGTGTGAGACTCTTGATACTTTCGCCATCTGATCCGAGGATCAGCTCGCTTCCATCAAGCGCCCACACTTATCGGCTGTTAATTTTTAAAGAGCATTCTGCGAGGAACTTCGCGTTTCCCGGCAGCGCTGCGTTTTAAGCAGCAGAGAAGCGAGATTATGAACCGTGTTTCGCAGCTCGTCAACAACTTTTTACACTACATCGTTGCGACTGCGGGGCTCAACTTCCTGTACCGCCAAGGCTCGCTACATCCCGAACCCGACAGCACCGCTTCCCTTCCTCCCGCGCCGCGTTTCCGTTAGCGCGAAAGAGGCGTGATTCTATGCATCCGCCCCCATCCGCGCAAGCCCTTTATGAAGAAAGTTTGAAAAAGCCTCCGGGCGCTGGCGCGCACGGAGGCTTTGAAGCACCCGGGCGAGGCAATCGCGCCGACGACGGATATAGGTCAGCCACCGGATACCTATCGTGGCGCCGGCCGATCAGCGGTGTTTGAACACAGGCTTCCGCTTCTCGACGAACGCCGCCATCCCTTCCTTCTGGTCTTCGGTTGCGAACAACGAATGGAACAACCGTCGCTCGAAGTGGACGCCTTCAGCCAGCGTCGTCTCGTACGCGCGGTTCACCGACTCCTTGACCATCATGACCGCCGGCAGCGAAAACTCGGCGATCGTCGTCGCCGCGGCAATCGCCTCGTCGAGCAGCTTGTCGGCTGGCAGCACGCGCGATACGAGTCCGGCACGCTCGGCCTCGGCGGCGTCCATGAAGCGCGCGGTCAGGCACATGTCCATGGCCTTCGCCTTCGATACCGCGCGCGGCAGACGCTGCGTGCCGCCCGCACCCGGCATGACGCCCAGCTTGATTTCCGGCTGGCCGAACTTGGCCGTATCCGCCGCGAAGATGATGTCGCACATCATCGCGAGTTCGCAACCACCGCCCAGCGCAAAGCCCGACACCGCAGCAATGATCGGTTTGCGGATCTCGCGGACCGTCTCCCAGTTGCGCGTGATGTAGTCGCCCCGATAAGCATCCATATAGGAATAGGCCGCCATCATGCCGATGTCCGCGCCGGCCGCGAACGCCTTCTCGCTGCCAGTCACGACGATGGCGCCGATATCGTCGTCCGCGTCGAACGCCTTCAGCGCAGCGCCCAGTTCATCCATCAACGCATCGTTCAGCGCATTCAGCGCCTTCGGACGGTTCAGCGTCACCAGACCGACACGCCCCCGGGTCTCCACCAGGATGTTCTCGTAAGCCATCTATTTCTCCTCGATCAATGAAATGAGAAACGCCTCGCACATGCGAATAGTTTGATGCTACCATTCTCCGACCAACCGGTCGGTTAATTAATCGATCCGATCCCTCTCAACGTTCATCAGGCTGTCGCCATGACCCATGCCCTGTTCACGAAGCACGAAGACACGCTGAAACACGCACTCGCCGCCATCGAGAGCCGCGGGTACTGGAGCCCGTTCGCCGAAATGCCGAGCCCCAAAGTGTACGGGGAAAGCGCAAGCGCGGACGGCGAGGCCGCGTTCAAGTCGCACCTCGACAAGACCTTCGTGCTCGACCAGCCGGCGTCCGATGACACGGTCGGCGCCGAGCGCTCACCGTACGGCATCGCGCTGGGCATCCGGTATCCGAAATCTACGCCGGACGCTCTGATCGCTGCCGCTGGCGCCGCGCAACGTACGTGGCGCGAAGCCGGCCCGAGCGCGTGGATCGGCGTCAGCCTCGAAATCCTTGCCCGCCTGAACCGTGCAAGCTTCGAAATCGCCTACAGCGTGATGCACACCACCGGGCAAGCGTTCATGATGGCGTTCCAGGCCGGCGGCCCGCACGCACAGGACCGCGCCCTCGAGGCGGTCGCCTATGCGTGGGACGAACTGCGCCGCATCCCGGCCGATGCGCACTGGGAAAAACCGCAAGGCAAGAATCCGCCGCTCGCGATGCACAAGCGCTATACGATCGTGCCGCGCGGCACGGGCGTCGTGCTCGGCTGCTGCACGTTCCCCACCTGGAACGGCTACCCGGGCCTGTTCGCCGATCTGGCAACCGGGAATACCGTGATCGTCAAGCCGCACCCGGGCGCGATCCTGCCGCTCGCGATCACGGTGCGGATCGCCCGCGACGTGCTGCGCGAAGCCGGGTTCGATCCGAACGTGGTCACCCTCCTCGCGACCGAACCCAACGACGGCGCCCTCGTCCAGGATCTCGCGCTGCGCCCCGAGATCAAGCTGATCGACTTCACCGGCAGCACGCAAAACGGCACGTGGCTCGAACACCATGCCCACCAGGCGCAGGTGTACACCGAGAAAGCCGGCGTCAACCAGATCGTGATCGACTCGACCGACGACCTGAAGGCCGCCGCCAAGAACATCGCGTTCTCGCTGGCGCTGTACTCGGGCCAGATGTGCACGGCGCCGCAGAACATCTACGTGCCGCGCGACGGTATCCGGACGGCCGACGGCCATGCGAGCTTCGACGAAGTCGCGCAAGCGATCGCGGTTGCCGTGCAAAAGCTCACCGGCGACCCGGCACGCTCGGTCGAATTGATCGGCGCGATCCAGAACGACGGCGTGACCGCGCGCATCGACGACGCGCGCAAGCTCGGCCGCGTGCTCGCGGACAGCATGACGCTCCAGCATCCCACCTTCCCCGACGCGCGCGTGCGCACGCCGCTCGTACTGCAACTCGACGTGGCCGATCGCGAGAAATTCACGCAGGAGTGGTTCGGCCCGATTTCGTTCGTGATCGCAACCGACTCGACCGCGCAGTCGCTCGATCTGGCCGGTGAAATCGCCGCCGAGCATGGCGCGCTCACCCTCTCCGTCTACAGCACCGACGACGCAATCATCGACACCGCGCATGACGCGGCGGTGCGTGGCGGGGTCGCGCTGTCGATCAACCTGACGAGCGGCGTATTCGTCAATCAGTCGGCCGCGTTCTCCGACTTCCACGGCACAGGCGCGAACCCGGCGGCCAACGCCGCGCTGGCCGATCCGGCATTCGTCGCCAACCGCTTCCGCGTGGTCCAAAGTCGCGTCCATGTTGCCCCGAAGGCGGCACCTGCGGAAGCTGGCCAGACGGCATAACCCGATTGGCCGACGTGCAAACGCCGCCATGTTCTCTACCATGAACGAATCCGCCACCCGGCGGGTTCGTCACTCACCGATACGCTCATGACAGACGCCTACATCTGCGACGCGATTCGCACTCCCATCGGCCGCTACGGCGGCGCCTTGAAAGATGTCCGCGCCGACGACCTCGGCGCGGTGCCGCTCAAGGCGCTGATCGAGCGCAATCGCGACGTCGACTGGGCGGCGATCGACGACGTGATCTACGGCTGCGCGAACCAGGCCGGCGAGGACAACCGCAACGTCGCGCGCATGTCGGCGCTGCTGGCGGGCCTGCCCACCGCCGTGCCGGGCACGACGCTGAACCGGCTGTGCGGCTCCGGGATGGACGCGGTCGGCACGGCCGCGCGCGCGATCAAGGCAGGTGAAGCGCGCCTGATGATCGCAGGCGGCGTCGAGAGCATGACGCGCGCGCCGTTCGTGATGGGCAAGGCGGCGAGCGCGTTCGCGCGCCAGGCCGACATCTTCGATACGACGATCGGCTGGCGCTTCGTCAATCCGTTGATGAAACAACTGCACGGCGTCGATTCGATGCCGGAAACCGCCGAGAATGTCGCGGTCGACTACCACATCAGTCGCGCGGATCAGGACCTGTTCGCGCTGCGCAGCCAGCAAAAGGCCGCTCGGGCGCAGCAAGACGGCACGCTCGCTGAAGAAATCGTCGCGGTCACGATTGCGCAGAAGAAAGGCGACGCCATCGTCGTGTCGCGCGACGAGCATCCGCGCGAGACGTCGCTCGAGGCGCTCGCGAAGCTGAAGGGTGTCGTGCGCCCGGACGGCTCCGTGACGGCCGGCAACGCGTCGGGCGTCAACGACGGCGCCTGCGCGCTGCTGCTCGCCAATGCGCAAGCAGCCGACCAGCATGGCCTGCGCCGCCGCGCGTGCGTCATCGGCATGGCGACCGCCGGCGTCGAGCCACGCGTGATGGGCATCGGCCCCGCGCCGGCCACGCAGAAACTGTTGCGCCAGCTCGGCATGACGATCGACCAGTTCGACGTGATCGAACTGAACGAGGCGTTCGCGTCGCAAGGTCTCGCGGTGCTGCGCATGCTCGGCGTCGCCGACGACGATCCGCGCGTGAACCCGAACGGCGGTGCGATCGCGCTTGGCCACCCGCTCGGCGCATCGGGCGCGCGGCTCGTCACCACGGCGCTCCATCAACTCGAGCGTACCGGCGGCCGCTTCGCGCTCTGTACGATGTGTATCGGCGTCGGTCAGGGCATCGCGCTCGCGATCGAACGCGTGTAACCGCCGCGCCGCGCGCCTATAACGAAGTCATGACGGAGATACTGCATGTCCTATCAGGCGATCCAGCTGGATATCGATCAGGCCGCGCGCGTGGCCACGATCACGCTCAACCGCCCCGACAAGCTGAACAGCTTCACGCGGGCGATGCATCGCGAACTGCAGTCGGCGCTCGATGAAGTCGAGGCGGCCGGTGCACGCGCGCTGATTCTGACGGGTGCGGGGCGCGGCTTTTGCGCGGGCCAGGATCTGGCCGACCTCGACTTCACACCGGGCGCGTCCACCGACCTCGGCACGCTGATCGACGAGCATTTCAATCCGCTGATCCGCCGCCTGCAGCGTCTGCCGATTCCGGTAATCGCCGCCGTCAACGGCACGGCGGCCGGCGCCGGCGCGAATCTCGCACTCGCGTGCGATCTCGTGTTCGCCGCCCGCTCGAGCAGTTTCATCCAGGCCTTCGTAAAGATCGGGCTCGTACCCGATTCGGGCGGCACGTGGTTCCTGCCGCAACGCATCGGTATGGCGCGCGCGCTGGGGCTCGCGCTGACCGGCGACAAGCTCGGCGCCGAACAGGCCGAACAGTGGGGCCTGATCTGGCGCGCGGTCGACGACGACGCGCTCGTCGCGACGGCCCGCCAACTCGCCGCCCAGCTCGCGCAGCAGCCGACGCTCGCGATCGCATCGATCAAGCAGTCGATGCGGGACAGCGTCACGAACACGCTCGATCAGCAACTCGACGTGGAACGTGACCTGCAGCGCAAGCTCGGTCAGTCGCACGACTATGCGGAAGGTGTGCAGGCCTTCATCGAGAAGCGCGCACCGCGCTTCGAAGGGCATTGACATGACGAACGCCACCGCCACGCTCGATCCCGATTCGCTCGCCCGCGCCACCGCTCAGGCCATGTACGACGCCGATGCCTGCAGCCGCGCGTTCGGCATGGAGATCGCCGAAGTCCGCGCCGGCTACGCCCGCCTGCAGATGCGCGTGCGACCCGAATTCCTGAACGGGCACCAGACCTGTCACGGCGGGATCATCTTCACGCTCGCCGATTCGACGTTCGCGTTCGCGTGCAACTCGTACAACGTGAATGCGGTCGCGGCCGGCTGCTCGATCGAATTCCTGCGCCCCGTGCACGGCGACGACATGCTGACGGCCGAGGCGATCGAACAGGCGCGTGCCGGCCGCCACGGCATCTACGACATCCGCGTCACGAACCAGACAGGCGACACCGTCGCGATGTTTCGCGGCAAATCCGCCCAGATCAAGGGCACGGTCATCCCGGAAGACCGCTGACGTCGACGGCGCGCCCATAACAAACACTGGAGACATGCATGACTACCCCGCTACCGCTCGAGCCGATCGAGACCGCCTCACGCGACGAGCTGACCGCGCTGCAGCTCGAACGCCTCAAATGGTCGCTCCGGCATGCGTATGACCACTCGCCCGTCTATCGCCGCAAGTTCGACGAAGCGGGCGTGCATCCGGACGACCTGAAGACGCTCGCCGACCTGTCGCGCTTCCCGTTCACGACCAAGGGCGACCTGCGCGACAGCTATCCGTTCGGGATGTTCGCGGTGCCGCAGGACCAGATCTCGCGCATCCATGCGTCGTCGGGTACGACCGGCAAGCCGACGGTCGTCGGCTATACGGCCGCCGACATCGACACGTGGGCGAATCTCGTCGCGCGCTCGATCCGCGCGGCCGGTGCGCGCCGCGGCGACAAGGTGCACGTCAGCTACGGCTATGGCCTCTTCACGGGCGGGCTTGGCGCACATTACGGTGCCGAACGCGCGGGCCTCACCGTGATCCCGTTCGGCGGCGGGCAGACCGAAAAGCAGGTGCAGCTGATCCAGGACTTCCGGCCCGACATCATCATGGTCACGCCAAGCTACATGCTGTCGATCGCCGACGAGATCGAGCGCCAGGGCCTCGATCCCGTGCAGAGTTCGCTGCGCATCGGCATCTTCGGCGCGGAGCCGTGGACCAACGACATGCGCGTCGCCATCGAACAGCGGATGGGGATCGACGCGGTCGACATCTACGGGCTGTCCGAAGTGATGGGCCCGGGCGTCGCGTCCGAATGCGTGGAGACCAAGGACGGCCCGACCATCTGGGAAGACCATTTCTATCCGGAAATCATCGACCCCGAAACCGGCGAAGTGCTGCCGGACGGCGAACTCGGCGAGCTCGTGTTCACGTCGCTGACGAAGGAAGCGCTGCCGATCGTCCGCTACCGCACCCGTGACCTCACGCGCCTGTTGCCAGGCACCGCCCGGACGATGCGCCGGATGGAGAAGATCACCGGCCGGTCGGACGACATGATGATCGTGCGCGGCGTCAACGTGTTCCCGACGCAAATCGAGGAGCAGTTGCTCAAGCAGCGCGCGCTCGCGCCGCACTATCAGATCGTGCTGACGAAGGAAGGCCCGCTCGACGTGTTGACGCTCAACGTCGAGCCCTGTCCGGAGACCGCGCCCGATACCGCGGCGATCCAGGCGGCAAAACAGGCGCTCGCGTACGACATCAAGTCGCTGATCGGCGTGACGGCCATGATCAACGTGCTGCCCGTGAACGGCATCGAGCGCTCGGTCGGCAAGGCGCGCCGCGTCATCGACAAACGCAAGGGCTGAGGTCACCCCGCCGCGCAGGCGACCGGCGCGAACGTCGCGTACTCGCCGCACGCACGCCGCGCAACGGCGAAGCCGTGCCTGCAAACGAAACAGCCCGGTCGGCCAATGCCGATCGGGCTGTTTTACGCCAAAGCGTCGTTCGACGTGACACGCACGGCATCACGCGAACCGAAATCACATGGGCACACCGGCGATCAAACCGGCATGCGCGTCACGCATGAGACGCGCCACGAATGCCGAATCTTGTGCACGGGCCACCCTCCGGACAACCCGCGCCGCGCCCAATCACGAATTCGGGAACAACAGCCACATCCGGCCGACCTGCTTCATCCGGCCAGCCTGGTCGCCCGCGTCGTCGCCGAGCCCCCAGAAATAGTCCGCCCGCACGCCGCCCTTGATCGCCGAGCCCGTATCCTGCGCGAACACGAGCCGGTTCATCGGCGTATTCGTCAGCGGACGCGTGGTCTGCAGGAACACCGGCGTGCCGAGCGGGATCGACGACGGATCGACCGCGATCGAGCGCTCCGGCGTCAGCGGCACGCCGAGCGCGCCGATCGGACCGTCGGCGCCGCCGTGCGGCGCATCCTCCTTGGTCGGCATGTCGCGGAAGAACACGAAGCGCGGATTCGTGTCGAGCAGCGCGTCGACGCGCGTCGGGTTCGCCTTCGCCCAGGCCTTGATGCCCTGCATCGTCGCCTGCGCGGGCGTCAGCTCGCCGCGATCGAGCAGCCACTTGCCGATCGAACGGTACGGCTGGTTGTTGGTGCCGCCGAAGCCGACCCGCATCACCGAACCGTCGTCGAGCAGCACGCGCCCCGAGCCCTGCACCTGCAGGAAGAATGCCTCGATCGGATCGTCGACCCATACGAGCTCGTTGCCGTTCAGGATGCCGGCGCGCTCGAGCTGCGCGCGTGCCGGCAGCGCGGCGCCCGCGCGATAGCCGGCCGGCCAGCGATAGAGCGCGTACTGATACGGACCGCGGCGTACGCGCGAACCGTGCAGCAGCGGCTCGTAATAGCCGGTCACGAGCCCGTCGAGCGTACCGTCGGTGTTCGCGAACTGGAACGGCGTGAAATACGTTTCGAAGAAACTGCGGGCGCTGCTGACGTCGAGCTCGTCGAGCCGGTCGGCGGCCGCGCAAGCGCGCGCCCAGGCCGGCTGGCGCGCGAGCCGCGCGCAGTTCTGCCGCAGCGCGGCCGTCGCGCCGATCAGCGAATCGTCCTGCCAGCCCGGCACCTGCTGCCACGCGACCGGCGTGAGCCGCTTCGCGGCGACCTGCCCCGGCACGACCGCCGCACCGGTCGGCGGCTTCAGCGCGGAGGTCCGCGTCGGCGCGCCGCCGCACGCGGCGAGCAGCGCCGCCGCAGCAGCCGCAGCCATCCACCCGGCCAGCCGGGGCCCAAACCACATACAATGTCCGTTCTTGATGGAAACCGCCATGTCAGATTTTCTCGACCAATATCCGATGCTCATCTTCGCGCTCGAAGCCTTCGTCGCGCTTGCCCTGCTGATCTTCATCGTCGTGTGGACGTCGTCGGGCAGAAAGAAGCAGGCCCGCCGCGACGACCGCCAGCCGCGCTGACGCACACTGCACACCGCACGCTCAATGCAGCGTGCGCGGCATGTGCAGCGCGAACTCGTCGACCGGCGCCTCGAAACGCTCGCCGTCCTCCGCCACGCAGAAGTACGCGCCGCGCATCGTGCCGACCGGCGTCGCGATCACGGCCCAGCTCGTGTATTCGAAATGCTCGCCCGGCTGCAGCAGCGGCTGGTGCCCGACGACGCCGAGCCCCTTCACTTCCTGCACGTGGCTCTCGCTGTCCGTGATGATCCAGTGACGCGCGATCAGCTGCGCCGCGACCTGCCCGGTATTGCGGATCGTCAGCGTGTACGCGAATGCGTATTGACGGTGATCGGGGTCGGATTGTTCCGGCAAGTAGCTGGTTTTCACCGAAACGGTGAACTGATACTGACTCATGGTGTGTCCGCTGTAGGTAACCGCGCGCGCCGACTCGAGCGGCCGGGCCGCGGGCGCGCCGCATTGGTTCGGCATTCTATGCGCATTCGGGCCGCCACCGCACGGCCTGCCGCCGCGCAGCGGGTCGCCGGACGGTAGAATGACGGTTTTGCGCCGCAACGTCCCCGCTCCCCTGTCATGACTCAATTCCGCATCGCTCCCAGCATCCTGTCGGCCGACTTTGCACGGCTCGGCGAAGAAGTCCGCAACGTGGTCGCCGCCGGCGCCGACTGGATTCACTTCGACGTGATGGACAATCATTATGTGCCGAACCTGACGATCGGCCCGCTCGTCTGCGAGGCGATCCGCCCGCACGTGCAGGTGCCGATCGACGTGCACCTGATGGTGCGCCCGGTCGACCGGATCGTGCCCGATTTCGCGAAGGCCGGCGCGAACCTGATCAGCTTCCACCCGGAGGGCTCCGACCACATCGACCGCACGCTGTCGCTGATCCGCGACCATGGCTGCAAGGCCGGCCTCGTGTTCAATCCGGCCACGCCGCTGAACTACCTCGACCACGTGATGGATCGCCTCGACTTCGTGCTGCTGATGTCGGTCAACCCCGGCTTCGGCGGCCAGTCGTTCATCCCGGAAACGCTGAACAAGCTGCGCGAGGCGCGCGCCCGCATCGACGCGTACACCGAACGCACGGGCCGCGAGATCCTGCTCGAAGTCGACGGCGGCGTGAAGGCCGACAATATCGCGGAAATCGCGGCGGCCGGCGCGGACACGTTCGTCGCGGGTTCGGCGATCTTCGGCAAGCCCGACTATCGCAAGGTGATCGACGAGATGCGCGCGGCGCTCGCGACCGTCGAGCGGAGCTGACGCCGTGGCCGACTCGTCGTTCGCCGGCCACGCGCCGGCCGGAGCCGCCGCGGACGCTGCGCCGATCCGCTTCGCCGCGCCGCGCATCGATGCGGCGCTGATCGACCTCGACGGCACGATGGTCGACACGGCCGACGATTTCACGGCCGGCCTGAACGGGATGCTCGCGCAGCTCGGCGCGCCGGCCACGTCGCGCGACGAAGTGATCGGCTATGTCGGCAAAGGCTCCGAACACCTGATCCACAGCGTGCTGAAGCCGCGCTTCCCGGCCGACGAAGCGCACGCGCGCTTCGACGACGCACTGGCGATCTACCAGACCGAATACGCGAAGATCAACGGTCGCCACACGCGTCTCTATCCGGACGTGGCGGCCGGCCTCGACGCATTGCGCGCGGCCGGCATCCGGCTCGCGTGCGTGACCAATAAGCCGCACCGCTTCGCAGTCGAGCTGCTCGAGCAATACAGGCTGGCCGGCTGCTTCGGCATCGTGCTGGGCGGCGACAGCGTCGCACGCAAGAAGCCCGATCCGCTGCCGATGCTGACGGCCTGCGACGCGCTCGGCGTCGCGCCGGACGCCGCGGTCGCGATCGGCGACTCGGAAAACGACGCGCTGGCGGGCCGCGCGGCCGGGATGGCGACACTGACGGTGCCGTACGGCTACAACCACGGCAAAGCTATACAAACGATAAATTCGGATGGTATAGTCGATTCGTTGCTGGTCGCGGCTCGCGCAATTTCCGCGCACAACGCCGGCCGGCCAACCGTCTGATTATTTCTTCCATCCGCATGTTTCTGAATAAAAAACGGAGTCTGAGCAGCATCGACCGGGGAGCCTGGCCCTGGCGTCGCTGGTCGCGCTGACCTCTTCGATGAGGTACGCTGAAGCACGTCTTCAGCGCCGTTTTTTATCTCGCTGCGCATCCGCGCGCCGATCGTCGCACCACCTCGAGTTCCACCGTGTCCGAACGCTTGCGTTCAGGATCGGCCGCAGGCTCGCGACGTTCACGCCCGGAGTGCCGGCCGGCAACAGGCACTTCTCGATCGACCGCCCTTTCGCCGACGGCCACCCGCGCAGCGTCAAATGATCCCTGGCGCACGCGCCGCTCGTCCCGAACAGGACCGGAACATGACCGAACTCGAATTCCAATCGCTCGCGAACGAAGGCTACAACCGCATCCCGCTGATCGCGGAAGCCCTCGCCGATCTCGAAACGCCGCTGTCCCTCTACCTGAAGCTGGCCCAGCCCGAACGCGCGGGCGCCAACTCGTTCCTGCTCGAATCGGTGGTCGGCGGCGAACGTTTCGGCCGCTATTCGTTCATCGGCCTGCCCGCCCGCACGCTCGTGCGCACCCGCAACGGCGTGTCGGAAGTGGTGCGCGACGGCCAGGTTGTCGAGACGCATGACGGCGACCCATTCCAGTTCATCGAATCGTTCCAGGCGCGCTTCAAGGTCGCGCAGCGGCCGGGCCTGCCGCGGTTCTGCGGCGGCCTCGCCGGCTACTTCGGCTACGACGCGGTGCGCTACATCGAGAAGAAGCTCGCGAACACCGCGCCGCGCGACGATCTCGGCCTGCCCGACATCCAGTTGCTGCTGACCGAGGAAGTCGCGGTGATCGACAACCTCGCCGGCAAGCTCTACCTGATCATCTACGCGGACCCGGGCCAACCCGAAGCGTATGCGAAGGCGAAACACCGCCTGCGCGAACTGAAGCAGCGCCTGCGCACGACCGTGCAGCCGCCCGTCACGTCGGCGAGCGTGCGCACCGAGACGTTCCGCGAATTCAAGAAGGACGACTATCTGGCCGCCGTGCGCCAGGCGAAGGAATACATCGCGGCCGGCGAGCTGATGCAGATCCAGGTCGGCCAGCGACTCACGAAGCCGTACCGCGACAATCCGCTGTCGCTGTATCGCGCGCTGCGTTCGCTGAATCCGTCGCCGTACATGTATTACTACAACTTCGGCGATTTCCACGTGGTCGGCGCGTCGCCGGAAATCCTGGTGCGCCAGGAAAAGCGCGGCGACGACCAGATCGTCACGATCCGGCCGCTCGCCGGCACGCGCCCGCGCGGCAACACGCCCGAGCGCGACGCGGAACTCGCGACCGAGCTGCTGAACGATCCGAAGGAAATCGCCGAGCACGTGATGCTGATCGATCTCGCGCGCAACGACGTCGGCCGCATCGCGGAGATCGGTTCGGTGCAGGTGACCGACAAGATGGTGATCGAGAAGTACTCGCACGTGCAGCACATCGTCAGCTCGGTCGAAGGCAAGCTGAAGCCCGGCATGACGAACTACGACGTGCTGCGCGCGACGTTCCCGGCCGGCACGCTGTCCGGCGCGCCGAAGGTGCGCGCGATGGAACTGATCGACGAGCTCGAGCCGGTCAAGCGCGGGCTGTACGGCGGTGCGGTCGGCTACCTGTCGTTCTCCGGCGAGATGGATCTCGCGATCGCGATCCGCACGGGCCTGATCCACAACGGCAACCTGTACGTGCAAGCGGCGGCCGGCGTCGTCGCGGACTCGGTGCCCGAATCCGAATGGCAAGAGACCGAGAACAAGGCGCGCGCGGTGCTGCGTGCGGCCGAACAGGTCCAGGACGGCCTCGATAGCGACTTCTGACCGGAGACTGACCATGCTGCTCATGATCGACAACTACGACTCGTTTACCTACAACCTGGTCCAGTACTTCGGCGAACTCGGGGAGGACGTGCGCACCTACCGCAACGACGAAATCACGCTCGACGACATCGCGCGCCTGAACCCCGACACGATCTGCCTGTCGCCCGGCCCGAGCAATCCGCAGCACGCGGGCATCACGCTCGACGTGCTGCGCGAATTCTCGGGCCGGAAGCCGATCCTCGGCGTCTGCCTCGGCCACCAGGCGATCGGCGAAGCGTTCGGCGGCCGCGTCGTGCGCGCGAAGACCATCATGCACGGCAAGGTGAGCCGGATCGAAACCGACTGCCGCGGCGTGTTCGCCGATCTGCCGAAGCATTTCGACGTGACGCGCTATCACTCGCTCGCGATCGAGCGCGAATCGCTGCCGGACTGCCTCGAGGTGTCCGCGTGGACCGACGACGGCGAGATCATGGGCGTGCGCCACAAGACGCTGCCGGTCGAAGGCGTGCAGTTCCACCCGGAATCGATCCTGTCCGAGCATGGCCATGCGCTGCTCGAGAATTTCCTGAAGCAAAACCGCGCAGCGGCCCATGCCGCCGCACCGGCTGCCTGACGGGAGACGCACGATGACGATTACC
The DNA here is from genome assembly GCF_902833245.1 of Burkholderia sp. BCC0398. Taxonomy (NCBI): domain Bacteria; kingdom Pseudomonadati; phylum Pseudomonadota; class Betaproteobacteria; order Burkholderiales; family Burkholderiaceae; genus Burkholderia; species Burkholderia sp. BCC0398. Next base: position 409,818 of record NZ_CADFEM010000002.1, read on the forward strand.
CCGCAGGAAGCGCTGCAACGCACGATCGAGCACCGCGAGATCTTCCACGACGAAATGCTGCATCTGATGCGGCTGATCATGCGCGGCGACCTGTCGCCGGTGATGGCGGCCGCGATCATCACCGGGCTGCGCGTGAAGAAGGAGACGATCGGCGAGATCGCCGCCGCCGCGACCGTGATGCGCGAATTCGCGAACCACGTCGAAGTGCAGGACAACTCGAATTTCGTCGACATCGTCGGCACCGGCGGCGACGGCTCGCACACGTTCAACATCTCGACCGCGTCGATGTTCGTCACGGCGGCCGCGGGCGCGAAGGTCGCGAAGCACGGCAACCGCGGCGTATCGAGCAAGTCCGGCAGCGCCGACGTGCTCGAGGCGCTCGGCGTGAACATCGACCTGCAGTCGGACCAGGTCGCCGCATCGATCGCCGAAACCGGCATGGGCTTCATGTTCGCGCCGAACCATCACCCGGCGATGAAGAACATCGCGGCCGTGCGCCGCGAGCTCGGCGTGCGCACAATCTTCAACATCCTCGGCCCGCTGACCAATCCGGCCGGCGCGCCGAACCAGCTGATGGGCGTGTTCCACGCCGACCTCGTCGGCATCCAGGTGCGCGTGATGCAGCGTCTCGGCGCGCAGCACGTGCTCGTCGTGTACGGCAAGGACGGCATGGACGAGGTATCGCTCGGCGCCGCGACGCTCGTCGGCGAATTGCGCGACGGCAAGGTGCACGAATACGAGATCCATCCGGAGGACTTCGGCCTGCAGATGGTGTCGAATCGCACGCTGAAGGTGGAAAATGCGGACGAATCGCGCACGATGCTGCTCGGCGCGCTGGACAACCAGCCGGGCGTCGCACGCGAGATCGTCACGCTGAACGCGGGCACCGCGCTCTACGCGGCCAATATCGCCGAGTCGATCGCGGACGGCATCCAGCTCGCCCGCGAAGCGATCGCGAGCGGCAAAGCCCGCGCGAAGGTCGACGAACTCGTGCGCTTCACGCAGCAGTTCAAGCGCTGACCCTCTTACGAATCCAGCAGGAACCCCTATGAGCGACATTCTCGACCGAATCATCGCCGTCAAGCGCGAAGAAATCGCGGCGGCGCTGCGCAGCACGCCGCTCGAGGCACTGAAACTCGAAGCGTCCGCGCGCGACCTGCGCGACTTCGTCGGTGCGCTGCGCGCGAAGCACGCGGCCGGCAACGCCGCCGTGATCGCCGAAATCAAGAAGGCCAGCCCGTCGAAAGGCGTGCTGCGCGAGCATTTCGTGCCGGCCGACATCGCACGCTCGTATGCGGCGCACGGCGCCGCATGCCTGTCGGTGCTGACCGACGAGCAGTTCTTCCAGGGCGGCGTCCGCTACCTCGAGGAAGCGCGCGCGGCCTGCACGCTGCCGGTGCTGCGCAAGGACTTCATCGTCGACGCGTACCAGATCGTCGAAGCCCGCGCGATGGGCGCCGACGCGATCCTGCTGATCGCCGCCGCGCTCGACACGCCGCTGATGCAGGATCTGGAAGCCTATGCGCACTCGCTCGGCCTCGCGGTGCTGGTCGAAGTGCACGACCGCCACGAGATGGAACAGGCGCTGACGCTGAAGACGCCGCTGCTCGGTATCAACAACCGCAACCTGCGCACGTTCGAGACGTCGATCCAGACCACGCTCGACATGCTCGACATGATTCCGGCGGATCGCATCGTCGTGACCGAATCGGGCATCCTGTCGCGCACCGACGTCGACACGATGCGCGCGGCGAACGTGAACACGTTCCTCGTCGGCGAGGCGTTCATGCGCGCCGAGCAGCCGGGCGAGGAACTCGCACGGATGTTCTTCTGATGGCGATCGAACAGGAAATCAAGCTCGCGCTGCCGGCCGGCCAGGCCGATGCCGCGCGCCGCTTCTTCGAGACGCTGACCGGTGAACCCGGTCGCGCGATCACGCTAGCGAACGTCTATTACGACACGCCCGATCTCGCGCTCGCGCGCTCGAAGAGCGCGGTGCGCGTGCGCCGCACGCCGGACGGCTGGCTGCAGACGTTCAAGACGGTCGGCAGCGCGGAAGGCGGCCTGCATAGCCGCCACGAGTGGGAACTGCCGGTCGCGGGCGACGCGCTCGAAATCGACGCGCTCGTCGCGGCCTGCGACGTGCCGGAAGCCGCCGCCGCGCTGAATGACGCAGCCGGCGCGCTGCATGCGCTGTTCCGCACGGATTTTTCGCGTACGCTGTGGCGCATCGCCATCGGCGGCGCAACCGTCGAGGCCGCGGTAGACCTCGGCGAGATCGTCGTCCAGGCGGAACACGAAACGCGCCGCGAACCGATCAGCGAAATCGAACTCGAACTGATCGACGGCCCGGAAACGGCGCTCGCGACGCTCGCCGCCGAACTGCAGCAGGCGCTGCCGGGCCTCGTTCCCGAAAACATCAGCAAGGCGCAGCGCGGCTACCGGCTGCGCGCGCAATAAACACGCATCACGCATGGCAACCCGCAAGACTTCCCGCGCGCCGCAACAGGCGTCGCTGTTCGACGATCCCGTGCCGGAAACGGCACCGGCCGATATTCCGTCCGCGGCTTCCGAGCCGCCTGCCGCTCGGCGCAAACCCGCAAAGAAAACCGCCGCACCGGCGGCCGTGCCCGAACCGGCCCCGGCCGCCTCGGCACCGCGGCCCGTTGCCACCGACGTACCGCATCTCGCCGCGCAATTCGACGCGCTGCCGGCCGTCTGGCGCGACGTGCTGAAACCGTTCACCGACAGCGACGCGTACGCGCCGCTGTGCCGCTTCGTCGACGAAGAGCGCGCCGCCGGCAAGACGGTCTACCCGACCGACGTGTTCCGCGCGCTGCGCCTGACGCATCCCGACGACGTGAAGGTCGTGATCCTCGGTCAGGATCCGTACCACGGCGACGACCGCGGCACGCCGCAGGCGCACGGCCTCGCGTTCTCGGTGCCGCCGGCCGTCCGCACGCCGCCGTCGCTGCGCAACATCTTCAAGGAAATCGCCGCGAACTTCGGTCACGACACGCCGCGTCACGGCTGCCTCGACACGTGGGCGCGCCAGGGCGTGCTGCTGCTCAACACCGTGTTGACGGTCGAGCGCGGCGCGGCCGCGAGCCATGCGAAGCGCGGCTGGGAACAATGCACGGACACGCTGATCCGCGAGCTCGCCGGCCGCCATCGTGGGCTCGTATTCATGCTGTGGGGCGCGCATGCGCAGGCCAAGCGCGCGCTGTTCGACGCGAACGCGCATTGCGTGCTCGAGGCGCCGCATCCGTCGCCGTTGTCCGCGCACCGCGGCTTCCTCGGTTGCCGCCATTTCGCGCTCGCGAACGACTACCTGGTCGATGCCGGCCGCGAACCGATCGACTGGCGCCTGCCGGACGTGGCCGAAACGCTCGCGTAACGGCCTCGGCGGCGAGTTCGCCGGCCGAATGCAAAAACGCCGCGTCCCTTTCGTGAAGGGCGCGGCGTTTTTTATCGGGTGACGCAGCGGGTGCGTGGCACCCGCGTCGACCTGGCGCATTAACTTGGCGCGTTAAGCGGCGGCGATCGCTTCGCGTGCGCCGGCCAGCGCGGCGCTCTGCGCGTCCGGGCCGAGGTTCAGGCCTTCCGCGTGGATGAAGCTCACGTCGGTCAGGCCGATGAAGCCGAGGAACGTGCGCAGGTACGGGGTCTGGCTGTCGTTCGGCGTACCCAGGTACTTGCCGCCACGGGCCGTCACGACGTGAACCTTCTTGCCCTTGATCAGGCCTTCCGGACCGTTCTCGGTGTAGCGGAACGTGACGCCTGCGCGGGCGATCCAGTCGAAATACGTCTTCAGTTGCGACGAGATGCCGAAGTTGTACATCGGCGCGCCGATCACGATGATGTCGGCGGCTTGCAGCTCGGCGATCAGTGCATCGCTCTTCGCGACGATCGCATTCTGTTCCGCGGTGCGCTGGTCGGCCGGCGTGAAGAACGCACCCAGCACCGATTCGTCGAGGTGCGGCAGCGCATCGGCGAGCAGGTCGCGAACCACGACGTTCGCGCCGGGGTTCGATTGTTGCAGCTTTGCCGTCAGTTCGTTGGCCAGCAGCGTGGATTGCGCGCCTTGCGAACGCGCAGCGGAATTGATTTGCAGAATGGTCGTCATGTCAGGCTCCGGGTGGGGTTGCGCTTCGGTAGCGCGAGTGACGCCATTGTGCGTGGCCATATGACGGCGAAAAAGCGGGTTCAGGGCGACGGATTGTTGCAACAGCAGAACAATCCTTGATCGCGCCCCGCTACCCGCTTTCGTACGCTTACCCCTTCAGCCACGCTTCGCGGGCCTTCGTGGCCGCGGCCGGCTTCGCGGCCGCCGTCAGCCGGTAGCGCGTGATGTCCGGCCCGTCGAGCTTCAGTTTCGCGGTGCGCAGCTCGTCGCGGCGGAACGCGTGAACCTCGACCTTGTCGCCCGGCCGGTAGCGGGCGAGCAGCGCATCGAGGTTCGTGCCCGTCACGCGCAGCCCGTCGACCGCGATCAGCGTGTCGCCGGCCGACAATCCCGCGCGATGCGCGGCGCCGCCTTCGTAGACCGCCGCCAATGTGCAGTCCGCGCCGCCGCGCAGGCGCGCGCCGATCGTCGGCTTCGCGGCCGCGCCGAGCGCGACGTCGGGGGCCAGCGTCACGCCGAACGGCGCGAGCAGTTCGGCGAGCGGCAGGTCGCGCGTGCCGTGCACGGCGTCGGCGAACAGGCGGCCGAGCGCGACGCCTGTCGCTTCCTCGATCAGCGTCTCGACTTCGTCTTCCTCCACGCCCGCCTGCTTGCCGCCGCGATAGAAATCGCGGCCGTAGCGCTGCCACAGCACGCGCATCACGTCGTCGAGCGACTTCCGGTTGCGCGTCTGTGCGCGGATCGCGAGATCGAACGCGAGCGCGACGAGCGAGCCCTTCGTGTAATAGCTGACGATCGCGTTGGTCGCGTTCTCGTCCTGGCGGTAGTACTTGATCCATGCGTCGAACGAGCTGTCCGCGACGCTCTGCTTGAGCCGGCCCGTGCCGCGCAGCACGCCGCCGATCGTGCGGCCGAGCGCCGCGAAATAGTCGTCCTGCGACATCAGCCCGCTGCGAACCAGCATCAGGTCGTCGTAATACGACGTGAAGCCTTCGAACAGCCACAGCAGCGACGTGTAGTTCTCGCGCGTGAGGTCATACGGCACGAACGCCGCCGGTTTGATGCGCTTCACGTTCCACGTATGGAAGTACTCGTGGCTGCAGAGGCCGAGATACGTGCGATAGCCTTCCGTCGTTTCCGGGCGCCCCTTCACCGGCAAGTCGGTCCGGTTGCAGATCAGCGCGGTCGACGCACGATGCTCGAGGCCGCCGTAGCCGTCGCTGACCGCGAGCGTCATGAACACGTAGCGATCCATCGGCGCCTTCTTCGACTTCGGCTCGAACAGCGCGATCTGCGCTTCGCATACGCGCTTCAGATCGGTACGCAGCCGCTCCAGGTCGAGCTGCGTCACGCGCCCGGCGATCACGATATCGTGCGGCACGCCGTGCGCGTCGAACGTCGCGAGCGCGAATTCGCCGATCGTCACCGGATGGTCGGACAGCTCGTCGTAGTTCGCCGCGCGATACGCGCCGAAACCGTAGCGCCTGGTGCCGCGCGCCTCGGGCAGCGACGTGCCGACGCGCCACGTGCGGAACGCCGGGTCGGCCGGTTTCGCGATATCGACTTCGCACGGCGCCGCCTCGCGGCCGGCGACGCTCAGGAATACGGCCGTCGCGTTGAAGAAGCCGCCCGAATCGTCGAGATACGCGGAGCGCACCGACAGGTCCCACGCATAGACGTCGTAGCGCAGCGTCAGCGCGCCGCTGACGGGCGCGGCCTGCCACGTGTGCTTGTCGGTCTTCGCGATGCGCACCTTGCGGCCCGCGTCGCTGAACGCATGCAGCGTCACGATGTTGCGCGCGAACTCGCGCACGAGATAGCTGCCCGGAATCCATACCGGCAGCGAGAAGCGCTGGCCTTCGGGATCGGGATCGGCAACCGTCACAGTCACTTCGAACAGGTGCGCGGCAAGATCTTTCGGGACAATCGAATAGCGGATCGGCTGGGTCATCGTGGCAATCGGTCGGTCGAATACGGCGGCGAAAACGAAGAGAGGCGCCGGCAGATCATGCGGGCGCCCCTCGCTGGCCGGGCCATGCGCCCGGCGTGCAGTCGGTTACTTGCTCGAGGCGAGCGCCTGGTTGAGCTGGTCGGCCGATACCGCGCCCGGCAGGCGGCGGCCATCCGGCAGGAAGATCGTCGGCGTGCCCGTGACGTTCATCCCGCGGCCGAGCGCGAGGTTCTTGTCGAGCGCGGTGGTGTCGCACGTGCCGGCGCCGGACGGCGCGCGGTGGTCGAGCATCCAGCTTTCCCACGTCTTCGCGCGGTCGGTCGCGCACCAGATCGCCTTCGACTTCGCGGTCGAATCCGGCGACAGCACCGGGTACAGGAACGTGTAGACGGTCACGTTGTCGACCGACTGCAGCGTCGTCTCGAGCTTCTTGCAGTACGGGCAGTTCGGATCGGAGAACACCGCGATCTTGCGGGCGCCGTTGCCCTTGACGACCTTGATTGCATTCGCGAACGGCAGGCTCGCGAAGTCGATCTTGTTGATTTCGGACAGGCGGGCGTCGGTCAGGTTCTTGTGCGACTTGGTGTCGACGAGATCGCCGAGCAGCACGTAGTCGCCTGCCGCGTCGCTATAGATGATCTGCGAGCCGAGGTTCACTTCGTAAAGGCCTGCAACCGGCGATTTCGACACGCTCTTGATCGGCGCGTCGTTGCCGAGACGGGCTTGCAGCGTGGCCTTCAGCTTGTCGGTGGTCTGGTCGGCCTGCGCGGTGCAGCCCAGCGTCGCCATCGTGACGGCCAGCGCCAGCGATGCGATGCGGATCGTTTTTTTCATCGAAATCTTCCTTCAGCTCAATCGGAGTGCACGGCACAGTGTACGCCGTTATGGAACCGTCTCCGACCCGCGCTGTTGCAGAAGGTTCGATCACCCAAGCGCGGCCGACACGAGCCAGCGCTTCACGAGCGGCTGCGCGCCGACGAACGCCATGCCCGCGTTGCGCACCGCCTTCGCGAGCGAGCCCGGCACCGCGAACAGCCGCTGCAGACCGTCGGTCGCGACCATCAGCGCGCGGATGTCCTCGCGGCGCGAACGCTCGTAGCGGCGCAGCAGCACCGGATCGCCGAGGTTGCGGAAGCTTTCCTTGCGCGCGATCGCGTCGGCGAGCGCGGCGACGTCGCGCAGCCCGAGGTTCATCCCCTGCCCGGCGAGCGGGTGGATCAGGTGCGCGGCATCGCCGACCAGCGCGACGCGCGGCGCGATCAGCTTGTCGACCGTCTGCAGCGCCAGCGGGAAGCCGGCGGCCGGCGTCACGCAGTCGAGCGTGCCGACCTGGCCGTGAGACACGCGCTCGACTTCGGCCGCGAGCTGCGCCGGATCGAGTGCGAGCAGTTCGTCCGCATGCGCGGTGTGCGCGGACCATACCAGCGACACGTGGCCGTCCGGCAGCGGCAGCAGCGCGACGATCTCGCCTTCGTGGAACCACTGGTAGGCCGTCTCGCGGTGCGGCAGCGACGCCTTGAAGTTCGCGACGACGCCCGTTTGCCGGTAGTCGCGTCGCTCTACCCTGGCCCCCATTTGGGAGCGCACCCACGAATGCGCGCCGTCGGCACCGACGACGAGATCGGCTTCGAGCACCTGCCCCGACGACAGCGTGAGCACGGCCGCGTCGTCGCGCACGTCGAAACCCTGCGCACGCGCGTCGAACCACGTGAGGTTCGGCTGGAACCGCAGCGCGGCGTCGAGCGACGCCTCGACCCGCGACGATTCGGCGATCCACGCGAGCTGCGGCACGGACGCCTGGTAGGCGGAGAAATGCAATTCGGCATGCGCATCGCCATACACGCGCATGTCGTAGACCGGCGCGAGCCGGCCGTGGTCGAGCGCCTGCCAGACCCGCAGCCGCTCGAGCAACGCCTGCGAACTGGACGAAAGCGCGTAGATGCGCGTGTCGAACGCGAGATCGGCGGGGCGGGGCGTGGCCGGCTGGGCGAGCAAGGCGGTCTTGTAGCCGGACTGGGTCAGCGCGAGCGCGGCCGTCTTGCCGACGAGCCCGCCGCCGACCACGGCGACGTCGAAGGAGTGGTGGGCAGTCATGGCGGGCATTATAGCCGCGGGGCCAAACCCTTACGCGGCCGGACTTTGCGGGAAATCAGCAGAATCGCAGGCCGGTGCGCCGGCGCGGCGGCCCGCCGCATCGGCCGTTCGGCGGCAAGCCCGGAATCCGGAGCGCCGGCACGGTACAATAGCGTCTTTGACCGTCGGCCCGCCGCGCTCCACGCGCCGGCCGCCCTTTTTCCCGCGCCGCCGTGCCCTGTCCGGCCGCGCCGCCTCACCCGTCCGAAGGATTCCATGAGTCTCAAATGCGGCATCGTCGGCTTGCCCAACGTCGGCAAGTCCACCCTGTTCAATGCGCTGACCAAGGCCGGCATCGCCGCCGAGAACTACCCGTTCTGCACGATCGAGCCGAACGTCGGCATCGTCGAAGTGCCGGATACGCGGCTGAAGGCGCTCGCCGAAATCATCAGCCCCGAGCGCGTCGTGCCGGCCGTGGTCGAGTTCGTCGACATCGCGGGCCTCGTCGCGGGCGCGAGCAAGGGTGAAGGCCTCGGCAACCAGTTCCTCGCGAACATCCGCGAAACCGACGCGATCACGCACGTCGTGCGCTGCTTCGAGGATGACAACGTCATTCACGTCGCCGGCAAGGTCAGCCCGATCGACGACATCGAAGTGATCAACACCGAACTCGCGCTCGCCGACCTCGGCACCATCGAGAAAGCGCTCACGCGCTATTCGAAGGCGGCGAAGTCGGGCAACGACAAGGAAGCGGCGAAGCTCGTCGCGGTGCTCGAAAAGGTGCGCGCGCAGCTCGACCAGGGCAAGGCGGTGCGCGGCCTCGCGCTGTCGGACGACGAAGAAACGCTGATCAAGCCGTTCTGCCTGATCACCGCGAAGCCGGCGATGTACGTCGCCAACGTGAAGGACGACGGCTTCGAGAACAACCCGCACCTCGAGGCGGTGCGCAAGTACGCGGAAAGCGAAAATGCGCCGGTGGTCGCCGTGTGCGCGGCGATCGAGGCGGAAATCGCCGATCTCGACGACGCGGACAAGGAAGCGTTCCTTGCCGACATGGGCATGGAAGAGCCGGGCCTCGACCGCGTGATCCGCGCGGGCTTCAAGCTGCTCGGCCTGCAGACCTACTTCACCGCGGGCGTGAAGGAAGTGCGCGCGTGGACGATCCATATCGGCGATACCGCTCCGCAGGCGGCCGGCGTGATCCACACCGACTTCGAGCGCGGCTTCATCCGCGCACAGACGATCGCGTTCGACGACTTCGTCACGTACAAGGGCGAGCAAGGCGCGAAGGAAGCCGGCAAGATGCGCGCGGAAGGGAAGGAATATGTCGTGCACGATGGCGACGTGATGAACTTCCTGTTCAACGTTTAAGCGTTGCTGCTGCATCGCGCGTAAAAAAAGCCCGCTGAATGCGGGCCTTTTCTTTTCGATGGCGGAAGACCGGCTCATTCCCGGCCGACGATCTTCAGCGTCCCGAACATATGCAGGAACTGTCCGTCCTTCGTCGCGATGTTCGTATCCACCGCGCCGCGTTCGAAATCCTCGACGTGCACGACGTTCGAGCCGGTGGACGGCTCATGCCAGTACACCATGTACACCTGCGGACGAATCTCGCGCGCCGTGTACTGCACCGTATCCGTCACACCGTTGAATTGGCCGGCCGTACCGACGAACGACATCGTCTTGTCGTCCTGGAAGTGCAGGTCGAACGCGGTAGCGCCGAACTGCACGCGCACCGTCCTGCCCGCCGCGGGGAACGGCGCCGGCGCGGGCCACTGCATCTCGCCCTTGGCGACCTTCGCGCTCAGCTCGAGCGACGACTTCTCGCCGAGATCCGGGTAGCGCGCCTCCATCGCCGCGATCAGTGCCGCCGAATCCTTCGCGCGCGCCGCTTCGTCGTCGAACGCCTTCACGTAATTGCGCGTGAACGCGACGCCGGTGGCGAACGGCTGGCTGCCGTCACGGTTCGGCAGGAAGTGGCCGGGCACGACGCGCGCCGGCTTCAACGCCTCGATCCGGTCGAGCGTTGCCAGCCAGTTCGCGTGCGACAGCGGCGTCTGCGTGTCGGCCATCCACACGTGAATGTTCGCGGCGACCGGGATGCCACCGACCACGGTCCGTGTGGAAGGAATCCACACGAACGTGCGATCGGGCGTCGGGCCGTCGAGCCCGACGATGCGCAGCGGCTCGCCGTCGACGCGCAGCGTATTGCCGTCGAGCGGCTGCGGCACGATCACCGAAGTCGGCGCATTGTCCTTCAGGATCGGGCCCCAGTAGGCGAGCTTGCCGTCCTTGCTGGCCTCGATCGCGGCGACGGTCTGCGGCGTCGCGACGATCTTCGCATCCGGGAACGCCGCGTGAATGGTTTCCAGCCCGAAGTAATAGTCGGGGTCGCTATGGCTCACGTAGACGGCCTTGAGCGTCTTGCCGCTCGCCTTGATCCGGCTCACCAGCGCCTGCGCGTCGTTGCGCTGGAACTGGGCGTCGATCAGGATCGCCTCGGTCTTGCCCGAAACGATTTCGGACGAAACCGGGAAGATCGCATGCGCGCCCGGATTGTAGACATCGACGGTGAGCGGGGCGGCGATGCCCGCGGATGCGGCGCCGAGCAGCGCAGTCGCCGCGAATGCGGAAGAAAACAGATGACGGATCGACATGGTTGGACGCTTGATGGGTGGTGAGTGTCCGTAGATTAAATGAAACTACGTTAGTAACAAATGTCCGACTTGTCGATACTTCATTTCCCAACAGGAACGAATCGATCGTCACACATCGGGACACGGCCGTTTAAGCGAACGCCGGCGGACCTGATCTCCTGATAACGGGACGCGAGTACGCCAGGGCGTCACTCCTGCATGACATGGCGAACACGCATCGGCAGTGACGAGATCGCGAACGCAGCGGCCCTTTGTCATATCGGACCGATTCATGAAGGTTTGCGGGAAGCGCGAGCGGACAACCTTTTCACCATTTCCTTCGTTGCCGCCGTTGCACAGATCGCCTGTGCCGCAGGTCGCATCGACCCATCGCCCCATGCGTGACGCGCCGATTTTTCGCAGGATGTGTCGCGCGCTTTCTTCCACTTCGCCATCTGCGCGTCGAGCGCCGCCTTGCGCCGTGGCTGCTCGCTCACCTGTTTGTCGACGATCCGCTGCAATTCCCGCTCGGCGACGATCTGATCGCGCCACGCGCAAAAATTCATGCTCGTCTGGCTCGAGTCACAGTCGCTGAGCAGTGCATTGACCTCGCTTGCTGGCAAGCCGCTGCGCGCCGCTATCTCGTCCGCCGCCGTCGGGCCGGCAAATGCATGCGCCGACGCCAGCACGAGCAGATCGATCATGGCTGTTCTCACGGTGCCCTCTGTTGGGACTGGAACGGCGCCGATTCAAGTCGGCGCCGGTTGACAAGCCCTTTGAACGAACGGGCGCCAGACGACGCCCGCTTACGTCTCGCGGATGAATCCAGACGCGCTGATTCATGTGGGACACGACGCCCGCGTCATCGCTCTGATTCGCTGAACGGAACTGTGTTGTCGGCATCGACGCCATCGTTCACCTCGGTTCTCGAAGCGATCAATGTATGGCGTTGCCGTTCGCGATGAAATCAGACGAGTTCGATTTTGACGCGTTCATACATCAACGATCGCGGGGTACGAAAGACCGGGCAACGTGACGTGACGTATATCCGCGTGCTCGCGCAAAAAGACAAATGGCCCGACCGGCAACCGCCGATCAGGCCATATTCACGCCCGGGACTTCGCGCCCCGTCGTCACCTCATTCGATCAGATCACGTCGCCGACACCCGCCGCCCCGCATCCGCCCGCGCATCGCGCCCACGCTTGTTCAGCCACGACGCGAGCAGCACGATCAACGCCAGCACGGCCGTCGCACCAACCTCCATCCGGTGTTCCTCGCTGACGAACATCACGGTCAGCGTGCCGCAGATGAACAGGATCACCGCCCACGTGAGCCACGGGAACAGCCACATCCGCAACGTCAGGTCCGCGCCACCCGCTTCGAGCGTCTTGCGCATCCGCAACTGCGAGATCGCGATCACGAGATACACGAGCAGCGCGATCGCGCCCGACGTCGCGAGCAGGAAGCCGAACACCTGCTCCGGCATCAGGTAGTTCGCGATCACGGTCAGGAAACCGAACGCGGTCGACGCGAGCACGGCCGCGCGCGGCGTGCCGGTCGAATCGGTGCGATGCAGGAAGGCGGGCGCGTCCTTGCGCCTGGACAGCGAGAACAGCATCCGCGACGCCGTATACAACGCCGAATTCAGGCAGCTCGCGACCGACACGAGCACGATCACGTCGATGATCGCCTTCGCGTTCGGGACGCCGATCAGTTCCATCGCGCGCTGATACGAGCCGTGCTTCGGCAGCAGCGGGTCGTTCCACGGCACGATGGCCGCGACGACGAGGATCGAGCCGAGATAGAACAGCGTGATACGCCAGATGACCGAGTTCGTCGCCCGCACGATCTGGCGTTGCGGGTTGTCCGATTCGGCGGCCGCGATCGTCACGATCTCGGTGCCGAGGAACGAGAACATCGTCGTCAGCATCGCCGCGAGCACCGCGCTCGCGCCGTGCGGCATGAAGCCGTCGTGCACGAACAGGTTCGACACGCCCGACACGGCCGGCGCAGGGATGATGCCGACGATCGCCGCGCCGCCGATGCACAGGAACACGACGATCGCGACGACCTTGATCAGCGCGAACCAGAATTCGAATTCGCCGTAGTTCTTGACGGAAAAGAGATTGGTGACGGTAAGCAGCAGCGTGATGCCGAGCGCGAAGATCCATGTCGCGATGCCCGGGAACCACGCATTGAGGATGGTCGCCGCGGCGGTCGCCTCGATCGGGATCACCAGCACCCAGAACCACCAGTACAGCCAGCCGATCGTGAAGCCGGCCCAGTGGCCGATCGCGCGGTCGGCATAGGTCGAGAACGACCCGCTGTCCGGATGCGCGACGGCCATCTCGCCGAGCATGCGCATCACCAGCACGACCAGCACGCCCGCGATCGCATACGCGAGTATCGATGCCGGCCCGGCTTCCGCGATCGCGTGGCCGGAGCCGACGAACAAGCCCGCGCCGATGACGCCGGCAATCGACATCATCGTGACGTGACGCTGCTTCAGGCCGGTGCCGAGGCCTGTGTTGCTTCCACTCATCTGTCTCTCTCCAAAAAACGGTTCCGGTACGACCGGTGTCGCGTGAAGGCGGCGCGGGCGTTGTCGTTGTTGAATCCGGCCGCGGCCGCGCGTGCGCCGCACGCGGGCATGAGGCCGGATGGGGCCGTTCCGGTCGGGTCGTCCGCGCAATCTGCGAAGCTGCGGGTGCGATGCGGCGCACCAAGCGCCGGCGCATCGCGTACGCCCGTTCCGTCGGCTGTCGTCAGCCGCCTTCGAAGCGAAGGAGTGTAAGCATCAAACGGTTCTTCACTAAGAACCAATTGAAGAATTTCGATGGAACCACTCGTTGCATCGATACGAACCGATGCAACGCTTGATCCGGTTCGGCGGCGGCTCGCGTGCTGCGCGCGCCGTTCAGTTCGTGTCGCCGGCGACTTCGTCCCGCCACTTCGCCGGCACGATTGCACGCCATTCCCGCAGGAGCAGGTTTTTCACGGCGTCGGGATGCGCGGCCGACAGGCGCACCAGCACGATCGGCCAGCCGATATAGTGATCGGTCACGTAGTACACGTCGGGCGCCGACTCGATCAGCCACGCGCGCTCGTCGGGGCCGACGCCCTTCACGACGAGCGTGTCGCCGTCCTCGCGCAATCGCGTGAGCAGCTTGCCCTTCACCTTGAGCGCGGGCGTGCCGTACGACGTGCGTTCCTCGACGCCGCGCCACGCCAGTGCGATCTGCCGGACTTCGTCGAATGTCACGATGCCTCCCCGACCGTGCGTCGATGGTTGACGGTCCGGTCACCCTACCGGAAACCGCGCGACGCGCCCAGCCGGGCGGCGTTATCCGCCAGCCGCACGCGCGGCGGCCGGCGCCCGCCCGGTGGTCGCGACGATCGCGAACGCGATCGCATTCGCGGCGGCGCTCGCGAGGATCGGCACGAGATAGCCGCCGCCCGCGTCGTAGATGAAGCCTGCGGCGGCCGGCCCGATCAACGTGCCGAACGCGACGCTCGTGTACAGAATGCCGATGATCGCGCTCACGTTGCGCCCGCCGAAATAGTCCATCACGACCGCCGGCAGCACGGCGACCCAGCCGCCGTAGAACACGCCGAACACGAGCGCGAACGCGGCCAGCGTCGCGACGCTGCCGGCGCCCGCCCATGCGACGAGCGCAACGGCCATGCCGGCGAACATCGCGAGCAGCGACGCGCGGCGGCCGAAGCGGTCGGCGAGGCCGCCGAGGAAGAAGCGGCCGGCCGTGCTGCCCACGCCGATCGCGCCGAGCAGCAGCACGGCCGTCGACGGCGCGACGCCGTGATCGAGCGCGTACGGCACGAGGTGAACGAACGGGACGAACACGCCGAACGAGCAGACGAGGCAAGCCGCGTACAGGCTCGCGAACGGCCGCGACGTGACGGCTTCGCGCACCGTCGCGCCCGCATGCACGCTCGCGCCGGTCGACGCAGCAGCGCCAGCGGCATGCCAACCGCCGCCGCCGGGTGCATCGCCGTCCGGCAGCAAACCGCGCCTGCGCGGATCGTTCTCGATCAGCAGCGACATGCCGGCTCCCAGTACGATCGCGAGCGCGGCCAGCGCGAAATACGCGCCGCGCCAGCCGACCTGCACAATCAGCGCGGACGCGAGCGGCGGCATCACGAGCGTGCCGACGCCGATCCCCGCGACCGCGAGCCCCGACGCGAACCCGCGCCGGCGCACGAACCAGCGCTGCACCGCGCCGACGGCCGGCACGTACGCGCAGCCAACGCCGAAACCGACACCGAGCCCGTACGCGACATAGACCTGCAGCAGCGTATGCGCGGCGCCGGCGGCCGCGAGCCCCACGCCGGTCAGCAGCATTCCGGCGACGGCGAGCCGCCGCGAGCCGAAACGATCGGCCAGCGGCCCGCTGACGATGCCGAAGCCGAAGTACAGGAAGCCGGCGAGCGAGAACACGAGCGAGATCTGGCCGCGCGACGCGGCGAAATCCCGCTGCAGCGACTCGACGAACGCGCTGAACGTATACGCGCTGCCGAACCCGACGAACGTGACGGCGAACGCGGCCGCCACCACGTACCAGCCGTAGAAAATGCGCGACGCGCCCGGGCGGTTCATGACGATGCTCCTTTCGGGTTCCACCGGCTGCCGGGCGGCGTCCGGATTGCCCCGTGGATATAGTTGAACTATGTTGATCGCATCGGCCGCCGACAGGCAGCCGCGAAACATGCGATCCGATGCGTCAACGGTACTCGCGCGTACGCGTCGTCTCAAACGATATTTCGTCGAGCTTTCGCTTTAGAAAAACTGAATGAACCGCTCCCGCCTGCCGCCGCTCAATGCGTTGCGCGCCTTCGAAGCCGCCGCCCGCCACCTGTCGGTGAAGTCGGCCGCCGAGGAGCTGTCGGTCACGCCCGGCGCGGTGAGCCAGATGATCCGTACGCTCGAGACGCATCTCGGCGTGCAGCTGTTCGAGCGCGTGAACCGCGGCATCCTGCTGACGGCCGCCGGCCGCGACTACCTGCCGCCCGTGCGCAATGCGTTCCGGCAGATCGCCGATGCGTCGCAGCGCGTGTCGGGCGCCGCCGACAGCGGCGTGCTGACGGTGAGCGTCACGCCGTTCTTCGCGTCCGCGTGGCTCGTGCAGCGCCTCGCGCAATTCCGGCAGGCGTGCCCGGACGTCGATCTGCAGGTCGTCACGAGCCACGCGCTCGCGGACTTCGCGCGCGACGGCGTCGACGTCGCGATCCGTCACGGCCTCGGGCGTTACATCGGGCTATGCAGCGAACGCCTGCTGACGGTGGAAATCGTCGCGCTCGCGTCGCCGGAACTCGTCGCGCGGCTCGGCATGCCGGCAGCGCCGGCCGAACTCGTCGGCTGGCCGCAGTTGCACGATGCCGAACGCAAGGGCTGGCACATCTGGTTCGGCGCGCAGCGGATCGACGATTTCGGCCCGCCGCACGGCCCCGCGTTCGACGACTCGGGCCTGCTGCTGCAGGCGATCGTCGCGGGCCAGGGCGCCGGGCTGCTGCCGGCCGCGATGGTGCGCGGCGAGCTGGCGAGCGGCCGGCTCGTGCAGCTTGCCGACGTCGCGTGGCTCGACGATTTCGCGTACTACCTCGTCTATCCGCCGCATCACGCGGAACGGCCGAAGGTTGCAGTGTTCCGCCGGTGGATTCTCGACGCCGCGCAGGCCGATGGCGCGGCGTCGATGTCCGGCGCGGCGTAGCGTCGTGCGGGCACCCGGCGCCGATCCGCTAACATGCGGCGCGGGCGATTGGTCCGACATCGCCCGGCATCGACAACAACGAAGGAAACGAGAGAGACCATGCATGCCCTGCTCCGCCGCGCGACCCATGTCGCGACCCTGTCCGCCGCGCTGTTCGTCGCGGGCGCCGCGTTGCCCCTTTCCGCCCACGCCTATCGCGCGCCGCCCGGCTACGGCAACGAAGCCGATCTCGACCGCCACGACACGTATCGCAACCGCGACGGCGAAACCGTGCATGCGCCCGCGCATTCGAAATCGGGCCGCGTGCCGGACGGCGCGAGCGCGCGCTGCCGCGACGGCACGTACAGCTTCAGCCGCCACCGGCGCGGCACGTGCTCGGGGCACGGCGGCGTCGCCGCGTGGCTGTGAGCGCGGGTCGGCCGAATGGCCTGCGCCGCGCCAGCGGCAGCCGGCGGCGAAGTACAATACGCGCTCGCACCGCCGCGCCCCGCGCGGCACGCTCCGTACCGAATCACCCGACGCCGCCACGCGCGCGCGCTGCGCGGCCGTCTCAACCACTTCTGACTTTCACACCGAAATGGCCCAATACGTTTTCACGATGAACCGGGTCGGCAAGATCGTGCCGCCCAAGCGCCAGATCCTGAAGGACATCTCGCTGTCGTTCTTTCCCGGCGCGAAGATCGGCGTGCTCGGCCTGAACGGCTCGGGCAAGTCGACGCTGATCCGCATCATGGCGGGCGTCGACAAGGACATCGAAGGCGAAGCCACGCCGATGCCGAACCTGAACATCGGCTACCTGCCGCAGGAACCGCAGCTCGACCCGACGAAGACCGTGCGCGAAGCCGTCGAGGAAGGCCTCGGCGACCTGTTCCAGGCCAACAAGAAGCTGGAAGAAATCTACGCTGCGTATGCCGAACCCGACGCCGACTTCGACGCGCTCGCGGCAGAACAGGCGAAGTACGAGGCGATCCTCGCGTCGAGCGACGGCGGCAGCCCCGAGCAGCAGCTCGAAGTGGCCGCCGACGCGCTGCGCCTCCCGTCGTGGGACGCGAAGATCGAGCATCTGTCGGGCGGCGAAAAGCGCCGCGTCGCGCTGTGCAAGCTGCTGCTCGAAAAGCCCGACATGCTGCTGCTCGACGAACCGACCAACCACCTCGACGCAGAATCGGTCGACTGGCTCGAGCAGTTCCTGGTGCGCTTCCCGGGCACCGTGGTCGCCGTCACGCACGATCGCTACTTCCTCGACAACGCGGCCGAGTGGATTCTCGAACTCGACCGCGGCCACGGCATTCCGTGGAAGGGCAACTACAGCAGCTGGCTCGACCAGAAGGAAGAGCGCCTGAAGCAGGAAGAAGCGTCGGAATCGGCACGCCAGAAGGCGATCAAGAAGGAACTGGAGTGGGTGCGCCAGAACCCGAAGGGCCGCCAGGCGAAGTCGAAGGCGCGTATCGCGCGCTTTGAGGAGCTGAGCAGCCAGGAATACCAGAAGCGCAACGAAACGCAGGAAATCTTCATTCCGGCCGGCGAACGCCTCGGCAACGAAGTGATCGAGTTCAAGAACGTCAGCAAGTCGTTCGGCGACCGCCTGCTGATCGACAACCTGAGCTTCAAGATCCCGGCCGGCGCGATCGTCGGCATCATCGGCCCGAACGGCGCCGGCAAGTCGACGCTGTTCAAGATGCTGACCGGCAAGGAACAGCCGGATTCGGGCGAAGTCGTGATGGGCCCGACGGTGAAGCTCGCGTACGTCGACCAGAGCCGCGACGCGCTCGACGGTTCGAAGACGGTGTTCGAGGAAATCTCGGGCGGCGCCGACGTGCTGACGGTCGGCAAGTACGAAACGCCGTCGCGCGCGTACATCGGCCGCTTCAACTTCAAGGGCGGCGACCAGCAGAAGGTCGTCGGCAACCTGTCCGGCGGCGAACGCGGGCGCCTGCACCTCGCGAAGACGCTGATCTCGGGCGGCAACGTGCTGCTGCTGGACGAACCGTCGAACGACCTCGACGTCGAAACGCTGCGTGCGCTGGAAGACGCGCTGCTCGAATTCGCGGGCTCGGTGATGGTGATATCGCACGATCGCTGGTTCCTCGACCGGATCGCGACGCACATCCTTGCGTTCGAAGGCGATTCGCAGGTCACGTTCTTCGACGGCAACTACCAGGAGTACGAAGCCGACAAGCGTGCGCGCCTCGGCGAGGAAGCCGCGAAGCCGAAGCGTCTGCGCTACAAGCCGATCAGCCGCTGAGCGGCGCGGCCCGGTCGCCCGGCGCCGCGATCACGCGGGGCCGGCGCCGAACGGGGCCGCTTCCGGAACGGCACGATAAAAAAAGCGAGCCCTTGGCTCGCTTTTTTTATCCCGCGTGGCTTCCCCGCCGCTTACACCAGCGCGCCCAGTTCGCGCAGCCGCGCTTCGGTCGCCGCCGCGCTCGTGTGATGAATGCCATGCCAGCCGAGCGCCGTCGCGGCCGCCGCGTTGTGCGCGTTGTCGTCGATGAACACGAGCTCGTGCGGTGCGATGCCTGGCAGGTGTGGATCGATCCGCGCATGCATCTCGCGGTAGATCGCCGGATCGGGTTTCACGAGCTTCACGCGGCCCGACACGACGATGTCCTTGAAGCGGCGCAGCACCGGGAAGTTGTCCCATGCATACGGAAACGTCTGCGCGGACCAGTTCGTCAGCCCGAACAGCGGCATCCCCTGCGCGTCCAGCCGGTCGACGAGCGCCGCGCCTTCGTCGAGCACGCCGCCGATCATCTCGTGCCAGCGCGCGTAGAACGCGTGGATCAGCGCTTCGTGCTCCGGAAACTTCGCGACGAGTTCGGCCGTGCCTTCCTCGATCGTCTGGCCGCCGTCCTGGCGGACCACCCAGTCCATCGCGCACACGTGCGTGAGGAACCAGCGCCGCTCGGCGTCGTCGGGAATCAGTTCACGATAAAGGTACTCGGGACTCCAGTCGATCAGCACGCCGCCGAAATCGAACACCACTGCCTTGATCGTCATGCGAACTCCGTGGCGAGCACGTCCGCGAGCGGACGCGGCGTCACCGCGTTGCCCGACAGCGAATTGTTGTTCCAGATGAAGTGATGGTGCGCGACGATCTGCGCCGCCGACAGGTGGGCGCGCTCGTTCGTCGTGTGCAGGTCGGACACGACGGTCGTCCGATAGCCGAGCAGCGCGGCGCGGCGCGCGGCCGAATCGACGCAGAACTCGGTCGCATAGCCGCAGATCAGCACCGAGCGGATGCCGTGGCGATCGAGCTGCGCCGCGAGCGGCGTGTCGTGGAACGCGTCGCTCGCCTGCTTGCGCACGCGCCAGTCGTCGCGGCCGACGACCAGCCTCGCATGCAGTTCCCAGCCCGGCGTGCCGGGCACGACGTCGTCGTCCGCGTCGCCGTCGTGCTGCACGAAGCACACCGGCGCGTTCGCCGCGCGCGCCGCCGCCGTCAACCGGTTGATGCCCGACACCACGTCGTCGAGCCGGTACGCGGGCCGCGCCCGCTCCACCAGCCCGCGCTGCATGTCGACCACGATCACCGCCGTATCCGCCATTGCTTGCCCTCGCTGTTATCGTCCGGCCGTCGTTCGATCTTGACCGAATCGCCATCCGGCCGTTGCCGCGCGTTGCATCAGATCGGCTGCGTGCGCGCGTCGAGCCACGCCTTCGCGTCGCCGCCCAGGTGCCGGCCGACACGCTCGCGCACCGTCGCGTGATACGTGTTCAGCCACGCGCGCTCTTCGTCGTGCAGCATCTCGATCAGCACGCAGCGCGTGTCGATCGGGCACAGCGTCAGCGTCTCGAACGCGAGGAAATCGCCGAACTCCGTCTTCCCGGCCGCCCGGTTCACGACCAGGTTCTCGATCCGGATGCCCCACTGGCCCGGACGGTACACGCCCGGCTCGATCGACGTGATCATCCCCTCTTCCATCGCCGTGTACGGCTCGGCCGGCGCGTAGTGCGAGATGACCTGCGGGCCTTCGTGCACGTTCAGGAAGTAACCGACGCCATGCCCGGTGCCGTGGCCGTAGTCGAGCCCGGCCGCCCACATCGGCGCACGGGCGATCGCGTCGAGCATCGGCGAGCGGATGCCGCGCGGGAAGCGGGCGCGCGACAGCGCCATCATCGACTTCAGCACGATCGTGAAATCGCGCCGCTGCAGGTCGCTGACGGTGCTGACCGGCACGACGCGCGTGATGTCGGTCGTGCCCGTCATGTATTGGCCGCCCGAATCGATCAGCAGCAGGCCGTCGCCGACGATCGTCGCGTGCGACTCGCGCGTCGCGTGGTAGTGCGGCATCGCGCCGTTCGCGTTGAAGCCGGCGATCGTCGCGAAGCTCGCCGACACGTAGCCGGGGCGCCGGGCGCGCGCGGCCGTGAGCTTTTCCTCGATCGTCAGCTCGGTGATCGTCTCGCGATTGACGGCCTGTTCGAACCACGCGAAGAACTCCGCGAGCGCGGCGCCGTCGTGCTCCATCGTCACGCGCACGTGCTCGATCTCCGCGGACGTCTTGCGCGATTTCGCGAACGTCGACGGATTCACGGCCTCGACGAGCTTCACGCCGGCCGGCACGGCCTCGAGCGTGCCGAACGTCACGCGGCGCGGGTCGATCAGCAGCGTCGCGCCGTCGGGCAGCGCCGCGAGCGACGCACGCGCGGCGTCGTACGCGCGGACGTCGACGCCATCCCGCGCGAGCGACGCGGCCAGCGCCGGCGGCACCTTGCCGTCGGCGACGAACAGCGTCGCGCGATCGGCGCCGATCAATGCGTGCGCAACGAACACCGGATTGAAGTTGACGTCGGCGCCGCGCAGGTTGAACAGCCACGCGAGATCGTCGAGCGTCGACACGAAGTGCCATTGCGCGCCCTGCGCGTGCATCGCGCGGCGCACGTCGGCCAGCTTGCTCGCGCGCGTCGTGTCGGCCTGCGGCGCCACGTGCTCGAACACCGCGTCGGCGGGCAGCCCCGGCCGCTCCGGCCAGATCGCGTCGAGCAGGTCGACGTCGGTGCGCAGCGCAATGCCGCGCGCGCTCAGCGCGGCCGTCAGCCCGCGCGCGGCCGCGACGCCGAGCACGGCGCCGTCGACGCCGACCGTCGCGCCGGTCGCCACGTTCTGCGCGAGCCAGTCGACGTGCGGTGCGCTCTGCTGCCCGCCCGTCATCTTCATCAGTTGCACGCCCGTGCCCGCCAGCTCGGCGTCGGCCTGCACCCAGTAGCGGCTGTCGACCCACAACCCCGCGAACTCCGCGGTCACGACCAGCGTGCCGACCGAGCCCGTGAAACCCGACAGCCAGCGGCGCGCCTGCCAGCGTTCCGGCAGGTATTCGGACAGATGGGGATCGGCGGACGGCACGAGATAGGCGGCCAGGTTCTCGCGGGCCATCGCGTCACGCAGCAGCGCGAGACGGGCCGGCACCGGCGAGACTTCGGGGAGACGGGCATTCATGATTTCACCTGAGAGCATTCAGCGACGGGCCGACAGCGCGACCGTCACGGCTACGGCGAGGAACGCGACGCCGGTGCAGACCGGCCATTCGAGCGTCTCGCCATCGTAAAACAGTCCCGAGAGATTGCCGACCATGCGGGCGGCGGCCGCGCCCACGATGCCGACGAGCACCGCGATCCACCACGCCGGCCGACGCGTGCGCCGCATCGGATGCAGCCAGCGGCCGAACAGCCCGACGGCCGCTCCCAGGACAAGGATTCCAAACCAGTTCATTCAACGCCTTCTATAAATTCAGATTCGTCCCATAGGCGTGAACGTTGCCAGCGGCTAGCATCGATTCATCCATCGAACCCGAGACCAGCCGGGCGCCGCGAACGTTCGAGTGTAGGGGCCGACTCGACGTTATGGCAAGCGCACACCGGCTGCCGTATTGAAGAAATCGTCATGCGAATCGCTCTGATCGATCCGGAGTCGCGTCATAGCGCACTCCTGAACCGCCTGCTCTTCGCGGGCGGTCATGTGTGCCATGCGTTTCCGTCCAGCACCGCATTCTTCGAATGGCTCGCCGCCGACAACACCTGCGACATGCTGGTCACCGGCCACTGGGCCGGCGACCAGCCGGCGCAGGAAGTCATTCCGCGCGCGCAGGCGGTCCTGCCCGGGCTGCCGGCCATTGCCATGATGCAGTCGGCGCGCGAAAGCGAAATCGTCTCGTGCCTGCACGCGGGCGCCGACGATTGCCTCGTGCGCCCCGTGAGCGGGCCCGAGTTTCTCGCGCGCGTCAACGCGCTAAGCCGGCGCGCGGGCGTACGGCGCGCACCCGCCCGCTCGCGCGAAACGTATGGCGAATACGCATTCGACACCACGCATTGCCTCGTGCGTTTCGGCGACGCAATCGTTTCACTCACGCCGAAGGAGTTCCGTTTCGCGCAGTTGCTGCTCACGAACGTGTCGCGGCCCGTGTCGCGCGCCCATATCCTCGAAACGGTATGGGGCCGCCGCCGCGACATGAAGTCGCGCACGCTCGACACGCACGCGTCCCGGCTGCGCAGCAAATTGCAGCTGCTTCCGGAGCGCGGCTACCGGCTGTTGCCGCTCTATGGCTTCGGCTATCAGCTCGACCGCGTGCCGATCGAACCCCCAAATTCGCGGCCCCGCCACGCCGATGCCCGGTATGCAGCGAGTGAGGAAATCACTGAAACGCTATAATATGGGGCTAAACGATAGCCCTCGATATGCAACTCCTCACGATCGGAATCAACCATCACACTGCGCCTGTCGCCCTGCGCGAACGCGTGGCGTTTCCGCTCGAGCAAATCAAACCGGCTCTCGTCACGTTCAAGAACGTGTTTCTCGGCCCGCAGGCGCCGAATACGCCCGAGGCGGCGATCCTCTCCACCTGCAACCGCACCGAACTGTATTGCGCGACCGACGATCGCGCGGCCCGCGAAGGCGCGCTTCGCTGGCTGTCGGAATATCACCGGATTCCGGTCGACGAGCTCGCGCCGCACGTTTATGCGCTGCCGCAGTCGGAAGCGGTCCGGCACGCGTTTCGCGTCGCGTCCGGCCTCGATTCGATGGTGCTCGGCGAAACCCAGATTCTGGGCCAGATGAAGGATGCCGTTCGCACCGCGACCGAAGCGGGCGCGCTCGGCACCTACCTGAACCAGCTATTCCAGCGCACGTTCGCGGTGGCGAAGGAAGTACGCGGCACGACCGAAATCGGCACGCAGTCGGTGTCGATGGCCGCCGCCGCGGTGCGCCTCGCGCAGCGGATCTTCGAAAAGGTATCGGATCAGCGCGTGCTGTTCATCGGCGCCGGCGAAATGATCGAGCTGTGCGCGACGCACTTCGCCGCGCAAGGCCCGCGCGAACTCGTCGTCGCGAACCGCACGGCCGAACGCGGCCAGCGGCTCGCCGAACGCTTCAACGGCCGCGCGATGCCGCTGGCCGACCTGCCCACGCGCATGCACGAATTCGACATCATCGTGTCGTGCACCGCGTCGACGCTGCCGATCATCGGCCTCGGCGCGGTCGAGCGCGCGGTGAAGGCGCGCCGCCACCGGCCGATCTTCATGGTCGACCTCGCGGTGCCGCGCGACATCGAGCCCGAAGTCGGCAAGCTGAAGGACGTGTTCCTTTACACCGTCGACGATCTCGGCGCGATCGTGCGCGAGGGCAACGCATCGCGCCAGGCCGCGGTCGCGCAGGCCGAAGCGATCATCGAGACGCGCGTGCAGAATTTCATGCAATGGCTCGACACGCGCAGCGTCGTGCCGGTGATCCGTCACATGCATACGCAGGCGGACGCGCTGCGACGGGCCGAAGTCGAGAAGGCGCAGAAGCTGCTCGCGCGCGGTGACGATCCGGCTGCGGTGCTCGAAGCGCTGTCGCAGGCGCTGACCAACAAGCTGATCCACGGCCCGACGAGCGCGCTCAACCGCGTCAACGGCGCCGATCGCGATTCGCTGATCGACCTGATGCGCGGCTTCTACCAGCACGCGCCGCGCTCGAACGACCCATCCGGCCACTAGCGCCGCCCGGTCGCCCTGCCGCCGGCCGGTCGTTGTCCTGCCGCCGGCCTATCCTTTCCGAATACCCCTTGCCCGGGAGCGCCGCTCCACACCATGAAGACGAGCATGCAACGCAAGCTCGACCAGCTGTCCACACGGCTGGCCGAACTGAACGACCTGCTGAGCCGCGAAAACGTCACGGCCGACCTCGACCAGTACCGCAAGCTGACACGCGAACATGCGGAACTCGGCCCGGTCGTCGAGCAATACGCGTTATGGCGCCAATCGCGCAGCGACGAGGCGGCCGCGCAGGAGCTGCTCGCCGATCCGTCGATGCGCGATTTCGCGGAAGACGAGATCCGCAGCGCGCGCGAAGGCATGGCGCGCCTCGAGACCGAGCTGCAGAAGATGCTGCTGCCGAAGGATCCGAATGACGACCGCAACATCTTCCTCGAAATCCGCGCGGGCACGGGTGGCGACGAATCGGCGCTGTTCGCGGGCGACCTGCTGCGCATGTACCTGCGCTTCGCGGAACGCCAGCGCTGGCAGGTCGAAATGATGTCGGAGAGCGCGTCGGATCTCGGCGGCTACAAGGAAGTGATCGTGCGGATCGCGGGCCAGGGCGCGTATTCGCGCCTGAAGTTCGAATCGGGCGGCCATCGCGTGCAGCGCGTGCCGGCCACCGAGACGCAAGGGCGCATCCATACGTCCGCGTGCACGGTCGCCGTGATGCCGGAAGCGGACGAAATCGGCGAGGTCGAGATCAATCCGGCCGACCTGCGCATCGACACGTTCCGCGCGTCCGGCGCGGGCGGCCAGCACATCAACAAGACCGATTCGGCGGTGCGCGTCACGCACATCCCGACCGGGATCGTCGTCGAATGCCAGGACGACCGCTCGCAGCACAAGAACAAGGATCGCGCGCTGAAGGTGCTCGCCGCGCGCATCAAGGACAAGCAGTATCACGAGCAGCATGCGAAGGAAGCCGCGACGCGCAAGAGCCTGATCGGCTCCGGCGACCGCTCGGAGCGCATCCGCACGTACAACTTCCCGCAGGGACGGATGACCGACCACCGGATCAACCTGACGCTGTACCGGCTCGAGGCGATCATGGACGGCGATCTCGACGAACTGATCGGCGCGCTCGTCACCGAGCATCAGGCCGAGTTGCTCGCGTCGCTCGGCGAAGCCGACTGAGGCCGCGATGTCCGACACCACCGCCGACGCGCTGCTACGCGCATCGCCGCTCGATCCGGTCGATGCGCGCGTGCTGCTCGCGCATGCGCTCGGCTGGACCCGCACGCAGCTGATCACGCGCGGCGACGCGCCGCTCGACGACGCCGCGGTCGAACGCTTCCGCGCACTGGAAGCACGCCGCGTCGCCGGCGAGCCCGTCGCGCAACTGGTCGGGATGCGCGAGTTCTTCGGCCGCCCGTTCGACGTGACGCCCGACGTGCTGATCCCGCGCCCCGAAACCGAGCTGCTCGTCGAAGCCACGCTCGACGCGATCGGCGGGCTGCCGCATGCCGCCGTGCTCGACCTCGGCACCGGCAGCGGCGCGATCGCCGTGTCGATCGCGGCCGAGCGTCCCGATGCGCGCGTCTGGGCGCTCGACCGTTCGCCGGCCGCGCTCGCGGTCGCGCAACGCAACGCCGACAAACTGGTCGACGCGCGGCGCCCCGGCGGCCCGCTGCACTGGCTGCAGAGCGACTGGTACGCGGCGCTCGATCCCGCGCTCGCGTTCGATACGATCGTCAGCAACCCGCCGTACATCGCGCAGCACGACCCGCACCTCGCGCAAGGCGACCTGCGTTTCGAGCCGCGCGGCGCGCTCACCGACGATGCCGACGGCCTCAGCGCGATCCGCACGATCGTCGCGGGCGCCGGCGCACATCTGAAACCGGGCGGCACGCTCTGGATCGAGCACGGCTACGACCAGGCCGAAGCCGTCCGCGCGATCCTGGCGTCGCACGGCTTCGTCGCGGTCGAATCGCTCGCCGATCTCGCCGCCATCGAACGCACGACCGGCGGCCGCCTGCCGGGTTGATGGCCGGCCCGCCCGGTTGAAATCCGCTATCATTTCGATCTAACGCCCCGCAAACGCAAGGTCAGTCATGGACACCCAACAACGTATCAAGCAAATCGTCGACGAAAACCAGGTCGTGCTCTTCATGAAGGGCAACGCGCAATTCCCGATGTGCGGCTTCTCGGGCCGCGCCGTGCAGGTGCTGAAGGCCTGCGGCGTCGACCAGTTCAAGACGGTCAACGTGCTCGAGGACGACGAAATCCGCCAGGGCATCAAGGCATTCTCGAACTGGCCGACCATCCCGCAGCTGTACGTGAAGGGCGAATTCATCGGCGGCTCGGACATCATGATGGAGATGTACCAGTCGGGCGAACTGCAGCAACTGTTCGCCGCCGCCTAACACGCGGCACCCGTCCCCATTTCAATGGCATCTCCCAGCGCGCCGCCACGCCGGCTGATCGTCGCGATCACCGGCGCCACCGGCGCGATCTATGGTGTGCGGCTGCTCGACCTGCTGCGCGCCGCCGGCGGCGTCGAAACGCATCTGCTGATCTCGAACGCCGGCTGGCTCAACATCCAACATGAACTGAAGCTGCCGAAGGCCGATGTCGAACGCCGTGCGGACGTCGTGCATTCGGTGCGCGACGTCGGCGCGACGATCGCGTCGGGCTCGTTCGCGACCGACGGCATGGTGATCGCGCCCTGCTCGATGAAGACGCTGGCGAGCGTCGCGCACGGGCTGTCCGACAACCTGATCACGCGCGCGGCCGACGTCACGCTGAAGGAACGCCGCCGTCTCGTGCTGATGGTGCGCGAAACGCCGTTCAACCTCGCGCATCTGCGCAACATGACCGCCGTCACCGAAATGGGCGGCATCGTCTTCCCGCCGCTGCCCGCGTTCTACGCGATGCCGAAGACGATCGAGGAACTCGTCGACCAGACCGTCACGCGCGTGCTCGACCTATTCGCGCTCAGCGCCCCGCTCACGACGCCGTGGGCCGGCATCCGGCACGCGCAGTAAGTCATCCTTCTGCGCGGATCTCCTTCTATTCGCACTGCAACTCCATCGATTTCTCACCTTCGGATGCGAATCCGCATTCGAGCGCCGGTCGTCGCCACGATTATCAACAAACAAGCGTCAATCAAATTCTCGGTCGCCGATTTATCAATGCACGGTACGCGCTTATAGTCACAGGCAACCCCTTTTGCAGGTCACCACCATGAACCGCTTGCCTTCGCTCTACCTGTCCCACGGCGCCCCGACACTGCCGATCGACCCGGCGCTGCCGTCCGGCGCGTTCACGCACCTCGGCGCCGAGTTGCCGCGCCCGCGCGCGGTGCTGATGCTGTCCGCGCACTGGGGCACGCAACAGCCGGTCGCGAGCGTCGCCGCGCATCCGGACACGATCCACGATTTCTACGGTTTCCCGCAGGCGCTGTACGACATCCGCTATCCGGCGCCGGGCGCACCGGACGTCGCCGAACGCGCGGCCGCGCTGCTGAACGCGGCCGGCATCGCGACCGCGACGACCGAACACGGGCTCGATCACGGCGCGTGGGTGCCGATGCTGCTGATGTTTCCGGAAGCCGACGTGCCGGTCGCGCAACTGTCGATCCAGCCGCGCGCGAACGCCGCGCATCACTTCGCGCTCGGCCGCGCGCTGCGGCCGCTGCGCGACGAAGGCGTGATGGTGATCGGCTCGGGCCAGATCACGCACAACCTGCGCGCCGCCGATTTCGGCGCGGCGCCCGAGGATGCGGACCCGCGCGTCGCCGAATTCACCGACTGGTTCGAGGCGAAACTCGCCGCGCGCGACGTCGATGCGCTGCTCGACTATCGCCGGCAGGCGCCGCACGCGGCGCTGATGCATCCGACCGACGAGCACCTGCTGCCGGTCTTCACGGCGCTCGGCGCGGCGGATGACGACTACCAGCTCGGCATCCAGTCGCTCGGCACGTACCAGCGCGTGCTTGCGATGACGAACTACGTGTTCGCGAACGCCGACGCCTGAACCCGGACGGCGGTGCAACCGCCGAGCCAGTCAGCAAAAAGCCCGCCCGAGCATCGCGCTCGGGCGGGCTTTTTTGCGCTGCATCCTGTCGCCGCCGAATCCGGCGACAGGTCACGCGTCAGACACCGACCCCTTCGAGGATCTCGTCGTGCGACTCGCGCTCGTCGAGATACTGGGTCCGGTAGCCGGTATTCACGCCCCAGAAGTAGAACACCAGCGAAATCGCCGCGACGATCAGCATGTCCCAGCCATACGGCAGGTAGCCATGACCGCCGAACTCCTTGCTGCCAATCAGCGACAGCACGGCCATCGTCGGCAAGTATGCGACCAGCCACCACGCGGCCTTCAGGTCGGCGCCCCAGCCGGTCCAGCCCGACTTCGCCTGGAAGTAGAAATACACCGGCAGCGCGACGATCATCAGCAGGATGATTTCGCCCGTCAGCGGCCACTTCGCCCAGTACAGGATCAGCGACGCGCATACGAACGCGAACGGCGCGATCAGCTTCATCAGCGGAATCGACAGCGGGCGCTCGATGTCGGTCGCCGAACGGCGCAGCGCCATCAGGCTGATCGGGCCGGTCAGGTACGAGATCACCGTCGCGACCGAGATCACCGCCGCGAGCGAGCTCCAGCCGCGGAAGAAGAACAGGAAGATGAACGACACGAGCAGGTTGAACCACATCGCCTGGCGCGGCACGCCGTAGATCGGGTGCACGTTGCCGAACATCTTCGGCATCGTGTTGTTGCGCTCCATCGCGTAGATCATGCGGGTGGTCGTCGCCATGTAGGTCGTGCCGGTGCCGCTCGGGCTGATGAACGCGTCGACGTACAGCAGGATCGCGAGCCAGTTCAGGTTCAGCGCGATCGCGAGCTCCGCGAACGGCGACGAGAAGTTGAAGTGCTCCCAGCCCTTCGCGACGTCGGCCGGGTTCACCGAACCGATATACGCCATTTGCAGCAGCACGTAGATCACGAGTGCGAGCAGGATCGACGTGATCACCGCGAACGGCACGCTGCGCGACGGATTGCGCGCTTCACCGGCCAGGTTCACCGGGCTCTGGAAGCCGTTGAACGCGAACACGATGCCGCTCGTCGCGACCGCGGTCAGCACGGCCGACCAGCCGTACGGCGCAAAGCTGGCATTGGATGCGGTGCCGAGGTTCTCCGAATGGAAGCTCGACAGCATCAGGCCGAGGATCGTGAGGCCGGGGATCAGGAACTTGAAGATCGTGATCGCGGTGTTCGCCCGCGCGAAGGCCTTGACGCCCCAGTAGTTCAGCATGAAGTAGACGACGACCAGCACGGCCGACAGCAGCAGCCCGAGCGTCTGTAATTCACCGTTCACGAACAGGGCGTGCGCCCACGGATACGGCCACGTGCTCATGTACTGGATCGATGCTTCGGCCTCGATCGGGATCACGGATACGATCGCGATCCAGTTGGCCCATGCGCTGATGAAGCCCACCAGCGAACCGTGCGAGTAGCGCGCGTAACGCACCATGCCACCCGATTCGGGGAACATCGCCCCCAGTTCCGCATACGTCAGCGCAATCGCGAGAATCACGACGGCGCCGATGATCCATGCGCAAATCGCCGCCGGACCGGCGATCTTCGCGGCCTTCCAGGCACCGAACAGCCAACCCGAGCCGATAATCGAACCCAGCCCCGTCAGCATCAATGCAAACGGGCCGATGTTCCGTTGAATAGAACTCTTCACATCCTCTCCTGTGTCTCAAAAAGCATGGTCGGCCTGCGATCCGGGATCGGCTCGGAGCGCGCCGCGCACGCATTCTTGGGGAGGAGGGTTACCCGATCGGGGCAACCCGTCCACGCGGCGCGTAGTTTAACGGTTGCACCTCGAACGTGGCGCCAAAATCGATCGACCCCTACAAAAAATTCGCATCGCTTGCAAGCTTTGTAAACCAGATATCCGCAATAACCCTGAGAGCATGGGAATACGGTTGACCGTCAGAAGGATTAGCCGTATAAAGGACTTCGCAGGATTTCAAGCGGCGAGTGAATTGGTTCTTTCGTAGTTCGCCCATCAACGGTACTCCGGTTGGTCCTATTACCCCTTCCTTGATTTTCCGCACCCCATGGGCCTCGGCCCCGTTTTATTTTTTTAGGAACAAGTAACATGGCAACCGGTACCGTCAAGTGGTTCAATGACGCAAAGGGCTTCGGCTTCATCACCCCGGAAGGCGGCGGCGACGATCTGTTCGCGCACTTCTCGGAAATCCGCGTCGAAGGCTTCAAGACGCTGCAAGAAAACCAGAAGGTTGAATTCGAAGTGAAGACGGGCCCGAAGGGTCTGCAAGCTGCGAACATCCGTCCGGTCTAAGCTTGGCGCGATTATTCGTGTAAAAAAGCCCCGCTTCGGCGGGGCTTTTTGTTTTTGCGCGCCGGTCGTCCTACATGGTGGCGCATGGCGGCCCGTAGCCGCCCGCCGTTCAGCCGAACAGTCGCTGCGCGTGAATGCCGAGCCCCGTCGCGACACTCGCGAGGCGATCGCCGAACACCGGCTGCGCATCCGGGAACGCACCGGCGAGCGCGCCGGACAGGAATGCAAGCCCCGTCGAACCGCCGGTGAAATACAGCGCACCGACGTCGCGCGGCGCCACGCCCGCGAGCCGCACCGTCTCGCGCGCGGCGTCGACGATGCGCGCGGTATCGTCGCGGCTCGCGTCGACGAGGCGATTCGCGTCGAATGCGATCAGCAGATCCTCTTCCACGTCGTTCAGGTCGATCATCGTCTCCCCGCCCGCCGCGACCCCGATCTTCGCTTCTTCCGCACGCGCCATCAGCGCGTGCCCGAGCCGCTGCTCGACCACGCTCGTGAGCCGGTCGTACTGCCGCACGTCCTGGTACAGGTGCTTCATCAGCTTCAGCTCGCCGACGCGCTTCGGCGTGTAGACGGTGTTGATCAGATGCCAGGTCGCGAGATCGAAGTAGATCTTGTTCGGCAGCTCGCGCCCTTCCGGGTCGAGCGAACGGTAGCCGAATGCGGGCAGGATCGCCGCCAGCTCGACACGCCGGTCGTAGTCGGTGCCCGCGACGTGCACGCCGTGGTGCGCCAGCACGTCGTCCTTGCGCTCGAGCCGCGCCATCCGCGCCGGGCCGACGCGCACCAGCGAGAAGTCGGACGTGCCGCCGCCGATGTCTGCGACCAGCACGAGACGCTCGGCCGGCTGGCGCGATTCGTAGTCGAATGCGGCGGCGATCGGTTCGTACTGGAAGTGAACGTCCGCGAAGCCGACCGATTGCGCGGCCGCCTCGAGCTGATCCTGGGCGAGACGGTCGGCGCGCGGATCGTCGTCGACGAAGAACACCGGCCGGCCAAGCACCGCGCGGCCGATCGGCGCGCCCGCGCGCGCTTCGGCCTTGCGCTTCAGGTGCGTCAGAAAGCGCGCGATGATTTCGGTGTACGCGATCGCGCTGCCGTCGCCGAGATCGGTTGTCGTTTCCGCGAGCGGCGAGCCGAGGATGCTCTTCATCGAGCGCATCAGCCGGCCGTCGAAGCCGTCGATATAGGAAGCCAGCGCCGCCCGGCCGTATTCGACCGTCTCTTCGTCGTTGTTGAAGAAGATCGCGGTGGGCAGCGTCAGGTGGTCGCCCTCGACGGGCGCGAGGCGCATGCCATCGCCGTCGGGCAGCGCCACGGCGGAATTGGACGTGCCGAAATCGATCGCGCAGTAAGTCATGGGAAATTGCCGCAGCAGGCCGGCGCGAAAACGGAAAGGACCGGCTTTTTAACATGAAGCCCGCGGGATCACAACCGGGGCCGGCCACCGGGGCCGCGCAACGGGCGCCGGTGGCGACGGCGCGCGGCGTGGCGCGCCGGAAACGGGCGCGGACAGGATGCGCGACGCAGCCTGCCCACCCGCGGGGTCAGGCCGCTGCGCCGAAGCTCTTCTTCCATGCACCCGCGTAGACGACTTCGCCGAGCGCGTGGCGCGTGCGCGGCGCCTTCTCGCGATCGCGCAGCACGGGATCGAGCTTGTCGACATTGCCGTAGTGGCCGAGCGAAATGATCGACACGATCGCGACATCCGCCGGAATCGCGAACGCGTCGCGGAATGCCTTCGCGTCGAACCCGCTCATCTGGTGCGCGGCGAGGCCGAGCGCGTGCGCCTGCAGCACCAGCGACATCGCGGCGGCGCCGGCGTCGTACAGCGCGGTCGGCGCCGGCTCGCCCTTCGGCGTCAGCGTGTGCGCGGTGACCGCGATCAGCACCGGCGCCGGTGCATTCCAGCCCTGGTTGAACGGCACCAGCGTCGCGAACGCGCGCTTGAACGCGTCTTCGTCCTGGGTGCGATCGAATACGATGAAACGCCACGGTTGCGCGTTGTACGCGGACGGGGCCCAGCGTGCCGCTTCGAGCACCGCGTGGAGATCGCCGGCGCTGACGGCTTCATCCGAATACGCGCGGGGGCTCCAGCGGCCCGCGATCAGATCGTGAATCGAAACAGTGGTGGGAGCAGGTTTGACGGACATGCGGTTCCTCGCTGACATCGATGAAGGGGCGCGAACGCCCGGCGAACCGCAAGCATACCCGCTTGAGCGACAGCGCGCCCGATCCTGCCGCGCTATGCAAATCGCCGCGCGTGCAATGGCCGGCCGCAGCGTGTGCGGCCGGCCGGTCCGCCGCGCTCAGGCCGCCTGCGCGGCCGCGCGCGACGGGCCGCGATTGATCCGCAGCACGATCAGCGCGCCGACGATACACAGCCCGCCCGAGATCATCGACGCGATCGTGTAGGTGCCGAGGCTCGCGCGCAGCAGCCCGGCGCCGAGCGCCGCGAACGCCGCGCCGAGCTGGTGGCCGGCGACGATCCAGCCGAACACGACCGGTGCGGCGGCCTTGCCGAACACGTCGGTAGCGAGCCGCACGGTGGGCGGCACGGTCGCGATCCAGTCGAGCCCGTAGAACATCGCGAACAGCGGCAGCCCGAAGAAATCGATCCCGAACGCATGCGGCAGGTAGATCAGCGACAGCCCGCGCAGCCCGTAATACCAGAACAGCAGCACGCGGTTGTCGTAACGGTCGGACAACCATCCCGACAGCGTCGTGCCGAACAGGTCGAACACGCCCATCGCCGCGAGCAGCGACGCGCCCTGCACTTCGGTCATCCCGTAGTCGCTGCACATCGCGATCAGGTGCGTGCCGACATAGCCGTTGGTGCTCGCGCCGCAGATGAAGAAGCTGAAGAACAGCAGCCAGAAGTCGCGCGAGCGGCTCGCCATCAGCAGCGTGCGGAACGCGACCGCGAGTGGATTCTCCTTCGTCGCATCGGGCGCCGCCGGCGTATCGGCCGGCTCGCCGTACGGGCGCAGCTTCACGTCGGCCGGCCGCTCGGGCAGCAGGAACGCGACCAGCGGAATCACGATCGCGGCCGCCACCGCGACGACCAGCACGACCGGCCGCCAGCCGTGGCGCTGCGCGATCGCCGCGAGCAGCGGCAGGAACACGAGCTGGCCGGTGGCCGTGCTCGCGGTCAGGATCCCCATCACGAGGCCGCGCCGCGCATGGAACCAGCGCGTGACGAAGGTGGCGGACAGCGTCAGCGCGACGACGCCCGTCGAGCAGCCGACCATCAGCCCCCAGATCAGTACCATCTGCCAGCTCTGCGTCATCATCGACGACAGCGCGACGCCCGCGCTCATCGTCACGAGCGCGGTGAGGATCGTCGGACGCAGCCCGAAGCGCTGCATCGCGGCGGCCGCGAACGGGCCCGTCAGGCCGTACAACGCGATGTTCACCGAAATCGCCAGCGAAATCGCCGCGCGGCTCCAGCCGAGTTCGCGTTCGAGCGGCACCATCAGCACGCTCGGCGTCGCGCGCGTGCCGGCCGCCGCCAGCAGGATCAGGAATACCACCGCCGCCGCGAGCCATCCGTAATGGAAGCGCCCGCCGATTCGTGTCACTGCCCAGTTCATCTTCACGTTCTCCAGTTGGCGGTTCCGGCGCCATCGCACCACGCCGCCCCGACCAGGCCACCTCCGCCGCGCATTTCAACATCGGCTGACCCGGGCCGACGCTTGGCATTCGTCTGTCGATCCGGCCGCGATTGTTACCGACCGGTCACAACTGTGTTGCGATCGTAGTTACCAGTCGGTAACATGTCAAGCAATCCATTACGTAGTCGAGGGCCATCATGTCGGGCATCGAGGTCGCCAAACCGCTGGCGCGGCGCACGCGCCGGCCGATCGACGGCGCCACCGCGCAGGAGCATCTGCTGCGTGCCGCCGAGGAGCTGTTTTACAAGGAAGGGGTGCGCACGGTCGGCGTCGAGGCGGTGGTGGAACGCGCGGGCGTCAACAAGATGAGCCTGTACCGCCAGTTCTCGTCGAAGGACGAGCTGATCCTCGCGTATCTGGAACGGATGGACGCGTGCTTCTTCGAGCGGCTCGACACGAGCGCCGCGAAGCATCCGGGCCAGCCGAAGGCGCAGTTGATCCAGTACTTCGCCGATCTCGCCGAGCGCGCGACGCAAAAGGACTATCGCGGCTGCCCGTTCGTCAACGTCGCCGCCGAATTCCCGGATGCGTCGCACCCGGCGCGCGAACGCGTCGCGCAGAACAAGGAGCAGCTGATGAAACGGCTCGTCGCGCTGTGCGAAGGCGCCGGCGCGCGGCAGCCGAAGGCGCTCGCCGATGCGCTCGCGCTGGTGGTCGAAGGCATCTATGCGGCCAGCCAGACCTACCGGCATGGCGAAACGCCGATCGGCACCGCGCCCGCACTCGTCACGCAATTGATCGAGGCGGCCTGCGCGTGACGGGCCGCGCGCGTTCGTCCCCGGCGCGCCCGCTACAATGCGGCCCTCTTCGCCCTTCCGCCCGACTGGTATCACGATGACCGACACCCGCCCCGATTCGCACGACGACATCCTCGCCGCCACGCGGCACTGGCTCGCGCGCGCGGTGATCGGGCTCAATCTGTGCCCGTTCGCGAAAAGCGTCTACGTGAAGGAACAGGTGCGCTACGCGATCAGCGAAGCGACGACGCTGGAGGACGCGCTCGCCGAACTCGAAACCGAGCTGCGCGCGCTGGAAGCGGCGGACCCGCAGCAGGTCGATACGACGCTTGTGATCTACCCGCACGCGTTCGCCGATTTCGTCGACTACAACGATGCGCTGTTCTTCGCCGAGCGGCTCGTGCGGCAATTGCGGCTCGACGGCGTGCTGCAGATCGCGAGCTTCCATCCGCAATACCGGTTCGACGGCACCGAACCCGACGACATCGAGAACTACACGAACCGCGCGCCGTATCCGATCCTGCACTTGCTGCGCGAGGACAGCATCGCACGCGCGGTCGACGCGTTCCCGGACGCGTCCGCGATCTACGAAAAGAATCAGGAAACGCTGCGCCGCCTCGGCCACGAAGGCTGGCGCGAATGGATGCGCCGGCCGGGCGACGACGTGTGATGCGGCGTGCCACGCGCGGCGCGGGCGCCATGCCCGCGCGACCGCGTCAGCCTTCGGCCGGCTCGACGGCGGCGTCGCCCGCCGCGGCGGCTTGCGCGACGAAGAAGCGCTCGTTCAGCTCGGCCAGCCCGAACATCGCGAGGATCTCGTTCAACCGCTCGCCCGGCTTGCGGCGCGGCAGGTTCTTGTACTGCGCGATGATCAGCTCGTTCTTCATCGAATGCTCCCAGCCGACGAGCTCGGTCACGCTGACCTGGTAGCCATGCGCCTCGAGCTGCAGGCCGCGCAGCACGTTGGTGATCTGGCTGCCGAA
Organism: Burkholderia sp. BCC0398; assembly: GCF_902833245.1. Taxonomy (NCBI): domain Bacteria; kingdom Pseudomonadati; phylum Pseudomonadota; class Betaproteobacteria; order Burkholderiales; family Burkholderiaceae; genus Burkholderia; species Burkholderia sp. BCC0398. Next base: position 446,057 of record NZ_CADFEM010000002.1, read on the forward strand.
TTCGCGCGTATGCAGCGGATGCCGCCACACCTCGGTCAGCGCATTCGCGAGCGACTTGCCCTTGTTCCTGCGCAGCACGCCCGCGACTTCCGCCTGGCAGCACGGCACCAGCACGATGTGCTGCGCGCGCTTCGCGAGCGCGAAGCGGATCGCGTCGTCGGTCGCCGTGTCGCACGCATGCAGCGCGGTGACGACGTCGACCGTGTCGGGCAGTTGCGGCGACGTGATCGAATCGGCGACCGACAGGTTCAGGAACGACATGCCGCCGAACCCGAGCCGCGCGGCAAGCTCGGTCGAGCGCGCGACGAGTTCTTCGCGCGTCTCGATGCCGTACACGTGCGACGCGAACGCCGGTGTGCCGTGCCCCGGCTGCTGCTTGAAGAACAGGTCGTACAGGATGAAACCGAGATACGACTTGCCGGCACCGTGATCGACGAGCGTCACGTGGCCCTTGTCGGCCTGCACGCCGGCGAGCAGCGGCTCGATGAACTGGAACAGGTGATAGACCTGCTTCAGCTTGCGGCGGCTGTCCTGGTTCAGCTTCCCGTCGCGGGTGAGGATGTGCAGTTCCTTCAGCAGCTCGACGGACTGCTCCGGGCGGATTTCGTGGGTCTTGTTCGACATCGTGAAGCGCCGCCGGGCCACGGTCGGTCGACCACGGCCCGGCGGCGGAAATTCGTGAGGAATGGCGGTAGTTTACCGAAAATACGCGGTCAGGCCCGGGCGCCCAGCCGCCACAGCGACGTGACCTCGGCGCGACGCGCCGCATGCAGCGGATCGTCGGCGTCTGTCGACTTCGGATGCGCGGGGCGGATGTCGTCGCGGCCGAGCACGACGAGACCGGCTTCGTCGATCCATTGCAGCAAGGTGTCGCGCGGCCGCAGCCCGAGATGCTCGGCGAAATCGGACAGGATCAACCAGCCCTCGCCGCCCGGCTCCAGATGCGCGGCCAGCCCCGCGAGGAAACCGCGCAGCATGCGGCTGTCCGGGTCGTAGACCGCGTATTCGATCGGCGCGCTCGGCCGGGCCGGCACCCATGGCGGGTTGCAGACCACGAGCGGCGCACGGCCGGTAGGAAACAGGTCGGCCTCGACGATCTCGACCTGGCCCGCATGGCCGAGCCGCGCGACGTTCTCGCGCGCGCAGGCGAGCGCGCGCGGATCCTGGTCGGTCGCGACGACGCGCTCGACGCCGCGCGACACGAGCACCGCCGCCAGCACGCCGGTGCCCGTGCCGATATCGAACGCGAGCGACGTCGCCGGCAGCGGCGCGCGCGCGACGAGCTCGACGTATTCGCCGCGCACCGGCGAGAACACGCCGTAGTGCGGATGGATCGGCGCGCCGCCGAGCGCCGGGATCGGCACGCCCTTCTTGCGCCACTCGTGCGCGCCGACGAGGCCGAGCAGTTCGCGCAGCGACACGACCGACGGCACACCGCCGGGGCCGTACGCCTCCTCGCAGGCCGCCCGCACGTCGGGCGCGCGGCGCAGCGGGATCGTGTAATCGGCGTCCAGCGGGATCAGCAGCATGCCGAGCGTGCGGGCGCGCTGCGATTGCGCGAGACGATGCAGGTTGAACGCATCGACGCCGGCCGCGGCTTTCGCCTTCTTCGGTTTGCGTTCGACACGGCGCGCCATCGCCTGCAGGAGCTGGCGCGCATTCTGGAAGTCGCCCTGCCAGACGAGCGCGGCGCCCTCGCAAGCGAGACGGTAGGCCGCATCGGCCGTGAGGCGGTCGTCGGCGGGCACCGCGCGCTTCGGCGGTTGCACGCCGGCTTCGGAACGCCAGCGCACGGCATGATCGACGCCGTCGGCGTCGGTCCAGTGGAAAAGGGGGAAATCGGTCACGCGAACTCGGTACGGTTGGCTTCAACGGCGGCGAGAATTCACCGCGCGGACCACACCATACCGCGCTTTGCCCGACCCGGCAAAACGGGCGCCGCGACGGCCGCCCGAAGGCATCCGCGCGGCGCCACCGTCAATCAGCCGAGATCGTAGGTTTCCGCAGTGGGCGCATCGCGCTTGACGGCCGCGATGCCGTTGTCGCGTGCCTGCGCGCTGCTGTACGTTTCGCTCGTGCCGATGACCTGGTGGTTCGCTGCCTTCAGGTTGAACATGGGCTCACCGTTGTGGGCGAGCTTGCGCTCGTAGCGCTCGTCGAGCGGCGCGTTTTCCCGCACGGACGCGATCCCGTTTCTCGCGCCGCTTTTCTCCTCGTACCGCTCGCTCGCGAGGATGATCTCGCCGTTCGCCGACTTCAGGTGGAAGTAGTACTGACCGTTCGTGGCCTTCTTGAGCTCGAATTTTGCCGCCATGGAATTCCCCTAAAAGAATGTCCGACCCTCGGACATCGACAAGTGTAAGGGGGCCCATCGACTAAAGTCGACATCTCGCGAAGATAAGCGTCAAAGACTGTCAAATGGTGAATTTTCCGACACATTTGGCCGCCGTTGAAGTCAGCCGAACGATCTATCCGCCCCACCCCGGCAGGGTCGGCAGGCGCAGCGTGCCCGCGTCGCTGAAGTGTACGGTGCCCAGCCCGCTGCCCGCGAGGCGGCCGCGCAGCGCATACGGCAGTTCGCCGTTCGCGGCCGCGCCGGGCAGGTTCCACGCCTGCCGCGCAGCCGCGAACGCCGACACCGAAACCGGCACGTCGAGCACGGCCTCGCCGAACCGCGGCACGGTGCCCGCCCGGTCGCTGACGCCGCTCGCGAACGGCGTGCCGTTCAGGTCGAGCGAGACCGAGATGCCGTCGTAGTCGATCGGCGCATCGGTCGGATTCTGCACGCGCAACTTCAGGCTGAAGCGCATCTCGAGACCCTGCCCGACGAGCGGGTCGAGCCCGGCGACCGACACGCGCACCGGCTCGCGCATGAGCCCCGCGCAACCGCCCAGCAGGAACCCGACGACGAACAGCAGCACGGCGCGCAGCGGCGCGAGACGGGACTGGGTGCGTGGCATGGGAAGGTCTCCTCGCGGCAAGCGGTGAACGGGGCGCGTCGCTGCATTGTACCGACCGAGCCTGTACCGGCCGTGCCGCCCGTCACCGGATTTCGTAGTTTCCGCGGCAACGCAAGATCGTTAATAGATTAAAACTACGAAATTTCCGGCTAAACGGAAAGCGCATTAATGACTTCCAGCATTCAATGAAGCGCCCGGAATTCAATAGATGCTCTTTCTAAATTTTTCGTTTCCTTTACCCAAAACCATCAAGTATATTTACGCATCCTTGGAGCAAGCCGACAAACCTTGAAGCCGCATGACGGCGAATTTACGGGACGGCGACACGCTGTCCATCCGTCCTGCGGCCTGGCCCGGCCAGCCCCGTAGGTCGTCGGTTCAAAGGGATTGCGCGCCCGCGCCGGGCGCGCGGCCCCGTGTCGTGCGCGCGAAATCAATTCAGTACAACACGCGCCCGGCCATTTTGAACCGGCCAGTTAAACGACATCCGGAAATTCAGAGGGGGCAGTAAACCATGATTACCTTCACGTAGTCGGCCGCCGTCTTTTTCGAATAATCCGTCATTGGCATTTTTTCGCTGTTGATTAAACGGCGAGGGGATCGCTTTTGCCGGTGTTTTCGCAGCACTGAACGATTCATTCAACAATCGAGGTTTCAGTCATGTCGATTCATATTCGCAAGATGCGTTATCTGCCGCTCGTCGCCGCACTCGCGCTCGGCGGGTGCGGCGGCGACGACGGCGGTGCGGGCTCCGCTTCCGCGCTCAGCTCCGCCGGCGCGCCGCATACGGGCTCGTCGCCCGCCGTCACCGCGCCGCCGAGCGCCTCGAACATCGACAAGAGCGTCCCGCCTGTCGAATTGCCGGACACCGTGGTGCCTGTGAACTACCGGCTGTGGTTCCGCCCGAACGACGCGTTGAACGCGTTCGACGGCCGCGCCGACGTCGAGATCAAGGTGCTGAAGCCGGTCAACAACATCGTGATCGCCGGCCACCGGATCAAGTTCACCAACGGCCGCATCACGCTGCAGCCGGGCAACATCCAGCTGATCGCGACGCCGCAGGACAAGGGCGACTTCTATCAGCTGCGCCCCACTGCCGGCACGATCGCACCGGGCAACTATTCGCTGCACATGGAGTGGTCGGGCATCATCAACTTCAAGTCGTATGACGATCCGGTCAACCAGACGGGCGGCAGCTGCGGCGACGATCCGTACCCGGGCTGCTCGGCCGCAGAAGGCGTGTTCCGCGTCGACCTGAAGGGCACGGATGGCAAGACGAGCGGCGCGATCCTGACGCAGGGCGAAACCAACCTGTCGCGCCAGTGGTTCCCGGGCTGGGACGAGCCGGCGTTCCGCCCGACCTATGAAGTGACGGCCGAAGTGCCGCAGAACTGGCGCGTCGTGTCGAACGCGGCCGAGAAGCCGTCGACCAACGTCGGCGGCGGCTACAAGCTCGTGCAGTTCGAGAAGACCCCGCCGATGCCGTCGTACCTGCTGTTCTTCGGCGGCGGCCTGTTCGACACCTACGAGGACGACTTCACGAGCCCGCTGCCGGGCGGCAAGGGCGGCCTGCACCTGCGCGTGTTCACGCCGCCGGGCATGAGCGACTGGGCGAAGCCGGCGATGGACCGCACCAAGCAGGCGCTCGACTACTACTACCGCTACACGGGCATCCCGCTGCCGCTGACGAAGTTCGACACGGTGGCCGCGAACGACGCGTTCAAGGAGCAGAAGGACCTGAATTTCGGCGGAATGGAGAACTGGGGCTCGATCCTCGAATTCGCCGACGACATCCTGCCGCAGCCGGGCCAGCCGATGTCGCGCTACGGCAACGAAGTGCTGACGCACGAAGTGGCGCACCAGTGGTTCGGCGATCTCGTGACGACCGACTGGTGGGACAACGTGTGGCTCAACGAATCGTTCGCGACGTTCTTCGAGACGAAGACGACGATCCAGTTCTTCCCCGACGAGTTCAGCTGGCTCGACCAGGTGAAGAACAAGTATCGCGTGATCAATCGTGACATCGGCCCGAACGCGTTCCCGGTCGCGCCGAACTTCAACGACTGGGCGTCGAACGACTTCGTGCTGAGCGCGAGCGCGTTCACGTACGACAAGGGCGGCCACGTGCTGAAGACGCTCGAGAACTATCTCGGTGAGCAGACGCTGCGCAAGGGTCTCCAGCAGTACCTGGTCGACTACTCGTTCGGCAACGGGACGCCGAAGCGTCTGTGGGACGCGCTGTCGAAGGAAAGCGGCCAGTCGGTCGGCCCGATCGGCGACAGCTACGTGCGTCAGACCGGCGTGCCGCTGATCTCGCTCGACACGCAGTGCGACATGACGAAGAACCAGACGATCGTCACGCTGAAACAGCAGCCGTTCCCGAACAAGAACGCGTATCCGGGCCTGCAATGGACGGTGCCGATCACGCTCGCGTACGGCCAGGGTCTCGCGAAACGCACGACGCTCGCGCTGAAGGACACGCAGGCGCAGACGCGGATCGACGGCTGCACGGGCGTGGTCGCCGACCCGAGCGGTCTCGACTACTACGTCGTGAACTACAGCGACGCGGCGTGGAGCGGGCTGCTCACGCAGGTGAACGGCTCGACCGATCCGGTGCTGCTGGCAAACCTGAAGAGCGAAGCGGCGCTGCTCGTCGCGAACAACCTCGCGCCGGCTTCGCGCTCGACGTCGATCGGCTCGGTCGCTTCGCCGGCCGCGATGAAGCTGCGCCAGACGCCGACCTTCGGCGGCATCGAGCCGGTGACGAAGGAACGCCCGGCACGGCAATACCAGGGCCTCTTCAAGCCGCGCAAGGTAGTAACGCAGTAACGGTGCAGATCCGGCCGGCGCCGCGCGACCCGCGGCGCCGGCCGGCGTACCGGTTTCTCCGACCTGTTGACGGGCCTCGCATGCGAGGCCCTTTTTTCATGCGGCACGGCGTTCGCCGACCGTCACGCCCATGCGGCATCCCACGCCGGCTGCGCGAACCACGTGGCGAGGAACGCGACGAGCCGCGACGTGCGCGCACTGCCGCGCGGCTGCTGACGCAGCACGTGAATCGTCGCCGGCTCGGGCGCCGCCGCGTACTGCGGCAGCAGCGCGCGCAACCGTCCGTCGCGCAGCGCGTCCGCCACGAGCCAGGTCGGCAGGTGCGCGAGACCGAGCCCGTCGATCGCCGCCTCGAGCAACGCTTCCGAATGATTGCTGCGAAACCGCGGCTGCGCCGGCACGTGACGGCGCTCGCCGAAGCGCCATGCGCCGGGCGGCGGTGCGCCATGCCACGCGAGACAGTCGTGGCCGGCGAGCGCGTCGGGCGAGGCGGGCTCGCCGCGCCGGGCGAGGTAGGCCGCGCTCGCGCACAGCACGCGCCGCTGCGGCGCCAGCACCGTCGCGACGAAACGCGTGTCCTCGAGCGGGCCGATGCGCACCGCGAGATCGACGTCGGAGCCCAGCCGTGCGCCCTGCAGGTCGACCATGCTGTCGGTCAGCACGAGATCGACCTGCAGCGCCGGATGACGCTGCATGAACGCGGCCAGCGCAGCCATCAGGTGCCGCCGGCCGAACGGCGCCGGACAGTCGATGCGCAGCAGGCCGCCCGGTTCGTCGTGCTGGCTGTGCAGGTCTTCCTGTAGTCCGCGCAGTTCGGCCAGCATGCGGGCCGCGCGCCCATATAGAAGCTGCCCGGCCTCGGTCGGCCGCAGCGCGTGCGTGGTGCGATGCAGGAGCCGGATGCCGAGCTGCGTCTCGAGCCGGTCGATGCGCCGCGTGACCGACGACGCGGCGACGCCGAGCCGGCGCGCGGCCGCCGAGAAGCTCTGCTGATCGACCACGTCGACGAACAGCGCGAGGTGCGGGGAAAGGAAGTCGTCCATGCGGGGGCCTGCTGATTTGGCTATGCGGATAACGCAAAACAATCATCCACCTTTGCACGTTTCCGTGTCAAACCGGGCCCACTAGACTGCATTCACCGGTTTCATCCGCCGCACGCGCCGGCCCGCCGGGCCGGGCAGCCGCCATCTTCACGGAGATCATCATGCGCAGCATCCGCTTCGACACCCCCGCCGCCGACATCGAGTCGCTCGACGCGCGGGTCCGGGACATCGCCCCGCCCGTACCGGCCGACGGCCAGGTGCTGATCGAGGTGCGCGCGGCCGGCGTGAATCCGAGCGACGTGAAGGCCGCGCTCGGCCGCATGCCGCATGCGGTGTGGCCGCGCACACCCGGGCGCGACTGGGCCGGGATCGTGCGCAGCGGCCCCGACGACTGGATCGGCGCGCCGGTGTGGGGCTCGGGCGGCGATCTCGGCGTCGGGCGCGACGGTTCGCATGCGGAATGGCTCGTGCTGGACGCCGCGCACGTGCGTCGCAAGCCGGGCGTGCTGACGCTCGACGAGGCGGCCGGCGTCGGCGTGCCGTTCGTCACCGCGTACGAAGGCCTCCGTCGCGCCGGGATGCCGACGGCCGACGACGTCGTGCTCGTGTTCGGCGCGAACGGCAAGGTCGGTCAGGCCGCGATCCAGCTCGCCACCGCGCGCGGCGCGACCGTGATCGGCGTCGAGCGCGGGCCCGGCGACTATCGCGGTCACGCGTCGGGCGACGTCCACATGATCGACGCGTCGAGCCGCGCGGTGGCCGACGCGGTGCGCGAGTTGACCGGCGGCCACGGCGCGGACGTCGTCTACAACACGGTCGGCAGCCCGTATTTCGACGCGGCGAACGCGTCGATGGCGATCGGCGCGCGGCAGATCTTCATCTCGACGATCGAGCGCAGCGTGCCGTTCGACATCTTTTCGTTCTATCGCGGCCAGCACACGTTCGTGGGCATCGATTCGCTGCAGCTCGGCGCGGCCGCGGTCGCGCAGATCCTCGACACGCTCGCGCCCGGCTTCGGCAACGGCACGCTGCGCCCGTTCCCGATCGGCGACGACTACGTGTACCCGCTCGAGCGTGCGCACGACGCGTATCGCGCGGTGCTGGCCGGCGCGCGCGAGCGCGTCATCCTCAAGCCCTGACGCCGGACCTACAGGAGACCGCCATGATGGATTACGTGACCTCGCTCGCGGTGGGCATCGGTGTCGGCGTGTTGTACGCGCTGCTGCACGTGCGCTCGCCGGCCCCGCCGCTCGTTGCGCTCGTCGGCCTGCTCGGGATGGTGATCGGCGAACGCGCGATCGCGCTGCTGCGTTGATGCGACGCCCGATGCCGCGCTAGCGATCGTCGCGGCGTCGGAACGCCCACCACGCGGCCAGCGCGGTGAAGCCGGCAACGAGCAGCACCATCAGCCAGAAGCCGTGCTTGTTCTCCGAGAACGGCACGCCGCCGACGTTCATCCCGAAGAAGCCCGCGACGATGTTGATCGGCAGCGCGATCACGGTGACGAGCGTCAGCGTGAACAGCGTCCGGTTGTTCTGCTCGTCGAGGCGCGAACCGATCTCTTCCTGCAGCAGCTTGATCCGCTCGTTGAGCCCCGCCAGATCGGCGAGCACCAGCGAGAATTCCTCGGTCGACTCGCGCAGCTCCTGCACGTCTTCCGTGTGCAGCCACGCGGGCGGCTTCGCGAGCAGCCGGAAGACCGAGCCGGGCTCCGGCGCGAGCATGCGCTGCAGGCGCGTCAGCGTGCGGCGCATCGCGCCGAGCTCGCTGCGGCTCGACGTGAGCCGCTGCGACAGGAAGCGATCCTCGATGCGGTCGACGTCGATGCTCGTGCGCCGCATGATCTGGATCAGCAGGTCGGCCTGATCGCGCAGCAGATGCACGAGCAGCTCCGCGGGCGAGCGGAACAGCTCGCCGTCGCGCACGGACGCGCGCAGCGTGTCGACCGAGCGCAGCGGCTTGAGCCGCGCGGTCACCATGATGCGCCGCTCGACGTGGACGAACAGCGTCGCGATCTCCGACGGCGTGAGTTCGAGGTTGAACATCACGTCGTTGACGATCGCGCGCAACGCGCCGTCCTCCTGCTCGATGCGCGTCGAGCGCGAGCCTTCGTGCAGGAATTCGAAGAAGCTGTCGGGCAGCCCGAGATGCGTGCGCATCCAGCGCTCGCTCGCGCCGTGCGCGAGATTGAAATGCAGCCAGACGAAATCGCCCGATGCGGCCGCGCCGTGCTCGCGGCACGTGCGCAGCCACGCGGCGGCCGCGTCGGCATCGAGCAGCGCGCCGGCGCCGCCCGGAACGAAGCGGAATCCGCACACCATGCCGGACGTATCGGCGCCGTAAGTCTGTACGATCAGGTCCATCGTGTCGAAGGGGGTGCGGCGCGCGGCGCGCCGCACATCGCGGGTCGCGGGCCCGCGCCGGGAAAAGAAAGGAAACGTATGCCCGACGGGCGTGACGCGTTCGTGACAGCGTCACGCGGCATCATACCGGCAGCTTCTCCGCGCCTCCGAAATCAACGCGCCGCCCGATGGGCGGCGCTGACAGGGAAGCATCGTGGCGTGCGCGACGCGCGTTACTGCCGCGTCTCCGACTGCGCGGCGCTCGGGCACGCGGGATCCTTGCCCCAGTGGCCGTCGCACACGCGCCAGCGGCACAGCTGATCCTCGAAGAAACCGCGCTCCGAACACTCCTTCACGCGCGTCCCCAGCGAGCCGCCGGTCGCGGCCGTCTTGGTCGGCACGGCCTGCGCCTTCTGGGCGGCGAGTTTCTTGTCGGCCGGCTTCGTGCGCGCGACGAGCGCGGCGAGCAGATCGGCATCCGGATCGTCCTTCGCGCCCGCCTTCGCGGTTCGGGTCGGCGCCGCTTCGCGGCGCTTCTTCGCCTGCGCGAGCTCGGCCTGCTGTTCCTTGCGATGCTTGCGGGCTTCGGCCTTCGTGTCGGCCTTCGCATCGGTCTTGCCGTGAGCCGCGGCCTTCGTGCTCTTCGACGCGTCGGCCTTCGCCGTCTTGGTCGTCGCCGCTGCCGCGGCAGCCGCCGTTGCGGCGACGCCGGCCGTGGCCGCCGCGCCCGAACCCTCGTCGGTGCCGTTGGCGAGCGCACGCGACAGGCGGCTGTTGTCCGCGGCGGAAGCGGATGCGGATGCAACGGTCTGGGACGCCGAATCGTCGTTGACGATCGTGGCCGGTTGCGCGGCCGGTGCAGCGGATGCGCCATTCTGCGCGACCTGCGCGGCGCCGCCGCTGGCCGGTGCGGCCTTGGCCGGCGCAGCCGCCGCCGGTGCCGGCGCGGCCGCGATCGCGATCGCGGCAGGCTGCTCGCCCGGCGACTGCTGCATGCGCCACGCGCCCCAGCCGCCGACGGCCACGACCAACGCCACGACGGCGGCGATCGGCGCCTTCAGCGAACGGCGCGGCGGCTCGGCGGGCGGCGTGACACGCCCTTCCAGATCCGCGAGAATGCGCGACTGCCGAGGTCCTCCCTCGCCTGCCGGTTTAGTATCGGACAGCAGGCTGGGCGGAGTTTTCGAATTTGAATTTTCCGGCGCACTCATTCAGCGTCTCATTGAATCCTGGTTTAATTCACCGCGATAATATAGCCCGGCCTCTCGAAGCAGCCTGATTCTAAGAGCAAGCATTGCAAAACACAATCAATTCCAATTTCCGGGGATTTCGTTGATTGCCGTCGCACTCGTCGCCTATTTCGCCCTTGCCGTCGCCATCGCGGCACTGTTGCTTTTACCGGGTATCCGCGCGACCGTTTTCGAATCCGTGGCCCAGTTTCACGGCCGTCTCACGCGCCGTGCGAACGCTCGCGCCGCCCGCGCGCGGAGTCAGATTGTTAAATCGGCAAGCGTGACGCGCGGTGCATTTAGTGACGTGCAAAATTTACTGGTTCGGCGGCGCTTGATGATTATGGTGTCGGCAGGTATTCTTGCGACGCCGCCATTGGTGGCCATTGCGTTACGCGGTCGGCAATTATTTCAGTACGACGACACCGCGCGCGTGCCCGACGAGAAGATCGCCGCGCTGTTGCAGGGCGAACAACTCGTGCCGCCGCCGCCGTTGCCGCCGGAAGTCTTTGCCACGAAGGAAGTCGAACAGGTCCGCCCGGCGCTGAAGGACGCAAGCCGCGACTGGAACCTGCTGGACCCGGATTTCCGGACGCGTTTGCTGCTGGTCTACAAGATCATGCACGAACAACATGGTTATGAAATGGCGCTGCTGGAAGGCTACCGGAGCCCGGAACGACAGAACCGGCTCGCGCAGATGGGCACGAACGTGACCAATGCGGCGGCCTTCCAGAGTTATCACCAGTTCGGGCTGGCGGCCGACAACGCGTTCCTGCGCGACGGCAAGCTGGTCATTTCCGAGAAAGATCCGTGGGCGATGCGCGGCTACCAGTTGTACGGCCAGGTCGCCGAGCAAGTCGGCCTGACCTGGGGCGGCCGATGGAAAATGATGGATCTCGGGCACGTGGAATACCATAAACCCGGTTTTAAACTGGGACGCGGCAGCTAGTCAGCGCTGCCGGACAAGAAATAATGAGGGCGGCATGGGGCTTTTTAATCACCCGGCAGGAAACGATTTGGGCGGCGCAAACAATCGGGCATTCCGGTGCGCGATTTTTTCCGGCCGCCGCTTCCGTTTTAAATCTCACAGCGTCCTTTCGTTAATGCGCGCGCCTGCTCCGATGCCGCGAGCGCATTGATGCCAGCCTCCTTCATCCCGTTTGACAGCATGGCGACACATCGCGGCGCCACCCTTGCCGCTCGGCGCGCCTGCGTCGCCTCATCGAATCGCACCGGAACCTGAACGTCCTATGCAACGCATCCTCAACGTGCTGACTCATCCGCGTACGCTCTCGATCGTCGGGATCGTCGCGCTAGCGGCCATCCTGTTCATCGTCGCCGACATGTTGCAGCTGCCGCTCCTGTGGGCGGCGATCGCGTTCGCGGCGGTCCTCGCGCTGTGGCTCGTCGTCGCGCTGTGGCGCCGCTGGCGCGTGAAGCGCGCGAACCAGCAGCTCGGCCAGGTGCTGGAAGAGCAGGCGGAAACCGGCAAGATCGCCGCACCGGCCGCCGCCGCGCTCGCGCCGGACGCGAAGACGGCCGACCTCGACGTGCTGCGCACGCGCCTGTCGGACGCGGTGAAGACGATCAAGACGTCGAAGATCGGCCAGGTGTCGGGCGGCTCCGCGCTGTACGAACTGCCGTGGTACATCGTGATCGGCAACCCGGCCGCGGGCAAGAGCAGCGCCGTGCTCAATTCCGGCCTGCAATTCCCGTTCGCGGACAAGAACAGCGCCGTGATCCACGGCATCGGCGGCACCCGCAACTGCGACTGGTTCTTCACGACCGAGGGGATCCTGCTCGACACGGCCGGCCGCTATTCGGTGCACGAGGAAGACCGCAGCGAGTGGCTCGGCTTCCTCGGGCTGCTCAAGCGCTACCGTCCGAAGGCGCCGATCAACGGCATCATCGTCACGGCCAGCATCGCCGAACTCACCGGCAACCGCCCGGAATTCGCGATCAACCTCGCGAAAAACCTTCGTCAGCGCGTTCAGGAACTGACGGAAAAGCTCGAAGTGTTCGCGCCGGTCTACGTGATGTTCACGAAGGCCGACCTGATCACCGGCTTCACCGAATTCTTCAGCAGCAGCGACAAGCACGAGTACGACCGCGTGTGGGGCGCGACGCTGCCCTACGAGCCCGACGACAAGCGCGACGTCGTCGCGCAGTTCGACACGCACTTCGAGGAACTCTACGAAGGGCTGAAGGAAATCAGCGTCGCGCAGCTGTCGCTGTCGCGCGGCAACCAGCTGTCGCCGGGCCAGCTGAGCTTCCCGCTCGAATTCTCGACGATCAAGCCGTCGCTGCGCGCATTCCTCGCGACGCTGTTCGAGAACAACCCGTTCCAGTACAAGCCGATCTTCCGCGGCTTCTACTTCACCAGCGCGCTGCAGGAAGGCGAAACCAACAGCGCGGCCGCGCAGCGCATCGCGCACCGCTTCGGCCTCGACGGCAGCGCGCTGCCGAAACCGCACAGCGCGTTCTCGAAGAACGGCTTCTTCCTGCGCGACCTGTTCTCGAAGGTGATCTTCGCCGACCGCCAGACGGTGCGCCAGTTCGCGAGCCCGACCAAGACGCGGCTGCGCTACGCGACCTTCTTCGGCTTCGTCGCGGCACTCGCGCTCGCGCTCGGCGGCTGGACCTGGTCGACGATCGGCAACCAGCAGCTCGTGTCGAACGTGCAGGCCGACCTCGACAACGTCACGCGCCTGCAGCAGGGCCGCAACGACCTGCAGTCGCGCCTGCAGGCGATGGACATCCTGGAAGACCGGATCGAGCAGCTCGAACAGTTCCGCCGTGACAAGCCGCTGTCGGTGTCGCTCGGCCTGTACCAGGGCGACCGTCTCGAGCAGCACCTGCTGACCGAGTACTACAACGGCGTGCGCCAGATCCTGCTGGCTCCCGTATCGCAGAACCTCGCGTCGTTCATGAAGGACGTGAACGCGCACCCCGAGCAGCTCGTGCCGATGACGCGCCCGCCGGAATCGGGCGCCGTGCAGGGCGGCACGATGCCGGTGTCGACGAACGCGGCAGGCGCCGCGCCGCAGGCCGGCGCCGTGCTGGCCGCGTCGGGCGCCGCGCCGGCCGCCGCCCCGCAGCAGCCCGCCGCGCCGCAGGGCGGCCTCTACAGCGACGCGTCGCCGACCAACGTGCAGGATGCGTACAACGCGCTGAAGACCTACCTGATGCTGTCCGACAAGCGTCACGTCGAACAGGCGCACCTGACCGACCAGCTCGCCCGCTTCTGGCGCGGCTGGCTCGAGACGAATCGCGGCAACATGCCGCGCGACGAGATGATCCGGAGCGCCGAGCGCATGATCTCGTTCTACCTGTCGCGCGTGAACGACAACGACTGGCCGATGATCGACGCGAACCTCGCGCTCGTCGACCAGACCCGCGAGAACCTGCGCCGCGTCGTGCGCGGCATGCCGGCCCGCCAGCGCGTGTACGAGGAAATCAAGGCCCGTGCGTCGACCCGCTTCGCGCCGATGACCATCGCGCGCATCGTCGGCGACGGCAACCAGGGGCTCGTGGCAGGCAGCTACGCGATTCCGGGCACGTTCACGCGTGAAGCGTGGTTCGACTACGTGCAGCCGGCGATCCGCGATGCGGCGACCAAGGAACTGCAGGCGAAGGACTGGGTGCTCAACACGTCGACGCAGGACGACCTGACGCTCGAGGGCAGCCCCGAGCAGATCCAGAAGACGCTCGTCGGCATGTACAAGACCGAGTACGCGCAGCACTGGCAGAAATTCATGCAGGGCATCGCGGTCCAGGGCTTCACCAGCTTCGGCCAGGCCGTCGACGGGATGAACCGCCTCGGCGACCCGCAGGATTCGCCGATCCGCAAGATCCTCGAGACCGCGTACGACCAGACGTCGTGGGACAACCCGTCGCTCGCGAACGTGACGATCAAGAAGGCGCAGACGGGCGTCGTGAACTGGGTCAAGCAACTGTTCACGCGCTCGCAGGCCGGCCAGATGGCGGCAGCCAACATCGACATCAACGGCAATCCGGCCGAGGTGCCGATGGGTCCGATCGGCCAGGAGTTCGTCGGGCTCGCGCGGATCGTCGCGACGCATGACGGCACGTCGATGCTGAAGGGCTACATGGAGTCGCTGTCGAAGGTCCGCACCCGCTTCAACGTGATCAAGAACCAGGGCGACCCGGGGCCGGGCGCGCGCCAGCTGATGCAGCAGACGCTCGACGGCAGCGGTTCGGAACTCGCCGATTCGCTGAAGCTCGTCGACGAGCAGATGCTGACGGGCCTGACCGATTCGCAACGCAAGTCGCTGCGCCCGCTGCTGGTGCGGCCGCTGATGCAGGCGTTCGCGGTCGTGATCCAGCCGGCCAGCGCCGAAGTCAACAAGGTGTGGAACGCGCAGGTCTACCAGCCGTTCCAGAGCTCGCTCGCGACCAAGTACCCGTTCGCGGCGAACGCGAAGGTCGAGGCCGGCGCCGGCGAGATCGCGCAGGTGTTCGGCCCGGACGGCTCGATCGCGAAGTTCGTCGGCACGACGCTCGGGCCGCTCGCGGTGCGCCGCGGCGACACGCTCGCCGCCCGCACGTGGGGCGACATGGGCATCGGGCTCACGCCGGACTTCACGAGCGGCTTTGCACGCTGGGTCGCGCCGCTCGCCGGCGGTGCGGCAGGCAGTGCCGCCGCGTCGTCCGAGCCGCAAACCGTGTTCCAGATCCTGCCGCAGCCGAGCACGGGCACGACGGAATACACGATCGCGATCGACGGCCAGCAACTGCGCTACCGCAACACGCCGCCGCAGTGGACCAACTTCGTGTGGCCGAACCCGCAGGGCGCGCCGGGCGCGACGCTGTCCGCG
Organism: Burkholderia sp. BCC0398; assembly: GCF_902833245.1. Lineage (NCBI taxonomy): Bacteria > Pseudomonadati > Pseudomonadota > Betaproteobacteria > Burkholderiales > Burkholderiaceae > Burkholderia > Burkholderia sp. BCC0398. Next base: position 461,298 of record NZ_CADFEM010000002.1, read on the forward strand.
ACGACCTTCGACGGCCGCACGGTGCAGCTCGTCAACGAGCCGGGCCGCTACGGTCTCGAGAAGCTGATCAACTCGGCGCAGCGCAAGCGCCGTCCGGACGGCACCTTCGACCTGACGTGGGCACAGGGCAGCGTGAACGTGTCGGTGACGATGCGCATCATCAGTACGTCGCAACCGTCGGCCGGTGGCGGCGACCAGCCGCAGCAGCAAAGCCTGCGCGGCCTGCAGCTGCCGTCGTCGGTCGCCGACGCGAGCGCAGGCGCCGCGCAGAACGCGACGCAAGCCGGCACCGGCACGCCGGGTGCCGCGCCGGCCGTCGCGGCCGCCAACGCAACGAATGCACAGAGGGCGCAATGACGCAAACCGTACAGGCGCAAATCGCCTACTTCGGCAAGATTCCGTCGCGCGGCGACTTCGTGAAGAGCGCGCACAATCCGCAGCTGCTGCAGACGCTCGATCGCTGGATCGCGCAGGCGCTCGAGCTGCTCGCGGAAGATCCGCGCTGGAAGATCGTCTACGAGGACGCGAAGCCGATGCATTTCGCGTTCCTCGGTTCGCGCAGCAAGCTCGCGATCGCGGGCCACATGGTCGCGAGCCACGACGTGTCGATGCGCCGCTTCCCGTTCCTCGGCGCCACCGCGCTGGAGGTCGACCGGCCGCTGGCGTTCCTCGCGCGCAGCCCGCTCGCGTTCGCGCGGCTGTGGTCGCGCGTCGCCGCGCAGATCCCGCCGCTGCTCGGCAAGGACGAGCCGCCCGGCGCGCTGCAGGCGCTCGGCGACACGCAGGTGCCGATCGACGTCGGCGGCCCCGGCACGTCGCATGACGGCACCTTCAACGATTTCGTCGAACACCAGTCGCTGCACGGCCTGCAGGAGATGCTGCTCGAAAGCGGTCATCCGGTGCGGCTGCGCGGCGCGATGCTCGCGCTCGGCTCGCTGCTGCGGCCGGTGATGCAGAGCGGCTCGTCGCACATCGAACGCGGCCTCACGCTGCCGCTGCCGGTCGATCCGTTCTACCGCAGCCTCGTCGCCGCGTTCTGGCTCGAGCTGATCGCGCCGTTCGTCGCGCAGGCCGACTTCGAGCTGGCGATCTTCATCGGCACGATCGCCGAACGCGAACGGCTCATCATCGGCTTCAACGGCGCGTCGGCGAAGACGCTGCTGAGCGTCGTCGACCCGCAGACCTACGCCGCCCACAACATCGACATCGACGATCCCGAGTGGATCGACGCCCATGCGCAAAACGATCACCAGATCAGCAAGCTCGTCAGCTACCTCGACCAACCGCAACTCTCGCTGCGTGTCGCCATCGACGCGTTCCGCGAAGCGTTCATCGGAGGCTGACGGCATGCATCGCACGATTCAGGTCCGGCGCGCGCGCCTGTCGTCCGCCGTCTCGCCCGCCCTCGCCGCGCTGTTCGCGGCCGGCCTCGTCGCGAGCGGCGCGGCCTTCGCGCAGAACACGGGCGCGACCGTCACGCCGGTCGGCAACGGCACGGTCGCGACGACCGCGCTGCCGCAGGCGAACCCGAACGCCGGCGGCGCGTCGGGCACGGTGGTGCACGGCACCACCGCCGGCACGATCGCGCCGCCGCCCGCGAATGCAACGCCCGGCCAGGTGGTTGTCGGCGGCAAGGTGCCCGACGAAGCGACCAAGGCCGCCGTGCTGCAGAAGCTGCGCGACACCTACGGCGCGACGAACGTCGTCGACCAGGTCGAGGTGGGCGACGTCGCGACGCCGCCGAACTGGAGCGCGAACGTGCAGAAGCTGCTCGGCGCGCAGCTCAAGCAGATCAGCAAGGGCCAGTTGAAAATCAATGGCACGCAGATCGAGATGAAGGGCGAGGTGCACAACGAGGCGCAGCGCCAGCAGCTCGCGAGCGACATGGCGAACACGCTGAACCCGACGTACACGATCAAGAACGGGCTGCGCGTGTCGGCGTCCGAACAGGGCGTGCTCGACCAGACGCTCGCGAACCGGACGATCGAGTTCGAGACCGGCAGCGCGACGCTGACGCCGCAAGGCAAGCTGATCCTCGACCAGATGGCGGCCGCGCTCGCGAAGATGCAGAACCGCACGGTCGACATCATCGGCCACACCGACAATTCGGGGAACCGGACGTCGAACATCGCGCTGAGCCAGGCGCGCGCGGATGCGGTGAAGGGTTATCTGATCACGAAGAGCATTCCGCCGCAGCAGATGACGACGACGGGGGTCGGGCCGGATCAGCCGATCGCGCCGAATGATACGGCGGATGGCAGGGCGAGGAATCGGCGGATCGAGTTCCGGGTGGGGCAGTAACGGGGATTCGGCCGACCGCTGGCTCAACGGCGAAGCGGCGCGGCACACGACGGGCGGTGGCAGCGATGCGCCGCCCGTCGTGCGTTCACGCCTGCTCGTCGGGCCTCACCCCCAGCAGCTCGCGAATATGCGACAGCGAGCCGTCGTCCTTCACGACGCTCTCGAGCCACTTGTGCAGCGGCATGTCGGCCCATTCGGCCGCCTTGTCGGCGAGATACGCGACCGGGCTGTGCGGCTCGGTCTGACGGAAATAGCGCGCCACCGCACGCAACTGGTCGACGGCCTGCGCACGGTTCTGGATGCCGGCGATCATCTGCGTCACCGGAGGACGCGAAGCGGTCTGCTGCTGCACGTGAGTCTCCTCGGTCTGGATCGGCTGGCCGAACACCGGCTCGATGCGTTCTGACTGGGCCTGCGGCGCCGCCTGCGTGTGCGGCGCGCTGCCCGTATAGCCCTGTTCGCGCGCAAAGCGCTCGGCGAGCCGGTACACGGTCTCGAACGCGTCGCGCGCCTGCCGGAAGCTCGGCGCCGAATCGCCCGCTCGCTCGACGAGCCGCTCCTCGAACGCATCGAGCGCGAATTCGAACGCCTTCAGGTTCGCCAGCAGCGCCGTGTAGAACGCGATCGACGTCACGCGCCGCGACGCATCGATCTGCTCGATCGACGGCTTGCCGCGCGCGATGTCGTCCGCGTGCTCGGGATCGCGCTTGATCGACTGCGCGACGTGCTGCGCGACTTCCCAGTCGAGCGTGCTGAACGCATTCGATGCGCCGTCCGTCAGCGGCACCGCGCGCAGCAGCTCGGCCGTGCGGCCGGACAACCATGCGACGTTGCCGAGCCGGTGCTCGATGTCGTCGTCCTCGGGCAGCGGGTGGAAGGTGTCCCAGAAGTCGCGGCACAGGCCCTCGAGCAGCGCATAGCCTTCGGTGAGGCCCGTGATGCCGTCCTCGAGCGCGAGTGCCTCGGTCAGCCATACGGCGAGCCGCAGGTCCTTCGTGCGCGTGCGCAGCAGCTCGCCCGCATGATCGACGACGAAGCCCCAGTCGGCCTCCTTGATCTCGGTCACCCATTCGCCCTGGTCGAGCGTCGGGTCGTCGTAGCGCCGCGCGTCCTGGATCGCGTCGAATTCGTTCGAAAACAGCAGGTCGTCGCCGCTGGGCGACGCGTCGCTGATCGGCGTCAGCAGCTCGGGGAGATTGATCGGCATGGTTCAGTGAATCCGTTGATGCATCAGATGTCGCGCGTGGGGCTCATTCGACGGTGTACGCGAATTCGCCGGCCTCGTCCGCACGCACCGCGATGCGCGCGATGGCCGCGCCGTCGGCGATCCGGCCGAGCACGTGGCCCGCGATCTCCGGCAGCAGCGTGCCGTTCAGGATGTGGTCGACGTTGCGGGCGCCCGAATCGACCTCGGTGCAGCGCGCGAGCACCGCGTCGACGAGCGATTCGTCCCATTCGAACGCGGCCTTGTGGTTCGCCTCGATCCGGCGGCGGATGCGTTCGAGCTTCAGCTCGATGATCTCGGCCAGCACGTCGTCGGAAATCGGGTAGTACGGCACGACCTTCATCCGGCCAAGGAACGCCGGCTTGAAGGTCTTGTACAGCTGCGGACGCAGCGTCTCGGCGAGCGCGTCCGGATCGGGCAATTCCTCGGCCGGCTTGTTCAGGCAGGCCTGCATCACCGCGGCCGAGCCGACGTTCGACGTCAGGATGATCAGCGTGTTGCGGAAGTCGATCTCGCGCCCTTCCGCGTCGTCCATCGTGCCCTTGTCGAACACCTGGAAGAACATCTCGAGCACGTCCGGGTGCGCCTTCTCGACCTCGTCGAGCAACACGACGGAATACGGGTTGCGGCGCACGGCCTCGGTCAGCACGCCGCCCTCGCCGTAACCGACGTAGCCGGGCGGCGAGCCCTTCAGGCCCGACACGCTGTGCGCTTCCTGGTACTCGCTCATGTTGATCGTGACCATCTTGCGCTCGCCGCCGTACAGGATGTCGGCCAGCGCCAGCGCCGTCTCGGTCTTGCCGACGCCCGACGGCCCGACGAACATGAACACGCCGCGCGGCTTGTTCGGATCCTCGAGGTTCGCGGTCGCGGTGCGCACGCGCTGCGCGATCGCCTCCAGCGCATGGTCCTGGCCGATCACGCGCGCGGTCAGCAGCGGCTGCAGGTTCAGCACGGTGTCGATTTCATCCTTCACCATCCGGCCGAGCGGAATGCCCGTCCACGCGGCGACGATCTCGGCGACGACGTGGCCGTCGACCTGCAGCGGCACCATCGGCTCGCCGCCTTGCAGCGCATGCAGCGCCGCGACGCGTTCGGTCAACTTCTCGCGCGTGGCCGGCACATCGACGGGTTCGCCGTCTTCCGACGGTCCGCGCGCCTTGTCGAGCGCGTCGCGCAGTTCGGTGATCTCGGCGACGATCACGCGCTCGGCCTCATAGCGTGCTTCGTCCTTCGCCAGGTGTTCGAGCGCCGTTTCGCGCGCGCCGCGCAGCTCGCCGAGCCGCTCGTCGTGCGCCGCGCCGCCCGCCGCCTCGCGCTCCAGCGACGCGATTTCCGCATCGATGCGCTCGATGCGCTTCTTCGTATCGTCGATCGCGGCCGGCGTCGCGCTGTGCGCGAGCGCGACCTTCGCGCACGCGGTGTCGAGCACGCTGATCGCCTTGTCCGGCAGCTGGCGGCCGCTGATGTAGCGGTGCGACAGGCGCACGGCCTCGGTGATCGCATCGTCGAGAATCCGCACGTTGAAGTGCTTCTCCATCAGGCCCGACATCCCGCGCAGCATCGCGGCGGCCAGCGGCTCGCTCGGCTCCTCGACCTTCACGACCTGAAAGCGCCGCGCGAGCGCCGCATCCTTCTCGAAGTACTTCTTGTATTCGCTCCACGTCGTCGCGGCGATCGTGCGCAACTCGCCGCGCGCGAGCGCCGGCTTCAGCAGGTTCGCGGCGTCGTTCTGGCCGGCCTGGCCGCCCGCGCCGATGATCGTGTGCGCCTCGTCGATGAACAGGATGATCGGGTGCGCACTCTTCTTCACCTCGTCGATCACGCTCTTCAGCCGGTTCTCGAACTCGCCCTTCACGCTCGCGCCGGCCTGCAGCAGCCCCATGTCGAGCACGTGCAACGCGACGCCGCGCAACGGCGGCGGCACGTCGTCGGCCGCGATCCGCAGCGCGAGCCCTTCGACGACCGCCGTTTTGCCGACGCCGGCCTCGCCGGTCATGATCGGGTTGTTCTGGCGGCGGCGCATCAGGATGTCGATCGCCTGGCGGATCTCCGCTTCGCGGCCGATCACCGGGTCGATCTTGCCGTCGCGTGCGCGCTGCGTGAGGTTGGTCGTGTACGTGTCGAGCGCGGGCGTCTTCGACGGGCCGGCCGCGGGTGCAAAGCCGTCGGCGGCCGGCGCGGCGTCGCTGCCCTCGTCGTCCGCCTGGCGCGGCTCGGCTTCGCTCGAGCCGGCCATGATTTCGTCGAACTTGTGCTTCAGGTCCGTCACGTTCATTTCCGCGAACCGCGACGACATCCGCTGCGCGAACTGCGCGAGATCCGGCGCGGTCAGCAGCGCGAGCAGCAGATGCCCCGACCGGATGCGGCCGAGCTGCGAATCGAGCGACGCGATCAGCCACGCCTGCTCGAACAGCGCGATCAGGTGCACGGAGAACACCGGCGTGCGCGTGTTGCCCGTCTTCAGGCGCGTGAGCTCGCGTTCGAGATCGGCATGCAGCGCATGCGGATCGACGCGGCTCGCGCGCAAGGCGAGCGGCAGGTCGCCCGTCGCTTCGTCGAGCAACGCGAGGAACAGGTGCTCCAGATCGACCTCGTAATGGCCGCGCGCCAGGCACGCGCTCGCCGCCCGCTCGGTCGCGTGGCGGCACAGCGGGTTCAGTTTCGTGATCAGGGTCTTCAGAGGCGTGCTCATGGCGTCGATCTCAGGTTCGATTGCGTGTTGTTGTTAGGTCAGTGAATCACGTGCAGTTCGTAGCGGGCGTCCGAGCGGTCCTCGAGCGCGTCGCGCGTGCACAGGAACGCGTCCCACCCGAGCCGCGAACCCGCGCCGAGCACGCTCGCGCCGACTTCCGTGCGCTTGAGCACGAGCTTCACCTCGTACTCGAGCGTGACGCCGGCGAGCAGCGTCAGCATCCGTTCGAGCGCGATGGCGTGCGCGCCGCCGGGCAGGAACGCCTCGTAGTCGCGCTTGGATAGCGGGCCGACGACGATCCGCGCGCGCATGTCGCGCTGCCACACGCGCTCGCCGACGAGCGCCGTCGCACCGAGCACCGCGTTGACTTCGCCGAGCACGCTCAGCTGGTCGGGCGGCACGTCGTACCACTTGCCGACGAACTGGTCGATTTTCACCGGCACGCGGAAGTAATCGGACAGCGTGCGTTGCAGGTAGGCGGCCGACATCGGCCGGTGCCGCGCGGCGAGCGCGTAGCCGGCCACGGCTTCGTCGAGCACGCCGCCCGGGCCGGCCGCGAGACTGTCGCGCACCTCGTCGCTCGGCACGCCCGCGATCGCGAGCAACAGCGGCAGGTAGCGCTCGTCGCGGTCGAGTTCGTAATGGAACGGCAGTCGGTATTTCTTCCACGCCGCATAGAACAGCGCGGTCGCGCGGTTCGAGAACACGTCGAAGAACGCGCGCGCCGCGTGGTCGCGCCGCAGGTGCTCGCGCGCGACGATCTGTTCGGTGTAGTGCAGCGGCAGCGCGCCCTGCCCGCCGAGCAGCCCGAAGAACGCGGGCGTCAGCTCGACGCGACCGAGCTCGCCGGCGGCCAGCGCGGCGCCGCGCTGCTCGTCCGAGTTCAGCGGCGCGCCGTCGCCGTCGAACGAGCGCGCGCCTTCGATCTCGCTCGGCGGGAAGCCGAGCGACAGCGTGTTGCGGAATGCGATGCGCTGCGCGACCACGTCGCCCTGCCGCCACGCGCCGGGCGCATCCGACGCCTGCCGCGCGAACAGCCCTTCGAGCACGCGCACCGCCTGGAAGAACTCGAAGCGATGCGGCTCGTCGAGCAGCGCGTCGACTACGCCAGGATCGATTCGCCGGTTCGGGGCTTGCATCGGATGATCTCCTCGCCGGTGCGCTTCGACACGACGACCAATTGAACGAAACTGTTGAGGTGGACGTACAGCCCGAAGAAGCTGTCGAGCACGCGCACGAACGACGCGAGGCTCGCGCCGACGAAGTGTTCCTCGTCGATCGTCAGCCGGATCTCGATGCCGCGCACGAAGGTCGCGAACGGCTTGCCGGGCAGCCACTGCACGGCGCCGCGCTGCTCGACGCCGGCCAGGCCGTCGATCTGGCGCATCGACACGGCCGTGCGTCGCAGGTCGTACAGCGTCAGCATTTCCTTCAGCGGCGCGAGGCCGTGCGCGACGAGCGACACGTGATTGAGCGCGAGGTGCGACACGAGCCGCCAGTGCGCGGCGCGGCCGCGCTCGAAGCGCACGCTCTGCGTCGGGCGGCGCAGCATCGAGATGCCGCTCGTCTGCGCGCCGCCTTCCTGGAACAGGTCGCCGCCCTCGAGGCCGAACGCCAGCATCGCCGGCAGGTCGCGGTTCGTGCAGGTGAGGTCGAGGCTCAGCGTGTCGGTTTGCGGCGACGTCGGCTCGAAGTCGATGTCGACGATCGAGATCTCGGTTTCGTAACCGGGGCTCTTCTGCGCGACCCAGTCGTTGCGACGCGCGAACCAGTAATGGCCGATCCGCGCCGATTCGCCGTGATGCAGCGAATAGAACGGGCGGAACTCGATCACCGATTCCTCGTGCGCCTGCTGCCGGACGAGCTTCACCGAATCGATCGAGTACACCTCGTACGCGAATGCGCGCCGCGCCTCGGCGATCACCGGATACGACACCGCGCGGTGCGTGATGCGGATCGGCTCGCCGTGCTGGCGGAACAGGTTGACGATCGGCGTGCAGAACAGCCGGAAATGGCTTGCGGTCAGCAACTCCAGCAGGCGCGCGACGTGCGAATCGCTGCGCACGTCTTGCAGCACGAGATGCAGCGTCGCGCGCTGGCAGCGGCCCGATGCACGTGCGATCGCCGCGAGGTCGAAGTCGACGAAATCGAACTTGTCGGGAAACGCGAAGTATTCGGTGAGCAGCCGGTACGCGGGATGCGATTTCGCCGGATAGTCGATCAGCGCGTCGTCCTCGTCGAAGCCGGCCTGCGCGATCGGCAGCTTGCGCAGCGCGGTCCAGCGGCCGTTGCGTTCCGGCTCGACATACGCGCCGAGCACGTTGACGAACAGGCAGTCGGTCAGCGCGGCGACGAACGACTGCTCGCCGTGCAGATGCGCGCGCAGCGTCGACAGCTTCAGCGCGCCGAGATCGAGCTGCGCGGCGAGCGATTCGAACGTGATCGAGATCACGCCCGTCGCGTTCGACGGCAGCACCGTCGCGCTCGGCGCGAGCGCGACCGGCGTATAGCGCGCCTCCGAGATGCGAATCGGCGCGAGCGTCACGTCGTAGGCGGTGCGGAACCGGCATTGCACGCCGCGGATCGGGCGGCTCTTGAGCTCGGTGCCGCGATCGATCACGACCGGCTCGGTCTGCTGGCCGGGCGAAGCCGGCGTGAACTGCGCGATCGAGCACGACGGGAAGGGCCGCAGGTAGTGCGGATACAGCACTTCCAGCAGCGCTTCGGTGAATTCCGGGTAGTCGTCGTCGAGCTTCTTGTTGATGCGCGCGCCGAGCAGCGCGAACGACTCGATCATCCGCTCGACGTGCGGATCCTCGCAGTGCTCGCCCGACACCGCGAGACGCGCGGCGATCTTCGGATAGCGTTCGGCGAAATCGCGCGAATAGCGCCGCAAAAACGATAATTCGCGTTCGTAATACGGCAGCAATTCTTCCATCGACGACCCCGAACCTCAATATTTCTGCCGGACCTGATTGACCACCGGGCGGTCCGGCCCGCTCGGCGGCTTGATTTACTGCATTCGCGCCGCGCGTGCGCGCGTGACCGAGTATTGCAGCGTCGACGGTTGCAGCATCGCGTCGAAACTCACCGGCTCCTCGGCCGGGTGTACGACGAGCAGCGCCTGGATCGCGAAGTAGAGCGCGTTGGTGGCCTGCTCGTTCAGCTCGAACGTCACCTGCACCTGCTGCAGGCGCGGCTCATGGCGCGCGATCGCCTGCTGGATCGACTTGCAGATGAATGCGCGATCGTAGTGGCTCGCGAGGCTCAGCCCCGCGAAATCGTTCAGCCCGTAGGTCAGCACCGATTTCTGGCATTCCGGCAGCGTGGCCAGCTCGTTCTCGGTGTGGGCGATACGGGTGTTGAGGATCGCCTCGACGTCGCGGGCGACCGTGTTCTTCAGCTCTTCCAGCGACAATTGCCGCATCGCTGCCGAGGCCGGCAGGTGCGGTTCGTCGTCGAACAGCTTGTCGAGAAAACTGGGTTCGAATCGTTTCATCGGCCGAGGTGGACAGCGAAAACGGCAACGGGACGCGAAGCGCCCCGTTGCCGCAACCGACCTTAGACCGCGTAGGTCTTGTCGTTCTTCGTCAGGCTCCAGGCGCCTTGCGTGTTGCCGCCCTGGTTGCCGCCGATCTTCTGCTGGGTTTGCTTCCACTGCACGGCTGCGTACTTCAGCGAGAACGTCTCGAGGGGCAGACCTTCCTCGCGAACGCTCGGGGCGATGCTCGAGATGATCACGTACTTGAGCTTGACTTCCAGATACTGCACGCGCTTGCCTTCACCGTCCGCGCGCGAGAAATGGACCGTCACTTCGTCGAACGTGGTACCGCCCGAAGCGTGCTGGTACAGCAGCGGGCTCGACGAATCGATTTCCTTCGTGAAGATCATGTCGCCGTGCTCGCAACGCGTCATCGTGTGACCGCCAGCGGTCGATGCGGTTGCCGAACGCGGCTGAACGATCGAGTGATCCCACGATTTCAGTTCGATCCAGCCCTGGTGGTCCTTGTCCGCGGATTCGCCCTTCACCGCGGGACTACCAAACTGCAAGTGCATATGTAACATGGCCCTTCGACTCCCCAAAGAGGTGGTTTTAACGTCCTACCCAGGCGGCCCGCCCGGGCGATCTACTCGCTTATGAATTTGCCGGTTTGGGCAGATCAGCGACAAGTCGCAGAGAAATCGAGAGTTCGTCGAGCTGAAAGTGCGGGCGCAGGAACGCGACCGAACGATACGAGCCCGGCTTGCCCGGAATCTCCGACACTTGTATGGATGCCTCGCGCAGCGGAAATTGCGCTTTCTGTTCCTGCGAGGCGTTGTCGTCGAGCAGGACGTATTGCGAAATCCACCGGTTGAGGAAAGTCTCCACGTTCTGCGCCGATGCGAAGCTGCCGATCTTGTCCCGCATCATCGCCTTCAGGTAGTGCGCGACGCGCGATACCGAGAAGATGTACTGAAGCTGGGCGGACAGGACGGCGTTCGCATTCGCGCTGTCGGTGCTGTATTTCTTCGGCTTCTGCACCGACTGCGCAGCGAAGAACGCGGCGTAATCTGAGTTCTTGCAATGGACGAGCGGGATGAAGCCGAGGTCGCTCAGCTCCTTCTCGCGGCGATCGGTGATCGCGATTTCAGTCGGGCACTTCAGCGCGACTTCACCGTCGTCGGTCTTGAACGTATGGGTCGGCAAATCCTCGACGAGGCCGCCGCCTTCGACGCCGCGGATCGCCGCGCACCAGCCGAAGTCGTCGAACGCGGCCGTCAGGCGGGCCGCGAAGGCCCATGCCGCGTTGCACCACAGGTACTTGTCGTGGTCGGTGCCATCGACGTCCTCGACGAAGTTGAAGTTCTCCGCGGTCTGGCCGTCCTTCGGATTGAACGGCAGGCGGCCGAGGAAGCGCGGCAGCGTCAGGCCGACGTAGCGCGAATCCTCCGCGTCGCGGAACGACTTCCACTTCGCGTATTCGACGGTGTCGAACACCTTGCCGAGGTCGCGCGGCTTGCCGAGGTCGGAGAACGACTCGAGGCCGAGCAGCTCCGGCGACGCCGACGCGATGAACGGCGCATGCGCGGCCGCGGCGACGTGCGACATCTGCTCGATGAAGTACATGTCTTCGGGCTGACGCGAGATCTCGTAATCGCCGATCAGCGCACCGAACGGCGAGCCGCCGAACGTGCCGAATTCCTCTTCGTAGACTTTCTTGAACAGCGCGCTCTGGTCGAACTCGCTCGCGCCCTTGAAGTCGCGCACGAGGTCGCGCTTCGGCGCGTGCAGCGCCTTGATCTTGATCGTCTGGCCCGTGTTGCTTTCCTTGACCAGATAATCCATTCCGCGCCACGTGCTTTCGAGGCGCTGGAATTCCGGCGCGTGCATCACGGCGGAAAGCTGCGTGGAAATCAGGCGGTCGAGTTCCGCGACGCGCGCGTCGATCGTGGCCGACAGGTTGTCCGACACGATCACCGTGCCGTCGAGCACCTGGTGCACGAGTTCGCCGATCAGGTCCTTCGCACGCGCATGCTCGGAATCGGATTTCGCGACCTTGCTCTTCTCGACGATGTCGTCGAGCAGCGAGGTCCCGGCGGCGTATTCCGCGCCGCTCGCTTGGGCCGCAGCCGTTTGCTGGTTCATCTCAATACTCCGTCGTCATTCGCCGTCTTTGTCGCCGCCCGTGCCCTTCGCGAGCTCCTGCAGCTGCTGCGTGTTCTTCAGCACCTCGGACAGCAGATCCTCGAGCTTGTCGTTGCCGGCGAGCTTGTTGCGCAGGTCGGCGAGCTTCGAACGCGCCTCGAGCAGGCGGCGCAACGGCTCGACCTGTTCGACGACTTCGTCCGGGCTGAAATCCGACAGCGAGCGGAACTTCAGGTCGACCGCGAACTTGCCGCCTTCCGGGCTCAGGCGGTTTTCCACCTGGAACGCGGCACGCGGTTCGATCGCCTTCATCACGTCGTCGAAATTGTCGCGGTCGATGTTGACGAACTTGCGGTCGCGCAGCTTCGGCTGCTCGATTTCGGACTGGCCCGCCAGATCGCCGACGACCCCGACGACGAACGGCAGTTCCTTCACCTCGATCGCATCGCCCTTCTCGACCTCGTAGGTCAGCTGGACGCGCGGCGGCCGTATTTTCTGCAAGCTTTTCTGAATGCTTTCTTTCTTGGCCATCTCGACGGCTCCCAGGTTAGTTGTGGTTATCGCGTCAGTTGCGGTTTCAGTTGCGCAGTGCGCCGAACGGATCCGCGCTGCCCTTTTGCGCGGCGGGCGGCGTCGGGGTCGGCGTCGGGGCGGCGCTCGCGGCCGTGTCCGTGGCCGGTGCGGCCCCCGCCTTCGCACGATGAACCGCACGGCGGCCGCCGTACTTCTTCGACTGCGCCCGCTGCTCCGGCGGGAACAGCGCCGACTCGCCGAGCGTGTCGCGCAGCTGCTTCGCGAGCGCCTGCGCGTCGGACTTCGCGTCGCCCGCGAGCGACGCATCCTGGCGCAGCTCGCCGAGCGACTGCGTCGCGATCCGCAGGCCGGCGACGGCCAGCACGCTCTTCGCCTGACGATCGGTCGCGTCGCGCTGCAGCGCTTCCTGGGCGGCGACGATCGCCTGCCCGTAATGGTTTTGTGCGAACTGGATTTGCGCGATGCGCGACCACGGCTCCTCGCGCGTCGGATCCGACTTCGCGAGCTGCTGGTACAGGCCCAGCGCCTTGTCCTGATCCCCCGCCTTCGCGACGGCGTCTGCATCGGCCAGCGACTTGTTGAACACTTCCGCAGTCGGCGGCGCGGACGGCTGGCTCGCACAGCCGGCGATCACGCCGCAAGCCACCACCACCCCAGACAGTTTTGCGAACAGACGGTCTTTCATCGTTATATCCACCGGCGCGTGAGTTTTAAATCGTTGAGAATCTGGTTCTTTTGCTTTGCAAGAAGCGCGCGGGTATAGTACCGATCAATTTTTCATAATTCAATCGTCGTGTGAAGAGTAATTCCTTTTAAAACCGGGCGCTACCCCCTCGAATGGCCTCTCGCTGCGGGCTCGCAGCGGTTTTTCCTCGGGCTGGAGCGCGCAAGTTTTACTGATCGCACGACGCGCCGCCGGGGCGGCGGAAAAAATTTCCGGGCGCTTGCCACGACGCGGGCGTGCTTAATAGTTGAACGATGCAACGTCGGGGATACGCAGCGCACGCGGCAATGCCCGGCAGTTTTGACAGGGATAAAGGCGGCACGCCGGAAAAACGATGAGATCGTCCATGATTCGCTACGCGCTGCCGCTGCTTGCGTGCGCCCTCCTGGCCGGATGCGCGGCCGCCCCGCTGCTCGGCTCGGCCGCGAGCGCCGTGATGTCCGCGGCCGGCATCGGCAAGCCCGAGGTGCCCGACGCGCAGAAGCCGCCGCGCAACATCGGGCTCACGCTGGCCGCCGCGCCGAACCTGAATGCCGCGACCGACCGCAAGCCGCTCGCGCTCGTCGTCCGGCTCTATGCGCTGAAGGACCCGACCTCGTTCCAGCAGGCGCCGTTCGACGCCTTTACCGATCCGACCAAGGAAAAAGCCGCACTCGGCGCCGATCTGCTGAACGTGCGCGAAATCACGCTGATTCCGGGCCAGCGCTATACGGCGACCGAGAAGGTATCGCGCGAGGCGCAGGCATTCGGTATCGTCGCGCTGTTCCGCGATCCCGCACTGCAACGATGGAAACTGACGTTCGATCCGGCGAAGTCGGAGAAATCCGGCATAATCGTCGGCCTGCATAATTGCGCGATGACGGTCACCGACGGCACGGTCATCGCACCGCAACAGGGTGCGCCTTCGCAACCGCTGAATATGCTGTCTTCGGTGTCCTGCGGTTAAACATGACGCACGAATGTCAATTAACAAGAGTTAACAATTGGCGATTTAATTCGGGCACGAACAAATCGATTACGTCGCAACGCCACATTAACCGGATTTGACATGAGTTATTCGGCCAAGGTGCTGTGGGGGGAAGGACTGTTCCTCCGGCCTCAACACTTTCAACGGCAGGACGCGTACCACGAGGCGCGCCTGTTCGAGTCCATCCAGGCGATCCAGCCGTACAACTGGGGCGTGCGCTCGGTGCGCATCGATCGCGACGCGCTCGGCAGCAACGTGCTGCGGGTAGCCGAACTCGCGCTCGTGTTCCCGGACGGCGCGCTGTATGCCGCGCCGCAGGCCGACGACCTGCCGCCGCCGATCGCGCTGGACACGTTGCCCGACGGCATCAACGAATTCGTGTTCTATCTCGCATTGCATCCGCTGCGCGAGAACGGCACCAACTACAGCGACGATCCGGCCACCGGCTTCATGACGCGGTTCGTCAGCGAGCAGACGAGCGTCGCCGACAACTTCACCGACGCCGCGGAAGCCGACATCACGTTCCTGAAGACGCAGGTCAAGCTGATCGCGCACAGCGAGCCGCGCGACCAGTTGCTGTCGGTGCCGCTCGTGCGCGTGCGCCGCACCGCGACGTCCGGCTTCGAGATCGACGACAGCTTCGTGCCGCCGTGCCTCGCGATCGAAGCGTCGCCGATCCTGCATCAGCGGCTGCGCCAGCTGGTCGACGCGCTGCAGGCGAAGGTGAACGCGCTGTACGGCTTCCACCGCGAGCCGTCGAAGAACATCATCGAATTCCGCTCGGGCGACATCGCGTCGTTCTGGCTGCTGCACACGGCGAACGCCGCATTCGCGACGCTCGCGCACCTGCACCAGCACGCGGCGCTGCATCCGGAACGGCTGTTCCAGGAACTGCTGCGCCTCGCGGGCCAGCTGATGACGTTCTCGAAAGGCTATACGCTCGCCGACTTGCCCGTGTATCGCCATGACGATCCGGGCCCGAGCTTCGCGCGTCTCGACCTGATGCTGCGCGAACTGCTCGACACCGTGATCTCGACGCGCTATTTCGCGATCACGCTCGACGAGGTGCGCCCGTCGTTCCACCTCGGCCGCCTCGATTCCGGCAAGATCGACGACAAGACAGAGTTCTACCTCGCGGTGTCCGCGGACATGCCGAGCGTCGAGCTCGTCGACGCGGTGCCGGCCCGCTTCAAGGTCGGCGCGCCCGACGACGTCGACAAGCTCGTGCTGTCGGCGATGCCGGGCGTGCGGCTGTCGTACACGCCGCAGGTGCCGCCCGCGATTCCGGTGCGCCCCGGCGCGTGCTACTTCGCGCTCGATTCGCGCAGCCCGCTGTACGAGCGCATGCTGCAGGCCCAGTCCGCGATGATCTATGCGCCGACTGGCATCAATGACCTGAAATTCGAACTGATCGCGGTCACATCATGAGCTACGCGCCTTCCCTGTTCGGCGACAACGTGCCGCCGCCCCTGCATAGCCCGGCGTCGACGGACTCCGCGTTCCAGGCCCGTTCGCTGCTCGATCTGCTGTACGACGGGTTCTTCATGCTGTTCCTGCTCAAGAACAAGCGGGAGCCGGACAGCGCCAGCGAGTTCAGCACGCGAATCCAGGAATTCCTGTCGGATTTCGAGCGCGGCGCGAAGAAGCTGAATATCGCCGCCGAGGACGTGTACGGCGCGAAGTTCGCGTTCTGTGCGGCGATCGACGAGATGGTGCTGTCGTCGCAGTTCAAGATCCGCGCGGACTGGGAACGCCGGCCGCTGCAGCTCGTGCTGTTCGGCGAGCAGCTCGCGGGGGAAAAGTTCTTCCAGTATCTCGAGGAATGTCGTGCGCAGGGCGCGGCGCGGTTGCAGTCGCTCGAGGTGTTTCACATGTGCCTGCTGCTCGGGTTCCAAGGCAAGTATCTGCTCGAGGGGCCGGAGAAGCTCGCTTATCTCACCGCACGGCTAGGCGACGAGATCGCGCATATGAAGGGCAAGCGCGCTGCGTTTGCTCCGCATTGGCCGCTGCCGGATCAGATCGCGCATCGGTTGAAGCGGGAGGTGCCGGTTTGGGCGATTGGGGCGGTGTTCGCGCTTGTGGCGCTGCTTGGGTATCTCGGGCTCAATACTTATCTCAAGGACAAGACGCTGCAGGCGTTGGCGCCTTATTCGCAAGTCATCAAGGTGGGGCCGGAGTCGGCTAATTTGACGATTTCGTTGCCTTGAGGGGCTTCGTACGAACGTGTCGATTCATGAAAGAAGGACCGCCCGGCGGTCCTTCGTTGCTGTGGCGCGTGGCGTGCATCGTCAGAGCAGGATGAAATCGTCGTTGTCGACGTAGAACACGAATGCATCGAACAATTGCGCGACGCTCGGTTCGTCGACCTGGTCATGCGCATTGATCACGATGTCCTCGATCGTCGCGCTGGTCAGTGTCACGCGCCAGCCGGGGTGCGGGGCGGTGGCGGGCGGCATGTCGGCTTCAGTGTGGTCGGCGTCTTTGAATGCGCCTTCTGTATCGAGCGTCCATGGCGTCGGCGGCAGACATAGCCATCCGGAGAAGTCGCCGGGGTGTTCGAGAATGTGCTTCAGCGACGCGGTGGTCGCGGTGATGGTCGACATGGGCAGTGCGTTGTAACGAGGATGAGTTTTGCTGGGCGCCGCAGTGTCACGTTGGCAGGCCGTCATTATGCCGATTCCACGACGGGGAAATTGGTCGGCTTGATCATCCTGCGTCGTGCGAGTGTCGAGGGGACCGGCTCGACGACAACACCCCGGGAGGAGGTATCCGGAATTTCGGGTGTGAGGCGGGTTGAGATTCAGACTTGAATCGTTCCGGATAACGCGCTGTTTAACCGCACTGAACTACCTGTCGCCAGCAGAGTTTGCTGCGAAACACCGGGCAATAGTGGATGCTCCTGCCGCTTTCCAGGAGCTGGTTTAAAGGGACTTTGCTAGAAGCCCATTGGCCCTATTGAAGGGGGCAGGTCAATCGGATTCTGGTAAGCGTGATCCGGTAGGGCGACAGACTGCCCCAGGTCACAATTTGGGGTGCTCGCAGGGCTGCGGGTCCAACTCTCAAACGGGCTCAGTGCACCAGACAATGGGCCGACCTCGGCAACCGCTACCTCGAAATACTAGATCGATGCGGTGGCGCTTCATACTTCGGGGTCGGACAGGTCCGATGAATCACTCTCAAGAGTTGGAGCCTCCACAAAATCCGGGGCGGTTCACTTGAGCTCGTCGCACTGACCAACGTCCCATTTTGAGCAGGGCTCGCAAGAACAACGAGCGAGCCCAAGTGGGTCGATTCAGCGCACCGGGTTACGCGCTGACTGGAAAAATTAGGCGCTACCTAGGTAGCCGTATGTGATTCCCTCTACGCGAACCCAGTCGTACTTCAACGCAATCGACGCGCCTTCCTTGCAATTGATCGTTATCGCAGCAACATTATCGGCGACGGTCGATACAAACGCCGCAACAATATTATCGTACCCCCACCCTCCGATGGAGAGGCCGGAAACACCGATAAATGACAAGCTTAGATAGACGACGTCATAGTCTTTCGGCCATCGGTTCGGCTGCGAAACAGGCTTCTGAGTGGTCATGATTCTCACCGACAGTCGAGGTTCGTCCCGCTTGAGTTGAACCTCAAGGATCTCGGCGCCATCAAGTGGTGCTTCGCTCCCATAAAGCACCGTAAGGGCTTGTGGATTCATGATCCGCTGTATCAGGTTCATTTCTTGTTCCGGCAGTCAAAGTAATAGTGATCATCCATTCCCTGAATCTTTCCTGTGCGGGTGTTTTCTTCGGGGCGTACGTTGTGGTGTGATGGTTGATCGCCGATCCCCCCTTCTCCAAATACGTGACCTGCAGAATGGTCTTGGATGACCACGTTTTTACCACCGACCTGATAGGTCAATTCCCGCGTCATGATGGGCTTGTTGTTGCCGCCAAGAAGCCAATTTCCGCTGGAATCCGTCAACGGGACCATTTTCTGGTCGATGGGCTGCTGAGACAAGGGGATGCCGAGCTGCCGACGAATATCCCTCAGACTTGAACGACGAGACTTACCACACGGATCGCAAGGGCAGCGAGCAAGGCCCAGCGGGTCGATCCACCCTGTTGGGTTGTCAGCATATTGATACGCGTTGATCCCGCCAGCCAGCCCAATTGGGTCTTTGCTGATGAAACGGCCGCTGCTCGGATCATAGTATCGATATCGGTTGTAAGCGAGTCCACTCTCCTCATCAAGCTGCTGCCCTTGGAATCGCAACGAATTCTTAGGCACAATCCCCGCCGCCTTCGACGCCCGCTCAATCACCTCCCGCGCTTCGCCCCAAGCCTTGTACGATGCTTCCCACACAACGTCGCCGTCGTCGTCCGTCAGCATCTGCGGCGTACCGATCTGATCGCAGTGGTAATAGAACACCGCCGCATTGCCCCGCCGCTCCGGCACCTTCTGCAGCGGATCCTCCTCCGGCACATAGCGGTCGGTACTCTTCCACTCCGGCGTCGCGATCCCCTCGACCCGCTCCGCCACATACTGCGCCAGCGGCACGAACGTCCCCGGCTCGTAGAGATAGTGCGTGCCGCGCTCGCCATCACTCTCGTACGCCAGCGTGTCACCATCCCACCCGAACACCGTCCGCTCGCCGTTCACCTCCTTCGCAATACGCCGACCGAATGCGTCATAGAAATACCGCACCTGACTCTGCCGCGACGTCTCGGCAACGCGCGCAGACAGCATGCGATTGAACTCATCCCACTCGTATTCCTGCTCACCCGCCGGCGTACGCTTGCGCGCCAGATTCCCGCGTGCGTCGTACTCGAAGTGCATCCCTGCATACGCCTTCAGCAGGTTACCGAGCACCTTCGGCACCTCGACCGGCAACGTACTTTCCGGCCGCACCGGGCTCGGACGCGATGCCGGCGTCTCCGCGGTCCGCACCGGATCGATGATGTTGCTCGCCGGATCGAATGCAAACCGTTCCTTCGCGATGGGACTGATCGCTTCGATCAACCGTCCGACCGGATCGTATCGATAGTCGGTCCCGCCCTTGCGGCTGTCCTCGATCCGCGACAACTGCCCCACCGCGTCATAGCGATACCGCCGCTCGGCAAGCGGCGCGGGTGACGTCGACCGTTGGATCGTCTGCTGCAGCACGCGTCCGGCCGGATCGTAGTGCGTGCGCTGCCCGACCTTGCTCGACAGCACACGCACCGTCTCGCGATGAAGATCGTCACGCTCGAACTGCACGCGCTCCTCGCCATCGAGCAACATTCCGTGCACATGTCCCGAGCCATACATCAACCAGTCGACCACATGCCCGTCCGGCCGAACGGTCCGCCGCCGATTGCCGAGTTCGTCGTATTCGTGATGCCACACGTAGCTGCGCCGGTCGCCGAACAGATCGTAGGCGTGATGTTCACGCACGAGATTACCAACTGGATCGAAGAAGAACTGCACGCGGCTGTACCGATTCACCGCGTCGATCAACCTGCCGCTCGGATCGTAGGCAAACCGTTCCTCGCTTTCCCCCGCGACGCGCTTCAGCAGTCGGCCGCTTACATCGATGTCGACCGACGTCACGCAACCCGCTTCATCGATCGAAATAAGACTGCCGCTGTCCGGATCGTACTGATAGCGCGTCGACTTGCCGTCGAAGCCGACTTCCTCGATCAGCCGCCCCGCAGGATCGTAGTGAAACTGATACGTCGAAAAGTTCGCATCGGTCAACGCGGTCAAGCGCCCGAGACGGTCATAGCGATACGCGACCGTCTGCCCGAGCGCATCGGCGCGACGCGCAATGCGACCGACCGCATCATAGCCATATCGCGTCGAACGATTGAACTGGTCCGTGTGCCGGAGCAAGCGGCCTTCAGCATCGTATTGGAGCTGCTCGACGCCGGCAGGCGAGCGAACTTCAGTCGGCTGCCCGTTCGGTCCGTACCGATAGGCAGCCACACCGCCGGCCGCGTCCTTTGTCTCGATCACACGCCCGATGTCGTCGTAGCGCCACTCCGTCTTCTTTCCGGAGCAGTCCGTATAGCTCGTCATCTGCCCGGCATTGTTGTACTCGATCGTCTTCGAGCCGCCCTTTGCGTCGATGATCTGCGTCGGCAAACCCTTGTCGTTGTATTCGTACTTCGTCGAATGCTCGAGCGGATCGATTTCCTCGACGAGGTTTCCGGCATCGTCATACTTGCGCTGCCACACATGCCCGTTCGGATCGACGAGCCGGATCATCTGATCCTTGTCGTCATACGCCATCTCGACAACGCTGCCGTCCGCCCGTTCGTGCTGAACCAGATTGCCGCGCGCGTCGTATTCGCGCCGCTCGATGCTGCCATCCTGCCGGATATGCAATACCAGATTGTGGTGGGCATCGCGCCGGAACCACTCCTGGTTACCGTCCGGATACACGATCCGGTACACGTAGCCGTGGATGTTGAAGTAGTACCGCGTCGTCTGACCGAGGGCATCGGTCACGTAGGTCAGGCGGATGTTCGGATTCCATGCGAGCCGAAGATCGAGACTCCCGTCGTCGGCGTATTCGCGAATACATTTCGCGTCTGCGTTGTCTTCAGCATCCGCGCCATCCCATTCGAGCGTCATCCCGCGGCCCGTGCGATCGGTATAGCGCGTCACCAGGTGGCGGTGATATTGATACGTCCGCGCGTTGCCATGACGATCGACCGCGCGCACGAGATCGCCGTTCGCATCGTATTCGTAGCGAGCCAGCGTGCGACGCGCACCGTCCTTGAGCACATGCTCGATCTGTACGATCCGGCCATGCCGGTCGTGCTCGAACGCGAGCACATTGCCGCTCGCATCGATCACGCGTGCAACGCGATCAAGCGCATCGTAGTCGAGCGTGATCGTGTTGCCGGCACGGTCCTTCTGCATCGCGAGCCGGAACGCGTCGCCACGGCGCTCGTATACATGCAGCGCGTCATGGCCGTATGCGATCGTCACCCACGTATCGTCGAGCCGCGACAGCGTCAGATTCTCGGACAGATCATCGTGCGCCGCGCCGGCCGCCAGTGCCGGATACTCGATGCTGCGCCCTTCCACATCGCGATAGATCCACTGACCGTTCTTGAGGTCGATTCGCGTCGTGTACGGCGTAATCCACCGCGCGCCCAGCTCTCCGTTGTCATAGGCCGACAGCCGGGAGCGATACGTACGCTCCCAAACGAGCGGCATGGCGCCCGGCAGGTCGAAATCCACGTGGGAGAACGTTTCGTCACCGAAAGCGAAGTCGATCGATGCCGGCGATGCCCCGACCCCACACGCCTTGCACGTGCTCTTCCCCGGCCCTTCGGCCGGCGCCTGCCCCTCCGTTTTCTCGAGCCCCTCCTGCCCGCGCGTCTTCTTCGCCTGGCTTTTCCCGCTCGCCTTGACGTCCGCAGTCTGCTCATGAAGCTTCGCACGTGCCTTCACCCGCCCGACCGCCTCGATCAGCTGCACGACCAGCCACATCATCTTGCCTTCTTCGCTGCCGGCGAGCGAACGGATCGACTTCGCGATCTTCGGCGCCTCGGTCCGAAGGAAGGTCACCGTGCTGCGAAACGGCTCGAGCCACGCATCCGGCGCAAGTTTCGCCGCCGTGCCCGCCGCCTTGTTGACAACCTTCTTCCCCAGCGCCTTGGTCCCCTCGTACGCGAACTGGATGCCGTCACCGACCCGGCTCGGGCTGTACCACGGCCGGTTGTCCGCCATCTTCTGCGCAAGCTGTTGCTGGCGTTTCAGATTGGCGTTGGCATCGAAGAGCTGTCCGTGCAGCGCTTTGTCCATGCCGGTCGCCAGCGCGATCATGAGCTCCTCGGCTTTCGACGCGCATCCGTCGAGCAGTTCGACGAGGCCAGCCTTCAGCTTGTTCAAAAAATCCTCGATCTCGGTCGCGCAGGTCGCATTGATATGCGTGACCAGCACGGAGATGATCGCCGCGCCGAGATTGTTGCGGGTCGCCAGCAATTCGTGACGGACGAGCGCGAGCAGCGGGCGCGCGGACATCCGGAACGGCGCGAGTGTCGGCGGAATCGGAATGATGCCGAGCAGGTTGATCGCAAGGCTCATGTAGTCGAGCACCTGGCCACCGCGCTTCTCGACGATTTCGGCAATATCGCCCAGCGCGTCGACCATCGCCATGATGTTGCCGACGATCGGTACGGCGCCGGCAAACGTCTTCACGTCCTCGAACGTGATGTGATTGCCGCTGATACGGCGCAACCATGCGTCGAAGCGGTTGCCGACCGCCGCGACGTCCTTGGCGGAAACATCGCTGAGCCACGTAACAGCCTGTTCCTTCTCCGCGCCCGGTGGAAGTTGTTGTGCCATGTCGTTCTTCGTTCAATTCGTATTTTTTAAAGACGGCCGACAAGCCGCCCTCTCAGGATTTCAGCGGTCCGCCAAACCCGCTCGTCGGCAGCTTCATACCTGTCGCGCCCGCGGCCGACGCCACGGTCGTGGCGCCCTTGCCCGCGATGCCGGCGACGCCCGGCAATGCGCTCTGCAACGCGCCCGACGCGGCATTCGCAGCCGGCGCGGCAAGCGCGGCAAGCCCGCCCTGACGGGCGGCCTGAACCATCCCGGCCACCTGCTTCGCCGCACCGCTCAGGGTCGAGGCCGTCTGCAACGCCGACGCAACGCCGGCTCCGCCCAACGCGGTCGCCGCAGCCGGCAATGCCGAGCTCGCGAGCCCGCCGAGGGCCGCGCCCGCGCTGCCGCCGCTCACCAGCCCCATCGCCGCCGCCGTCGCGGCCGGTGCCATCCCCTGCAACTGGCTCGCGAGCTGTCCGCTCGCCGCGGCCTGCGCGGCTTCCGCCGACGGTTGCACGGGCTCCGCCGGCCACTTCGCCTGCTTGAAATAGTTCGCCGGCTGATCCGACTCGCGTGGGTCCTTCCCGAATTCGACGCGCACCGCGCCGGGTGGCAACCCGCTCACAACCGTATGACCGCTGTTGTCGAGTGCGCCTTTCTTCAGCACGGCGCCGTTCACGTCCTTCACCGTGAACAGTCCGCCTTTCACCGCCTCGCCGTTCACGTACTTGTGAAACAGTTCGAGCTGCCCCGGCTGATCCGGCCGCGGGCTCGGCAACGGATACCCCATGCTCGCCGGACCCGCGAACGTATGCGACGCCCCCTTCACATCGATGGCGCCCGGCGCATGAATCTCGATGTTGCCGTCCTTGATGCGGATATACCCGCCGCCGCTCGTCAGCAAAATGCCCTGATCGGCCGCGATCTCGATCCGGTCGGTTGCGGACACAACCTTTACCGCCTTCTGCGCGGTCACCTCGACGTTGTCCGACTGCGCCTGGATCTCGACCTTGCCCTTGCCCGCGAACAGCTTCATCCCCGCGTTCTGCACGAACAGGCTCAGCTTCTGCCCGATGCTGCCGATCAGCGACTTGCCCGCCGCGACATGCACGCTTTGCCCGCTCGCGACGTTCACGTGATCGTTCGCGACCACGTGCATCGACTGCTGCGTCGACATCCCGATCCCCGACGGGCTGCCGAACAGCATCACCGGTTCCTTGAATGCGTTCGCGCTGCCGGTGCCGCCGCCCGCCGTACGTCCGCCGGACGCGTTGCCCGACGCACTGTCCTGCGTCGCGTCGGTGAACGCACGCATCGTGTCGTGCGCTTCCTTCAGGCTTTCCGCCTGATGCTGCTCGCTCACGCCCGACATCGCTTCGATCAGGCTCTCGCCCGTCACGAGCTGCTGCTGCGCTTCCTTCACGTCGAGCGGCTGGCTGTTCGCCGCCTTCGGATGGGTCGTGACGTACAGGCCCTGGCTCGCCCGCACCGCGCCATACGCATCCGAGCGCAGATCGAAGCCGCTGCCGAGATACGACCCGCGCGAATTGCCGCTCTGGTCGATGATGTAGCCGAGATGCAGCAGGCTGTTCGCGCTGCTGCTCATCAGCTGCACGCGGTTCTGCCCCGTCGCGTCGTCCATCACGAGCTGGTTGTAGCCGCCGCCCGAATACTCCTTCGACCGATACCCTGACAGAATCCCGTCGCTATGCCACTGCGGCTGGTTCGCGCCGTTGTACACGCGCCCGACGGCCAGCGGTCGGTCGCAATCGCCGCCGACATAGTCGATCAGCACTTCCTCGCCGATGCGCGGCACGTGCACGCCGCCGTAGCCGCCACCCGTGTCCGACTGCACGACGCGCACCCAGCACGACGCGTTTTCGTTACCCGGGTTCAGGCGATCCCACACGAACTGCACGCGGATCCGGTTCAACTCGTCGGTATAGACTTCCTCGCCCTGCGGCCCGACGACGATCGCCGTCTCGAGATGCATCTTCGGCTTCTCGTGTTCGAACGGGCTGCGATACGGCACGCTGACGCGCTGCGCTTCGACCTCGACGAGATAGAAGCCGACCGAGCCGTCGTCGTGCGGCACGCGAAACGCGGGGTCGGCGCCATAGCCGTCCTGCGCCTGCGTCAGCGCATCGCGCAGGCTGTACGGGAAGTCCGCACTGCTGTTGGCAACGGGCAGGTTGTTCTCGATCCACCATTCGACGCCGATCGTCGCGAATTCGCGCTGATCGGCCGGATCGCGATCGTGTTCGGGATGGTCCGCCAGCGTGAAGCGCCGGCCGGCATCGATCGCACGCACGCCGCCCGCGCCGTGGAAGCGCTTCGCCTCCGACTCCCACTGCTCCATCCGGATCTTCGTCAGATGGTCGCCGCGCGTCTGGTCCAGATAGGTGTACGCACCGGTGTATTCGTAGACTTCGAGCTGGTCGGGCAATTCACCCTGGCCGGCCATCGTCGGCAGCGTCGTGCCCTTCGGGTTCGACGGTTGCGACGGATTCTTGTAGTCGAACGTGCGTGTCGATCGGGCCACGCTCTGCAGCGTGCGCGTGCCCGACCATTGCGTGAGCGCGTCGGCTTCGCTCGCCGCGCCGCCGTGATAGAAGCGCACGGCCTGCGGCGACAGCGGCGCAAACGCCTGCAGGTTGTCGGTGATCACGAGCGTATGCGACTTGCCGTCGTCGGCCTGCTGCCAGATGGTGTAAAGGCCTTCGCTCTCCATCAGCCGATGTACGAAATGCCAGTCGGTGTCGTGCTGGCGCGTGTACGAACGGTTCGGCAACGGCTTCGACAGCGCAAAGCGAAAATGGCCCTTCGCCTGCGGATGCTGGTCCAGCACGTCGCTGATGATCTGGTCGACGGTCGTATCGTTCCAGATCCGCTGGTCGCGACGGAACTTCAGGAAATGGGTGAAATCGGCGAACGTGAGCTGATAGGTCGTGAGCCCGCCGTCGGCGCCCAGACGACGCGCGGTGTGCACATAGCCATTCACCGGCCGGTAGCTGCGATCGCCCTGCTGGATCCACAACGTGACCGGCTGCGCGATCAGTTTTTTGAGTTCCACATCGCTGTCGGTCGACAGCACGTCCAGCGTGAATTCGTACGCGCGCCCGATGCGTGAGCGGCCGACCGCCCGCTGCACGGTCAGCACGTTCGCCCCCAACGGGGTGTCGAGCTTCAGCAGCCGGTCCTGCTGAAGCAACCCGCCGCGCAATGCGGCAACAGTGTTCTGCATGTTCATGGCAACGGCCTTTTCTTCTTTTGACGCGCCCTCGGATGGCGCGCTGAGCGATTTCGCTCGCGCGATTTTACAGACAAATTACGGCCCGAATCGGAAAATGACCTGATTTAAAAGACTATTTTTAAGCGGATTCCGAATGCCCGCGGCGAACGCTCGAACAGGCAGGCGCCGTGCACAGCGGTTGCCGTCACACTGCATTGCCGCCTTCAATCCGCTGAAATCGAGTGCAATCAGGGCCAATTCGACTTCCGGTGCGGCGCGGTTGCGAGTAGTGTCTACGTGCCCGTATTGCGGCCCACCGAGGCCGGTCAGCGCCCGGTGCCCGGCGCTCACCACAACACCCTGCTGACCACTGGAGATCTGCGATGAAACGTTCGAAGTTCCTGCTGTCGGGCCTGCTGCTCGCGTCGGCCCTCGGCTTCACGGCCGTCGCCGCGCACGCGGACGACCTGCTCGATTCCGTGAAGAAAGCCGGCGTGCTGCGGGTCGGCCTCGAAGGCACGTATCCGCCGTTCAACTCGCGCGGCACGTCCGGCCAGCTCGAAGGCTTCGACGTCGACGTCGCGAACGCGGTCGCCGGCAAGCTCGGCGTGAAGACGCAGTTCGTCCCGACGGAATGGAGCGGCATCATCGCGGGGCTGCAGGCCGGCAAGTTCGACGTGATCGTCAACCAGGTCACGATCACGCCGCAACGCAAGGAAGCGCTCGACTTCAGCGAGCCGTACACGTACTCGGCCGCGCAACTGATCCAGCGCAAGGACGACACGCGCAACTTCAAGTCGCTCGAGGACTTCAAGGGCAAGAAGCTCGGCGTGACGCTCGGCACCAACTACGACCAGATGGCGCGCAGCGTGCCGGGCATCGAGGTGCAGACGTATCCGGGCGCGCCGGAGAAGCTGCGCGACCTCGCCGCGGGTCGGATCGAGGCGACGCTCGACGATCGGCTGATGCTGCCGTACATGATCAAGACGTCGAACCTGCCGCTGCGCTCGGGGGCGGTGCTGAACGGCGGCAAGCAGGAGATGGCGATCCCGTTCCGCAAGGGCAACCCGAAGTTCGAGAAGGCGATCAACGATGCGCTCGAGTCGCTGCGCAAGGACGGCACGCTGAAGAAGATCTCGACGCACTGGTTCGGCAGCGACGTGACGGTACCGGTCGCGCAGTAAGCGGTTCGGCGCGCGCTCAATGCGTCACGCTTTTCGCTGCGGCGAAGGCGTGACGCGCAGATGCAAGCGTCTTGCCTCCTTCTTCCTCTTTTCCGTTTTCCGTCAGGCCGCCTCGTCGAAGCGGGCAAGCAGCATCTGGCCAATCGGCGTCAGCGCCGGGCGCGCCGCTATCTCGTCTACGCGTACCTGCGTGTCGTCGACCAGCTGCTTTTCGACGAGCACGGCGAACGCCGGGTTCGCGAGGTCGACACTGTCGGGCGCGCGCGCAATGCGCAGCAGCATAGAGAATTCATGCGGACTCAACATGGTCCATGTCTCCTGATCGTCCGCGATGCATTCGATCGGCGTCGATCACGTTTTCGAATGGAATGGATGGGAGGCCGAAGCCGATGCGCTGCCGGGAGCGAGATCCCGGGTGATCCTGCGCGACGCGGGCACGGCGTCGGATGCGATCACGCACACCCCGATCGCGACAATGCTGCCGCGGCGGGAACGTGCAACATTAGAGATGCGGCGTGACGCGGGCGTGACAAGAAAAAGGGGGTAACGACAGTGCTCGCGACATCACGGCGCGCAGCCCCATGAACGAAAAAGGGGTTACGGAAAACTCCGTAACCCCTTTTCGGATTTGGTGCCGGCTGCAGGACTCGAACCCGCCACCTGATGATTACAAATCAACTGCTCTACCAGATGAGCTAAGCCGGCGTAGCGCGAGATTCTACCTCATTTCACGATCTTGAGGCGAGGTCTGCTACCGCCTTTCGAGCCGTCGCCGTCGGTTTTCGGCGGTTCGTCGACGCCTTCGGACGGCTCCTCGTTCGCCCCGCTGTCGGCGACGGGCGCCAACGGCGATACGGACTCGTCGCGCTGCGCGTCATCGGCCGGCGCGGCGTCATCGTCGAACGCACCCGAATCCGCACCCTCGCCTGCGACCGCATCGACCTGGAACGCCATGCCCTGCCCGTTCTCGCGCGCGTAGATCGCGAGCACGTTGGCCACCGGAATCTCGATCTTGTGCGCCTTCCCGGAGAACCGGGCCGTGAACTCGATCCACTCGTTGCCCATCTGCAACTGGCTCGTCGCCTCGAAGCTGATGTTGAGCACGATCTCGCCGTCACGCACGAACTGACGCGGCACGCGCGTCGAGTTGTCGACCCTCACCGCGATATGCGGCGTGTAACCGTTATCGGTGCACCACTCGTACAACGCGCGCAGCAGATAAGGCTTCGTTGAAATCTCTTGCATCACAATCCTCGAACCCGGAGCGGGCGCGCGGCACGCCGCCGCCCGCTCCGTCATGCCTTCATTGCAACATTAACGACGCATGACCTTTTCGGACGGCGTCAGTGCTTCGATGTAGGCCGGACGGCTGAAGATCCGTTCGGCGTACTTCATCAGCGGCGCGGCGTTCTTCGACAGCTCGATGCCGTAGTGATCCAGGCGCCACAGCAGCGGTGCGATCGCGACGTCGAGCATCGAGAACTCTTCGCCGAGCATGTACTTGTTCTTCACGAAGATCGGCGCGAGCTGCGTCAGGCGATCACGGATCGCGAGGCGTGCCTTCTCGTGATTCTTCTCCGCCGCCTTGCCCTTCTCGTTCTCGAGCGTGCTGACGTGGACGAACAGTTCCTTCTCGAAGTTGAGCAGGAACAGGCGCGCGCGGGCGCGCTGCACCGGGTCGGCCGGCATCAGTTGCGGATGCGGGAAGCGCTCGTCGATGTACTCGTTGATGATGTTCGATTCGTACAGGATCAGGTCGCGCTCGACCAGGATCGGCACCTGACCGTACGGGTTCATCACCGAAATGTCTTCCGGCTTGTTGAACAGGTCGACGTCGCGGATTTCGAAGTCCATGCCCTTCTCGAACAGCACCAGCCGGCAACGCTGGGAGAACGGGCAAGTTGTGCCGGAATACAGAACCATCATATTTGCGTTTCCTCAAAAAAGCCGAGGGCCGGCACGCGGCGAAACCCCTTTCACGGGTTCCGCCTTGCGCCGGCCCCACGCCGGTCAGGCGTGTTTACTTGATATCTTTCCAGTACGCGGCATTGAGCCGCCAGGCCAGGAAAGTCAGGACACCGAGAAAGATCAGCACCCACACGCCGAGGCGCTTGCGGGTCTGCTGGGCCGGCTCGGACATCCATGTCATATAGGCCACCAGGTCGGCCACCGCAGCATCGTAGTCGGGCGACGACAGCGTGCCCGGCGTGACCTGCTGGAAGCCGACGAGCACGTGGGCCTTCTCGCCCGTCTCCTCGTCCGTCTTGTCTTCGAATTTGGCAACGCGCTGCCCCTGCAGCTGCCACAACACATGGGGCATGCCGACGTTCTCGAACACCGCGTTGTTCCAGCCGGTCGGCCGCGTATCGTCGCGGTAGAAGCTCCGCAGATACGTGTACAGCCAGTCGCGGCCGCGCGCACGCTCCTCGACCGACAGGTCGGGCGGCGTGGTGCCGAGCCAGTTCTTCGCGTCGTCGGACCGCATCGCCACGGACATCGTGTTCCCGACCTTGTCGGTCGTGAACAGGAGATTCGTTTCGATCTCCTTCTGGGATATGCCCAGATCCGTCAGACGGTTGTAGCGCATCAGGTTCGCGCTGTGGCAGTTCAGGCAATAGTTTACAAACAATTGCGCGCCGTGCTGAAGCGAAACGAGATTTTCCGTGTTATCGGGCGCCCGGTCGAGCGGAAAATTACCTTCCGCCCGCACGGCCGGTGCCGCCAGCAGCGCACAGGCGGTGGCCCCGATCAGCGCGAGTGTCGAAAGCAGTTTCTTCATGTCGTTCTCTCCTCGCTCACGTTAATGGGGCTTGAAGCGCACCCGTTCCGGCGGCTGCTTGAACGTGCCAAGCGGCGTCCAGACGGGCATGCCGAGGAAGAACGCGAAGTAGACCAACGCGCAGAACTGCGCGATCAGCGTCGCCGCCGGCGACGGCGGCCGCGTGCCGAGGAACGCGAGGGTCAGGAACGCCGCGACGAAGATCCCGAGGAACACCTTGTGGAACAGCGGCCGGTAGCGGATCGACTTCACCGGGCTGCGGTCGAGCCACGGCAGAAAGAACAGCGAGATCACCGCCGAGCCCATCACGACGACGCCCCAGAACTTCGACTCGGTCAGATACATGAACACGACGATCGCGGCGGCCAGCACCGGCAGCCCGATCTTCCACTTGCCGCGCGCGCGGATCAGCGCGAGCACGCCGAGCAGCGCGATCACGATCATCAGCACGATCTTGAACGGGTCGGTGGTCGCGCGCAGCATCGCGTAGAACGCGGTGAAGTACCAGACCGGCGCGATCTCGGGCGGCGTCTGCAGCGGGTTCGCCGGGACGAAGTTGTTCGCCTCGAGGAAATAGCCGCCCATCTCCGGCGAGAAGAACACGATCAGCGCGAACACCATCAGGAACACGCACACGCCGAGGAAATCGTGCACCGAGTAGTACGGGTGGAACGGGATGCCGTCGAGCGGAATGCCGTTTTCGTCCTTTTTCGCCTTGATCTCGATGCCGTCCGGGTTGTTCGACCCGACTTCGTGCAGCGCGACCAGGTGCGCGACGACGAGGCCGACCAGCACGAGCGGGATCGCGATCACGTGGAACGCGAAGAAGCGGTTCAGCGTGACGTCGGACACGACGTAGTCGCCGCGAATCCACAGCGACAGGTCCGGGCCGACGAACGGGATCGCCGAGAACAGGTTCACGATCACCTGCGCGCCCCAGAACGACATCTGGCCCCACGGCAGCAGGTAGCCGAAGAACGCCTCGGCCATCAGGCACAGGAAGATCGCGCAGCCGAAGATCCACACGAGCTCGCGCGGCTTGCGGTACGACCCGTACAGCAGCCCGCGGAACATGTGCAGGTAGACGACCACGAAGAACATCGACGCACCGGTCGAGTGCATGTAGCGGATCAGCCAGCCCCACGGCACCTCGCGCATGATGTACTCGACCGACGCGAACGCGAGCGTCGAGTCGGGCTTGTAGTTCATCGTCAGGAAGATGCCCGTGACGATCTGGTTCACGAGCACCAGCAGCGCGAGGGAGCCGAAGAAGTACCAGAAGTTGAAGTTCTTCGGCGCGTAGTACTCGGATACGTGCTTCTTCCAGGTGGACGTGAGCGGGAAGCGCTGGTCGATCCAGCCGGTGAAACCTGTCGTGGAGACTTCCTTGTTGTCGGCGGCCATCACGCTTCTCCTTTCTCGTCCTTGCCGATCACGAGGGTCGTCGCCGACGTGAACATGTAGGGCGGGATGTCGAGATTCTGAGGCGCCGGCTTGTTCTTGAACACGCGACCGGCGAGGTCGTAGGTCGAACCGTGACACGGGCACAGGAAACCACCCGGCCAGTCGTCCGGCAGGTTCGGCTGCGGACCCGGCGTGAAGCGTTGGCTGGGCGTGCAGCCGAGATGCGTACACACGGCCATCACGACGAGAATGTTCTTGCGATCGGCCCGTGCCCGATATTCGTTCGCGCAATACGCGGGCAACGGCATCGAATACGGGGATTTCGTGGTCGGATCGGCCACTTCCTTGTCGGCCTTGACCACGTCGGCCAGCATCGAATCGGTGCGGTTCAGGATCCAGACGGGTTTGCCGCGCCACGGCACGGTGACCATTTCGCCGGGCTTCAGGCCGCTGATATCGATCTCGACCGGTGCACCGGCCGCTTTCGCTTTCGCGGACGGCGCAAGCGACGCCGCGAAAGGTATGACGGTGGCTACGCCTCCTACGCCACCTGCTACGGATGTCGCAATCAGCCAGGTACGGCGGCCGCTGTCGACGCGTTTCTCTTCCTTGTCTCGCATCACACGCCCCACTTCTGAGTTGGATTTTCCGTCACGACTTTCCATTCCGCCGCTAGTTTGCGCGAATGGAGTCGCCATTTACAAGGCCCGGAGATGAAAATCCCTTCGAAGTGTTTGATAGTTAAGGGTTATCCCCCACTATCGGAGCGATTAAATCATTTCGCTTTTAAGCGGATGCTACATAGAGAAATTTCGATGCACCGCCGCAAATCCGTCGCTCAGACCGGATTATGAATATCGATAAAAAGGTGTTCGAGATCGAATTCCTCGGACAAGTGGCGCCCCAGCGCCTGGATTCCGTAGCGCTCGGTCGCATGGTGCCCCGCCGCAACGAACGCGACGCCGCTTTCCGCGGCCGCGTGCGTGGTCGACTCGGACACCTCGCCGGTCAGGAACACGTCCGCGCCGGCGTCGATCGCGGCGTCGAAGTAGCTCTGCGCGGCGCCCGTGCACCACGCGATGCGGCGCAGCTGCGTGTCCTGATCGCCGAGCACGAGCGGCGTGCGGCCGAGCGTGCGCTCGACCTTCGCGACGAAATGCTCGAGCGTGACCGGCATCGGCAGCGTCGCCATCCAGCCGAGATCGCCTTCGCCGAAACGCTGCTCGCCGATCAGGCCGAGCTTTTCGCCGAGCTGCGCGTTGTTGCCCAGTTGAGGATGCGCGTCGAGCGGCAGGTGGAACGCGAACAGGTTCAGGTCGTTCGCGAGCAGCAGCTTCAGCCGCTGATACTTGCGGCCGGTGATCTGCGGCGCCTCGTTGCGCCAGAAATAGCCGTGATGGACGAGCACGGCATCCGCCCCCCATTCGAGCGCGGCTTCGAGGAACGCGACCGACGCCGTCACGCCGGTGGCGATCTTCTCGATCTTGCGGCGCCCTTCGACCTGGAGGCCGTTCGGGCAATAGTCCTTGAAGCGCGCGGTTTCAAGGGTATTGTTCAAGTACAATTCGAGTTCGATCCGATCCATATAAACCTCTAATCCATTCAGATGCTTAGACGCTTCTGGCTGTTCTTCGCGCAGGCGGTAACCATACTGCTGGCGCTGATGTTCATCGTCGTGACGCTCAAGCCGCAATGGCTGCAACGGCAAGGACAGCTCGGCAAGCAGCTCGCCACGCCGATCGTCGCGCTGCGCGAGGTCGCGCCGGGCATCGGCGGCGCTCCGGCGACCACGTCGTATGCCGAAGCCGCGCAGAAGGCGATGCCGGCCGTCGTCAACGTGTTCTCCAGCAAGGACGGCTCGCTGCCGCCCGACCCGCGCGCGAAGGATCCGCTGTTCCGCTACTTCTTCGGCGACCGCAACGCCCGCAAGCAGCAGGACGAGCCGGCCGCCAACCTCGGCTCGGGCGTTATCGTGAGCCCTGAAGGTTACATTCTAACGAACCAGCACGTCGTCGACGGCGCCGACCAGATCGAAGTCGCGCTCGCCGACGGCCGAACGGGCACCGCGAAGGTGATCGGCAGCGATCCCGAAACGGATCTCGCGGTGCTGAAGATCAACATGACGAACCTGCCGACGATCACGCTCGGCCGCTCCGACCAGTCGCGCGTCGGCGACGTCGTGCTCGCGATCGGCAACCCGTTCGGCGTCGGCCAGACGGTCACGATGGGGATCATCAGCGCGCTCGGCCGCAACCACCTCGGCATCAATACGTTCGAGAACTTCATCCAGACCGACGCACCGATCAACCCCGGCAACTCCGGCGGCGCGCTGGTCGACGTGAACGGCAATCTGCTCGGCATCAACACGGCGATCTACTCGCGCTCGGGCGGCTCGCTCGGCATCGGTTTCGCGATTCCGGTTTCGACCGCCCGCACGGTGCTCGAAAGCATCATCACGACGGGTTCGGTCACGCGCGGCTGGATCGGCGTCGAGCCGCAGGACGTCACGCCGGAAATCGCCGAGTCGTTCGGGCTCCAGCAGAAATCGGGCGCGATCGTCGCGGGCGTGCTGCAAGGCGGCCCGGCCGACAAGGCCGGCATCAAGCCGGGCGACATCCTGGTGAGCGTCAATAGCGAGGACATCACCGACACGACGAAGCTGCTGAACGTCGTCGCGCAGATCAAGCCGGGCACGCCGACCAAGGTGCACGTCGTACGCAAGGGCAAGCAGTTCGACGTGAACGTCGTGATCGGCAAGCGCCCGCCGCCGCCGAAGCAGACGCTCGACGAGCAGGACGGCGATAGCGAATGACGGTCGGCGGGCGGCACGCCGCCTGTCGGTCATGATGCGACGCGGAAACGGAAAAGGGCAGCCGGTTGGCTGCCCTTTTGCTTTGCTTCAAACGACGTCCGGTGCCGGAAGGTAGCTTTGCGACGCGCTGGCTGGCGGCCCACCGCGGTACCGGACGCCTCGGGCCGGGCCGGAAAGCCGCCCCGGCGCCGCGCCGTCAACTCGCGGCTTCGCCGTTCCCCGCCTCGCCCTCTTCTACCGGCTTCTTCGGCACGAAGAACCGCGCGGCCAACAGGCCGATCTCGAACAGCACGATCAGCGGCAGCGCGAGCATCAGTTGCGAGAACACGTCCGGCGGGGTGACGACCGCCGCGACCACGAATGCGCCGACGATCACGTACGGCCGCATCTCCTTCAGCTTCTTCAGGGACAGCACGCCCATCCTGACGAGCAGCACGACGACGATCGGCACCTCGAACGTGACCCCGAACGCGATGAACATCCCGAGCACGAAGCTCAGGTAGTTGTCGATGTCGGTCGTCATCTCGGCGCCGAGCGGCGCGTTGTAATGCGCCATCACGCGGAAGATCGTCGGGAACACGAGGAAGTACGCGAACGCCATCCCGCACAGGAACAGCACGTAGCTGCTGCCGACGAGTGGCGTGACGAGCTTCTTCTCGTGCTGGTACAGCCCCGGCGCGACGAACGCCCAGATCTGATACAGCACGATCGGCAGCGCGATCACGAGCGCGACGAGCATCGTGACCTTCATCGGCACGAAGAACGAGCCGGTGACGTCGGTGACGATCATCTTGCCGTCTTTCGGCAGGTTCTCCATCAACGGCCGCGCGAGCAGCTTGAAGATGTCCGGCGCCCAGTACACGAGCCCGACGAACACGACGATCACGGCCAGCCCCGCGCGAATGATGCGATCGCGAAGCTCGACGAGATGGGAAATGAAGGTTTCTTCCGGGGCGTCGCCCGGGTTCTGCTGGGGGTCGCTCACACCGGCCCTCGGTAGGATTGACGAGCGAGCATGCGCTCGACTCAGAAGAAGCGCGTCGGCCGGCGCAGGCTGGCCGGCTGGTGGCGCGCGACACGCGCGGCGCCCGACTGCACGTGCGTGCGGCGGGTCGTCGCGCGCTTGTACCAGACAGGCGTCGCCGCCTGCTTGATGCGCCAGTTGCGACGCTTCGGCGCAAGCGCGGCCGTGCTGCCGCCACGCCACGACGGCGCCGCGGGCGTGTCGCTACCGTGCAGGCCGGCATCGACCGAGCCTTCGTTGAGACCGCCGACCGCGGAATGCCACGTATCGTTCAGTTCCTTCTCGTGCTCGCGCAGGTTATCGTGAATCGTCGTCTCGACATTGCGCGCGGCCGATTCGAAATCGGTCTTCATCGTCCGCAGCGCGTCGAGTTCGATTTCGCGCGAGACCTCGGCCTTCACGTCGTTGATGTACCGCTGCGCGCGGCCGAACAGCGCGCCTGCCGTACGCGCGACGCGCGGCAGGCGCTCGGGGCCGAGCACGACGAGCGCGACGACGCCGATCAGCGCCATCTTTGAAAGACCGAGATCCAGCATCGCGAATGCCTCAGCGTGCCGGCGTTACGCCTTGTTCGAATCGGAACGCGTCGTTTCCTTCGCGTTGACGTCGACCGCGCCCGAACGCGGCAGTTGCTGCGCGTCGGCCGGCGTTTCGCCTTCCTTCATGCCGTCCTTGAAACCCTTCACGGCGCTGCCGAGATCGTTGCCGATGTTGCGCAGCTTCTTCGTACCGAAAACCAGCGCGACGATCAGCAGCACGATCAGCCAGTGCCAAATGCTCAATCCACCCATGATGAAACCTCTCCTCAACCACGCCGCGGTGCGGCGTAAATCGCCGGCGACGCGCCGGCTTCGACTATCGGATGCGGGGAAACGCCCCGCGTCGTCAACCCATCCGTTGCCACGGGCGCGGGCCGGCCAGGATATGCGCGTGCAGGTGGTAGACCTCCTGCCCGCCGCCCGGGCCCGTGTTGATCACCGTGCGAAAACCGGTTTCGCCGCCCGTATACGCGACGCCGAGCTGGTCGGCCAGACGCGCGACGAGCAGCATCAGCCGGCCGAGCATCGGCGCATCGGCGTCGACCGCCGCCGACAGCGTCGGCAGGTGCCGGCGCGGAATCACGAGCACGTGCGTGTCGGCCGCCGGGCGGATGTCGCGGAACGCGACGAATTCGTCGTCCTCGTGCACCTTCGTGCTCGGGATCTCGCCTGCCGCGATCTTGCAGAACAGGCAATTCGGATCGTGACTCATGTTGCTCCTGCAAACGCCCGCGTGCGGCCGGTCAGAACCACGCCTGCGGATCGAGCGTCTTGTTGTCGTTCAGGTACAGCCAACCCTTGATGATACGGTACAGCGTCCAAATCCACGTGACAAACATCACGACGAATCCGACCACGACGAACATCAGCGCGAACCCGATCACGTAGGCGATCAGCGCGCGCCAGAACGTGCGGATCTGCCACTCGAAGTGATCGGCGTACGGCGTGCCGGCCACGTCGCCGCGCTTCACGTAGTTGATGATGATCGCGATGATGCCGGTGACGCCGCCCGTCAGCCAGTGAAACGCATAAAGACCGTACAGCACGTGGGTCAGCGTGCGCAGCCCGTTCAGGCGCTCGGCATCCGCGGCGCCCGGCACCGCCGGCGTCGGAAACTGGTTCGACGTATCGTTCATGATGCTACCCCCGTTAGATGACAATTCTTACAGCTTACCGCACTGTTGCCACCGCGGCGGGCCCTGTTCGTCAGCCGCCGTTTTCCTCGCGCTCGCGGCGCTTGCGCAGCGCTTTTTCCTCGATGCCCGACAAGCCTTCGCGGCGCTCGAGCTCGGCGATCACGTCGGCCGGGCTCAGGTCGAAATGCGACAGCATCACGAGGCAGTGGAACCACAGGTCGGCCACCTCGCCGACGAGCGCGCTCGGCGCGCCGCCCTGGCGCACGTCCTTCGCGGCCAGCACGACTTCCGTCGCCTCTTCGCCGATCTTCTTCAGCACGGCGTCGTCGCCCTTGTGGAACAGGCGCGATACGTACGATTGATCGGGATCGCCGCCCTTGCGGCTGTCGATCACGGCCGCGAGGCGCAGCAGCGTGTCTTCGGTCGATTGCGTCATTTGTAGATGTGTTCGGGGTCTTTCAGCACCGGCTCGACCGCGACCCAGTCGCCGCCGTCCACCGTACCTTCGAATTTCTGGAAGAAGCACGAATGCCGGCCGGTGTGGCACGCGATGCCCGACACCTGCTCGACCTTCAGCAGCACGACGTCCTCGTCGCAGTCGAGCCGCACCTCGTGCACGTGCTGCACGTGGCCCGACTCCTCGCCCTTGAACCACAGGCGCTTGCGCGAACGCGAATAGTAGACCGCGCGCTGCGTCTCGATCGTCTTCGCGAGCGCCTCGCGGTTCATCCACGCGAACATCAGCACGTCGTTCGTCGACGCTTCCTGCGCGATCACCGGCACGAGGCCGTTGTCGTCCCAACGGACCTTGTCGAGCCACGCGGGCAAGGATTTCGTTTCGGTATTCATCACAGCCTCACCGCGATGCCCTGGTCGGACATGAAGCGCTTCGCCTCGCCGACCGTGTGCTCGCCGTAGTGGAAGATGCTCGCGGCCAGCACCGCGTCGGCGCGGCCGTCCTTGATGCCGTCCGCGAGATCCTGCAGGCAGCCGACGCCGCCCGATGCGATCACCGGCACCGGCACCGCGTCCGACACGCCGCGCGTGAGCGCGAGGTCGAAGCCCGATTTCGTGCCGTCGCGGTCCATGCTCGTGAGCAGGATCTCGCCCGCGCCGAGCTCGGCCATCTTGCGCGCCCATTCGATCGCGTCGAGGCCCGTGTTCTTGCGGCCGCCGTGCGTAAACACTTCCCAGCGCGGCGTCTCGCCGTCGGCCGACACGCGCTTCGCGTCGATCGCGACGACGATGCACTGCGAGCCGTACTTGTCGGCCGCGTCGCGCACGAGTTGCGGATTCGCGACCGCCGATGAATTCATGCTGACCTTGTCCGCGCCCGCGTTCAGCAGGCGCCGCACGTCCTCGACGGCGCGCACGCCGCCGCCGACGGTCAGCGGAATGAAGACCTGCGATGCGACGGCTTCGATGATCGGCAGGATCAGGTCGCGCTGGTCGGACGTCGCGGTGATGTCGAGAAAGGTCAGTTCGTCGGCACCCTGGTCGTCGTAGCGGCGGGCGATTTCGACGGGGTCGCCGGCGTCGCGCAGCTCGACGAAATTGACGCCCTTGACGACACGCCCGGCGGTCACGTCCAGGCAGGGGATGATGCGTTTAGCTAGAGCCATGATGTTGCGCCAAATGCCGCGCTGGGACGGCCGGTTGCGGAAGCCTCGCGCGAGGCTTCCGGTCGGGGCCGCCCGCGGGCGGCCCCGGCGAACGGGACGGACGCGGTTACGCGTTGTCGAGTTCGCCGTTCAGTTCGTCCGCGCGCTTTTGCGCGGCCGCGAAATCGAGATCGCCGGAGTAGATCGCCCGGCCGCAGATCACGCCTTCGACGCCGTGCTCTTCCACCTCGCACAGGCTCTCGATGTCCGTGAGGTTCGACAGGCCGCCCGATGCGATCACCGGGATGCCGACCGCCTGCGCGAGCTTCACGGTCGCGTCGATGTTGATGCCCTGCAGCATCCCGTCGCGGCCGATGTCCGTGTAGACGATCGATTCGACGCCGTAGTCCTCGAACTTCTTCGCGAGGTCGATCACCTCGTGGCCGGTCAGCTTGCTCCAGCCGTCGGTCGCGACCTTGCCGTCCTTCGCGTCCAGCCCGACGATGATGCTGCCGGAGAACGCGGTGCACGCGTCCTGCAGGAAGCCCGGGTTCTTCACGGCCGCGGTGCCGATGATCACGTAGGACAGGCCGGCGTCGAGATACTTCTCGATCGTCTCGAGGCTGCGGATGCCGCCGCCGAGCTGGACCGGGATTTCGTCGCCGACTTCGTCGAGGATCGCTTCGATCGCCTCGAGGTTCTTCGGCTTGCCGGCGAATGCGCCGTTCAGGTCGACGAGATGGAGCCGCCGGGCGCCGAGATCGACCCATTTGCGGGCCATCGCCGCCGGGTCCTCGGAGAAAATCGTGGCCTGGTCCATATCGCCCTGTTTGAGGCGCACACACTGACCGTCTTTGAGGTCGATGGCCGGAATCAGCAACATAGCAATCGGGTGTCGTCGTGGAAAATGAAAAGAATCAGGCGCGTACCGGCCAAACCGGTGCCGCGCCGTCTCGCTAGTTTAGTACAACTCTTTCGGCGCTTACGCGCGAGCGCCCCGCGCGACAGGCCGTTCGGCCAGGTCGACTGTGGCTCGCGCGCCACGTTTTACGGCTTCCAGTGGACGAAGTTGCGATACAGACGCAATCCGACCTCCGCGCTTTTCTCCGGGTGGAATTGGGTCGCGAAGATGTTGTCCCGCGCGACCGCGGACGTAAACGGCGCGCCGTAGGCCGTTTCGCCAACCGTGTGCGCCGGGTTGTCCGGGCTCACGTAATAGCTGTGCACGAAGTAGAAATACGCGTCGTCGGGCACGCCGTCCCACAGCGGGTGCGGCTGCGCCTGGCGCACGCGGTTCCAGCCCATCTGCGGCACCTTGAAGCGCGAGCCGTCGTCCTGCAATTGGCCGTCGAGATCGAAGCGCACGACCTTGCCGGGCAGCAGGCCCAGGCCCTTCGTGTCGCCTTCCGCGCTCCAGTCGAACAGCATCTGCTCGCCGACGCACACACCGAGCAGCGGCTTCGTGCGCGACGCGTCGATCACGGCCTCCTGGAGGCCCGACTCGCCGAGGCAGCGCATGCAGTCGGGCATCGCGCCCTGGCCGGGCAGCACGACGCGGTCGGCCGCGCGAATCGCGGCCGGCGTGTCGACGATCGCCACGTCGGCGGCCGGTTCGGCCTTCTTGAGCGCCTGCGCGACCGAGCGCAGGTTACCCATCCCATAATCCACAATCGCAATCGAAGTTTTCATCTCAGTGCAGGCAGTAGCGCCCTCAGTCCATTGACGATGAATTCCACCGCCAGCGCCGACAGCATCAGACCCATCAGCCGCGTGGCGATGTTGATGCCGGTGCGGCCGATCCAGGTCGCGATCGGCTCGGCGAGCCGCATCGCGACGAAACACAGAAAAGCCAGGACCGCGCCGATCGCGACCAGCCCGGCCCGCTCATACCAGTGATGCGCGTTCGCCGCATAGATGATCACCGTGCTGATCGAGCCGGGGCCCGTGAGCAGCGGAATCGCGAGCGGCACGACCGCGATGTTGTCCTTCAGCTCGGCTTCGTGGCGCTCCTCCGGCGTCGACCGCGTGTTGCCGATCTGCGCGTTCAGCATGTTGATCGCCATCAGCAGCATGATGATCCCGCCGCCCACTTCGAGCGACCCGACCGAAATGCCGAAGAAGTTGATGATCTGCTGCCCGAGCAGCGCGGTCACCGTCATCACGCAGAACACCGACACCGATGCGATCCGGATCGTGCGCCGCCGCTCGTCGTCCGTCTGCTGTGCCGTCAGGCTCAGGAAGAACGGCACCGCGCCGACCGGATTGATCAGCGCGAGCAGCGAAATGAACGATTTGAGCAGATCCATCGCAAGCCGGCGCGCCGCGCCGAAGCCGTGAGGTTGTCCTTGGCGTCGTCCGTTCGGAAGTTAGAGGCTGCCTTTCGTCGACGGAATCTGCCCCGCCGCGCGCTCGTCGAGCTCCACCGCCGCGCGCAGCGCGCGGCCGAAGGCCTTGAACACGGTCTCGAGCTGATGGTGCGCGTTGATCCCGCGCAGGTTGTCGATATGCAGCGTGACGCCCGCGTGGTTCACGAACCCGCGGAAGAATTCGATCGACAGGTCGACGTCGAACGTGCCGATCCGCGCGCGCGTGAACGGCACGTGGAATTCGAGGCCCGGCCGGCCGGAGAAGTCGATCACGACGCGCGACAGCGCCTCGTCGAGCGGCACGTACGAATGGCCGTAGCGGCGGATGCCCTTGCGGTCGCCGATCGCCTTCGCGACGGCCTGACCGAGCGTGATGCCGACATCCTCGACCGTGTGGTGATCGTCGATATGCGTGTCGCCGTGCGCTTCGACCTCGAGATCGACCAGACCGTGTCGCGCGATCTGGTCGAGCATATGGTCGAGAAACGGCACGCCGGTGGCCAGCTTCTGCCGGCCGGTGCCGTCGAGATCGAGCTTCACACGGATCTGCGTTTCGCTGGTATTGCGAACGACTTCCGCCACACGCATGGCAATTCCTTGATTGAGTCTATGTAAATGGGGATTGATCGTCGCGCGCCGCCGCGCCCTGGGCTCAACCGGGCAGCGCGAGTTTCAAGGCGGCCAGCAGGCGGGCGTTTTCGTCGGGAGAACCGACGGTCAGCCGCACGCATTCGGCCAGCAACGGATGCATTTTACTCACGTTTTTGACCAGCACCCGCTCGGTGAGCAGCGCATCGAACACGGCCGCGGCGTCCGGCACGCGCACCAGCAGGAAATTGCCGGCGCTCGGGAACACCGTCGCGCCCGGCAGCGCGGCCACCGCCTGCGCGAGGCGCGCGCGTTCCGCGCGCAATTCGGCCGCCTGCGCGTCGAGCACGTCGAGGTGGTCGAGCAGGAAATCGGCGGTCGCCTGGGTCAGCACGTTGATGTTGTACGGCGGGCGCACCTTGTCGAATTCGTTCAGCCACGCGGGCGAGCCGACCAGATAGCCGAGCCGGATGCCCGCGAGGCCGAGCTTCGACACCGTGCGCATCACGACGACGTTGTCGAACTCGCCGGCGCGCGGCAGCCACGAACGCTCGGCGAACGGCTGGTACGCCTCGTCGATCACGATCAGGCTGTGCCGCGCGGCCGCGACGATCCGCTCGACGTCGGCGTCGTCGTACAGCGTGCCGGTCGGGTTGTTCGGATACGCGAGATAGACGATCGCCGGCCGGTGCTCGGCGATCGCCGCGAGCAGCGCGTCGGCGTCGAGCGTCAGGTCCGCCTTCAGCGGTACGCCGACGAATTCGAGCTGCGCGAACTTCGCCGACAGCTCGTACATCACGAAGCCCGGCACCGGCGCGAGCACCTTGGCGCCCGGCTTCGCGCACGCGACCGAGATCATGCTGATGATTTCGTCGGAGCCGTTGCCGAGCAGCACGTCGCAGCCGGCCGGCACGCGCATCGCATGGCGCAGCTTGTCGAGCAGCGCGGCCGGACGCGGCGCCGGGTAGCGGTTCAGCGCGACCTGCGCGAGCCGCTCGCCGAGCGCCGCGGCGAGCGGCGCCGGCAGCGAATACGGGTTCTCCATCGCGTCGAGCTTCACGAACCCGCTCGCGTCGGGAACCGGATAGCTCGTCATCGCGAGCACGTCGCGGCGGATGATGTCTTGTGGCGTCGTCATGGTCTCAAGCCGGCGTGCATCGCGCCGGCATCAAATGGTCGGCAAGGCGGCGGCTGCCGCCCTGCGCTCGTCCCCTGCCCCGATCCGGGGCGGCCGGCGCCGGCGCCTCGGTGCCCGCCCGGCCCGCGCACCCTGCGCGGTCAGCCCTTCATCCGGAACTCGGCGCTCCTTGCGTGCGCCTGCAGCCCTTCGCCGTAGGCGAGCTCGGACGCGATCTCGCCGAGCGTCTGCGCGCCTTCCGCGCTGACCTCGATCAGGCTCGAGCGCTTGATGAAGTCATACACGCCGAGCGGCGACGAGAAGCGCGCGGTGCGCGACGTCGGCAGCACGTGGTTCGGGCCCGCGCAGTAGTCGCCGAGGCTCTCGCTCGTGTAGCGGCCGAGGAAGATCGCGCCCGCGTGGCGGATCTGCTGGCCCCATTGCTGCGGCTCCAGCGCCGAAATTTCGAGATGTTCCGGCGCGATGTCGTTCGCGATCCGGCACGCCTCGGCCATGTCGCGCACCTTGATCAGCGCGCCGCGGCCTTCGAGCGACGCACGGATCACGTCCTGGCGCGGCATCGTCGGCAGCAGCTCGTCGATCGCCTTCTCGACGCGATCGAGGAACGCACCGTCCGGGCACAGCAGGATCGACTGCGCGAGTTCGTCGTGCTCGGCCTGCGAGAACAGGTCCATCGCGACCCAGTTCGGATCGGTCGTGCCGTCGCACAGCACGAGGATTTCCGACGGCCCGGCGATCATGTCGATACCGACCGTGCCGAACACGCGGCGCTTCGCCGACGCGACGTACGCGTTGCCGGGGCCGCAGATCTTGTCGACAGCCGGCACCGTCGCCGTGCCGTACGCGAGCGCGCCGACCGCCTGCGCGCCGCCGATCGTGAACACGCGATCGACGCCGCCGAGCAGCGCCGCGGCAAGCACGAGGTCGTTCTTCACGCCGTCCGGCGTCGGCACGACCATCACGATCTCGCCGACCCCCGCGACGCGCGCGGGAATCGCGTTCATCAGCACCGACGACGGATACGCGGCCTTGCCACCCGGCACGTACAGGCCGACGCGGTCGAGCGGCGTGACCTTCTGGCCGAGCACCGTGCCGTCGCTTTCCGTGTACTGCCAGCTATGCGTGCCGCACTCGATCTTCTGCTTCTCGTGGTACGCGCGCACCCGCGCCGCCGCCGCTTCCAGCGCCGCGCGCGCCTTCGGCGCGAGGCCGTCGAGCGCCGTCTGCAGCGCGTCCTGCGGCAGTTCGAGCGCGGCGACGCTGTTCGCGCTCAGCCGGTCGAAGCGGTTCGTGTACTCGAGCACCGCGGCGTCGCCGCGCGACTTCACGTCGGCGAGGATCTGCGCGACCGACTGCTCGATCGCTTCGTCTTCGCTCGCCTCGAATGCGAGCACGGCGCGCAGCGCGGCGCCGAAGCCTTCGTTCGTCGAATCGAGCTTGCGGATGGTGATGGACATGGGAGTTCCGTTACGGTGATGCGCTCAACCGCCATTCTGCGACGCGCGTTCGAACGCGTCGAGGATCGGCTTGAGCGCCGCGCGCTTCAGCTTGAGCGCGGCCTGGTTCACGACGAGGCGCGACGAGATCGCCATGATCTCCTCGACCTCGACCAGATTGTTCGCCTTCAGCGTGCCGCCCGAGCTGACGAGGTCGACGATCGCGTCGGCCAGCCCGACCAGCGGCGCCAGCTCCATCGACCCGTACAGCTTGATCAGGTCGACGTGCACGCCCTTCGCGGCAAAATGTTCGCGCGCCGTTTCGACGTATTTCGTCGCGACCCGCAGGCGCGCGCCCTGGCGCACCGCGTTCGCGTAGTCGAAACCGGCGGACACGGCCACCGACATCCGGCAGCGCGCAATGTTCAGATCGATCGGCTGGTACAGGCCGGAGCCGCCGTGCTCGACCAGCACGTCCTTGCCGGCCACGCCGAAATCGGCCGCGCCGTATTCGACGTAGGTCGGCACGTCGCTCGCGCGCACGATGATCACGCGCAGGTTCGGGTCGGTCGTCGGCAGGATCAGCTTGCGCGACGTTTCCGGATCCTCGGCCACCTGCACGCCGGCCGCCGCCAGCAGCGGCAGGGTTTCCTCGAAAATCCGGCCCTTCGACAGGGCGAGGGTCAGCGGCGCGGTCATGCTTGGCTCCCGGAGAGGCGGCGCACGTTCGCGCCAACGGCGGTCAGTTTGGTTTCCATGCGGTCGTAACCGCGGTCCAGGTGATAGATGCGGTCGACGAGCGTTTCGCCGTCCGCACGCAGCCCGGCGATCACGAGGCTCGCCGACGCACGCAGGTCGGTCGCCATCACGTTCGCGCCGGACAGCTTGTCGACGCCGGTCACGAGCGCCGTGTTGCCGTCGATCGTGATGTTCGCGCCGAGCCGGTTCAGCTCCTGCACATGCATGAAGCGGTTCTCGAAAATGGTTTCGACGACCTGCGCGGTGCCCGTCGCGACCGTATTGAGGGCCATGAAC
Source organism: Burkholderia sp. BCC0398 (assembly GCF_902833245.1). Taxonomy (NCBI): domain Bacteria; kingdom Pseudomonadati; phylum Pseudomonadota; class Betaproteobacteria; order Burkholderiales; family Burkholderiaceae; genus Burkholderia; species Burkholderia sp. BCC0398. The sequence continues at coordinate 505,951 of NZ_CADFEM010000002.1, forward strand.
TGCGCCTGCATGTCGGTCGGAAACGCCGGGTATTCCGACGTGCGGATCGTCACCGCCGACGGGCGGCGGTCCATCTTCACGCGCAGCCAGCTGTCGCCTTCCTCGATCGACACGCCGGCTTCGCGCAGCTTGTCGATCACAGCGTCGAGGATGTGCGGGCGCACGCCCGTCAGCATCACGTCGCCGCCGGCCGCCGCGACCGCGCACAGGAACGTGCCGGCCTCGATACGGTCGGGGATCACCGAATGGCGCGCGCCGTGCAGCCGCTCGACGCCCTGGATCACGAGGCGATCGGTGCCGATGCCGTCGATTTTCGCGCCCATCGCGACCAGCAAGTGTGCGAGATCGCTCACTTCCGGCTCGCGCGCGGCGTTTTCGATCACCGTCTCGCCGTCGGCGAGCGTCGCGGCCATCAGCAGGTTTTCCGTCCCCGTCACCGTGATCATGTCGGTCACGATGCGCGCGCCCTTCAGGCGCTTCGCGCGCGCTTCGATGAAGCCGTGCTCGATGCTGATCTCGGCGCCCATCGCCTGCAGGCCCTTGATGTGCTGGTCGACCGGCCGCGCGCCGATCGCGCAGCCGCCCGGCAGCGACACCTTCGCCTCGCCGAAGCGCGCGAGCAGCGGGCCGAGCACGAGGATCGACGCGCGCATCGTCTTCACGAGCTCGTACGGCGCGACGAGGTTGTCGACGCGCGACGCGTCGAGCTGCACGCGGGCGCCGTCGGTCTCGCTCTTCACGCCCATCTGGTTCAGCACCTTCAGCGTGGTGCGCACGTCCTTCAGGTTCGGCACGTTGTCGAGTTCGACCGGCTCGGCGCTGAGCAGCCCCGCGCACAGGATCGGCAGCGCGGCGTTCTTCGCGCCCGACACGACGATCTCGCCGGCCAGGCGGCGACCGCCTTCGATCACGAGCTTGTCCATCCCCTGTCCCTGCGATTCCCCGTTGGCGGCCGGGTGTGCCGTGGCGACGCTCTGGACGGCGTCGCGCTCGTTGACGGTGACTTGCACTCAGTGATTTCCGTTTATGCGTTCTGCCATTCGGCGGGCGTCAGCGTCTTCATGCTGAGCGCGTGAATTTCCTGCTTCATGCGATCGCCGAGCGCCGCATAGACGAGCTGGTGCCGCTGGATCGGCCGCTTGCCTTCGAAGGCCGCCGACACGATCGTCGCGAAGAAATGCTGGCCGTCGCCTTCGACTTCCAGATGCGTGCAGGCGAGACCGCCGGCGATGTATTGCTTGACCTGTTCGGGAGTCGGCAACATGGTGTAAGGCTCCTGTCGGCGCACGCCGCCCCGGGGCGGCCGCTGCCTGTCGATATCAATGACGCAGTTTGTAGCCGGTCGCGAGCAGCCGCATCGCGATCAGCGCGAGCAGCACGAAGAAACCGGTGACGATCGCGAGGCTCGCGAACGGGTTGATGTCGGACGCGCCGAAGAACCCGAAACGGAAGCCGTCGATCATGTAGAAAAACGGGTTGAGACGCGACACTTCGCGCCACACGGGCGGCAGCGAGTGCGTCGAATAGAACACGCCGGACAGGAACGTCAGCGGCATGATCAGGAAGTTCTGGAACGCGGCGAGCTGGTCGAATTTCTCGGCCCAGATCCCGGCGATCAGGCCGAGCGTGCCGAGGATCGCCGAACCGAGCAGCGCGAACGCCATGATGAACAGCGGCGCCGCGAAGTGCATCGGGATAAACCAGATCGTCACGACGAACACGCCGGCGCCGACCGCGAGCCCGCGCACGACGGACGCGAGCACGTACGCGCCGAAGATGTCGCGATACGACAGCGGCGGCAGCAGCATGAACACCAGGTTGCCGGTGATCTTCGACTGGATCAGCGACGACGAGCTGTTCGCGAACGCGTTCTGCAGCACGCTCATCATCACGAGGCCCGGCACGAGAAAGCTCACGTACTCGACGCCCGGATACACCTCGACGCGGCCCGACAGCGCATGGCCGAAGATCGTCAGGTACAGCAACGCCGTGACGATCGGCGCGCACACCGTCTGGAACGACACCTTCCAGAAACGCAGCAGTTCCTTGTAGAACAGCGTTCGAAACCCGTTTCCCGGCACGCGCCGGGCCGCCCCTTCGAGCGGCAGCGAACGCAGTTCGCGTGGGGAGTGTTGATTCATGCCAGACCCTCGATGACCTCGGCCCCGTTCATCACCTGGACGAACACATCCTCGAGGTCGGCCTTGCGGACCTCGATCTCGTCGAACGTGCAGCCGGCCGCACGGCATTGCGCGAGGATGCGTTCGACCTCGTCGTAGCTCGCGAGGCGCAGCAGGTGCTCGCCCGGCGCGCGCGCGGCCGGGTCGGTTTCCAGCCCGCGCAGCTCGGCCGGCAGCGCGCCGGTCGCGAACCGCAGGTACAGTTGCAGGCCCGCGAAGCGGCGCAGCAGCGCGTCGGTGCGATCGAGCGCGACGACTTCGCCGCGGCGCAGCATCGCGATGCGGTCGCACAGCGACTCGGCTTCCTCGAGGTAATGGGTGGTCAGCACGATCGTGTGGCCCTCGCGGTTCAGGCGCGAGATGAATTTCCACAGCGTCTGGCGCAATTCGACGTCGACGCCGGCGGTCGGCTCGTCGAGCACGATCACCGGCGGCCGGTGCACGAGCGCCTGCGCGACGAGCACGCGGCGCTTCATCCCGCCCGACAGCGCGCGCATGTTCGCGTCGGCTTTCTCGGTGAGATCGAGATTGGCCATCACTTCGTCGATCCAGTCGTCGTTGCGGCGCAGCCCGAAATAGCCGGACTGGATCCGCAGCGTCTCGCGGACGGTGAAGAACGGGTCGAAAACGAGTTCCTGCGGCACGACGCCGAGCGAGCGGCGCGCGTTGCGGAAATCCTGGACGACGTCGTGACCGCGCACCGAGATACTGCCTTCGTCGGCCCGGGCGAGTCCGGCGAGGATACTGATGAGCGTGGTCTTACCTGCGCCGTTGGGGCCGAGCAGACCGAAAAACTCGCCTTCCTCGACCGACAGGCTGACGCCCTTGAGCGCCTGAAGCGACTTGTAGCGCTTCTTGACGTGACGGATTTCTATGGCTGACATGACTGTGCGCGACGCCAGGGCCGCGACGCCTATTTTGTGCTTGCTGCGAAAGAAAATGGGGGCCGGACGCCGATTGGCTGCCCCGCAAAACGCTTGATTATAGGGCAAACCGGCTGGGGGAGCCGGCGCCGGCGGCGCGCGGCCTGAAGCGTGCGCGCGCCGGCTGGCGCGGCAGGCGTCGATCGGACAGCGTCAATGTCGGCCGGTGCCTTCGATGAGCGCGTCGACGCCGTACGCGCGCGCGAGGCTGGCGAGCTTCGGAGGGAGATTGAGGATGTCGAGAGCTGCGCCGCGCGTTTTGGCGGCACGTTGCCATGCGAGCAGCACGGCGAGCGCGGACGAATCGAACTGCGTGAGCGCCGCGCAATCGACGGCGGTCGCGCCCGCGCCGATGCGCGCAAGACCGTCCGCGAGCGCGGACTTCGCGCTCGCGACGGTCAGCGAGGAGCCGGCTTCGAAGCCGCTCACGACGCTTGCTTGCCGGCGGCAAGTTGCTGGTTGCGCTGCGTCAGGAACTGGATCAGCCCTTCGACGCCGCTTTGCTGGATCTTCTCGTTGAACTGCTGCTGGTACGTCTGGATCAGCCACGCGCCGAGTACGTTCAGGTCATACACCTTCCAGCCGTTCGCCGTCTTGTACAGGCGGTAGTCGATCTGGACCGGCTGGCCGTTGTTCATCGCGACCGTCTTCACGACGACGTCGGTGTCGGCCGGATCGGCGCGGAACGGCGGGTACTGGATCTGCTGGTCCGGCTTCAGCTGCGCGAGCGCACCCGAATACGTGCGGATCAGCAGCAGCTTGAACTGCTCCTGAACCTGCTGTTGCTGCTCGGCCGTCGCGGTGCGCCAGTTGCGGCCCATCGCGAGCTGCGTGGTGCGGCGGAAATCGGTGTACGGCAGGATGTCCTTGTTGACGATCGTGATGATGCGATTGGTGTCGCCCTGCTTGATCGTCTGCTGCTTGACTTCGTCGAGCACCTGCTGCGTCGCCGTCTTGATCAGCGCCTGCGGGTTCGACTGGTCGACTTGCGCGTGAGCCGCGCTGCCGAACGAGAACAGCGCCGCGAAAACGGGGATCAGGAACAGTTTTTTCATCATAGTGGCCTGCATGAATGAGTCGATGCGAAGGTTGGAGCAGGTAGCTTACGCGCAAGTTCGCATACGCTACCGACTGAATCGTTTCCGGCTGTAACGAATGTAAATCCGTCAGTGCAGCCGGATGCTCGGGAACCGGAACCCGCCCGGCGACGGAGGCGCCACCTGCATCGCCGGCACGTTCGTCTCGCTGGCCGGGTTCGGCGATTCGGCCGTGCCCGAGGCCGGCGCAGCAACCGCCGCGCCCGACGCGGGCGCCGGCGCCGCGCCGCCCACCGCTGCCGCGCCCGCCGTACCGGCCGCGCCGGCTGCCGCCGGTGCCGCGCCGTCTTCCGGCAGGTCGTACTTCGGCAGCGCGTCGTTGCTCGACGTCGCGGCGGCCTCGCCGCGCGCGTTGCTGATCAGCATCTGGCGACGCTGCAGGTACGCGTTGCGCACGAACGAATACTTGTCGAGCGCCGCGGCATCCAGCACGTCGCCCGCGCCGAGCAGGTTCGAGCGCGTGTTGACCAGGTTCACGCCGAACAGGCCCCAGCTCAGGCCGTCCGGCTTCACGTAGGTGAGCGGGTTGCCGACGTAGTCGACGCCGAGGCCAGCCGTGTCGCGCAGCGTGCTCGGCCCAAGCAGCGGCAGGACGAGATACGGGCCCGACGGCATCCCGTAGCGGCCCATCGTGATCCCGAAGTCGGCCGTGTGCTTCGGCAGCTTCGCGATCGTCGCGACGTCGAACAGGCCGCCGACGCCGAACACCGTGTTGATCACGACGCGCATGATGTCGCCGACGCCGTCCGCGATCCGCAACTGCACGATGTTGTTCGCCGCGATGTAGACGTCGCCGATGTTCGAGAAGAAGTTCGTCACGCTGTCGCGCACCGGCTGCGGTACCACGTACTGATAGCCCTTCGCGACCGGCTTCAGCGCGTACGTATCGACGGTGTCGTTGAACTTGTACATCGTCCGGTTGAAGCCTTCGAGCGGATCGCCCTTGGTCGGCGTCTGCACGGTCGCGCAGCCGCTCAACGCGGCGACTGCCGCCATCGCCAGCGCGGCGTGCCTGATGCGGATCGTGTGCATGGTCATTCCCTCTTGTTTTCTCTCGTGTGGTTATTGGCCGGCCGAACCGGACACCGCCGATGCCGGCACCGTCACTGGTGCGGGCGCGGCGGGTGCGGCGGGCGCGCCCGATGCCGGCTTCGCACCGCCCGCATCGGCGGCCTTGCTGTACAGGAACTGGCCGATCAGGTTCTCGAGCACGATCGCCGATTGCGTCATCGTGATCGTATCGCCCGCCTTCAGCATTTCGGTGTCGCCGCCCGGCTCGAGGCCGATATATTGCTCGCCGAGCAGGCCCGACGTCAGGATCTTCGCCGACGAATCCTTCGGGAACGGGTACTGGCCGTCGACGTCGATCGTGACGAGCGCCTGGTACGTGTTCGTGTCGAAGCCGATCGACTTCACGCGGCCGACCACGACGCCCGCGCTCTTCACGGCCGCGCGCGGCTTCAGCCCGCCGATGTTGTCGAATTTCATCCTCACCGAGTAGGTCGGCTGAAACGACAGCGAGCTCATGTTGCCGACCTTCAGCGCCAGGAACAGCACCGCAAGGAAGCCCACCACCACGAACAGGCCGACCCAGAAGTCGAGAGCAGTCTTTTTCATCGTCATCCCAAAATTTGGCTTGGCTGAGGCTTAGCTGAACATCAGCGCGGTCAGCAGGAAATCGAGGCCGAGTACGGCGAGCGACGCGAACACGACCGTCTTGGTGGTCGCGCGCGACACGCCTTCGGGCGTGGGCTTCGCTTCATACCCTTGAAACAGTGCAATGAAGGTCACGGCGAACCCGAACACGATGCTCTTGATCACGCCGTTGCCGACGTCGGCCCAGACCTGGACCCCGCCCTGCATCTGCGACCAGAACGCGCCCGGATCGACGCCGATCAGCACGACGCCGACGAAGTAACCGCCGAGCACGCCGACCGCGTTGAAGATCGCGGCCAGCAGCGGCATCGCGATGATGCCCGCCCACATGCGCGGCGCAATCACGTTCTTGATCGGGTCGACCGCCATCATCTCGAGCGCGGTGAGTTGCTCGCCGGCCTTCATCAGGCCGATCTCGGCCGTCAGCGACGTGCCCGCGCGGCCCGCGAACAACAGCGCGGTGACGACGGGGCCGAGCTCGCGCACGAGCGACAGCGCGACCAGCAGGCCGAGCGCCTGCTCGGAACCATAGCGGTTCAGCGTGTAATACCCCTGCAGGCCGAGCACGAAGCCGACGAACAGCCCCGACACGGCAATGATCACGAACGAATAGTTGCCGAGGAAATGGATCTGCTTCGTGACCAGCCGCGGCCGGCGCAGCAGCGGGAAGAATTCCAGCACGAGGCGCACGAACAGGCGCGTGCCGTAGCCCGCCCGCTCGAGGCCGCCGATGACGTAACGTCCGATCGCGCTGATCATGCGCGCCCTCCGCCGAGGCCGAAATCCGCTGCTAGCGGCGGGCTCGTGTAATGAAATTTGAACGGGCCGTCCGGCGCGCCGTCGATGAATTGCCGCACGCTCGGATCGGTCGACGCGCGCAGCTCGTCTGGCGTGCCCTGCGCAAGCACGCCGCCGTTGGCCAGAAAATACACGTAGTCGGCGATCGCGAACGATTCCGGCACGTCGTGCGTGACGAGGATCGACGTCGCGCCGAGCGCCTCGTTCAGCGTGCGGATCAGGTTCGCGGTGATGCCGAGCGAAATCGGATCGAGGCCCGCGAACGGCTCGTCGTACATGATGAGCTGCGGATCGAGCGCGATCGCGCGCGCCAGCGCGATGCGGCGCGCCATCCCGCCCGACACCTCGGACGGCATCAGGTCGCGCGCACCACGCAGCCCGACCGCGTTCAGCTTCATCAGCACCAGATCGCGGATCAGGTCTTCGGGCAGGTCGGTATGCTCGCGCAGCGCGAACGCGACGTTCTCGAACACCGACATGTCGGTGAACAACGCGCCGAACTGGAACAGCATGCCCATCTTGCGGCGCAGCGCATACAGGCCGTCGCGCGTTTGCGCGCCGACGTCGGCGCCGTCGAACAGCACCTGGCCGCGGTTCGCGCGCACGAGGCCGCCGATCAGGCGCAGCACGGTGGTCTTGCCGCAACCCGAGCCGCCCATGACCGCGACGACCTGCCCGCGCCCGAAGCGCAGGTTCAGGTTGGACAGGACGAGGCGGTCGCCGTAGCCGAAGTCGACGTCGCGAAGTTCCAGCAGGGTCTCGGTAGGAGTGGGGCTCACGGAGCTGACAGTCCTTTTACGCAGAACGCCGAATTATAGGGCCTGCATTGGAATGATGTCGTGACGCCGTTCCGGGCCCTGCGGTCAATGATTGTCAAATTGTCGGGCAAAGCACTGCTGCAGCGCAACAAGCGCCGTCCGATAGTCGTCCGCGCCCGTGACCGCGCTGACCACCGCGACGCTGCCGACGCCCGTCGCCAGCACGGCCGGCAGCGTATCGAGCCCGACCCCGCCGATCGCGACGAGCGGCGCGCTCGCGCCGGCGAAGCGCGCGTAGCGGGCAATCCGGGCGAGGCCCTGCGGCGGCGCGGCGACGGCCTTGGTGGCGGTCGCGTACACGGGGCCGAGCGCGAGATAGCTCGGCCGCTCGTGCAGCGCCCGCAACATCTCGTAATAACCGTGGCTCGACAGTCCGAGCCGCAGGCCCGCGCGCGCGATCGCTGCCAGATCGGCCGTTTCGAGGTCCTCCTGGCCGAGATGCACGCCGTATGCGCCTTCTTCTGCAGCGATTTGCCAGTGATCGTTGATGAACACGCGCGCATCGGGATAGCGGCGCCCGGCCGCGACCGCGCGCGCGATTTCCCGGCGTAGCGCGTCCGGCGTCGCGTCCTTCACGCGCAGTTGCACGGTTCGCGCGCCGCCGTCGAGCACGCGCTCGACCCATTCGGCGCTCGGCACGACCGGATAGAGGCCGAGCCGCGCGGGACACGGCGCAAATGCCGGTTCCGGCGCAGGCGGCAGCCCGGCGACGCGCGGGAATTGCGCGGCATCGACCGGCCATGCATCGGCGGCGCCCGTCTCGTCGCCGTCGCGCCACGCCAGCGCGAGCACCAGCGCGTCGACCGGCGCGAAGCCGCAATCGAGGAAAGCGGCGAGCGCCGCGATCCAGTCGTCCGCGAGCGGATGCGCGGCGTCGAGCGCGTAGCGCACGCCGGCCGCATGCAGCACGGCGCCCTGCTCGTCGAATTCGATCGCCACCGCGTCCGGCGACGCAGGCCGCGACACGGCCGACGCGCGCGCCTGCGCGGCACGATCGCCGGCCGACACGATCAGCACGTCGCCATCGGCGGGCACGTCAGGCGCCGCCACGCAGAGCCGCCACGGCGCCGCGCCGTCCGGCCAGTCGCCGAGCCGCGCGCGAATCCGCTCGGCCGCTTCGGCCAGCTCGTCGGCCGGCGGCCAGAACGCATCGGCGAAACGCGCGCTCATGCGCCGCCCCCATCCTGGTGCCAGAACGGCATCCCGACGACCGGCGTGCTCGCGTGCGCGGTGTCGCGCGCATCCATCGGGCCGGCGAGATACGCGGCGCGGCCGGCCTCGACGCCCTGCGCGAACGCGCGCGCCATGATCTCCGGATGCGTGGCCTGCGACACGGCCGTGTTCAGCAGCACGCCGTCGAAGCCCCATTCCATCACCTGGCACGCGTGCGACGGCACGCCGAGCCCGGCGTCGACGATCAGCGGCACGTCCGGCAGCCGTTCGCGCAGCACGCGCAGCCCGTACGGATTCACGACGCCCTTGCCGGTGCCGATCGGCGCGCCCCACGGCATCAGCGCCTCGCAGCCGACGTCGAGCAGGCGCCGGCCGATCACGAGATCCTCGGTGCAGTACGGCAGCACCTTGAAGCCGTCCTTGACCAGTTGCGCGGCGGCCTCGATCAACCCGACCGGGTCGGGCTGCAGCGTGTAGTCGTCGCCGATCAGTTCGAGCTTGATCCAGTCGGTATCGAATACCTCGCGCGCCATGTGCGCGGTCGTCACCGCTTCGGCGACGGTCTGACAGCCGGCCGTATTCGGCAGCAGCGGCACCGCGTGGCGCTTGAGCAGGTCGAAGAAGCCGGCTTCGGCGGTGCCGCCCGTCATCTGGCGGCGCAGCGCGACCGTCACCATCCCGGGACGCGACGCGGCGATCGAATCGGACAGCGACTGCAGCGACGGATAGCGCGACGTGCCGAGCAGCACGCGGCTTGCGAAAGTTTCGCCGTACAGCGTCAGCGCATCGGCGGAGGGGTGGGACGTCATGTCGTTTTCCTGGAAGAGCGGGGACGGACCGGCGGCGCTCAGCCGCCCGCAACGGGGTGCACGACGTCGAGCTTGTCGCCCGCCGCGAGCGCGCGCGCCGCATGCTGCGTGCGCGCGACGAAGTTGCCGTTCAACGCCACCGCGTACGGCGGACGCGCGCCGTACGCGGCCAGCGCGTCGGCCACGGTCGCGCCGTCGGGCAACGTCAGGGTCTGTTGATTGATCTGGATATCCATGAGGCTCGGTCGGATTCGGTCGGCGGCGCGCGTCAGGCCGGCTGGCGCGCGTCGTTGCGGTGATGAAGCAGCGTCGGCCAGCGCGCGGCGTCGCGCCACGCGGCGAACGCGTCAGGATTGCCGAGCGCGCCGCCGAGCGCGGCCTGCGCGAACGCGACGGCCGCGTGCGCGACTTCCGGCGCGATCATGAAGCCGTGCCGGTACAGGCCGTTGACGGCGAGCGTCGACGCGCCGTCCCAGATCACCGCCGGGCGATGATCGGGCAGCGTCGGCCGGCACTGCGCGTTGAGTTCGAGGATGCGCGCCTCGCCGAACGCCGGATGCACGGAAAACGCCGCGCTCAGCAGTTCGAGCGCGGAGCGCACGCTGACGGGCGACATGTCCTCGCCCTCCACCTCGGTCGCGCCGATCACATAGAGATCGTCCTGCTTCGGCGCGACGTACAGCGGGTAGCGCGGATGCAGCAGCCGCACGGGCCGGGTGAGCCCGATGCCGGGCGCATGCACGCGCGCGACTTCGCCGCGGATGCCGCGCAGCGCAGGCAGCGCGGGTTTCGCGCCGAGCCCGCGGCAATCGATCGTGAAATGCGCGGCGGGCAGGTTCGCGTCGTCGACCGGCGTGTGCCAGTGCAGCGCGACGCCGCGTTCGGCGAGGCCCGCCGCGAGCGCGCGCAGCGCCTGGCGATTGTCGAGCTGGCCTTCGCGCGGCAGCAGCAGCCCGCGCGCGAAGCGGCCCGCGAGCGCGGGTTCGGCCGCGTCGACCTGCGCACCGGCCAGCGTCACGAAGCCGCCGTCGAACAAGTCGGCCGGCGCATTCGCGCGCACGCGCCGCTCGAACAACGGCGCCTCCGCGCGGTCCGCGTGATGCCAGACGACGAGCGTGCCGTGCTGCTGGAAGAAGACGGGTTCGGGCAGTTCCACGAGCCACTGCGGCCAGCGCGCGAGCGACGCGGCGCCGAGCTCGGTGATCAGCAGCTCCGCGCTGGCGGCTTCCGCGAGCGGCGCGAGCATCGCGGCCGCGATCCACGCGGCCGACTGCTCGCCGTCGGGGCCGCCGCGCTCGTAAAGCGCGACGCGGTGCCCGTCGCCGGCGAGGCGCCACGCGATCAGGCGGCCGACGAGACCACCGCCGAGCACCGCGAAATCGGGCCGTGCATCGCGGACGTTCATCGCGCGCCCTCCGCGCGGTCACGCGCGACGAACGCCGACGCGCGCGCGCCGTTGCATGCGAACGCATGCGATATCGGGCCGGGGACCCTGCAAAAGACTGAAGATTGTGCGGCCATCATTCCTTCCGTAACGCGCAATGCGCGTACCCAAAAGGACGAAACCGGCAGCAAAGGCCGGCCGGGCGGGACTCGGGCGCTGACCATGTGGGATGGCGGCCAGCGCGGCCCGGCGGGATCAGAAACTTCCCTCGCCGGTATTACCCGGATCGGGTGCGAAGGGTCTTTCTCAGCCTCGCCGCGCTGCCCGGAACATCCGCCGGCCGCGCCACGAAGCACCCCTGTTTCGTCGTCGGCCATTAGACCATAAAAGCGGAAAGCGCCGCAAACTGTCCCCCTTGCGGCAATTTCGCCGGCGTGTCGCGCCGCTCTGGCACAATGCCCGCAGGCCGGCCGCACGAGCGGCCGGTTGCCGCGTCACCGCCGGTTTTTAAGTGCCGTTTAAGACGCACGGGCGACCATCCGGACGCCCGCCGTCAGTCGGCGCCGCGCCCCGGCATGCCGTATCGCGGCGCGCGCCCGGTTTCGCCCGGCCCGCGCGCCGGCTCATCATCAGGAAGCACATGACCCAATCGATCGATCCCGTCCGCTCCGCCTCCGACGCGCCGCAGGACGAGCGCCCGGTATCCGCATGGAGCCTCATCAAGCCCTACTGGGTATCGTCCGAATGGAAAATCGCGTGGGGCCTGCTGGTCACGATCATCGCGATCAACCTCTGCGTGGTCTGGATCAACGTCCGGCTGAACAAATGGAACGCGCAGTTCTACAACGCGCTGCAGTCGAAGGACGTCCACGACTTCCCGAACCTGCTGATGCAGTTCTCCGCGCTCGCCTTTGCATTCATCATCCTCGCCGTGTACGGCCGCTACCTGCGGCAAATGCTCGGCTTCCGCTGGCGCCAGTGGCTCACCGACCGCTTCCTCGGCCAGTGGCTCGGCGATCGCGCGTTCTACCGGATCGAGCGTGACCGCCTCGCGGACAACCCCGACCAGCGGATCACCGACGACCTCCAGTCGTTCGCGACCACGACGCTCGCGCTGTCGCTCGACCTGCTGTCGACGGTCGTCACGCTCGTGTCGTTCATCACGATCCTGTGGTCGCTCGCCGGCGCGCTGACGTTCACGCTCGGCGCGACGCCGATCGCGATTCCCGGCTACATGGTGTGGGCGGCCGCGCTGTACGCGGTGGTCGGCTCGCTGATCATCCAGAAGGTCGGCCATCCGCTCGTGTCGATCAACTACCAGCAGCAGCGCGTCGAGGCCGATTTCCGCTTCGGGCTGATCCGCGTGCGCGAGAACGCCGAGCAGATCGCGTTCTACGACGGCGAGAAGACCGAGACCGGCAACGCGCAGACCCTCTTCATGCGCATCCGCGACAACTGGTGGCGCGTGATGAAGTACACGAAGCGGCTCACGTTCGTGCTGAGCTTCTACGGACAGATCGCGATCATCTTCCCGCTCGTCGTGGCCGCGCCGCGCTACTTTGCCGGTGCGTTCTCGTTCGGCGTGCTGATGCAGATCTCGTCCGCGTTCGGCACCGTCAGCGATTCGTTCTCGTGGTTCATCAACAGCTACTCGACCCTCGTCGAATGGCGCGCCACCGTCAACCGTCTGCGCGAATTCAAGCGCGTGATGGGCACGTCGCACCTGAAGGAAAGTCTGTCGCCCGCGACCGAGCACGGCGGCATCAACCTGCATTACGTCGACGCAGCGGAACTGTCCACGTCGTCGCTGAAGCTCGCGCTGCCGAACGGCAACGCGCTGGCGAACATCGGCGACGTCACGATCGAGCCCGGTTCGCGCTGGCTCGTGATCGGCAAGTCGGGTTCCGGCAAGAGCACGTTCATGCGCGCGCTCGCGGGCCTGTGGCCGTTCGGCGACGGCGCGATCGACGCGCCGGTCGGCGCGCGGATGATGTTCGTGCCGCAAACCAGCTACTTGCCGATCGGCACGCTGAAGGCCGCGCTCACCTATCCGGCGACGCCCGACGCGTTCAGCGACGAAGCGTGCCGCGATGCGCTGCGCGCGTGCCGCCTCGGGGATTACGTCGAGCGCCTCGACGAAACCGCGCACTGGACCCGCGTGCTGTCGCCGGGCGAACAGCAGCGCCTGGCCGGCGCGCGCGTGCTGCTGCACAAGCCCGACTTCCTGTTCCTCGACGAAGCAACCAGCGCGCTCGATGCCGACAACGAAGCGCGCCTCTATCACCTGTTCGCCGAACGGCTGCCGAAGGCCGCGATCGTCAGCATCGCGCACCGCGAATCGCTGGCCGCGTTCCATATCGGCACGATCAACGTCGAGCGCGTGAACGACGACGACAAGGTCGCTGCGTGAGCCCACGCGCCGCGCACCTCGTGCGGATTGCGCTGATCACCGGCGCAGGTGCGGGGATCGGCGCGGCGCTCGCGCGGCGGCTCTCGGCACCCGGCGTCGCGCTGGCGCTGCATGCGCGCGGCGCGGACGATGCGGCACGCGCACGGCTCGCCGACGTCGCACAAGCGTGCACGGCGGCCGGCGCGGAATGCCTGACGCTGACCGGCGATCTCGGCGAGCCGGGTATTGCCGCGACGCTCGTCGATGCCGTCGCCACCCGCTTCGGCCGGCTCGACCAGCTCGTCGCAAACGCCGGCTTCGCCGCGCGGCAATCCTTTTCCGATCTGTCCGCGGATGCGCTCGCGTCCGCGTTCGCGGTGATGCCCGGTGCGTTCTCCGCGCTCGCGGGCCGCGCGCGGCCGCTGCTCGAAGCGTCGGCCGCCCCGCGGATCGTCGCGGTCAGTTCGTTCGTCGCACACCGCTACCGCGCCGATGCGCCGTTCGCGGCGACCGCCGCCGCGAAGGCCGCGCTGGAATCGCTGGTGCGTAGCGCAGCCGCCGAATTCGCCGCGCCCGGCATCACCGTCAACGCGGTCGCACCGGGCTTCACGCGCAAGGACCACGGGCCGAGCGCCGGCAACGCCGCCGCGTGGGCGCAGGCCGAACAGGCGACGCCGCTCGGCCGCATCGCCGAACCCGACGACGTCTCCGCGCTGATCGCGTTCCTGCTGTCGGATGCGGCGCGGCAGATCACCGGCCAGGTCATCCACGTCGACGGCGGCCTGACGCTCTGACGCGTCTTTCCTCCTCCCCGCTTTCCCGCACGACCCTGCATCCGCCTTTTTGGCGCGCCCGAACGCGCCCGTAAAATAACCGCGACGCGGCAGCGCGGGACGAGACAAGAGAGGGGGCGGCAAGCATGCAGGCATTCCAGTGGTTCAACGCATTGTCGACGCGCGAGCGCCGGACGCTGTACGCCGGATTCGGCGGCTATGCGGTCGATGCGTTCGACTTCATGATCTATTCGTTCCTGATTCCGACGCTGATCGCCACCTGGGGCATGACGAAGAGCGAAGCCGGGATGATCGCGACCAGTTCGCTGATCTCGTCGGCGATCGGCGGCTGGGTCGCCGGCATCCTCGCCGACCGCTACGGCCGCGTGCGCGTGCTGCAGTGGACGATCGCGACGTTCGCGCTGTTCACGTGCCTGTCCGGCTTCACGCATTCGTTCTGGCAGTTGCTGGCCACGCGCACGCTGCAGGGTTTCGGCTTCGGCGGCGAATGGTCGGTCGTGACGATCATGATGGCCGAGACGATCCGCTCGCCCGAGCATCGCGCGAAGGCCGTCGGCACCGTGCAGAGCAGCTGGTCGTTCGGCTGGGGCGCGGCCGCGATCCTTTACTGGGCGTTCTTCGCACTGCTGCCCGAGCAGGTCGCCTGGCGCGCGTGCTTCTGGATCGGCATCGTGCCCGCGCTGTGGATCCTGTACATCCGCCGCAACGTCAGCGATCCCGACATCTACACGGCCACGCGCCGCGCGCGCGACGAAGGCCGTGTGTCGGGCCACTTCCTCGAAATCTTCTCGCCGCCGCACCTGCGCGCGACGCTGTTCGGCAGCGCGCTGTGCACCGGCATGCTCGGCGGCTACTACGCGATCACGACGTGGCTGCCCACCTATCTCAAAACCGTGCGTCACCTGTCGGTGTTCAACACGAGCGGCTATCTGGTCGTGCTGATCGTCGGCTCGTTCGTCGGCTACGTGGTCGGCGCGATCCTGTCCGACCGGCTCGGCCGCCGCGCGTCGTTCATCCTGTTCGCGATCGGGTCTTTCTCGCTCGGCATGGCGTACACGATGCTGCCGATCACCGATACCGCGATGCTGCTGCTCGGCTTTCCGCTCGGCATCGTCGTGCAAGGCATCTTCGCGGGCGTCGGCGCGTATCTGTCGGAGCTGTATCCGGGCGCGATCCGCGGCTCGGGCCAGGGCTTCTGCTACAACCTCGGCCGCGGGCTCGGCTCGTTCTTCCCGATCCTCGTCGGCGCGCTGTCGCAATCGATGTCGCTCGTGAAGGCGATCGGCCTCGTCGCGGGCGGCGGCTACCTGCTCGTGATCGTCGCGGCGCTCGTGCTGCCGGAAACGCGCGGCAAGTCGCTCGCCGACGATCCGGCCGTCGCGTCGTGAGCCACCGTTTCATCCCGGACACCGCATGCACGTGATCGTTCTCGGCGCCGGCGTGATCGGCGTCACCACCGCCTGGCACCTGCGCGAAGCAGGCTGCGACGTCACCGTGATCGAACGCGAGGCCGACGTCGCGCAAGCGACCAGCCTCGGCAACGCGGGCGTGATCGCACCCGGCTACGTGACGCCGTGGGCCGCGCCCGGGATGCCCGGCAAGATCCTCAAGTACCTGTTCAAGCCCGCGTCGCCGCTGATCTTCCGGCCGACGCTCGATGCCGCCCAGTGGCGCTGGATCGCGCGCTGGCTGCGCGAATGCGAGTTCGAGCGGTTCCGCGTGAACAAGCAGCGGATGCAGCGCATCGCGTATTACAGCCGCGCGTGCCTGCATGCGTTTCGCGAGCGCTATCCATTCGACTACGGCGCGAGCCGCGGTTACCTGCAACTGCTGCGCGGCGCGTTCGACGTCCAGATGGCGCAGCCCGCGCTGAAGGTGCTGCGCGATGCCGGCATCGCGTTTCGCGAACTGGACGCGGCCGGCTGTACCGCGATCGAGCCGGGCCTGCGCTGGGCCAGGCAGGCCCCCGTCGGCGGCATTTACCTGCCCGACGACGAAGCCGGCGACTGCGCGCGCTTCACCCGCGAACTGCGGACGCTGTGCGAGGCGAACGGCGTGACGTTCCGGTTCCGCACCGGCATTCGAGCGCTTGATGTCGCGGGCGGCAAGGTGCGCGGCGTGCGGGTCGACTCGCTCGAAGCAGGCGCGGCCGGTCAACGCGATGCGCTGCTCGCTGCGGACGCGATCGTCGTCGCGCTCGGCGTCGACAGCGCCGGCCTGCTGCGACCGCACGGCATCGACGTGCCGCTGTATCCGGTGAAGGGCTACTCGGCCACGCTCGCGGTCGTCGACGACGAAAAGGCGCCAAGCGCCGCGCTGATGGACGAATCGCTGAAGACCGCGATCACGCGCTTCGGCCCGACGCTGCGCGTCGCGGGCACCGCGGAGCTCGGCAACCGCCGCGCGGCGCTGCGGCAGCAGGCGCTCGACACGCTGATGAAGGTGCTCGACGACTGGTTCCCGCATGCGGCCGACCGCGCGTCGGCGCGCTTCTGGGTCGGCCGCCGGCCGATGACGCCCGACGGGCCGCCGCTGCTCGGCGCGAGCGGGATCGAGGGTCTCTGGCTCAACGTCGGCCACGGCTCGACAGGCTGGGCAATGTCGATGGGGTCGGGAAAGGTGGTCGCGGATCTCGTCACCGGGCGCGTACCGGAGATCGATCTGGCCGGGCTGACGCTCGCGCGTTACGACCGGTAGTGCAGCCAGCGGGTCATGCCGTCGAAGCGATGCGCGGTCGCGACCGGCGGCATGGCGCGCGGTCGTCAGCGCGTGTCGCTACCGCGGCGGCGTCCGGCATTCGGCCGGGGCGATCGGCGCCGACACGATCGGCCGATGCGACACGCCCTCCTGCGACAGCCGGCTTTCGAACAACGTCAGCGCTTCGACGCGCACCTCGACAGGCCGCCCCGGCGCGCCGCCGTGCGCGGGCTGGCCGACCGCATCGTGCGGCAGGCGCGCGAGCGTCACGTGCGGCCGGAACGGCCGCCGGTCGGCCGGCACGCCGAGTTCCTGCATCAGCGCCGCCAGCCCCGCATTCAGCGCGACGCAAGCGGCATCGGAAGCGAGCTCCGCAACGATCAGCCGTGCGCGCGGCAGGCTCGGCCACCACGCGATCCGCTCGACCGGCAACGACGGCAGCGCATGCGCGGCGGCGAGCGCGGGCAGGTACGCGGCCAGCGCGTCGCACCGCTCCCGCTCGATTGCGCCGATGAACGCGAGCGTCATGTGCAGTTGCGCGGGCAGTGTGCGCCGCGCGCCACGGGTGACCGGCAACGCGTGCAGCGCGTCGCGCGATGCCGCATCGGGCATCAGCGCGACGAACGCACGGAGCCGGTCGCCGTTCATGACTCGCGCACCACCACGCGCACTTCGGCCACCGCATCGATCGACGCCGGACGCCGCGGCAGCGGGCCATGCTCGCCCCACACGTCGGCCGGCAGCACGCGCGCGAGTTCGGGGATCGTGTTGCGCGTGAACACCGGATCGGCGACGCCCGACGCGCGCTGGCGGCGATAGTCGGCCCACGCGGCGTGCGCGTACTTGCCGAGCGCGAGGATCGCGATCAGGTTGATGATCGCCATCAGCCCCATGCTCGTATCGGCCATCGCCCACACGAGCGGCAGTTGCCCGACGCTGCCGAACATCACCATGCCGAGCACGGCGATGCGGAACAGCGGCAGCCCGCCGCGCCGCTTCGTGATGAATTCGACGTTGCCTTCCGCATACGCGTAGTTGCCGATCACCGACGAGAACGCGAGGAAGAAGATCGCGACGGCCATGTAGATGCCGCCCCAGTCGCCGACGTGGCTCGAGATCGCGCGCTGCGTGAGCGCCGCGCCTTCCATCCCGGTGCCGAGCGCGTACTGGCCCGACAGCAGGATCACGAACGCGGTCGCGCTGCAGATCACGATCGTATCGACGAACACGCCGAGCATCTGGATCAGCCCCTGCGTGACGGGGTGGCGCGTGCTCGCGGTCGCGGCCGCGTTCGGCGCGCTGCCCATCCCCGCCTCGTTCGAGAACAGCCCGCGCTTCACGCCGATCGCGATCGCCTGGCTGACCGCATAGCCGGTCAGGCCGCCGGCCGCCTGCTCGAGGCCGAACGCGCTCTTCACGATCAGCGCGATCACGCCGGGCACCAGCGCGATGTGCGTCGCGACCGCGTAGACCGCGAGCGCGAGGTAGCCGATCGCCATCAGTGGCACGATCACCTGCGCGACGGTCGCGATGCGGCGGATTCCGCCAAAGATGATCGGCGCGGAGAGCAGCACGAGTCCGACGCCGACCGTCTCGCGGCGCCAGCCGAACGACGTATGGAACGCATCGGCGATCGCATTGGCCTGCACCGCGTTGAACACAAAGCCGAACGCGAGGATCAGCGACAGCGAGAACAGCACGCCGAAGCCGCGCGAGCGCAGGCCCGTCTGGATGTAGTACGCGGGGCCGCCGCGATAGCTGCCGTCCGGGTGCGACACCTTGAAGATCTGCGCGAGCGTCGCCTCGACGAACGCGGACGACATCCCGACGAGCGCGGTCATCCACATCCAGAAGATCGCGCCCGGCCCGCCGACCGTCAGCGCGACCGCGACGCCGGCGATGTTGCCGGTGCCGACGCGGCTCGCGAGCCCGGTCGCGAACGCCTGGAACGACGAAATGCTGCCCGGTTCACCCTTGCTGCCGACCAGCTTCATGCTGAGGAGCAGCGCCTTCAGCTGGATCATCCGGAATCGCAACGTGAACCACGCACCGACGCCGAGCAGCAGCGCGATCAGCACGTAGTTCCACAACACGCCGTTGACGGCGGCGATCAGGCCATGCACGAATGCTTCCATCCAGAGTCCTTGTAAATAGCGTCAGTCATGTGCGGCGACCGCGAGCGCGGCCCGAGGGGCGACATGATATGACAGTTCTCAAGGATCATTACAAAATGAAAGGATTGAGAATCACGGAAAATCGGCACCCGATGTGATCAGGTTAGGCGCCGCTCGGCGGAAATGCGGGCGCTTGCCAGAGGCAGCAGCCTGGCGCGCAATATGCCGGAAGCATCATGAATCGTACGCTGTCCCAACACATCGATCACGAAGTTCGAAACAGGCATTCTTGCCGTTCGCATAAAGCAGGGATCGTCATCGACGAACTTGGATTCGTCGGCGCCCCGCTGCCATGCCGGCACGCCCGGCCGGTCCGGATTCGATCGGCGATCGGACCCGCTGCGTCGCGACGATCACATCACCGGGTTCGAAAGAAACTCGGATGCTTCACTCAGCAAACCCAGCGCAATGATTTCCGGCGACCGGCTGATACGGCAGTAATCCTCAAACCGCGCTTGCCGCAGCAGGTTTGAATCCCCGTCAGTTATACGTCTCCTGAACAAATACCCTTCTTCGCCTTAGACCACCTCGTAACTGTTGGACACATTTCCCGCCAACAGGACATGTCGAGAAAAGCGTTCCCGCATTTCGATTTTTCTCGACGCTTGTCAGAGCGCTACGCAATGGGAACGGAGCAGCCAGCCGCCTCTGCATCTTCAGCTTTCCCTTGCCCAGAGCCGGCATACGGGGGATTACGAGACAAGGCGCGGCCGTCGCATGCCTCCATGAATCTCGTTTCGTACCAGTTTGCAGGATCGATCCAGATGACTTCGTCACGAAGACGTGCAGGGGAAATTCCTTGCCGACCGTAGAAAAAAATATAACCGTCTTACGTTCAGGCCTGCGAATCAATCATCGAAATCACCACTGCATGGGATATGAAATGACGACACGTAATCCTTGGAAACAGATAAACCAATCCTCCAAAGAAGAACAACAGCCTTTGATGCGACGACGTTTGCTGGTTGCGTCAACAGTGCTCCCATTTGGCACGCTGCTGAAGCACGCGACGGCCATGGCTCAGAACAATGTTCTTCCGCCCATCACGATCACAACACCAAAACCACCGGATTTCAATTTCGGTGATTTCGGCGTCAAGGTAAACGACATTCCCGGCGCCAATCCGGGTGCCGGAATTCCAGCACCGACGGTTTGCTTCAATCAGTATTGCACATCAAATTTCATGTTGCATTTTGCAAACACGGGAAACATGATCCGCGCCACCGAGATGTTCCTCAAACACCTTGAGATATTTGGCAAAAACGACACAGCGTTCTGGCGAAATCAACTAACACTGGTGGGCGGCTTCACTCCGTGGCTGGCCCTTGGTGGCTACAAGCATCTACCCGGCGCCAACCAATATGGATTTAGCTTCGAGCCGGGGCAATATGCCAACATCACTGCATTATTCGGCATATACATTGGTCAGTCACACGGCATCCCTCCGACGAGCACATTTTCATCGTATGGAAACCCATTGATGTTCGTCGAAGCAATTAATCACTGGATACACGGAGATGGAACCCAACAAACCATCAACATTGAATCTCTCAACTTGAAAATGAGCATTGCAGATTTCAGAGAAATAACGAAAGCCGTTGAGAATCCTGGGTACGGCCCCGGCACCTACTCGTTCGACACCGCTTTCAGCACCAACATCTTCAATCACGGAACAAAGGACCTCTGGAGCGCCTCAGTCTTTGGACGAGTATCCGGCAGAATACGTGGCACGCTTGTGATGCTTGAGGACGATACATATCGGTTTGACGGCTACTACTCACTCAATCCCGATCGGTTCGATGCAGATCCTTCAAACCGACCATTCCTGCAGGAGGCTGCGACGACGTTTCTCGCCAAGCTCGGCGCCGTCTTGGGACACAAGGACTATCAAATCAATTTTTTCGGTGAAAAACATCTGTCGTTCTCAGGCCAACGGCCGGTGAAGAATGCAGGCACACGCCCCCCTCAGGCAGTCCATAGACCGTCGCTCGGTGGACTAATGCGCCCGCCTCGCTAACATGCGGCCGGGCGGCTCCGGAAATGTGGCTGCCCGAGTCAATCTCACATGTTCTTTACGTCCAATCGAGCCCTTCATGATTTCCAAAGCCATGCGAGGCGTTCTCAGGCTAGTTCTTTGGCTGGTTGGCGCAGTAATCTGCGCCTATACACTACTGTTCATCGTCGTCGCGACATCCCGATATGAGCGGACCGAAGGCAGTTGCCCCGACATGTCCGTCGATGCACTACGGAAAAAAGTCCAGGCCCGTCTTCTCGAAGAGCATGGAATACCGCCGGACAGCATCCGGTTCGACGGCGCGCCGCAGTATCACGCGTGGAAGCTCGGTGTGTGGGAATTCTCGCTGCGCGTTGACGAAACCCGATACACCGCAATGATCGATTGCAACGAGCAGCTTGCAAGCTACGGGCGAGCCATCGAGCAGTTGGGCGCCCCAACCAGACAAACCCACGATCGCCCACAGCTTCAGAAATAAAAAAACCGGGCGCCCTCTCGGACGCCCGGCGTTCATCGAAACCCGCTCGCGCGATTCAGCTCAGCGCGGCAGTTCCGAATGCCCCATCAGGTATGCATCGACCGAGCGCGCGCACTGGCGGCCTTCGCGGATCGCCCACACCACGAGCGACTGGCCGCGACGCATGTCGCCTGCCGCGAACACCTTGTCGACCGACGTGTAGTACGAACGATCGCCTTCGGTCGCCGCGCGCGCATTGCCGCGCGCGTCCTTCGCGACGCCGAACGCGTCGAGCACCGGCGCGGCCGGTTGCGTGAAGCCCATCGCGAGCAGCACGAGATCGGCCTTCATCTCGAACTCGGAACCCGGCACTTCCTGCATCTTGCCGTCCTTCCACTCGACGCGCACCGCGATCAGCTTCTCGACCTTGCCGTTCTTGCCTTCGAGACGCTTCGTCGCGACCGCCCAGTCACGCTCGCAGCCTTCCTCATGCGACGACGACGTGCGCAGCTTGATCGGCCAGTATGGCCACACGAGCGGCTTGTTTTCCTCTTCCGGCGGCTGCGGCAGCAGCTCGAACTGCGTGACCTGCTTCGCGCCGTGGCGATTCGACGTGCCGACGCAGTCCGAACCCGTATCGCCGCCACCGATCACGATCACGTGCTTGCCCTTCGCGAGCAGCTGGTCGACGAGCTTGTCGCCCGCGTTCACGCGGTTCTGCTGCGGCAGGAAGTCCATCGCGAAATGAACACCCGCGAGCTCGCGGCCCGGCACCGGCAGGTCACGCGGCGTTTCCGAACCGCCGGCGATCACGACCGCGTCGAACTCTTCCTTCAGCGTGTCCGGCGAGATGGTTTCCTTCGCGAGGCTGCCGATCGACTCGGGCAGCGGCTCCTTGCCGATGAACACGCTGGTGCGGAACGTCACGCCTTCCGCTTCCATCTGGCGCATGCGGCGATCGATCAGCCACTTCTCGAGCTTGAAATCGGGAATCCCGTAACGCAGCAGGCCGCCGATACGGTCGTTCTTCTCGAACACCGTCACGTCGTGGCCCGCGCGCGCGAGCTGCTGCGCGGCGGCGAGGCCCGCGGGGCCCGAACCGACGACCGCGACCTTCTTGCCGGTCTTGTGCTCGGCCGGCAGCGGCTTCACCCAGCCTTCGCCCCAAGCCTTGTCGATGATCGCGTGCTCGATCGACTTGATGCCGACCGGGTCGTCGTTGATCCCGAGCGTGCACGCCGCCTCGCACGGCGCCGGGCAGATGCGGCCCGTGAACTCGGGGAAGTTGTTGGTCGAGTGCAGGACTTCGATCGCCTGCTGCCAGTCCTGGCGGTAAACGAGATCGTTGAAGTCCGGGATGATGTTGTTGACCGGGCAGCCGTTGTTGCAGAACGGGATGCCGCAATCCATGCAGCGCGCGCCCTGGACCTTCGCGTCCGCGTCAGTCAGCGCCGCGACGAATTCCTTGTAGTGCTTCACGCGCGTGAGCGGTGCTTCGTACGCCTCGTGGCGGCGTTCGAACTCCAGAAAACCGGTTGCCTTGCCCATAAGGTGCTCTTCTGTTCGATGTATCGGGTGGGGGAGCCGCGCGCGGCCGTCAGGCGCGTGCGGCATTCGCTATGTCGTTCGTCGCTCAGGCGGCCAGCACTTCCTTCGCCGCCTTCTTCGCACCGATCTCGCCCAGCGCGCGCTTGTATTCGTGCGGGAACACCTTCACGAACTGGCGGCGCGCCGCGTCCCAGTTTTCCAGCAGCGACTTCGCGCGCGGCGAACCCGTGAACTGGAAATGACGCTCGACGAGCCCCTTGAGCAGCGCTTCGTCCGTCGTGCCTTCGTGCCAGAGCGCGCGGTCGACCGTGCGCTCCTGTTCGGCCTGCTGCAGCACCGGCTCGAGCGCGACCATCGACTTGTTGCACTTGGCCGCGAACGTGCCTTCCGGATCGTAGATGTACGCGAGGCCGCCCGACATGCCGGCCGCGAAGTTGCGCCCGGTCTCGCCAAGCACGACGACCGTGCCGCCCGTCATGTATTCGCAGCCGTGGTCGCCCGTGCCTTCGACGACCGCCGTCGCGCCCGAGTTGCGCACGCAGAAGCGCTCGCCCGCCACGCCGCGGAAGAAGGCTTCGCCTTCGATCGCGCCGTACATCACCGTGTTGCCGCAGATGATGTTTTCCTCGGACTTGCCGCGGAAGTCGTTGGTCGGGCGGATGATGATCCGGCCGCCCGACAGGCCCTTGCCGACGTAGTCGTTGCCGTCGCCGACGAGGTCGAGCGTCACGCCCTTCGCGAGGAACGCGCCGAAGCTCTGGCCGGCCGTGCCCTTCAGCTGGATGTGCACCGCGTCGTCGGCCAGGCCGTCGTGGCCGTGCTTCTTCGCAATCACGCCCGACAGCATCGCGCCGACCGTCCGGTTCACGTTGCGCACCGGCTGGATGAACGACACGTGCTCGCCGTTCTCGATCGCGGCCTTCGCCTTCTCGATCAGCACGTGGTCGAGCGCGCGCTCGAGGCCGTGATCCTGCACGTCGACGTGACGCGGCGCGACGTCCTCGCATTCTTCCGGCTGGTAGAACACGCGCGAGAAGTCAAGGCCCTTCGCCTTCCAGTGCTCGATGCCCTTGCGGGTGTCGAGCAGGTCGGCGCGGCCGATCAGGTCGTCGAACTTCGCGATGCCGAGCTGCGCCATGATCTCGCGCACTTCCTCGGCGACGAAGAAGAAGTAGTTCACGACGTGCTCGGGCTGGCCCTTGAACTTCGCGCGCAGCACCGGATCCTGCGTCGCGACGCCGACCGGGCATGTGTTCAGGTGGCACTTGCGCATCATGATGCAGCCTTCGACGACGAGCGGCGCCGTCGCGAAGCCGAATTCGTCCGCGCCGAGCAGCGCGCCGATCACGACGTCGCGGCCGGTCTTCATCTGGCCGTCGGCCTGCACGCGGATGCGGCCGCGCAGGCGGTTCAGCACCAGCGTCTGCTGCGTTTCGGCGAGGCCGAGCTCCCACGGCGTGCCCGCATGCTTGACCGACGACAGCGGCGACGCGCCCGTGCCGCCGTCATGGCCGGCGATCACGACGTGGTCGGCCTTCGCCTTCGCGACACCGGCCGCGACCGTGCCCACGCCCACTTCCGACACGAGCTTCACGGAGATGCTCGCGCTCGGGTTCACGTTCTTCAGGTCGTGGATCAGCTGCGCCAGATCCTCGATCGAGTAGATGTCGTGGTGCGGCGGCGGCGAGATCAGGCCGACGCCCGGCACCGAGTAACGCAGCTTGCCGATGTATTCCGACACCTTGTGGCCCGGCAGCTGGCCGCCTTCGCCCGGCTTCGCGCCCTGCGCCATCTTGATCTGGATCTGGTCGGCCGATGCGAGGTACTCGGCGGTGACGCCGAAACGGCCCGACGCGACCTGCTTGATCTTCGAGCGCAGCGAATCGCCGTCCTTCAGCGGAATGTCGCTGACGATCTCGTCGCCGATCACCGACTTCATCGTCTCGCCCGACTTGATCGGAATGCCGCGCAGTTCGTTGCGATAGCGCTTCTGGTCCTCGCCGCCTTCGCCGGTGTTCGACTTGCCGCCGATCCGGTTCATCGCGACCGCGAGCGTCGCGTGCGCTTCGGTGCTGATCGAGCCGAGCGACATCGCGCCGGTCGCGAAGCGCTTGACGATCTCCTTCGCCGGCTCGACGTCGTCGATCGGGATCGCCCTGGTCGGCTCGACCTTGAATTCGAACAGGCCGCGGAACGTCATGTGACGCTTGGTCTGGTCGTTGATCAGGTGCGCGTATTCCTTGTACGTCTGGTACGAGTTGCTGCGCGTCGCGTGCTGCAGCTTCGCGATCGAATCCGGCGTCCACATGTGGTCTTCGCCGCGCACGCGGTACGCGTACTCGCCGCCCGCGTCGAGCATGTCGCGCAGGACCGGGCTGTCGCCGAACGCATCGCGGTGCAGGCGGATCGCCTCTTCCGCGACTTCGAACAGGCCGATGCCGCCGACCTTCGACGCCGTGCCCTTGAAGTACTTCTCGACGAGGTCGCTCGACAGGCCGAGCGCTTCGAAGATCTGCGCGCCCGTGTACGACATGTACGTCGAGATGCCCATCTTCGACATCACCTTCTGCAGGCCCTTGCCGACCGCCTTCGTGAAGTTGTAGACGGCCTTCTCCGGCGACAGGTCGCCCGGCAGGCCTTCGGCCATCTTCGCGAGTGTTTCCATCGCGAGGTACGGGTGCACGGCTTCCGCGCCGTAGCCCGCGAGCAGCGCGAAGTGGTGCGTTTCACGCGCGGAGCCCGTCTCGACGACGAGGCCCGTGCTCGTGCGCAGCCCTTGCTGGACGAGGTGCGTGTGGATCGCCGACGTGGCGAGCAGCGCGGGAATCGCGACGTGCTCGGCGTCCGTCTTGCGGTCCGACACGATCAGCATGTTGTAGCCCGACTTCACCGCGTCGACGGCTTCCGCGCACAGCGACGCGAGGCGCGCCTCGATGCCTTCCTTGCCCCAGGCGACCGGATAGCAGATGTTGAGCTCGTACGCGCTGAACTTGCCGCCCGTGTACTGGTCGATCGCGCGGATCTTCGCGATGTCCTTGAAGTCGAGCACCGGCTGCGACACTTCGAGACGCATCGGCGGGTTGATGTTGTTCGTGTCGAGCAGGTTCGGCTTCGGGCCGATGAACGACACGAGCGACATCACCATGTTCTCGCGGATCGGGTCGATCGGCGGGTTCGTGACCTGCGCGAACAGCTGCTTGAAGTAGTGATAGAGCGTCTTGTTCTTGTTCGACATCACCGCGAGCGGCGAGTCGTTGCCCATCGAACCGACGGCTTCCTCGCCCTGCTGCGCCATCGGCGCCATCAGGAACTTCAGGTCTTCCTGCGTATAGCCGAACGCCTGCTGGCGGTCGAGCAGCGCGGCGCCCTGCGTGCGGCCGGCCGCGACCTCCTCGGCCTTCGGCTCGATCTCGTCGAGCTTGATGCGCACCGCGTCGATCCAGCTCTTGTACGGCTTCGCGTTCGCGAGGTTGTCCTTCAATTCCTTGTCGTCGATGATGCGGCCGTGTTCCATGTCGATCAGGAACATCTTGCCCGGCTGCAGGCGCCACTTCTTGACGATCTTCGATTCGGGGATCGGCAGCGTGCCGGCTTCCGACGCCATGATGACGAGGTCGTCGTCGGTCACGATGTAGCGCGCCGGGCGCAGGCCGTTACGGTCGAGCGTCGCGCCGATCTGGCGGCCGTCGGTGAACGCGATCGCGGCCGGGCCGTCCCACGGCTCCATCATCGCGGCGTGGTATTCGTAGAACGCGCGGCGGTTCTCGTCCATCAGCGTGTGCTGTTCCCACGCTTCCGGGATCATCATCATCACCGCGTGCACGAGCGGGTAGCCGGCCATCACCAGCAGTTCGAGACAGTTGTCGAACGATGCGGTATCCGACTGGCCCGGGTAGATCAGCGGCCACAGCTTCGGCAGATCGTCGGCGAGCACGTGCGACGCGATCGCGCCGGTACGCGCGTTCAGCCAGTTCACGTTGCCCTTCACGGTGTTGATCTCGCCGTTGTGCGCGATCATCCGGTACGGGTGAGCCAGCTCCCACGCCGGGAACGTGTTGGTCGAGAAGCGCTGGTGCACGAGCGCGAGCGCCGACACGACGCGCGGGTCCTGCAGGTCGCGGTAGTACACGCCGACCTGGCCGGCCAGCAGCAGCCCCTTGTAGACGACCGTGCGCGCCGACATCGACGGCACGAAGTATTCCTTGCCGTGCTTGAGCTTCAGCGCCTGGATGCGGTGGCTCGCCGTCTTGCGGATCACGTACAGCTTCCGCTCGAGCGCGTCCGTCACCATGATGTCCTTGCCGCGGCCGATGAAGATCTGGCGGATCAGCGGCTCGCTCGCCTTCACCGTCGGCGAGATCGGCATCGCATGGTCGACCGGCACGTCGCGCCAGCCGAGCACGACCTGGCCTTCGGCCTTCACCGTACGCTCGAGCTCCTGCTCGCACGCGAGACGCGATGCGTTTTCCTTCGGCAGGAAGATCATCCCCACCCCGTATTCGCCGGCCGGCGGCAGGTCCACGCCCTGCTTCGCCATTTCCTCGCGATAGAACGCGTCCGGAATCTGGATCAGGATGCCCGCGCCGTCGCCCATCAGCGGATCGGCGCCGACCGCGCCGCGGTGATCGAGGTTCTCGAGGATCTTCAGACCCTGCTGAATGATCTCGTGACTCTTCTTGCCCTTGATGTGAGCGACGAAGCCGACGCCGCAGGCGTCGTGTTCGTTTTGCGGGTCGTACAGACCTTGTGCGGCGGGCACCGCGGCGAGCGGCTGCTGGTGGTCGTTCATGGGGACACCGTCGTAAAGGGGGCCTGGAGGCCGTTGAACCGTTTTCTTGTTGCCATCGATCCCGCTCCCGGCGGGAGACGGCGCGGCCGACGGTGGTTGGGCAGGCTTCGCCCGGGCCACCGGAATTCGGAATATACGCGACGAATCAAGGGAATAGCAACAAAAACCGCTTGATCGAACCCCAATTAAATGAGTGCTTTGATGTGGTGCCTTTTTATTAGGGGCGTATCGATTTGGTGCAAAAAGAAGCGGCGCCCGCTGCGCCGCTTCCAGCCTGCCTTTCCGGGGTTACTGCTGGATCGGCGGCGTGTTCTCGCGCACCTTTCTGGGGCGTCCGCGCGGCAACGGCGACACACGCCGGTTCGCGGTGCGCGCCGCCCACTCGCGGTAATTCTCGCCGCCGAGCACCCAGCCCTTCAGCGTCGCCTGCTGCAGCTGGTCGGCCTGCCGCTCGTCGAGCGGCTGCTCGCACAGCTCCTTGTACGCGCGCTGGCGGTCGAACGGCGTGTTGCCGAGCGCCCAGTAGAGCGGATGGTCGGTGATCAGGCTGTCGACGGTGAGCCCGACGTGATGCCGGTAGCTCGACCAGCGATAGGCCTCGGGCGTCGCGACGAGCTGCGAGCGCACCGGGCTCATCTCGACCACGCGGCTCGCGAGCAGGAAATAGCGCTCGCCTTCGATCACCGTCGCCCGATAGCGGCCTTCCCACAGGGTGCCGCGCCGCGAATAGCGCCGGTTGAAATGCGCGACGTAGCGACGGCCGACGGCCTGCATCGCCTTCGGCAGGCTGGCCTCGTCGCTCGGCGTCACGAGCAGTTGCACCTGGCGCGGCAGCAGCACGTAGGCATGCACCGACAGGTGGTGATCGCGTGCGGCGGCCTTCAGGCAATCGATGAAGAGTTCGTAGTCCTGGTCGTCGACGAACGCGGGTTGCTGATCCAGGCCGCGCAGTATCACGTGCTGCGGCTGGTCGGGAACGTAGAGTCGTGCTAACCGTGCCATGCTGAATGTCCGTTTGAACGCGTTAGGAAATACCCGGAGGTCCGAAATTGCGCACCTGCGTGGAATGCCTGCCCCAGCGGCGCGCGTAAGCGTACGGTCGTGCGAATCCTAGGGAGAAAACTCTAACTTACGAGCTTGTTTGGTTTTAAACGCAGTCGTCATAATGAGCACGCCTTTGATCGGAGGAGACACAATGAAACGAAAACTGGCCATTACGGGGGCCGCAGCGCTCGCATTCGCATTCGCGGGCGGTACGGCACACGCACAATCCGCAGGTGATTTCTACGTCAGCACCGGCTGGCTGCACCTTTCGCCGCAGGACAGCAGCGACCCGCTGTTCGTCTACCGCGTGGGCGGCACGCCCATCAACCAATCCATTCCCAACACCGGCGCCGGCATCAACGACGCCGACACGCTGGGCCTCGCGGCGGGCTACTTCGTCACCGACCATATCTCCACCGAGCTCGTGATGGGGATACCGCCGAAGTTCGACATTACCGGCAAGGGTCAGTTCGAAAGATTCGGCGTACTCGGCCGTGCGTACCAGTGGAGCCCCGCCGTGTTGCTGCGCTACCACTTCAACGACGCCAATGCGAAGTTCCGTCCGTATGTCGGCGTCGGCGCGACGTACGTCTGGTTCACCGGCGCGAAGATCACGAACAGCAGCTTCGAGAACGGCGTGCTCGGCGGCCCGACCAGCGCGACGACCAGCAACCAGTGGGCGCCCGTCTTCAACGCCGGCTTCACGTACAACTTCACCAAACACTGGTTCGCGGGGCTGTCGCTCTCGTACATCCCGGTCAAGGTGACCGCGACCTTCACGACGGCCCGCCGGACGCCGGTCGGTACCCTGACCGAAACGTCGAAGGCGAGGATCTCGCTGAACCCGATCGTCACGTACCTGAACGTCGGCTACCGCTTCTAAGCGTAGTCGAATATTTGGGGAATGGTTAATCCTGCTGCAATTTGTAGCGGATTTTTCCTGACGTAACGTCGCCACGATGCAAAACGCCCCGGCGGGAATCCCGTCGGGGCGTCGTTTTTTCGCGTCAGGCACGTTCCGCGCAACGGTTTCGCCAGCGCCGCCGCAGCGCAAGCCGTGGCTGCGGCCATCAGACGGCGTCGATGTCGTCCAGCGCGTCGGGCGCAATCAGGTCGATGCGGTCCGTGCAGATGGCATCGACGCCCCAACGCGCGAGTTCGCGCGCCCGTTCGAGGTCGTTCACCGTGTAAACCAGGATGCGCAGCCCGGCGGCCTTGATCGCGCGCACGAGCGGTTCGTCGAGCCGACTGTGGTCTACATGCAACGATACGCAGCCGAGCGCATCGATCACCTGCGCCTGCCAGTCGTCCGGCACGACTTCGTAGAGCATCCCGCGCGGCAGGCCCGGCACGGTCGCGCGCGCCTGCTGCAATGCGTCGAACGAGAATGACGACAGCAGCGGCGCCACCGCGGCATCGCGCCAGTACGCGGCCGCGTCGGCCGCCACACGCTGCCCGGTTTCGCGTTCGCGCCCCGGGCACGGCTTGATCTCGACGTTCGCGGCCAGCCCGTGCGCGATGCAGCGCGCCGCGGCCGCCTCCAGCGTCGGCATCCGTTCGCCCGCGAAGCGCGCGTCGAGCCACGCGCCCGCGTCGAGCGCGGCCAGCGCCGCATAACGCATGCCCGCCGCCGCACCCTGCCCATTCGACGTGCGATCGACCGTGTCGTCGTGCAGCAGGAACGTCACGTCGTCGGCCGACAGCTTCGCATCGAACTCGACCATCCGGTGGCCGCGGCGCGCACCCTCGTCGAGTGCGGCGAGCGTGTTCTCCGGCGCGAGCGTGCCGCCGCCGCGATGGGCGACGACGCGCGGATAGGGCCAGTCGGTACGGGATGTCATCGTCGGTCTCTCGGCAGGTGCAGCAGGTTCAGCCGGCACGCTTGCCGGTCTCGGGATCGAAGAAATGCAGCCGGTGCGCAGGCAGCGCAGCCGCGAGCGCCGTGCCGCGCGCGGGACGATCCGCGTGCGGCAGGCGCACCGCGACATCGTGATTGCCCCAGCGGCCGTGCGCGAGATTGTCCGCGCCGAGCAGTTCGCACGAGTCGACCGGCAGCGTCGCCTGCGCGACGCCCGGCTGCGGCGTCATGTGTTCGGGACGCACGCCGAGCACCCAGTCGCGCCCGGTGGCGATCTCCGTGCCGATGCCGGGCGCGCCGGCGACCGGCAGCGCGGGGCCGCCGCCCGCAACCGTAAACGTCGCGCCGTCGTCCGACAGCCGGCCGTGCATCAGGTTCATCGCCGGCGAGCCGATGAAGCCCGCGACGAACACCGTCGCCGGCTTCTCGTACACGTCGACCGGCGCGCCGATCTGCTCCGCGTAGCCGCGGTTCATCACGATCACCCGCTGCGCGAGCGTCATCGCCTCGATCTGGTCGTGCGTCACGTACACGCTCGTCGTCGCGAGCCGCGCATGCAGCCGCTGGATCTCGAGCCGCATCTGCACGCGCAGCTTCGCGTCGAGGTTCGACAACGGCTCGTCGAACAGGAATACCGACGGCTCGCGCACGATCGCGCGCCCCATCGCGACACGCTGCCGCTGCCCGCCCGACAGTTCGCGCGGCCGCCGCGCGAGCAGCGGCTCGAGCTCGAGGATCTTCGCGGCCGCGGCCACCCGCGCATCGATCGTCGCGCGCTCGATCCCGCGAATCTTCAGCCCGTAGCCCATGTTCTGCGCGACCGTCATGTGCGGGTACAGCGCATAGTTCTGGAACACCATCGCGATGTCGCGGTCCTTCGGCTCCAGCGTGTTGACGACCCGGTCGCCGATCGCGATCTCGCCGTCCGTCACGCTCTCGAGCCCCGCGATCATCCGCAGCAACGTCGACTTGCCGCAGCCCGACGGGCCGACCAACACGATGAATTCACCGTCGGAGATCTCCACGTCGATGCCATGCAGCACGTGCTGCTTGCCGTCGTAGGATTTCCTGACGCCCTTCAAGCTCAGCGCAGCCATACCTGGTCCTTCTCCCGGTTACCGTCGGTCATTCATTTCTCGGAATCGACGAGGCCGCGCACGAACCAGCGCTGCATCGCCAGCACGACGACGAGCGGCGGGATCATCGCCAGCAGCGTCGCCGCCATCACGTATTGCCATTCGGTCGCGGCGTCGCCGCTCGCGATCATCGTCTTGATGCCCACCACCGCAGTCGACAGCGACGCTTCCGTCGTGATCAGGATCGGCCACAGATACTGGTTCCAGCCGTAGATGAACGTGATCACGAACAGCGCGGCGATGCTCGTCTTCGACAGCGGCAGCACGACGTCCCAGAAGAAGCGCAGCGGCCCCGCGCCGTCGATGCGCGCCGCGTCCATCAGCTCGTCGGGCAGCGTCATGAAGAACTGGCGGAACAGGAACGTCGCGGTCGCCGATGCGATCAGCGGCAGCGAGAGCCCCGCGTAGGTGTTCGTCAGGTGCAGCGTCGACACGACCTGCACGGTCGGAAAGATCCGCACTTCCACCGGCAGCATCAGCGTGACGAAGATCAGCCAGAACGCCGTATTGCGGAACGGGAAGCGGAAATAGACGATCGCGTACGCGGACAGGATCGACACCGCGATCTTGCCGACCGCGATCCCGAGCGCCATCGCGAAGCTGTTCACGAGCAGCCGGCCGAACGGCGCCGTCGTGCCGCCGCTGCCGTGCCCCCAGATGTACGCGACGTTCTCGAACAGGTGCGTGCTCGGCACGAGCGACAGCGGCACCGTGAACACTTCCTGCGCGTTCATCGTCGCCGCGCAGAACGCGACGTAGACGGGAAACACGATCAGCACGACACCCGCGATCAGCACCGCGTGGCAGAACAGGTCGAAGCCCTTGCGATTTTCGATCATGCGTATTGCACCCTGCGCTCGACGAAGCGGAACTGGATCACCGTGAGCCCCACGACGATGATCATCAGCACGACCGACTGCGCGCCCGAACTGCCGATGTCGAGCCCCTGGAAGCCCTCCGCGAAGATCTTGTAGATCAGCGTCTTGGTGCTCTGCGCCGGGCCGCCGCCGGTGGCCGCGTCGATCACCGGGAACGTGTCGAAGAACGCGTAGACGAGGTTCACGACCAGCAGGAAGAAACTCGTCGGCGACAGCAGCGGCAGCACGATGTTGAAGAAGCGCCGCACCGGCCCCGCGCCGTCGATCGCGGCCGCCTCGATCAGCGAGCGCGGAATCGCCTGCAGCCCCGCGTAGAAGAACAGGAAGTTGTAGCTCACCTGCTTCCACACCGACGCCAGCACGACGAGGAACATCGCCTGGCCGCCGTTCAGCGCGTGGTTCCACACGATGCCGCCCTTCGCGAGCGCATACGTGATCAGGCCGATGCTCGGGTTGAACAGGAACGCCCACAGCACGGCCGCGATCGTCGGCGCGACCGCGTACGGCCAGATCAGCAGCGTGCGGTACACGCGCGCGCCGCGGATCACGCGGTCGGCGCATGCGGCCAGCAACAGCGACACGACGAGCCCGCTCACGGTGACGAGCGAACTGAACACAAGCGTCGTGCGGAACGAATCGAGATACAGCGGATCGGCGAACAGGTGCGTGAAATTCGCGAAGCCGACGAATTCGCTCGACGTGCCGAACGCGTCCTGCATCTGCGTGGACTGCCACAGCGCGACGCCGGCCGGCCACAGGAAGAACACGGCGGTGATCGCGAGCTGCGGCGCGATCAGCAGGTACGGCACCGGGCTCGTACCGAAACGGGAACGGGATTGCATCGCGGATATCCGGTCAGGCGAAACGGAAGGGAAACCGCGCCGCCGGACGGCACGCGCTCGCGCGCGGCGCCGCCGGCGGCACGACGCGATGCGTGCTCAGCCGCCCGACTTCTCGAAGCGGCGCAGCAGTTCGTCGCCGCGCGACGCGGCCGAATCGAGCGCGTCCTTCGGCGACTTCTTCTGCGCCCAGACCTGTTCGAACTCCTCGTCGACGACCGTGCGGATCTGCGGCATGTTGCCCAGCCGCAGCCCCTTCGTGTACGGCAGCGGCGGCTTGTTCAGCATCTGCTTGATCGCGGTTTCGGCGCTCGGGTTCTTCGCGTAGAAGCCCTGCTGACGCGTCAGGTCGTACGCGGCGGTCGTGACCGGCAGGTAGCCCGTGTCCTGGTGCCACTTCGCGGCGACCGCGGGCGACGCCAGGTAAGAGAGGAATTTCGCGACGCCCTTGTAGGTCGCCGGATCCTTGCCGGCCAGCACCCACAGGCTCGCGCCGCCGATGATCGCGTTCTGCGGCGCGCCCTTCACGTTCGCGTCGTACGGCATCATGCCCGTGCCGTAGCTGAACTTCGCGAACTTCTGCACGTTCGCGAGCGCGCCCGACGACGTCGTCAGGATCCCGCAGTCGCCGCTGTAGAACTTCGCCGACGCTTCATCCTTGCGGCCCGCGTACGTGAACGTGCCGTCCTTCGCCATCTGCTGCAGGAAGGCGACATGTTCGATCTGCTGCGGCTTGTTGAACTCGAGCACGGCGTCGGTGCCGTCGAAGCCGTTGTTGCGGCTCGCGAACGGCAGCCCGTGCCATGCGCTGTAGTTTTCGAGCTGGATCCAGCCCTGCCAGCCGGTCGTGAAGCCGCACGCCATCCCCGACTTGCGCAGCTTCTCGGCATCGGCCTTCACGTCGGCCCACGTCTTCGGCGGCTGGTTCGGATCAAGGCCGGCCTTCTTGAACGCGTCCTTGTTGTAGTACAGCACCGGCGTCGAGCTGTTGAACGGCATCGACACGAGGTGGCCCGTCTTCGCGTCGCTGTAGTAGCTCGCGATGGTCGGCACGAACGCCTTCTCGTCGAGCGTCACGCCGGCCTGCTTGAACACGTCGTAGACGGGCACGACTGCCTTCTTCGCCTGCATCATCGTCGCCGTGCCGACTTCATAGACCTGCAGGATCGCCGGCGCGTTGCCGCTGCGATAGGCCGCGATGCCGGCCGCGAGCGCCTGGTCGTAGGTGCCCTTGAAGACCGGCACGATCTTGTAGTCGCTTTGCGACGCGTTGAACTGGTCGGCGATCGCGTTGACCCGCTCGCCGAGCGCGGCCTCCATCGCATGCCAGAACTGAATTTCCGTCGCGGCGAGCGCCACGTGCTGCACCCCGAACATCAGCGCGCCGCCGAGCGCGATCGAACGAACCAGTGTCCCCGCAGGCTTCTTCTTCATCGACCTCTCCTATGAAAACGTTACCAACAGCGTGTGCAACCTTCCCGTCGCCATTGAACCGGCGAAGTCTAGTGATCGTTTGTGACAGTCAGTTGTCGCTGATGACGAACAGGCGCTGATATTCCTTCAGCGCGAAGCGGTCGGTCATGCCGGCGATGTAGTGCGCGACGAGACGCGGCTGCTGCGCCGCGTCGTCGGACTGGTACGGCGGCGGCAGCAGGCGCGGATCGTCGATGAACGCGTCGAACAGCCCCGTGACGACGCGTTGCGCCTTGCTCGCCATGCGCATCACCTTGTAGTGGCGATACAGGTTCTTGAAGAGGAAGCGCTTGAGGGCCGCTGCCTGCGCGGCGACCTCGGGGCTGTGCGACACGAGCGGCGGCGCGTCGCGCACGTCGTCGAGCGACGCGGGCGCGACGCGCACGAGATTGCGCGTGGTTTCGTCGATCAGGTCGACGATCAGCGTGTTGATGATGCGGCGCACCGTCTCGTGCACGAGACGGCGGCCTTCGAGGTGCGGGAATTCGGCGAGCGCCGCGTCGTAGTGACGCTGCCACAGCTCGACTTCCGCGAGCTGCTCGATCGTGATCAGGCCGGAACGCAGGCCGTCGTCGACGTCGTGGTTGTTGTAGGCGATCTCGTCGGCGATGTTCGCGAGCTGCGCCTCGAGCGACGGCTGGCGGCCCTGCAGGAAGCGCTCGCCGAGCGCGCCGAGCTTGCGTGCATTCTCGCGCGAGCAGTGTTTCAGGATGCCTTCGCGCGTCTCGAAGCACAGGTTCAACCCGTTGAACGCGCCGTAGTGCTCCTCGAGCTCGTCGACCACCGCAAGGCTCTGCAGGTTGTGCTCGAAGCCGCCGTGCTCGCGCATGCACGCATTCAGCGCGTCCTGCCCGGCATGGCCGAACGGCGTATGGCCGAGATCGTGCGCGAGCGAGATCGCTTCGACGAGATCCTCGTTCAGTCGCAGGTTGCGCGCGACCGAGCGCGCGATCTGCGCGACTTCGAGGCTGTGCGTGAGGCGCGTGCGGAACAGGTCGCCTTCGTGATTGACGAAGACCTGCGTCTTGTATTCGAGCCGGCGAAACGCGGTCGAATGGACGATGCGGTCGCGATCGCGCTGGAATTCGGTGCGCGCCGCCGGCGGGGTTTCCGGATGGCGGCGGCCGCGTGACTGCGACGCGTGCGCGGCATACGGAGCGAGATGGGCTTCCAGCGCCGCCAGCGTCGGCGGCTCGGCCACCGGCGCAGCAGATGCGCGGCTGGCTTCGGGCAATGTGCTGCTGGATGTCTCGCTCACGTCTCCTCCATGTCAGGCGCGCCGGCGGATCCGGGCGCCGTTAGCCGGTCGTTTGCGCCAGTGTAGCGAATACCGCTTCGTCCGGCGCCTGCGTGATCAGCGTATCGCCGAATCGCTTCAGCAGGATGAACTTGATCGCGCCGGCCTCAGCCTTCTTGTCGACGCGCATCAGGTCGATGTAGCGCGCATCGCCGAGCGCCGGCCCGCGGGTCGGCAGATGCGCGGCCGCGATCACCGCATCGAGGCGCTGCCGCGACGCTTCGTCGAGCAGGCCGAGCCGCACCGACAGGTCGCCCGCCATCACCATTCCGCAGCCGACCGCCTCGCCGTGCAGCCATTCGCCGTAGCCTAGCCCGGCCTCGATCGCATGGCCGAACGTGTGGCCGAAGTTCAGGATCGCGCGCAGGCCGCCTTCGCGCTCGTCGGCCGCGACGACGCTCGCCTTGATCTCGCACGAACGCTTCACCGCATGCGCGAGCGCGGCGGGCTCGCGACGATTCAGCGCATCGACGTTCGCCTCGATCCAGTCGAAGAATGCCGCATCGGCGATCGCGCCGGTCTTGATGATCTCGGCCACGCCGGCCGCCAGCTCGCGATCGGGCAGCGTCGTGAGCGCGCCGATGTCCGCGATCACGGCCTGCGGTTGGTAGAACGCGCCGATCATGTTCTTGCCGAGCGGGTGGTTGATGCCCGTCTTGCCGCCGACCGACGAATCGACCTGCGACAGCAGCGTCGTCGGCACCTGGATGAACGGCACGCCGCGCATGTAGCACGCGGCGGCAAAGCCGGTCATGTCGCCGACCACGCCGCCGCCGAGCGCGACGAGCGTCGTCTTGCGATCGGCGTGATCCGTCAGCAGGCCGTCGAAGATCAGGTTCAGCGTTTCCCAGTTCTTGTATGCCTCGCCGTCCGGCAGCACGACCGTCGACACGCGCTTGCCGAGCGGCGCGAGCGCCGCGCGCAGCGCGTCGCCGTAGAGCGGATCGACCGTCGTGTTCGTGACGATCGTGACCGACGAACCCTTGATGTGGGGCGAGAACAGCTCGGTGCGGCCGATCAGGCCGGCGCCAATATGAATCGGGTAGGCGCGGTCGCCCAGATCGACGTTGACAGTAATCATGCTTGTAGCGGCTTGGCGATGACGCCGGCCAGTTCGAGTTGCATCAACACCATGTTGACGAGACCGTTGACCGACGGACGGCCGGTCTCGATGACGAAATCCGCGCATTCGCGGTACAGCGGGTCACGCACTTCGTACAGCGCTTCCAGACGCCCCTTCGGATCTTCGGTCTGCAACAGCGGGCGATTCTTGTCCTTGCGCGTGCGCAGCCATAGATCGTGCGGGTTGGCGCGCAGGTAGACGACGATGCCGTTGGTTTTCAGGCTGTTGCGGTTTTCCGGGCGCAGCACCGCGCCCCCGCCGGTCGCGAGCACGATGTTCTCGCGCTGCGCGAGCTCGGCGATCACCTGCGTTTCGCGATCGCGAAAGCCGGCCTCGCCCTCCAGCTCGAAGATCACCGGAATGCGCGCGCCCGTACGGGCCTCGATTTCGTGGTCGGAGTCGAAGAACGTCCTGTCGAGACGACGCGCGACCGCACGGCCCACGGTGGTCTTACCCGCTCCCATAAGGCCGACGAAAAATACGTTTGCATGTGGGTCCCGCGCTTGCAACGGCTTCCTCTGCTTCAATCTTGCTGGTGTGTGGCGCAGCTTACTGGCAAAGCGGCTGCCTTGTCGAGCCTGCGCCGGCGGCTTCCGGCCCCGTTTCCTCGGCATCCGCGTCGCCCGCGCCGGGTGCGCCGCAACGCGCATCGACGACGGTCGGCGTGATGAAGACGACCAGTTCGTTGCGTTGGTCGCGCTGCGCGCGGTGCCGGAAAAGCGCGCCCAGAAACGGTATTTTGCCCAAGAGCGGCACCCGCGTCACATCGTTCCGGCTCAGTTGTTCATAGATGCCGCCGATCGCGACCGTCCCGCCATTCTCGACCTCGACGCGCGTCTGCACGTGCTTCGTATGGATCGCGGGGCCGGCCGCGGTCGGCTCGCCGACGCTGTCCTTCGTCACGTCGAGATCGAGCACCACGCGCCCGTCCGGCGTAATCTGCGGCTCGACCTCCAGCTTCAGCGTCGCGCGGCGGAACTGCACGCCGCTCATGCCGTTGCCGACCTTCGCCTGGTACGGCAGCTCGGCGCCCTGCTCGACGATGGCCTTCACGCGGTCGGCCGTCACCACCCGCGGACGCGAAACGATCTGGCCCCGGCCTTGCGCTTCCAGCGCGCTCAACTCGATGTCGAGTACGCGGCTGAGCGGCGCGGCGAACAGCGTGAAGCCGGCGGTCGCCGCATCGAAGCCGCCGAGCGGCCGCGCGGCGAGATCCAGCGCGTTGCGCGCGTCCGCCGTGAAGGACGTGCCCTCGGCCGACGACGGCCGCCCCTGCGCACGCAGTGCGACACGTGCGCCGAGGTTGCGCGAGAAACCCTGCTCGCCTTCGACGATGCGGGCCTCGATCCGGACCTGCCGCGACGGCCGGTCGATCGCGTCGATCAGGCCCGCGATCTGCACGATGCGCGGCGCGAGATCGGTCACGAACAGCAGGTTCGTACGGGGATCGGCCGCCGCCGCGCCGCGCTTCGACAGCAGGCGCTGGCCGGTCGCGCCGGCCAGCAGCCGCTGCACGTCCTGGGCGCGCGGATAGTGCAGCACGAACGTACGGCTTGCGAGCGGCTCCAGATCGGCGGCCCGCGCATGCATGTCGAAGCGCTCGCGTTCGCGCGCGGCCAGCTCGGCGGCCGGCGTGACCCAGATCACGTTGCCGCGCCGGGACATCGCCAGCCCGTGCGTGTCGAGCAGCGTGTCGAACGCGTCGCGCCAGCGGACATCGTTCAGACGTAACGTGACCGTGCCGCGCACCTGCTCGCCGACGACGATATTGAGCCCCGTGAATCGCGCGATCGCGTCGAACGCCGCCGCGAGCCCGACGCCCTGCAGATTCAGCGAGATCCGCCGCTCGTCGTCCGCATCGCCCGGTTGCCGTGCCGCGGCGTCGCTCATCCGGGCCGGCGGCGCCAGCGGGATCGGCGGCCCCTCGAGCGCGGGGACCGGCGCGGCGGCTTCCGTCTGCAGCGCCGTGCGCGCCGCCTGATCGAACGGCGGCGGGCCGGCGTCCTCCGCTACCGCGCTGTCCACGCTGTCGGCCACGCGCAGCGGCTGCGGCAGGCGCGGCACCGACACATTCGTCGGCCCGGCCGGCCAGACCGCCGGCAGCGGCGGCACCGACGCGCTTGCGCCGTCCGCCGTCACGCCGGCCCAGATGACGAGCATCCAACAGCCGTGCTTCGTCATGGCCGGCCTCCGTCGTCAAGCACAAGCCGCTGCGATCCGTCCGCCGTCGCAAGCGTCACGGCCGCGCGGTCGATACGCACCACGCGCGCGGCCCCCAGCACCTCGCCAGGTGCGACGGCCGTGAACGCGCCGTCGCCGTCGTCGAACAACGCGAGACCGGTACGCGCGTCGCGAATCGTGCCGGCAAGGCGGGCTGCGCGCCCCGCCGCTTCGGCGAGGCCCCCCTCGCCGAATGGATCGGCGTCGGGCGCAGCGGCGCGAACCGGCGTGTTGCCCGCCGCGGCCGTTGTCGCCTGCAGCGCCGGAAATACGTCGACGGACATATCCACCCGCGCCGCCGACATGCCACGCTCGATACGCAGCGCCGACGGTACCGCCAACACCGGGAAGCGCGCCAGCCCGCCAACCATATGCAGCAACGCGTGAAAGCCGCCGTCCGCGGCGATGTGTACGGTGCGTCGGCCGTCCGGTGCCGCGCCATCGGCGCGCTGCGGTTCGATCGATACGCCGTGCAACCCGCTCGACGCGGCGAGATCGGCCAGCGCCAGCATCAGCGCGGCCCATTCCGGCGTAGGCGGCAAGCGATCGTCACGCGTCGACGCAGGATGCCCGTCGCGTCGTTGTCCGGCGGAAGCCAGCACGCGCTGCGCGTCGGCCGCGCGCGCCTGCGCCGCGGCGAGCAACGCGCGACTACGTGCCAGCCCGCTCCAGTCGGCCGCATTCGCCAGATGAATGCCGCCTGCCAGCACGGCCGCGAACGCCAGCACGCAACCCGCGGCATGCGCGGCGGCCGCCGACACGCGCGGCATGTGGCCCGCCCTGGCGCCCGCGCGCAGCGCCGGCCAATGCGCGAGCGCCGTCATGCGCCCCCTCCCGACACCGTCCGCGACGACGTCGCATCGTGCCAGCGCAACTGCACCGAGAACCGGAACGGCATCCCGGCCGTCGAAGCCGGCGCATCCGACGCAGGCTTCAACGTATCTATATCGATCCGCCAGTCGCGCTGCTCGCGCGCCATCGCGGCGAGCCACCGCGCAGCCGCCCGGTAACTCGCGGCGCGCGCATCGAGCACGGCGCCGGTCGTCGTCATGCGCAGCGCATCGAGCCGGACATGATCGGCGCGCACCTGCTTCAGGGTCGCCAGCAACCCGGCCACGCGCCGGTAAGGTGCGGCCAGCGCAGCCGCCTGCGCGTCGCGCCGCGCGACGGCGGCGGCTGCATCGGCCGCGCGCGTCGCAACGGCCACCCGCGGCTGCACCTGTCGCAGCCGCGCCTCCACGCCGGCGCGCTCGGCATCCACCCGCCACCGCGACAACACCGCAGCGCCCGTCCACAGACCGGCGCCAAGCACACCGAGCAGGA
The DNA here is from genome assembly GCF_902833245.1 of Burkholderia sp. BCC0398. NCBI lineage: Bacteria > Pseudomonadati > Pseudomonadota > Betaproteobacteria > Burkholderiales > Burkholderiaceae > Burkholderia > Burkholderia sp. BCC0398. The sequence goes on from NZ_CADFEM010000002.1 coordinate 546,842, forward strand.
TCGCCACACCGCACTGCGTGGCCCGCCGACGCCGCAATGCCCGCGCCAACCGCTCGCGGTACGGCAGCAGGTTGAAGTCGCCGAGTACCGCCTGTACGAGCTGCTGCGCCGCCGCGCCGTCTCCGTTTGCCGCCACGTGACCGGCCGTCATTCCCACACCCCACGCAACGCCAGCCCGAACGCGACGGCAAACGCCGGGCCGCCTGGCACGGCGGCGCGCGCGCACGGCAGGCCGTCCCAGCCCGTGCAGTCGAACGGGACCACTGCCGTGCCGAGCACGTCGCCGATCTCGGCAATCGACGTATCGAAGCGGGCGATACATCGCTCGTCCCCGGCGACGAGTACGCAGCCCACGACCCCCAGCACGCGCCGACGCAACGCATCGGGAAGCGCCTCCGGCAACGTGCCGGACAGGGAGAGCACCTGCATCGCCGACCGTCCCTCGATTCGCCAGCCGCGCACGCCCGCGTCGCAGAACCAGAGCACGGCGTACGCGCCCTGCGCATCGAGTTCGAACCGTGCGGCATAGCGCAGCGCACGCAGCACGGCGGCCGACTCGCCGTCGATCACCGTCAGGTCGATACCGGCCTGCGCGGCCACGTCGATCCGCCGCTCGAGCAGCGCCAGCGGCGCGACCGCCACCGCGATCTCGCCGGACCGCGCGCCGCCGTAGTGCCGCCAGTCGAACGCGAGACTGTCCGGCGCGAGCCCCGAGATGCGTTCGGCGGCCTGCCGCGCGGCGTCCGGGATGTCGCCGCGCCCGGCCAGATCGAGCGTCGCGGTGCGCATCTCGTCATCGTGCAGCGCCATCACGCCGCGCGCGTCGCACTGCACGCCGGACGCCGACAGCCGCGCCACGGCCGCCGCCAGCGACCGCGCGACCGCCGCCCAACGCGCGTCCTCCGGCCCGCCCGCCAAGCCAACCGGTTCGCGCTCGAGCCCCTCGACGCGCACTTCCGCTTCCCTGCCGCGCCGGCTCAGCACGGCCACCCTCACTTCGTGCGCACCGACGTCGATTCCCGTCGACCGGTGCCTGCCCTGTGCAAACCGCGCCACCCATCGTCCTGCCATCCCAGCCTCCCGAGATCGTCGCGGCCCACGCCGCGCATCCGAGACCTGATTCTGCAAAGCGACGCGCGCCGCCGACAGTCGGCCAAACGGCCAGCATTGGTCCACGGCGGCCGTGCACGGACTATGCTGACGGCACGCCGACCCGCGGCTTGGCGACGGGCGGCCCCCGCGTCGGGAGCGCTCTTACCGGGCAGCTATAATCGCGGGACTGTTTTCCGGTATGCCTATGCAATCCACGACTCCTACGTCCCCGCCTCCCGCCCCGGAGCCGAAGAAGCGGCCCTGGTGGCAAAAAGTCCTGCTCGGCTTCGCCGCGATGTGCGTGGCCCTCGTCGTGGCCGGCGGCCTCGTGCTCGGCTACGCGCTCGTCGTGGCCTGGCCGAACATGCCGTCGCTCGATGCGCTGACCGACTATCGCCCGAAGGTGCCGCTGCGCATCTATACGTCCGATCACGTGCTGATCGGCGAATTCGGCGAGGAGCGCCGCGACGTCGTCCATTTCAAGGACGTGCCCGACTCGCTGAAGAAGGCGATCCTCGCGATCGAGGATGCGCGCTTCTACGATCACGGCGGCGTCGACCTCACCGGCATCATCCGCGCCGGCTTCGTCGCGCTGACGAACGGCCACGCGTCGCAGGGCGCGAGCACGATCACGATGCAGGTCGCACGCAACTTCTTCCTGTCGAGCGAGAAGACCTACACGCGCAAGATCTACGAGATGCTGCTCGCGTACCGGATCGAGCGCGCGCTGACGAAGGATCAGATTCTCGAGGTCTACATGAATCAGATCTATCTCGGCCAGCGCGCGTACGGCTTCGCGAGCGCCGCACGGGTCTATTTCGGCAAGGACCTGAAGGACATCACGCTCGCGGAAGCCGCGATGCTCGCGGGGCTGCCGAAGGCGCCGTCCGCGTACAACCCGGTCGTCAACCCGAAGCGCGCGAAGGTACGCCAGGAATATATCCTGCAACGGATGCTCGAGCTGAACTTCATCACGCGCGAACAGTACGACGAAGCGTCCGCGCAGCCGCTCGTCGTCAAGGGTCCGGGCCGCGATTTCAGCGTGCACGCGGAGTACGTCGCCGAAATGGTCAGACAGATGATGTACGCGCAGTACCGTGAGGAAACCTACACGCGCGGCTTCAACGTCGTCACGACGATCGATTCCGCGGATCAGCAGGTCGCGTACACCGCGCTGCGCAAGGGCATCATGGATTACGAGCGCCGTCACGGCTATCGCGGGCCGGAAGGCTTCATCGAGCTGCCGGCCGGTGCCGACGACCGCGAACAGGCGATCGACGACGCGCTGCTCGAGCATCCCGACAACGGCGAGCTGATCGCCGCGGTCGTGACGGCCGCGAGCCCGCGCCAGATCACGGTGGCGTTCATCGACGGCAGTACCGCGACGATCGACGGCGACAACCTGCGCTTCGCGTCGGGCGCGCTGTCGGCCAACGCGCAGCCGAACCGCCGGATCCGCCCGGGCGCGATCGTCCGCGTGGTGAAGAACGACGCCGGCAAGTGGTCGATCACGCAGTTGCCGCAGGTCGAGGGTGCGTTCCTGTCGATCGTCCCGCAGGACGGCGCGATCCGCTCGCTCGTCGGCGGCTTCGACTACAACAAGAACAAGTTCAACCACGTCACGCAGGCATGGCGGCAACCGGGTTCGTCGTTCAAGCCGTTCATCTACTCGGCGTCGCTCGACAAGGGCCTCGGGCCGGCGACCGTGATCAACGACGGCCCGCTGTATTTCAGCGCCGCGGAAACGGGCGGCCAGCCGTGGGAGCCGAAGAACTACGGTGGCGGCTTCGAGGGCCCGATGTCGATGCGCACCGCGCTGCAGCGCTCGCGCAACCTCGTGTCGATCCGGATCCTGAACCACATCGGCACGAAATACGCGCAGCAATACATCACGCGCTTCGGCTTCGACGCCGAGCGCCATCCGGCCTACCTGCCGATGGCGCTCGGCGCCGGCCAGGTCACGCCGCTGCAAATGGCAGGCGCGTACTCGGTCTTCGCGAACGGCGGCTACCGCGTCAATCCGTACCTGATCGCCGAGGTCACCGATCCGAACGGCGCGATCGTCGCGCGCGCGCAGCCGCTCGTCGCCGAGCAGAACGCGCCGCGCGCGATCGACGCGCGCAACGCGTACGTGATGAACAGCCTGCTGCAGAGCGTCGCGCAGCGCGGCACGGGCGCGCGGACCAACGTGCTGAAGCGCGCCGACCTCGCGGGCAAGACCGGCACGACGAACGACTCGCACGACGCCTGGTTCGCCGGCTACCAGCACACGCTCGCCGCGATCGCGTGGATCGGCTACGACAATCCGCGCAGCCTCGGCGATCGCGAAACCGGCGGCGGCCTGTCGCTGCCGGTCTGGATCGACTACATGGGTGCGGCGCTGAAGGGCGTGCCGGAATTCAAGCCGACGGTGCCGGACGGCGTCGAGTCGCTCGGCGGCGAGCTGTATTTCACCGAGTTCACGCCGGGGCACGGCTTCGTGTCGACGGTCGGCGTGCCGCAGGCGCCGGCCGCGCAGAACGTCGACGAGGCCGTGCCGCACGTCGACGAACAGGAAAAGCAGGACATCATGAACCTGTTCCAGGGCCACTGACCCGCGGCCCGACCATGAAAAAAGCGCCCCGCGGGGCGCTTTTTCTTTGGGCACGACATTCGGGACCCGCTGCCCCGGCCGTCACGCGCCGAACGTGATCGGCAGGCCGGCCTGCTGCGTCGCGTATTCGGTGAGCGCCGAGAAGAACTCGGTGCCCGTGCGCGTATCGCGCCACGCACCGTCGACGAAACGGTAGTGGAATCCACCGGCCTTCGCGGCGATCCACACTTCCTTCATCGGCGGTTGCAGGTTGACGATGATCTTCGAGCCGTTTTCGAACGTCAGCGTCAGCACGCTGCCGTTGCGCTCCAGATCGATGTCGTGATCGCCGTCGTTCGCGACGTCCACGGTACGCTCGACGGCCGCCAGCACGGCCTCGGCACGGGCCAGGTATTCAGTATCGGACATGCTAAACTCTATCGGTTAAATTGTTCAGGGACGATCATGCGAGTCGTTTTCCGGATGAGCGCGATTGTAGCGGCTTTGGCGATTCTTGCCGGCTGCGGTCAAAGCGGCGCGCTCTATCTGCCCACCGTACCCCCGATGCCCAAGCCGATCCAGCAGCAGAACACGCCGCCGTCGGACGTGAAACCGACCGACGAAAACGCGTCGTCCGACGAGACGCCCGACACGTCCGGCTCGCCGCTCACGCTGTCGCCCGAACTGTCGAGCACCGCATCGACCATGCCCGCCCCGGCATCGGGCCCGGCAGCCACGAAGTAACGACGCGATGCCGCCCGCGCGGCGCGCGCAACGAGGCGATGACTCCCCGGTCATCGCCTTTTGTTTTTTCGGGCCGCCGCGTCACGCACGCACGCGCCGCCAGCCCCACGCAACCACCCGCCAGCCGAGCAGCGCGGCGACGATCGCCGCGTAGAGCTTCGGCTGCGCGAGATCGTGCTTGCCGGCCCGCATCCACCAGAAGTGCAGCACGCCGAACAGCGCGATCGCATAGATCGCGCTGTGCAGCGTCGCCCAGTGGCGCCCCAGCCGGCGCACCATCGCGCGCGGCGACGTCGCGGCGAGCGGAATCAGCAGCACGAACGCCGCGAAGCCGACGGTGATGAACGGGCGCTTGCCGACGTCCTTCAGGATCGCGACGACGTCGAACCACTTGTCGAACCACAGGTAGGTCGTGAAATGCAGCGTCGCGTAAAAGAACGCGAACAGCCCGATCATCCGGCGAAAGCGCAGCAGCGACGCGAAGCCCGTGATGCGCCTGAGCGGCGTGACGGCAAGCGTGATGCACAACAGGACGAGCGTCCACAAGCCGGTCGAGCGCGTGATGAATTCGATCGGGTTCGCGCCCAGCCGGTCCGTCAGCCCGAACAGCACGACGCGCGCGAGCGGATACAGGCCGGCCGCGAACGCCAGCACCTTGGCCGGTGCGAGCCAGCGCGGCGCGGCGGGACGGATCGCACCGGTCCGCGCGGTGCGTGCGGCCGACCGGACACCCGCGGCGCGCTCGGAAGTGAGCGTCGAAGGACGCATGTCGTTTCTCACCGTCGTGCTCAGAAATTCTTCTTCAGGTCCATGCCCTGATACATCGAGGCGACCAGATCGCCGTAGCCGTTGAACATCAGTGTCTTGCGCTTCGGCGTGAAAAAGCCGTCCTCGCCGATGCGCCGCTCGGTCGCCTGGCTCCAGCGCGGATGATCGACGTTGGGGTTCACGTTCGAATAAAAGCCGTACTCGTTCGCGGCGTACGTGTTCCAGCTCGTCTTCGGCTGCTTGTCGACGAAGCGGATCTTCACGAGCGACTTCGCGCTCTTGAAGCCGTACTTCCACGGCACGACGATCCGCACCGGCGCGCCATTCTGGTTCGGCAGTACCTGGCCGTAGACGCCCATCGTCAGCAGCGTCAGCGGATTCATCGCCTCGTCCATGCGCAGCCCTTCCGAATACGGCCAGTCGAGCACGGGCGTCGACAGGCCGGGCATTTGCGACGGATCGGCCAGCGTGACGAACTGCACGTATTTCGCGTTGCCGGTCGGCTGCACGCGCTTGATCAGCTCGGACAGCGGCACGCCGATCCACGGGATCACCATCGACCAGCCCTCGACGCAGCGCAGCCGGTACACGCGCTCCTCGAGCGGCGCGAGCTTCAGCAACTCGTCGAGATCGAACACTTTCGGGTGCTGCACCTCGCCTTCGACGCTCACGCGCCACGGGCGCGGCCGCAGCGTGCCGGCGTTCTGCGCCGGGTCGCTCTTGTCGGTGCCGAATTCGTAGAAGTTGTTGTAGGACGTGATGTCCTTGAACGGCGTCACCTTGTCGATGGCGACGAACTTCGGGTTCGTTTTTGCCGCGAGCTTCGCCGCGCGCGGATCGGGCGACGCATACGCGGCGAGCGCCGCGCCGCTGGCGCCAAACAGGCCGCCCGCGGCCGCGAGGCCGGCCGCCTGCAATACGCGCCGCCGGTTCTCGAACACCGCGCGCGGGGTGATCTCGCTCGGCGCGATGTCCGCGCCGGTCAGTACGTTACGCAAAGGGCGTTTGATCCACATCGTGCAGTTCCTCCCGCATGCGCGGCGCGCATGCTTCATCAGCGTTCGACCCGGCCCGTCACGCGCCGTTCGACGCCCGGTTCGCCCGCCGCGTTACAAAAGAAAACCGCCGGGCACGCAGTGCACCGGCGGTTCGATAGTCGGACGAGCGTCGGAAATCTTACAGTTTGCCGTAGCTGTGCAGCCCGGACAGGAACATGTTGACGCCGAGGAACGCGAACGTCGTGACCAGCAGGCCGGTGAGCGCCCACCACGCGGCCACCGCGCCGCGCAGGCCCTTCATCAGCCGCATGTGCAGCCACGCCGCGTAGTTCAGCCACACGATCAGCGCCCAGGTTTCCTTCGGATCCCAGCTCCAGTAGCCGCCCCACGCTTCGGCCGCCCACAGCGCGCCGAGGATCGTCGCGATCGTGAAGAACGCGAAACCAACCGCGATCGACTTGTACATCACGTCGTCGAGCACTTCCAGCGTCGGCAGGCGATCCGCGAGGATCCCGCGCTCCTTCATCAGATACGCGACCGACACCATCGCCGACAGCGCGAAGCTGCCGTAGCCGATGAAGTTCGCCGGCACGTGGATCTTCATCCACCAGCTTTGCAGCGCCGGCACGAGCGGCTGAATCTGCTGCGCATCGCGCGCGACCGAGTACCACATCAGGAAGCCGACCGCCGCGCTGATGACCAGCAGCACGAACGCGCCGAGCGAACGCGTGCCGTAGTGGCCTTCGTAATACAGATAAAGCAGCGCGGTGATCAGGCTGAACAGGACGAACACTTCATACAGGTTCGACACGGGGATATGCCCGACGTCCGCACCGATCAGGTAGGACTCGTACCAGCGCACCATCAGCCCGGTGAAGCCCATCAGCACGGCGACCCACGTGAGCTTCTGGCCGATCGCGGCGCCCGTTTCGGAGCGCGCGAGCAGGCCGATCCAGTAGAAGATCGTCGCGAGCACGAACAGCGCGCTCATCCACAGGATCGCCGACTGGCTCGACAGGAAGTACTTGAGGAAGAACGCCGAATCGGCGCGCGCGAGATCGCCCTGGTAGATCTGGATCGACAGCAGCGACAGCACGGCGATCGACGCCATCATCAGCCGCGCGGGCTTCCAGCGCCAGCCGAGCGCGACAAGCGCCGGCACGGTGCCGATCATCACCGCCTTGTCGTAGTAATCCATGTGCGCGTTGTAGTGCACGAGCGCATAGCCCGCGCCCGCCACCAGCGCCAGCGCGAACAGCCAGTCGAACAGCGACAGGCGCGCGAGGAACGGACGGTCGTCGAACAGCGGCGACGCTGCCGGCGCCGTACGGGAAGAGGAAACTTGCGTGAGATCCATGATGTTACCGGGTGGAATTCTCGGAATCGGAACCGCCGCCGGCAGGCGCGCGGGCCGTCGAAGCCGCACCGGCGGGTGCGGCGTCGCGAGGTGCGGCGTGCAAGGCGGCGCCGGCCGCGTCGCGCGTCTGCACGAATTCTTTCTCGAAATCGAAGGTCTTGCGGGCCGTGGACATGGCCATCACCACCTCGACGCCCGAACCGGCGTCCTTCAGCCAGAACCAGAGCCGCCGCTCGCGCACGTAGAACATCGAGAAGATGCCGGCGACCAGCAGCAGGCTGCCAAGATACACCAGATTCTTGCCGGGCGCGCGCGTCAGCTGAAATACCGAAGCTTGCACCTGCTTGAAGGAGTCAAGCTGCAAATAGACCGGCGATCCATACAGGAAGCTGTCGGATAGCGCATTGATCGCGTTCTGCACGAAGCGGATCGTGTCGGCGCCTTGTTGCGCGGCCGGCTCGCCCGCATGCTCGCGCGCGATCTGCCACACCTCCCACATCGAGCCCTCGAGCATCCGCAACAGCAGGCTCGCGGCCTTCTCCTGCTCGCCCTTCGGCACCGAGCGGTCGATGAACGTCGCCACCGCCTGGAAGCCGCCGATCGGCTGGCCGTCCGCGCCGCGGCCGACGCTGTCGTCGCTCGCCGCGAAAAGGGTCAGCACCTTCGACGCACTGTCCTGCAGGCGGCCGCGCAGCGACGCGTCGCCCGGCAGCGAGCGCTGCGCGAAGCGCGCGGCGGCCTCGGTGCGCACGGCCGGATCCTCGAGCGCGGCGCGCAGGCGCATCCATTCGCCGATCGAATCCTGGCTGTCGGCCGGAATCCGCATGTAGCGGAACGGATCGTTCGGACTCGCGCGCACGCCGGCGAGGAACACGCGCTCGCCGTTCATGTCGACGGGTAGCATGTAGTTGTTGAATTCGCGCGCCTGGCCGTCCTTGCCGCGAATCTTGTACTGCACCGACGGCCCGATGTTGTGGAGCTGCGTCGGCTTCGACGTCTTCGCGCCCGAGCCGAGCCGCTCGTCGAACACTTCCTTCAGCGAGCTGGTGGTCGCGACGCCGCGCACGTCCGGCTTGCCTTTCGCGTCGGCCATGTTCTCGACGTTGATCGCGCGGAAATCGGAGAATTCGATCGTGTCGCCGTCGGCGCCCGGGACCTGCAGCGGCGCCGAGCTGCCGATCGTGCCCTTCACGGGGACGGTCGCCGCGTGGCTGCCCGTCATCGGATAGGCCGTCATCTGCATCTGCGAGCCGCCGTCCTGGAAGCTCGACTGATAGATCGACACGCCCTTGTACGTGAACGGCTTGTTGACCTCCACCCGCGCCGGGATCTTCCGGCCGGTCTCGCGATCGATCACGACGATGTCGCTCGCGAACAGCTTCGGCATGCCGGTCGTGTAGTAATCGACGATGAATTTGTCGAGCTGGATCGAGAACGGCAGATCCTGAATCAGCGAGCCGCTCGGCTGGTTCAGGATCGCGGTCGACACGAACTGGCCCTCCGGCACCCACGCGTAGCCGCGGAAGGTCGGGTTCGACGCGGACAGCCGATGGTCGGGCGAGATATCGCTGATCGTCGCGCTCGTGTTGACCGGGCTCTTGCCGAACATCAGCATCTGGAATTTGATCGGCAGGTTGCTGTCGAGCAGGCCGCCGATACAGATCACGACGATCGCGAGGTGCGCGGAGATATAGCCCCACTTGGTCATCGCGCCGCGCTTCGCGGAGATCAGCGTCGCGCCGTCGGTTTCACGCACGACGTGCTTGTAGCCAGCCTTCGTGACGAAGGCGGCGAGCGTCGCCGCGACGCTCGCGCGCGTGCCGGACGCCGTGTATTCGGCCTTGTGGTGGAAGGCGCGCAGGCTGCCTTCGCGGACCTTGTCCTTCCAGCTCTTCGCATCGGCGAGCATCTTCGGCGCGTTGCGGATCACGCACAGCGAGATCGACGTGACGAGGAAGATCAGGATCAGCATGAACCACCACGCGCTGTACACGTTGTACAGGCCGAGCGAACGGAAGATGTCCGCCCAGAACGGCCCGAACTGGTTCACGTAGTTCGGATACGGATCGTCCTGGGTCAGGACCGTGCCGATGATGCTCGCGATCGACAGCACCACCAGCAGCGCGATCGCGAAACGCATCGAGCTCAGCAACTCGACCGCACGTTTCGACGCACCCTGACCCGACTTCGACTGCAACCCCGACGTGGTAACGCTCATTCAAACTCCGACTAAGGGGAAACCACCCCCACGCTCACTATGTTCGCTCGGGGAGCGCAGCTCCCCATCGCCTGCCAGCCGCGCCATCCCGGCCCGGCGAGTGCCGGCAAAAAAGAAGGGCGAGGCAACCGCGACGGCGCGGCGCCCCACCCTTTTCTTGTTCTGACTCCGGCCGCCCTTCGGGCGCCCGGTCATTCCATTCGCGGCTGACCGCTCAACGCAGGCCCGCGATGTAATCCGCGACGGCCTTGATCTCGGTATCCGACAGCCGCGACGCGATCTGATGCATCGCCTCGTTGTTGTTGCGCGCGCCGGCACCCTGCTGGAACGCGGTCAACTGCGCGACCGTGTAATCGGCCCATTGCCCCGACAGACGCGGGTACTGGACCGGGATCCCCTGCCCCGTCGGCCCGTGGCAGCTCGCGCAGGCGGGAACGCCCTTTTCCGCGATGCCGCCGCGATAGATCTTCTGGCCGATCGGCACCGTCGCCGCATTGCGTGCGGTACCGAGCTTCGTCGTCTGCGACCCGTAGTACGCGGCGACGTTGCGCATGTCGTCCGCGCTCAACGCGCTCGCGAATCCGACCATCACCGCGTTGTTACGCACCGGCCCCTTCGCGCCCGGCTGCGTCTTGAAGTCGTTCAACTGCTTGACCAGATATTCGGGATGCTGGCCGGCGAGCTTCGGGAAACTGCCCGACGCGCTGTTGCCGTCGGCGCCGTGACACGACGCGCAGACCTGCCCGGCAATCGCCTTGCCGCGGTCCAGATCCGGCTTGGCCGCATCTGCCGCGTTTGCCTCCGCTACGAAACCTACGAACCCTGCTGCAACCTGAAGCACCATCAGAGACTTGCACAGTCGATTCATTCGCACACCCTGTTTCGTCTTGTGGGAATTTGAGGTTCTGCAAAAAACGACGGCGTTCAGTCTACCGCAGAAGCCACATAAAAGCGCGAGGCAGGCGCCCGGTGGCCTTCGGCAAAACCGCCGTATTGTACAATATCGTGCTGAAAGCTCCCGCGCCTATCGGGGCTACCCCGCCTCCACCACGCGGCTCGCGCCGCCCGTCCTTCCGGTTCCCATGGCCTTTCTGCTCCATCAAGCCCGCTTCTACACGACCGTCAACCATCTGCGCGACCTGCCGCCGACGGTCCAGCCGGAAATCGCGTTCGCGGGCCGCTCGAATGCCGGCAAGTCGACGGCGATCAACGTGCTGTGCAACCAGAAGCGGCTGGCCTTCGCGTCGAAGACGCCCGGCCGCACGCAGCATATCAACTACTTCTCCGTCGGCCCGGCCGCCGAGCCCGTCGCGAACCTCGTCGATCTGCCCGGCTACGGCTATGCGGAAGTGCCCGGCGCCGCGAAGGCGCACTGGGAAATGCTGCTGTCGTCCTATCTCGCGACGCGCTCGCAGCTCTGCGGCCTGATCCTGATGATGGATTCGCGCCGTCCGCTGACCGATCTCGATCGGCGCATGATCGAATGGTTCGCGCCGACCGGCAAGCCGATCCACACGCTGCTGACCAAGTGCGACAAATTGACGCGCCAGGAAAGCATCAACGCGTTGCGCAACACGCAGAAGGGGCTCGACGCGTATCGCGACCAGGGCGTGAAGGGCAAGCTGACGGTCCAGCTGTTCTCGGCGCTGAAGCGCACGGGGCTCGACGAGGCCCATGAACTGATCGAGAGCTGGCTGCGGCCGTCCGTCGCCGACGAAAACAGCGAGCCTGTAGCACAATGAGCGGGCAACGCGCGGCTGGGATCGGCCGTGCGCACCTGACGGCGCCTGCGGATTCGGCCGGCTCATAAAAAAACCCGCCGTTGAACGGCGGGTCAAACAGCCTAATCGAAAAACGACAGGCACCCGCTCAGGGAGGAGAAGCGGGGAGCTGCACGCAACGCGTGCCGCTCGATCGCTATCATATACCAACGATCTCGAAAATGACCTAAGGGTTCCGTAAGGTCCTTCTTGCCCTGATTTCTGCCAAACCGCCATGAGCTTCCATCCGCTTCATCGTCCGCGCCGGATGCGCCGCGACGACTTCTCCCGCCGCCTGATGCGCGAAAACCGCCTGACCACCGACGACCTGATCTACCCGGTATTCGTCGTCGAAGGCACCAACGAGCGCCAGCCCATCCCGTCGATGCCCGGCGTCGAGCGCGTGTCGGTCGATCTGCTGATGCACGTCGCCGAGCAGTGCGTCGAACTCGGCGTGCCCGTGCTGTCGCTGTTCCCGGCCATCGAGCCGTCGCTGAAGACACCCGACGGCCGCGAGGCGGCCAATCCGGAAGGCCTGATCCCGCGCGCGGTGCGCGAGCTGAAGAAGCACTTCCCCGAACTGGGCGTGCTGACCGACGTCGCGCTCGATCCGTACACGAGTCACGGCCAGGATGGCGTGCTCGACGAAAACGCCTATGTGATCAACGACGACACGATCGAGATCCTGGTCGACCAGGCGCGTGCGCAGGCGGAAGCCGGCGTCGACATCGTCGCGCCGTCGGACATGATGGACGGCCGCATCGGCGCGATCCGCGAGATGCTGGAAAGCGACGGCCATATCCATACGCGGATCATGGCCTATTCGGCGAAGTTCGCATCGGCGTTCTACGGCCCGTTCCGCGATGCGGTCGGTTCGGCGTCCAACCTGGGCAAGGGCAACAAGATGACCTACCAGATGGATCCGGCGAACAGCGACGAAGCGCTGCGCGAAGTGCGCCTCGACATCGACGAAGGCGCCGACATGGTGATGGTCAAGCCCGGCATGCCGTATCTCGACATCGTGCGCCGCGTGAAAGACGAGTTCCGCTTCCCGACCTACGTGTACCAGGTGAGCGGCGAATACGCGATGTTGAAGGCGGCCGCGATGAACGGCTGGCTCGACCACGACAAGGTCGTGCTCGAATCGCTGCTCGCGTTCAAGCGTGCGGGCGCCGACGGCGTGCTCACGTACTTCGCGCTCGATGCCGCGCGTCTGCTGAAAGCGCAGCGCTGATCGCGCGCCGGCACGCGCCAGCAAAAACGGCGGGACACCTCGGTGTTCCGCCGTTTTTTGTTTACCGTCGATCGCGACCGTCAGCCGGCCGCGGATCTTCCGTTCGCCGGTCGCCGCAGCCGCCCGTCGTCATACCGTCGGAACGGCCGCCCGATCGAGGCTGCGCAGGAACGTGTCGGCCGCCTGATAGCCGACCACGCGGCCGATCTCGCGGCCATTGCGATCGAAGAAGATGATGCCCGGCGGCCCGAACAGATTAAAGCGCTTGAGCAGCGCCTGATCGTCCGGGTTGTTCGCGGTGACGTCCGCGCGCACGAGGTGAAGCTGCGCGAGCCGCGCCTGCACGCGCGCGTCGGTGAAGGTCAGATGCTCCATCTCCTTGCAGCTCACGCACCAGTCGGCGTAGAAGTCCAGCATCACCGGCTGGCCCGACGTCTTCAGCAGCGCGTCGAGTTCGCCGCTGGAGCGCACCGGGGCAAACGCGGGGCCGTCCTGCGCGGCAGCCGCGCCGGCCGTCGCCGCGCCGCCGGACGCCACCGTACGCGCCGCCAGCACGGCCAGCGGCTTGACGGGATCGGTCGAGCCCGCAGCCAGGCCGACGAGCAGCGTCGCGGCCCAGATCGCGAGCGCGGCGCCTACGCCGCGGCCCAGGCGGCGCCAGATCGACGCGGCGCCGGCATTCGGCGTGAACAACCCGAGCGCTGCGGCGGCGATCAGCAGCCACAACGCCGCGAGCACCATCTTCAGCCCGCCCGCCAGCACCGGCCACACGATCCACAGCGCGGCCGCGAGCAGCACGATGCCGAAGAACACCTTCACGCCGTCCATCCACGCGCCTGCGCGCGGCAGCACCGTCCCCGCTCCGACGCCGACGACCAGCAGCGGCACGCCGAGGCCCAGCCCCATCGCGAACAGCGCCGCGCCGCCGAGCCACGCATTGCCGGTGTGCGCGATGAACGCGAGCACCGCGAACAGCGGCGCCGTCATGCACGCGCCGACGACCAGCGCCGACAACGCGCCCATCGCCGCGACCGCGACGAAGTGGCCGCCCTGGCGCGCGCTCGATGCCTCGGCCGCGCCGTTCTGCCAGCGCTCCGGCAGCGCGATGTCCTTGCCCGAGATCAGCGACACCGCGAACGCGCTCAGCAGCACGCCGAACGCGCCGAGCACCCACGGGTTCTGCAACCATGCGCCGAGGCTCTGGCCGACCAGCGCGGCGGCGATGCCGAGCACCGTGTAGACCAGCGCCATGCCGACCACGTAGGTCAGCGACAGCGCGAAGCCGCGTGCATGCGTCGCGCGCGTGCCCTGGCCGATGATGATCGCGGACACGATCGGAATCATCGGGTACGAACACGGCAGCAGGCTCAGCACGACACCCGCGACGAAATAGAGCGCGACGATCGTGAAGAAGCCGTGGCCTTCGAGCAGCGACTGCGCGAAATCGGCGCTCGTGACCTTGTCGAACCAGCTGCCCGCGGCAGCCGTGTCGCCGGACGGCGACGCGGCGCCGAGCGCGGCGCCATCGACCTTCATCACGTGCTCGGCCGGCGGATAACAGATCCCTTCGTCCGCACACCCTTGCGACGTCACCGCGAGCTCGAACGGCCCGGCCGCCTGCTTCACCGGCACGTGAACGACGACTTCATCGCGGTAGGTCTCGACGTCCTTCTGGAACGTCTGGTCGAACTTCACGTGGCCGGCCGGGAATTGCGGCTCGCCGAGCGTGGCTTGGCCGCTTTTCACCGCGAACGCGAAGCGCTCGCGGTACATGTAGTAGCCGTTGGCGATCTTGAAGCGGACGTCCACCTGTCCCGGCGATTCGCTCGCGCTGAACTTGAACGCAACCGACGGATCGAGGAAATCGTCGGCCGCACGCGCGGCGGACAACCCGCCCAGCACGAGCACGAGCACGAACGACAACAGGACCGCAAGAAACCGCAGCGCGCGCACGCGCACCGAAAGCGCCATACCGTTAAACATGAAATAAACGTTGAGTTTCGTTGGTCACCCATTGGCCATACGCGGCCGATGCCGTCGTCTGCCACGAGACGATTTCAGGCGTCTCGTACGGATGATGCGCGAGAATAAATCGCTCCAGTTCGAGCGCCCGAACCGGGCTCGTCTTGAACAGCAACTGGATCTCGTCGGCCGTTTCGACCTTGCCCTGCCAGTGATAGCGCGACTTGATCGTACCGAGCTCCGACACGCACGCGGCAAGCCGCGCGTCGAGCGCGCCGTCGGCGAGCGCCGCGGCCGTCGGCGCATCGGGGACCGTCGTCAGCATCAGCACCACTATCATCCGCTCTCCTCGCTGGTCTGCAGGCGCCTGCCGGCGCCGGTTACCCGCCCAGGGACCGCACCGGTTGCCCGTATCGTAGCGCAGCCCGCGCAACGCTGCCGGCACCAGCCTGCGACAATCGACCGCAACCGGCATCCCAAAAACAAAAAGGGCCAAGCAATCGCTCGGCCCCTTTCAGATCCTGCTGCGTACCGGAAGCTTATTCAGCTTCTTGCACGTTTTCCGTTTCGTCGACTTCCGGACGGTCGAGCAGTTCGACCAGTGCCATCGGTGCGTTGTCGCCCACGCGGAAGCCGAACTTCAGCACGCGCAGGTAGCCGCCCGGACGGTTCGCGAAACGCGGACCGAGCACGTCGAACAGCTTCGCGACCGAGTCACGATCGCGCAGGCGGTTGAACGCCAGGCGACGGTTTGCCAGCGACGGCTTCTTGCCAAGCGTGATCAGCGGCTCGACGACTTTACGGAGTTCCTTCGCCTTCGGCAGCGTCGTCTTGATGACTTCGTGCTCGATCAGCGAGTTGGACATGTTACGGAGCATAGCCAGACGGTGGCTGCTCGTGCGGTTCAGTTTCCGCAGACCATGACGATGGCGCATTTCAGTTTCCTTGATTCAAAGTTTTGGTCCAGCTCTTCTATCGCGCCTCGGAGGGCGCACGGGCCGGTAACGAAAAAAGCAAGATGCGGATTTTAAAGGAAAATCCGCATCTTTGCCAACTACAGCGATAGCCAGGCTACAACCGGGATTACTTGTCGAGACCAGCCGGCGGCCAGTTCTCGAGCTTCATGCCCAGCGTGAGACCGCGCGAAGCGAGCACTTCCTTGATCTCGTTGAGCGACTTGCGACCGAGGTTCGGCGTCTTCAGCAGCTCGTTTTCCGTGCGCTGGATCAGATCGCCGATGTAGTAGATGTTCTCGGCCTTCAGGCAGTTCGCCGAACGAACCGTCAGCTCGAGATCGTCCACCGGACGCAGCAGGATCGGATCGATCTGCGGTGCACGCGACGGCGCTTCGGCTGCCGTTTCCGTGCCTTCCAGCGCCGCGAACACGGACAACTGGTCGACCAGGATGCGGGCCGACTGGCGGATCGCTTCTTCCGGCGTGATCACGCCGCTCGTCTCGATGTTCATCACGAGCTTGTCGAGGTCGGTACGCTGCTCGACCCGTGCGCTTTCGACCGCATAGCTCACGCGGCGAACCGGCGAGAACGATGCGTCGAGGACGATGCGGCCGATGATCTTGGCCGTGTCTTCGCCGTAGCGACGGACGTTGCCGGGCACATAGCCGCGACCCTTTTCGATCTTGATCTGAACGTCGAGCTTGCCGCCCTTCGACAGGTGCGCAATCACGTGATTCGGGTTGATGACTTCGCAATCGTGCGCCAGCTCGATATCGCCGGCCGTCACGACGCCTTCACCTTCCTTGCGCAGCGTAACCGTCACTTCGTCACGATTATGCAGCTTGAACACCACGCCCTTCAGGTTCAGCAGCAGGTTGACGACGTCTTCC
This sequence comes from Burkholderia sp. BCC0398, assembly GCF_902833245.1. Lineage (NCBI taxonomy): Bacteria > Pseudomonadati > Pseudomonadota > Betaproteobacteria > Burkholderiales > Burkholderiaceae > Burkholderia > Burkholderia sp. BCC0398. Next base: position 563,393 of record NZ_CADFEM010000002.1, read on the forward strand.
TGCACGCCATCCAGCGTCGAGTACTCGTGCACCACGCCTGCGATCGTGACTTCGGTCGGCGCGTAGCCTACCATCGACGACAGCAGCACGCGGCGAAGCGCATTGCCCAAGGTGTGGCCGTAACCGCGTTCGAACGGTTCCATGACCACCCTCGCGTGGTTCTCGCCCAGCGATTCCACGGCGATGATCTTGGGTTTCAGCAAACTGGTTTGCATGGGCTTTCCTTTTCAATACCCTCGGCTCGTTACACCGATAAGGCTGACCGGTAACAACCAGAAAATAAACAGCCGAGGCCCCTCCTTGCGCAACGCAATCGGGGTACCTCGGCCGTCAATCGGATTAACGCGAATACAATTCGACGATCAGGCTTTCGTTGATGTCGCCTGCGATTTCAGCGCGTTCCGGCATTTGCTTGAACGTGCCTTCGAACTTCTTCGCATCGACTGCAACCCAGCTCGGCATGCCGCCTTGCTCGGCCAGCGACAGCGCTTCGACGATACGCGCCTGCTTCTTCGCCTTTTCGCGGATCGCGACGACGTCACCCGCCTTCACTTGCTGCGACGGGACGTTTGCGACGACGCCGTTCACGGTGATCGACTTGTGGCTCACCAGCTGACGCGCTTCAGCGCGGGTCGAGCCGAAGCCCATGCGATACACGACGTTGTCGAGGCGCGACTCGAGCAGTTGCAGCAGGTTTTCACCCGTGTTGCCCTTCCGGCGATCGGCTTCAGCGAAGTAGCGACGGAACTGACGTTCCAGCACGCCGTAGATACGCTTGACCTTCTGCTTTTCGCGCAGCTGCGTACCGTAGTCGGACGTACGTGCGCCCGAGGTACGGCCGTGCTGGCCCGGCTTGCTGTCGAGCTTGCACTTGTCGGCGAGCGAGCGGCGCGCGCTCTTCAGGAACAGGTCGGTGCCTTCACGGCGGGACAGCTTGGCTTTGGGGCCGATATAACGTGCCACTTTGCATTCCTTTATCAATCAGTCACGCGGATCGAAATCCGCGCTAGTCCGCTCCCTTTGGGGCGAACGGTGGGCTTAGTCAATCAAAAAAGCAACGCCCGTCGACGCTGAGCGGCGACAGGCAATGCGCTAGCACGAACGTGCCAGCACATCCTTAGATACGACGACGCTTCGGCGGACGGCAGCCGTTGTGCGGAATCGGGGTGACGTCCGAAATCGCGGTGATCTTGATGCCGAGGCCGTGCAGTGCACGCACTGCCGACTCGCGACCCGGGCCCGGGCCCTTGATCCGCACTTCCAGATTCTTCACGCCATATTCCATCGCGACGCGGCCAGCCGATTCAGCTGCGACCTGAGCGGCGAACGGCGTCGATTTGCGCGAGCCCTTGAAGCCCTGGCCGCCCGACGTCGCCCATGCCAGAGCGTTGCCTTGGCGATCGGTGATCGTGATGATCGTGTTGTTGAACGACGCGTGAACGTGAACCACGCCTTCAGCGACGTTCTTCTTAACCTTCTTGCGAACGCGTTGCGCCGCGGTGTTCGAAGCCTTAGCCATTACGTTTTCCTGTAACTGTCAGTTCCGCTTACTTCTTCAGCGCTTGCGCTGCACGACGCGGACCCTTGCGGGTACGTGCGTTCGTACGCGTACGCTGACCGCGCATCGGCAGGCCCTTGCGATGACGGACGCCACGGTAGCAACCGAGGTCCATCAGGCGCTTGATGTTCATCGTCACTTCACGGCGCAGATCGCCTTCGACGACAAACTTGCCCACTTCTTCACGCAGCTTTTCCAGGTCTGCGTCGGTCAGATCCTTGACCTTCTTCGAAAAATCGACGCCAGCTGCCACGCAGATGCTGCGCGAACGGGTGCGGCCGACACCAAAGATAGCCGTCAGGCCGATCTCGGTGTGCTGGTGATTCGGGATGTTAACCCCTGCGATACGAGCCATTGTTTTTCCTCAAACAAAAAGCGCAAACAAACGCGCGGTCAGCCTTGGCGCTGCTTGTGGCGCGGATCCGAGCTGCAGATCACGCGAACGACGCCTTTGCGCTTGATGATCTTGCAATTGCGGCAAATGCGCTTAACCGATGCCATCACTTTCATGATAATACCCTTTTTTCAAATCACTTCGCCCGGAACACGATCCGCGCACGAGACAGATCGTAAGGCGTCAACTCAACCGTCACCTTGTCGCCGGGCAGAATGCGGATGTAGTGCATCCGCATCTTTCCGGAAATATGCCCCAACACGACATGGCCGTTTTCCAGCTTCACACGGAAGGTCGCATTCGGGAGGTTTTCAATCACCTCGCCCTGCATCTGGATTACATCGTCTTTGGCCATAGTCCTTTCAACGCATCGGGATGTTGCCGCCCTTGAAGTTTGCCTTCTTGAGCAGAGACTCATACTGTTGCGACATAACGTACGACTGCACCTGCGCCATAAAGTCCATCGTGACGACGACAATGATCAGCAGCGACGTTCCACCAAAATAAAACGGCACGTTCCAGCGCAGCACCAGGAATTCCGGCAGCAGACACACGAAGACGATGTAGATCGCACCGGCCAGCGTCAGACGCGTGAGGATGCGGTCGATATATCGTGCGGTCTGATCGCCCGGACGGATGCCCGGAACAAACGCGCCGCTCTTCTTCAGGTTGTCCGCGGTCTCCCTGCTGTTGAACACCAGTGCGGTGTAGAAGAAGCAGAAAAACACGATTGCCAGCGTGTACAGCAGCACATAGACCGGCTGGCCCGGCTTCAGCGCTTCCGCAACGTTATGCAACGTATTGGAAATCCAGCTTCCCGTCGGCTGACCGGTACTGAACCAGCCGAGAATCGTTGCCGGGAACAGAATGATCGACGATGCAAAGATCGGCGGAATCACGCCCGACATGTTCAGCTTCAGCGGCAGATGCGACGACTGCCCGCCGTAGATCTTGTTGCCGACCTGGCGCTTCGCGTAGTTCACGAGGATCTTGCGCTGACCGCGTTCGATGAACACGACCAGGTAAGTCACCGCGGCGATCAGAACGACGATGATGATCGCCGAAATGATGCTCATCGAACCCGTACGCACCAGCTCGAACAACCCGCCCACGGCATTCGGGAACCCTGCTGCGATCCCGCCGAAGATGATGATCGAGATACCGTTGCCCAGACCACGCTCGGTAATCTGCTCGCCGAGCCACATCAGGAACATCGTGCCCGTCACCAGCGTCACGACCGTCGTCAGACGGAACAGCGTGCCGGGATCGGTGACGAGGCCCGGCTGGTTTTCCAGCGCGGCCGCGATACCGAATGCCTGGAAGGTCGCGAGCACCACGGTGAAATACCGCGTGTACTGCGTGATCTTCCGTTGCCCTGCCTGCCCTTCCTTCTTCAGCGCCTCGAGCTGCGGCGAAACGATCGCCAGCAACTGCATGATGATCGACGCCGAGATGTACGGCATGATCCCCAGCGCAAAGATCGTGAAGCGGGAAAGTGCGCCACCCGAGAACATGTTGAACATGCCCAGGATGCCGCCCGCCTGGCTCTGGAACAGCTTGGCCAGTTGATCCGGATCGATGCCCGGCACGGGAATGTGCGCGCCGATGCGATAGACGATCAGCGCCAGGAGCAGGAACATCGCTCGCCGGCGCAGATCGCCGAATTTCGCCGTGCTTCGACCGGGTTTTGCAAGACTCGGGCTGTTAGCCAAGTACCTTCTCCGATGAATGCAAGTGACGACGCGCTACGCGTGTCACTCGGCGAACGAACCGCCAGCCGCTTCGATCGCAGCGCGCGCACCCTTGGTGGCACCGAGACCCTTCACGACGATCTTGCGCTTCAGTTCGCCCGTCGCGATGATCTTTGCGCTCTTCGTCAGCTCGCCGACCAGGCCGGCTTGCTTCAGTGCGAGCAGATCGATCTCGTCGACCGGCAGCTTCTCGAGGTCGCCCAAGCGCACTTCACCGACGAATTCCTTCGTCAGCGACGTGAAGCCGCGCTTCGGCAGACGACGTTGCAGCGGCATCTGACCGCCTTCGAAACCGACTTTGTGGAAGCCGCCCGAACGCGATTTCTGACCCTTGTGACCACGGCCAGCCGTCTTGCCGAGGCCCGAACCGATGCCACGACCGACGCGACGCTTGGCGTGCTTGGCGCCAGCTGCCGGCTTCAGGTTATTCAATTCCATATCAACTCCTTGATCCGTAGGGCCGCTTACGCGATGACCTTAACGAGGTACGAGACCTTGTTGATCATGCCGCGGACCGCCGGCGTGTCCTGCAGCTCGCTAACCGAGTTGAGTCGGCGCAGGCCCAGGCCACGCACGGTCGCGCGGTGCGATTCGCGGGTCCCGATCAGGCTCTTCACGAGCTGAACCTTGACAGTTTTTTCAGACATGGTGACCACCCGGGCTTAGCCCAAAATATCTTCGACGGACTTGCCGCGCTTCGCCGCGATGTCTGCCGGGGTCGACTGCTTGCGCAGGCCGTCCAGCGTGGCGCGAACGAGGTTGTACGGGTTCGTCGAACCGTGGCTCTTCGCCACGACGTTCTGAACGCCCATCACGTCGAACACTGCGCGCATCGGGCCGCCTGCGATCACGCCCGTACCTGCCTTCGCCGGAGCGAGGAGGACAGCGGATGCGCCGTGCTTGCCGTGCACTTCGTGCTGCAGCGTGCCGTTCTTGAGCGGCACCTTGAACATGTTGCGGCGAGCTTGTTCCATTGCCTTCTGGACAGCGACCGGCACTTCCTTCGCCTTGCCCTTGCCCATACCGATGCGGCCATCACCGTCGCCAACCACGGTCAGTGCGGCGAAGCCGAGAATACGGCCACCCTTCACGACCTTGGTCACGCGATTGACCGAAATCATCTTTTCGCGAAGGCCGTCGTCGCGCTCGTCAGCCTGAACTTTCGCTTGCATCTTTGCCATGACGAATTCCTTCCTTAGAACTTGAGCCCAGCTTCGCGAGCTGCCTCAGCCAGCGCCTTGACGCGGCCGTGGTAGCGGAAGCCCGAGCGGTCGAAGGCGACGGATTCGATGCCGGCAGCCTTTGCCTTTTCGGCAATACGCTTGCCGATCAGCGTCGCGGCATTGACGTTGCCGCCCTTGCCCGACTTGTCGGCCAGTTCTGCGCGCACTTCTGCCTCGAGCGTCGACGCGCTGGCGAGCACCTTGGTGCCGCAGGGCGAGAACACTTGAGCGTAGATGTGCGTGTTCGTGCGATGCACGGCGAGACGCGCGACCTGCAGCTCAGCGATCTTGATACGCGTCTGGCGAGCGCGGCGCAGGCGAGATTGAGTCTTATCCATGATTGCGCACCCTTACTTCTTCTTCGTTTCTTTGAGGATCACAACCTCGTCGGCATAACGCACGCCCTTGCCCTTGTAGGGCTCCGGCGGACGGTAACCGCGGACTTCCGCAGCCACTTGACCGACTTGTTGCTTATTGATCCCCTTGATCACGATTTCGGTTTGCGTCGGGGTTTCAGCCTTGACGCCTTCCGGCATCTGGTGCACCACCGGGTGCGAGAAACCCAGCGACAGGTTCAGCTTGTCGCCTTGCGCTTGCGCACGGTAACCGACGCCAACCAGCGTCAGCTTGCGCTCGAAACCCTTGGTCACGCCGTGCACGGCATTCGCGATGATCGCGCGCATCGTGCCCGACAGTGCATTTGCTTCGCGGCTTTCGTCGACCGGCGACAGATTCAGCGTGCCGTCGTTGTTCGCCACGTTCACGAGCGGATTGATCGCTTGCGTGATGGTGCCCAGCGGACCCTTGACGGTGATTGCACCGTCGGCCAGCTTGACTTCCGCGCCTTGCAGCGCGATCGGGCTTTTACCTACTCGAGACATGTTTCTCTCTCCTCGGCTTTAAGCGACGTAGCAGATGACTTCGCCGCCGACGCCGGTAGCGCGCGCCTTGCGGTCGGTCATCACGCCCTTCGGCGTCGACACGATTGCCACACCGAGGCCATTCATGACCTGCGGAATGTCGTTGCGGCCGCGGTACACGCGCAGACCAGGCTTCGACACGCGCTCGAGGCGTTCGATGACCGGGCGACCTGCGTAGTACTTCAGCGCGATATTCAGTTCGGACTTCGCACCTTCCGCCTTCACGGCGAAATCGTCGATATAGCCTTCGTCCTTCAGGACTTGCGCGATTGCAACCTTGACCTTCGACGAGGGCATCGCGACCGATACCTTCTCGACCATCTGCGCGTTGCGGATGCGAGTCAGCATATCGGCGATAGGATCACTCATGCTCATTTACGTTTCTCCTATTACCAGCTCGCCTTGGTCAGGCCAGGAATCTCGCCACGGAATGCGATTTCACGAATCTTGTTACGCGCGAGGCCGAATTTACGGAACGTGCCACGCGGACGGCCCGTGATCGCGCAGCGGTTACGCTGGCGGGTCGGGTTTGCGTTGCGGGGCAGTTGCTGCAGCTCCAGGCGTGCTTCGTAGCGCTCTTCTTCCGACTTGCTTTGGTCTTCGACGATCGCCTTCAGCGCTTCGCGCTTTGCTGCGAACTTCGCGACCAGGCGGGCGCGCTTCTTTTCACGTTCGATCAGTGCCAGTTTAGCCACGGTAACCTCAGTTTCTGAACGGGAACTTGAAGCTGGCGAGCAGAGCCTTTGCTTCGTCGTCGGTCTTCGCAGTCGTCGTGATGCTGATGTTCAGCCCACGCAGTGCGTCGATCTTGTCGTAATCGATTTCGGGGAAAATGATCTGCTCTTTCACACCGATGTTGTAGTTGCCACGGCCATCGAAAGCACGACCCGACACACCGCGGAAGTCACGCACGCGGGGCAGGGCAACCGTCACGAAACGGTCGAGGAATTCGTACATCGCCTGGCCACGCAGCGTCACCATCGCGCCGATGGGATAACCCTGGCGGATCTTGAAGCCTGCGATTGCCTTGCGAGCCTTCGTGACGACCGGCTTCTGGCCGGCGATCTTCGTGAGGTCGCCAACGGCGTTCTCGATGATCTTCTTGTCAGCGATCGCTTCGCCAAGACCCATGTTCAGCGTGATCTTGGTGATGCGCGGCACTTCCATGACCGACTTGTAACCGAACTTCTCGATCAGGCCGGGCACAACCTTTTCTTTGTAAAACTCTTGAAAACGAGCCATTTTTTACTCCGCTGCGTCAGGCGCTCAGTACGGCACCGGTCGTCTTCAGGAAGCGAACCTTCTTGCCTTCCTCGACCTTGATGCCAACACGCGACGCCTTGCCATTCGCGTCGACCAGTGCGACGTTCGAAATATGCAGGGGCATCGTCTTCGCTTCCACGCCGCCCGTCGTACCCTTCATCGGGTTCGGCTTCACATGCTTCTTGACGAGGTTGATACCTTCAACCGTCACATGTTCAGCACCGACAGCCAGCACGACGCCGCGCTTGCCCTTGTCCTTGCCAGTGACGACGATGACTTCGTCACCTTTGCGAATCTTGTTCATCGCGACTCCTTACAGCACTTCCGGCGCCAGCGAAACGATCTTCATGAATCGTTCGCTACGCAGCTCACGCGTCACCGGCCCGAAGATACGGGTGCCGATCGGCTCGAGCTTGTTATTCAAAAGCACAGCGGCGTTGCCGTCGAACTTGATCAGCGAGCCGTCTTGACGGCGCACGCCCTTGGCGGTGCGAACCACCACGGCGTTGTAGATTTCGCCTTTCTTCACGCGCCCGCGCGGCGTTGCCTCTTTGACGCTCACCTTGATGATGTCGCCAATGCCGGCATAACGACGCTTCGAGCCGCCGAGCACCTTGATGCACAGGACTTCACGTGCACCCGTGTTGTCGGCTACTTCGAGCCGAGATTCGGTCTGGATCATGGTTTGTCTTTCCCAACTTAATCCGGATGCACCACCATGATGCATTCGGTCAGTCTTGGTCCCGTCAGCCAATCGGCTGCTTGGGTTGGAACAGCAGCGACGGCAAACGAAACCCGCCATCGCAATTCGGTGAATCTTTCGGACAGGCAGGCGCCAGTCCGCTTCCCCCACCAACTTCGCCCGCGACGGGGCTCCCATAAAGAGGGAAGACCAGGATTATAACAAATAATCCTGGTCCCGCAAGCAAAAACTTTGCGATTTCAAGCACTTCGTGACGAAGTGCCCGTTACTGCCTACTGCGCTGCCCGCTTAGATGACGCGAGCGGCTTCGACGAGGCGCGACACCGTCCAGGCCTTCGTCTTCGAAACAGGACGCGTTTCCTGGATTTCGACGAGATCGCCTTCGTTGTAGGTGTTCGCTTCATCGTGCGCGTGGTACTTCTTCGAGCGCACGACATACTTGCCGTAGATCGGATGCTTGACGCGGTGCTCGATCAGCACGGTGACGGTCTTGTCCATCTTGTTGCTGACGACCCGACCGACCAGCGTCCGCTTCAGCGAGGTTTTCACGCTATCGTTCATTTCTGGTTCGCCTTCTGAGTCATGACGGTCCGCACACGTGCGATGTCGCGACGAACCTTCTTCAGCTGGCTCGTGTTCGTGAGCTGCTGGGTCGCGAGTTGCATGCGCAGGCCGAATTGCGCCTTCAGCAGGTCCGCCAGCTCCTTGTTGAGCGCGGCCTGGTCTTTCTGGAGAAGTTCGGAAGCCTTCATGTTTTCTCCTTAGGCGCCGAGCTGGCGCACGATGAATGCCGTCTTCAGCGGCAGCTTGGCTGCGGCCAGACGGAACGCTTCGCGTGCCAGTTCTTCGGTTACGCCGTCCATTTCATAGAGCATCTTGCCCGGCTGAATCTCGGCGACGTAGTACTCCGGGTTACCCTTACCGTTACCCATACGCACTTCGGCCGGCTTCTGCGAAATCGGCTTGTCCGGGAAGATCCGGATCCAGATGCGGCCGCCACGCTTGATGTGACGCGTCATTGCACGACGCGCCGCTTCAATCTGACGTGCGGTCAAACGACCGCGACCGATCGCCTTCAGGCCGAATTCACCGAACGACACTGCGTTGCCGCGCGTCGCCTTGCCGGTGTTACGACCCTTCTGCTCTTTACGATACTTTCTGCGTTTCGGTTGCAGCATCGTTATTCTCCAGTCTTGCCGTCTTCGGGCTTGCCGGCGCCACGGCGCGGTGCGCCACGACGAGCACCCGGAGCGCCGCCTTCGCCGTCACGGCGCGGACGACGGTCGCCCGGACGCGCATTGCGACGCGGACGCTTGTCTTCGGCTACTTCTTCCACCACCGGTGCGTCGTTGCGGCCGAGCGTATCGCCCTTGTAGACCCACACCTTGACGCCGATGATCCCGTAAGTCGTCTTCGCTTCCGAAGTCGCGTAGTCGATATCAGCACGCAGCGTGTGAAGCGGCACGCGACCTTCGCGATACCACTCCGTACGAGCGATTTCGATACCGTTCAGACGGCCTGCGCTCATGATCTTGATGCCTTGGGCACCCAGACGCATCGCGTTCTGCATCGCACGCTTCATCGCGCGACGGAACATGATCCGGCGCTCGAGCTGTTGCGTGATCGAGTCAGCGATCAGCTGAGCATCGGTTTCCGGCTTGCGGATTTCTTCGATGTTGACGTGAACCGGCACGCCCATGCGGCGTTGCAGTTCCGTCTTCAGCTGTTCGATATCCTCGCCCTTCTTGCCGATGACCACGCCCGGACGCGAGCTGTAAATCGTGATGCGCGCGTTCTTCGCCGGACGCTCGATGACGACCCGACCGACCGAAGCGTTCTTCAGCTTCTTCTTCAGGTACTCACGAACACCGATGTCTTCCTGCAGCATCGCCGCGAAATTGTTGTTGTTCGCGTACCAACGCGAAGCCCAATTGCGGCTGACAGCCAGGCGGAAGCCAGTCGGATGAATTTTCTGTCCCATCGTATGGCTCCTTAATTCCCGACCGTCACAGTGATGTGACAGGATTGCTTCTCGATGCGGTTACCGCGGCCCTTGGCGCGCGCGGTGAAACGCTTGAGCGATGCAGCCTTGTCGACGTAGATGCTCTTGATCTTGAGCTCGTCGATATCAGCGCCTTCGTTGTGCTCCGCATTCGCGATTGCCGACAGCACAACCTTCTTCACGATGCCAGCCGCCTTCTTCGGCGAGAACGTCAGAACGTTCAGCGCCTTGTCGACCGGCAAACCGCGGATCTGGTCAGCCACAAGGCGCGTTTTCTGCGCCGAGATGCGGGCACCGCGATGAATTGCTTTCACTTCCATCTTGATTGCCCCTTATTTCTTGGCCTTCTTGTCGGCTGCGTGACCCTTGAACGTACGGGTCAGTGCGAACTCGCCAAGCTTGTGGCCGACCATGTTTTCCGAGATGTACACCGGAACGTGTTGACGGCCGTTGTGAACAGCGATCGTCAGGCCGATGAAATCCGGCAGAATCGTCGAGCGACGCGACCAGGTCTTGATCGGCTTTTTGTCGCGCGAAGCTGCAGCCGCCTCAACTTTCTTCAGCAAATGGGCGTCGCAGAACGGACCTTTTTTAACAGAACGTGCCATTGCCTACTCCTTAACGCTTGTGACGGCGCTGGACGATCATCGTCGTCGTGCGCTTGTTGCTGCGGGTGCGGTAACCCTTAGCCGGCGTACCCCACGGGCTCACCGGGTCGCGACCTGCAGCCGTCTTGCCCTCACCACCACCGTGCGGGTGATCGACCGGGTTCATCGCAACGCCACGCACCGTCGGGCGGATACCGCGCCAGCGGTTCGCGCCAGCCTTGCCGATCTGGCGAAGGCTATGCTCTTCGTTGCCGACTTCACCGATCGTTGCACGGCACTCGATGTGCACGCGGCGGATTTCGCCCGAACGCAGACGAACCTGCGCGTAGACGCCTTCACGTGCGAGCAGCATGGCCGACGTGCCAGCCGAACGCGCCATTTGCGCGCCCTTGCCCGGCAGCATCTCGATGCAGTGGATCGTCGTACCGACCGGAATGTTGCGGATCGGCAGCGTGTTGCCTGCACGGATCGGCGCTTCCGAACCCGACATCAGCTGTTGGCCGACGGTCAGGCCCTTCGGGGCGATGATGTAGCGACGTTCGCCGTCTGCGTAGAGCACCAGCGCGATGTTCGCGCTGCGGTTCGGGTCGTACTCGAGACGTTCGACCTTTGCCGGGATGCCATCCTTCGTGCGACGGAAATCGACGATACGATAGTGCTGCTTGTGACCACCACCCTTGTGACGCGTGGTGATACGACCGTTGTTGTTACGGCCGGCGGTCGAGCTCTGCGAGTCGAGCAGTGCCGCGAACGGCTTGCCCTGGTGCAGGTTCTTGTTGACCACCTTGACCATCGCGCGGCGACCCGGCGATGTCGGCTTAACTTTAACGATTGCCATGATTACTTGGCCTCCGCTTCAAAGTTGATTTCCTGGCCGGGCTTCAGGCAAACGTACGCCTTCTTCACGTCCTTGCGGCGGCCCATCGAACGGCCGAAGCGCTTTTGCTTGCCCTTCTGAACCAGCACGTTGACCGAATCAACTTCAACCTTGAACAGCAGCTCGACAGCCGCCTTCACTTCCTGCTTCGTGGCATCCGGTGCGACTTCGAACACGACTTGCTCGTTCTTGTCGGCAACCAGCGTCGCCTTTTCCGAGATCACCGGTGCGAGCAGGACCTGCATCAAACGATGATCGTTCTTGCGAATCTCGCTCATGACAGCAACTCCTCGATCTGGGCGACCGCAGCCTTCGTGACCAGCACTTTCTTGAAGTAGATCAGCGACAGCGGGTCAGCGTAGCGCGGCTCGACAATCGCCACGTGCGGCAGGTTGCGCGAAGCCAGGTACAGGTTCTCGTCGACCGTGTCCGTGATGATCAGAACGGAGTCGAGACCCATGGTCTTGAATTTGTCGGCCAGCAGCTTGGTCTTCGGCGCTTCGAGGATGATGTCCTCGACGACCGACAGACGGCCTTCACGGGCCAGCTGCGAGAAGATCGAGCAGAGACCTGCGCGATGCATCTTCTTGTTGACCTTGTGCGAGAAGTTTTCTTCCGGCGAATTCGGGAAGATACGACCACCGCCACGCCACAGCGGGCTCGACGACATACCGGCACGAGCGCGGCCCGTACCCTTCTGGCGCCACGGCTTCTTGGTCGTGTGCTTGACTTGCTCACGGTCCTTCTGTGCGCGGTTACCCTGGCGAGCATTCGCCTGGTAAGCGACGACGACCTGGTGGATCAGCGCTTCGTTGTAGTCACGACCGAACACGACGTCCGATGCGTTGACCACTGCACCTTCCTGACCATTTTCGTTCAGGAGCTTGAGTTCCATTATTTCGCCCCCTTGGTCTTGACGGCCGGCGTCACGAAGACCTTGCCGCCCTTCGCGCCCGGAATCGCACCCTTCACGAGCAGCAGCTTGCGCTCTGCGTCGATACGGGCGATTTCGAGGTTCTGCACCGTCACCGTCACGTCACCCATGTGACCCGTCATGCGTTTACCCGGGAAAACACGACCCGGATCCTGCGCCATACCGATCGAGCCCGGCACGTTGTGCGAGCGCGAGTTACCGTGCGTGGCACGGCCGGAGGAGAAGTTGTAACGCTTGATCGTACCGGCGTAGCCCTTACCGATCGACACGCCTTGCACGTCGACCTTCTGGCCCACTTCGAAAAGATCTGCACCGACCACGGCGCCATTCGACAGCTCGGCTGCCTTGGCCGCGTCAATGCGGAATTCCTTGAGGATTTCACCGGCTTCGACACCGGCTTTGGCGAGATGACCTGCCAGCGGCTTCGTCACGCGCGATGCGCGGCGGGAGCCGAATGCAACCTGCACGGCCGTGTAGCCGTCGGTTTCAACAGTCTTGATCTGCGTCACGCGGTTGTCCGACACGTCCAGCACGGTGACGGGAATCGAATCCCCTTCAGCCGTGAAGATACGGGTCATGCCAACCTTGCGACCTACGAGTCCAAGGCTCATCATTTTCTCCATTCCCGACTGCGATTGGTCGGGGCTGATTTACAAAATGCCGGGCACGCAAGGCCCAACTTTTTTACGCGAATACGCGAAAAGCCAAGCAGTATAGCCCGACTTCTCGATTTCCGCAAGCAATACAAAGACTTAGCGCCGCCCGGCATGCCGACCGGCGCTGGAAGCCTTACTGCAGCTTGATTTCCACGTCGACGCCAGCCGGCAGGTCGAGCTTCATCAGCGCGTCAACGGTCTTGTCCGTCGGGTCGACGATGTCCATCAGGCGCTGGTGGGTGCGGATTTCGAGCTGATCGCGCGACGTCTTGTTGACGTGCGGCGAACGCAGGATGTCAAAACGCTGAATGCGCGTCGGCAGCGGCACCGGGCCACGGACGATTGCGCCAGTCCGCTTCGCGGTATCGACGATTTCGGCAGCCGATTGATCGATCAGACGATAGTCGAATGCCTTCAGGCGAATGCGGATTTTCTGTTGCTGCATGACAATTCCTTGAAAAGAGCGAGGCGATGTTGCATCGCCGGACACTAAAAGAACGTGAAACATGACGCCTGCGGGGAGCGAAGCATCAGGTTCCGGACAGGACTTCCACTGCTAAGCCCGCGATTCTACACGAAAATTCGCGGTGGTGGGCGTTTGTCAATAGAGCGATTCGCACGCCACCAAGAAAAACCGGGTGCCAGATCGAACTGGACACCCGGTTTCGACGGTACATAGCTGCTTACCGTGCAATCGCGGACCCCGTCGGGATCCGCGGATCGTCGATCTTACTCGATGATCTTGGCGACGACGCCGGCGCCGACGGTGCGACCACCTTCGCGGATCGCGAAGCGCAGACCTTCTTCCATCGCGATCGGAGCGATCAGCTTCACCGTGATCGACACGTTGTCGCCCGGCATCACCATTTCCTTGTCCTTCGGCAGCTCGATCGAGCCCGTCACGTCCGTCGTACGGAAGTAGAACTGCGGACGGTAGTTGTTGAAGAACGGCGTGTGACGGCCGCCTTCGTCCTTGCTCAGCACGTACACTTCAGCCGTGAAGTGCGTGTGCGGCGTGATCGAACCCGGCTTCGCCAGAACCTGGCCGCGCTCCACGTCTTCACGCTTCGTGCCGCGCAGCAGGATACCGACGTTGTCGCCTGCCTGACCTTGGTCCAGCAGCTTGCGGAACATTTCAACGCCCGTGCAGGTCGTCTTCACCGTCGGCTTGATACCGACGATTTCGATTTCCTCGCCGACCTTCACGATGCCGCGCTCGACGCGACCCGTCACCACCGTACCGCGGCCCGAGATCGAGAACACGTCTTCCACCGGCATCAGGAACGCGCCGTCAACTGCACGCTCCGGCGTCGGGATGTACGTGTCCAGCGCGTCGGCCAGGCTCATGATCGCCACTTCGCCCAGCTCGCCCGTGTCGCCTTCCAGCGCCAGCTTTGCCGAACCCTTCACGATCGGCGTGTCGTCGCCCGGGAAGTCGTACTTCGACAGGAGTTCGCGAACTTCCATCTCGACCAGCTCGAGCAGTTCCGCGTCGTCCACCATGTCGCACTTGTTCAGGAACACGATGATGTACGGAACGCCAACCTGACGCGCCAGCAGGATGTGCTCACGCGTTTGCGGCATCGGGCCGTCTGCTGCCGAGCAAACCAGGATCGCGCCGTCCATCTGCGCTGCGCCCGTGATCATGTTCTTCACATAGTCAGCGTGGCCCGGGCAGTCGACGTGTGCGTAGTGGCGGTTAGCCGTTTCGTACTCGACGTGTGCCGTGTTGATCGTGATGCCGCGCGCCTTTTCTTCCGGTGCCGCGTCGATCTGGTCGTACGCCTTCGCTTCGCCGCCGAACTTCTTCGTCAGAACCGTCGTGATCGCTGCCGTCAGCGTCGTCTTGCCGTGGTCAACGTGACCAATCGTACCAACGTTCACGTGCGGCTTGGTCCGCTCAAATTTACCTTTTGCCATGATTCTCTTCTTTCAAAAATTATCGGTTGGTAGCTGCAGATTTACTTCGACTTCGCGCTGATGATCGCTTCGGCAACGTTGCGCGGAGCTTCAGCGTAGTGCTTGAACTCCATCGTGTACGTTGCACGACCTTGCGTCAGCGAACGCAGCGACGTCGAGTAACCGAACATTTCCGACAGCGGCACTTCGGCGCGCACGATCTTGCCGCCGCCGACCATGTCTTCCATGCCCTGGACGATACCGCGACGGCCCGACAGGTCGCCCATCACGTTGCCCATGTAGTCTTCCGGCGTCTCGACTTCGACAGCCATCATCGGCTCGAGGACGACCGGGTTCGCCTTGCGCATCGCTTCCTTGAACGCCATCGAACCGGCCATGCGGAACGCGTTTTCGTTCGAGTCAACGTCGTGGTACGAACCGAACGTCAGGTGAACCTTCACGTCGACGACCGGGAAGCCAGCCAGCACGCCCGACTTCAGCGTGTCCTGGATACCCTTGTCGACCGCCGGGATGTATTCGCGCGGAATCACACCACCCTTGATCTCGTCGAAGAACTCGTAGCCCTTGCCTTGTTCGTTCGGCTCGAGGGTGATGACCGCGTGACCGTACTGGCCGCGACCACCCGACTGCTTGACGAACTTGCCGTCGACATCCTTCGCCGTCGAACGGATCGTTTCGCGGTACGCAACCTGCGGCTTGCCGACGGTCGCTTCCACGCCGAATTCACGCTTCATCCGGTCGACCAGAATTTCGAGGTGGAGCTCGCCCATGCCCGAAATGATGGTCTGGCCCGACTCTTCGTCGGTCTGCACGCGGAACGACGGGTCTTCCTGAGCCAGACGGTTCAGCGCGAGGCCCATCTTTTCCTGGTCGGCCTTGGTCTTCGGCTCGACTGCCTGCGAAATCACCGGCTCCGGGAACACCATGCGTTCGAGAACGATCGGGTTCGCCGGGTCGCACAGCGTGTCGCCCGTGGTCGCTTCCTTCAGGCCGACCGCTGCGGCGATGTCGCCTGCGCGGACTTCCTTGATTTCTTCACGCTGGTTCGCGTGCATCTGCAGAATACGGCCGAGGCGTTCCTTCTTGCCCTTGGTCGAGTTCAGCAGCGTGTCGCCCGAATTGACGACGCCCGAGTACACACGGAAGAAGATCAGTTGGCCGACGAACGGGTCGGTCATGATCTTGAACGCGAGCGACGAGAACTTCTCTTCGTCCGACGCCTTGCGCTCGGCTTCTTCGCCGTTTTCGAGTTCGCCCTTGACCGGCGGGATGTCGACCGGCGACGGCAGGAAGTCGATCACGGCGTCGAGCATACGCTGCACGCCCTTGTTCTTGAACGCGGTACCGCACAGCATCGGCTGGATTTCGCATGCGATCGTACGATCACGCAGCGCCTTGACGATGTCGGCTTCCGGCAGATCGCCTTCTTCCAGGTACTTGTTCATCAGGTCTTCGCTGGCTTCGGCAGCCACTTCGACCATCTTTTCGCGCCATTCCTTGCAGGTTTCCGCGAGCTCGGCCGGGATGTCGACGTAGTCGAACTTCGTGCCTTGCGACGCTTCGTCCCAAATGATCGCCTTCATCTTGATCAGGTCGACCACGCCCTTGAAGTTTTCTTCCGAGCCGATCGGCACCACGACCGGAACCGGGTTCGCCTTCAGGCGCAGACGGAGCTGGTCGTAGACCTTGAAGAAGTTCGCGCCGGTACGGTCCATCTTGTTGACGAACGCGAGACGCGGCACCTTGTACTTGTTCGCCTGGCGCCACACCGTTTCCGACTGCGGCTGCACGCCGCCCACTGCGCAGTACACCATGCACGCGCCGTCGAGCACGCGCATCGAGCGCTCCACTTCGATCGTGAAGTCGACGTGGCCCGGGGTGTCGATGATGTTGATGCGGTGTTCCGGATAGTTGCCGCCCATGCCCTTCCAGAAGGCCGTGGTAGCAGCGGACGTGATCGTGATGCCACGTTCCTGTTCCTGCTCCATCCAGTCCATCGTGGCTGCGCCGTCGTGGACTTCACCGATCTTGTGGTTCACACCGGTGTAAAACAGAATGCGCTCGGTCGTCGTCGTTTTGCCGGCGTCGATGTGAGCGCTAATACCGATATTGCGGTAGCGCTCGATAGGAGTCTTGCGAGCCACTTTGATCCTCTACTGGGATGACGTGATGCAGCCCTGCCGCATCACGCCTCAACACAAACGGGCGAGGCGCCTGAAAAGCGCACCCGCCCGGAATTTATTTCCGCAAACAGCCCAGCCAGGCGCTTAGAAACGGAAATGCGAGAACGCGCGGTTGGCTTCTGCCATGCGGTGAACTTCGTCGCGCTTCTTCATCGCGCCGCCACGGCCTTCGGCCGCCTCGGAGAGTTCACCTGCCAGGCGCAGGGCCATCGACTTCTCGCTGCGCTTCTTCGCAGCCTCACGCAGCCAGCGCATCGCCAATGCCATACGACGCGACGGGCGCACTTCGACCGGAACTTGATAGTTGGCACCACCAACGCGACGGCTCTTCACTTCGACCACCGGCTTCACGTTGTTGAGCGCAACCGTGAACACTTCCAGCGGGTCCTTGCCACCCTTGGTCTGGATTTGTTCGAATGCGCCATAAACGATGCGCTCTGCGACCGACTTCTTGCCGGACAGCATCAGCATGTTCATGAACTTGGCAACATCAACGTTACCGAACTTCGGATCCGGCAACACTTCCCGCTTGGGGACTTCGCGACGACGCGGCATGATTCTTCCTTTACTTGTTCAGTTGGAGCTGGATTCAGCTCCGCGGCCACCAACAAACCCGATCACATCTTCACGACTAACCAGCTTGGCCGGGTGACCACTTACTCGACAGCACCGGCAATCCGGCACTCCCGCCTTGACCGCCCTGCGGCGATCCCTGATCAAAAACTGCTTACTTGGCAGCCTTTGCACGCTTCGCGCCGTACTTCGAACGCGCTTGCTTACGGTCCTTGACGCCCTGGGTATCCAGCGAGCCGCGAACCATGTGGTAACGCACACCCGGCAAGTCCTTCACACGGCCGCCGCGGATCAGCACAACCGAGTGTTCCTGCAGGTTGTGGCCTTCACCGCCGATGTACGAAATCACTTCGAAGCCGTTCGTCAGACGAACCTTGGCGACCTTACGGAGTGCCGAGTTAGGCTTCTTCGGCGTCGTCGTGTACACACGGGTGCACACGCCGCGACGCTGGGGGCAGTCCTGCAGGGCCGGGCTCTTGCTCTTCGTCGTTTCCGACTGACGGCCTTTGCGAACCAGTTGGTTGATGGTTGGCATTGTTTATTCCTGAAATTGAACAAAATCTGCACGCCGATTTCGGGCAAAGCGAGAATCGACGCACAGTTGACTTCCGAACCGGCGAATCGGGTGCGAACTGTCGAACGCGACTCGGCCCACCGAATACCGGAACCCAGCATGATATTCCGGAAATGCCAACTAAGTCAACGGCTTGCGTGATTTGCCGGCCGAGCGCGCGGTTTACAGCAGGGGTCGGAACGCTGTGTCAGGCCGATTCGACGACGTCGATGATCTCGTCGCCGAAGCGCTCGAGCTTGCGCACGCCCATGCCGGGGATGTGGCGCAGGTCCTCGATCGTCTCCGGCGCGTTGCGCGCGATTTCGGCGAGCGTCGCGTCGTGGAAGATCACGTAGGCCGGCACGCCGTCCGTCTTTGCGGTTTCCGCGCGCCAGGCGCGCAGCGCGTCCCACCGTGCGCGCTCGCGGGCGCCCATGCCGGCCGTCGGGTCGACGCGCGTGCCGCTGCGGCTCGACGACTGGCGCGTGCGCTGCGGCTTCACGTAGCGGCGCAGCGTGACCTTTTCCTCGTTCTTCAGCACCGGCTTCGCGGCCTCGGTGAGCACCAGCGCGCCGAAGCCGCCATGATCGACGGCCAGGTAGCCGTACGCGACCAGTTGCCGGAAAATCGCGCGCCACTCGGGCTCGGAGAGCGCCGCGCCGATCCCGAACGTGCTCAACTGGTCATGGCCGCGCTGCAGCACCTTCTCCGTGCGGCCGCCGCGCAGGATCTCGATCAGATGGCTCGCGCCGAAGTTGAAGCCGCTTGCACGCTGCGCGCGGAACACGCACGACAGCGCCATCTGCGCCTCGCGCGTCGCGTCCCAGGAATCGGGCGGCTCGAGGCACGTGTCGCAGTTGCCGCACGGCTGGCTCGCCTCGCCGAAGTAGTTCAGCAGCCGGACGCGGCGGCACGAGATCGTCTCGCACAGCCCAAGCAGCGCGTCGAGCTTCGACGTCTGCACGCGCTTGTGCGCGTCGTCCGCGTCCGACTCGTCGATCATCTTGCGCTGCTGGACGACGTCGCCGAGGCCATACGCCATCCACGCGTTCGCGGGCATCCCGTCGCGGCCCGCGCGGCCGGTCTCCTGGTAGTAGCCTTCGACGCTCTTCGGCAAATCGAGGTGCGCGACGAAGCGTACGTCGGGCTTGTCGATGCCCATGCCGAACGCGATCGTCGCGCACATCACGATGCCTTCCTCGCGCTGGAACATTTCCTGGTGTTTCTGCCGCACCTCGAACTCCATGCCCGCGTGATACGGCAGCGCGCGCACGCCCTGCGCCTTCAGCCATTCGGCTGTTTCCTCGACCTTGCGGCGCGACAGGCAATAGACGACGCCGGCGTCCGTCGTGCCGTCGGCATTCGTGTGCTCGGCGCGGATGAAGTCGAGCAGCTGCGAACGCGCGTTGTCCTTCTCGACGATCCGGTAGCGGATGTTCGGGCGGTCGAAGCTCGACACGAACACGCGCGCGTCGTCGAGCGCGAGACGATGGATGATTTCGTCGCGCGTGATCGCATCGGCAGTGGCGGTCAGCGCGATGCGCGGCACCGACGGGAAGCGCTCGTGCAGCACCGACAGCTGAATGTATTCCGGGCGGAAATCGTGCCCCCATTGCGACACGCAGTGCGCTTCGTCGATCGCGAACAGGCCGATCTTCGCGCGCTCGAGCAGCTCGAGGAAGCGCCCGGTCATCAACCGCTCCGGCGCGACGTACAGCAGATCGATGTCGCCCTCGCGCAGCGCGCGCTCGGTGGCCGCCGCCTCGGCGCCCGACAGCGTCGAATTCAGGTAGGCCGCACGCACGCCGACTTCGCTCAACGCGGCGACCTGGTCCTGCATCAGTGCGATCAGCGGCGACACGACGATGCCGGCGCCCTGCCCAGCCTCGCGGCGCAGCAGCGCGGGGATCTGGTAGCACAGCGACTTGCCGCCGCCGGTCGGCATCAGCACGAGACAATCGCCGCCGCCGGCGACGTGCTCGACGATCTCGCCCTGCTGGCCGCGAAAGGCGGAGTAACCAAAGACTTCGTCGAGTATTTCGAGGGCGCGGGACATGAATGAGACCAGGGACGGCTAAACGATGACCGCAATTTTAACAACCCGCTCGCGCGACGCGTGGCGAATCGCACGATGTTGGCCATTCGGTCAGGGTTCGTTCGCGTGCATCACGGGCCTGTCGCGGTCATACCGAAGGCGATCGCGGGGCAAGCGCCGGCGCGGCACAGGCACGTCATGCGCGTGAACGAAGGATGAAAAAAAACCGCCCGGCAGAACCGGGCGGTTTCGGTGACAGCGATGATAGCAAGGCAACGCGGCTTGCGCCGCGCCGCGCTTACTCGGCTGCTGGGTGTTGCGGCTCTTCCGCCGGCGCGCTCGGCGTGCCGAAGTCGAATGCCTCTTCCGCTGCGATCTGGTCGAAACGCTCGCGATCCGACGATTCCTTCGCCTTGCGTGCCTTGTGGAACGCGAGACCCGTACCGGCCGGAATCAGACGGCCGACGATCACGTTTTCCTTCAGGCCGCGCAGATCGTCGCGCTTGCCCATGATCGCCGCTTCGGTCAGCACGCGGGTCGTTTCCTGGAACGATGCCGCGGAGATGAACGAGTCGGTCGACAGCGATGCCTTCGTGATACCGAGCAGCACGTTGTCGTACGAAGCCGGACGCTTGCCCTCGGCGATCATGCGATCGTTCTCGTCCAGCATGTCGGAACGCTCGACCTGTTCGCCCGGGATGAAGCGCGTATCGCCGTTGTCGGTGATCTGCACACGACGCAGCATCTGGCGAACGATCACCTCGATGTGCTTGTCGTTGATCTTCACGCCCTGCAGACGGTACACGTCCTGCACTTCGTCGACGATGTAGCGCGACAGCGCCTCGATACCCTGCAGACGCAGGATGTCGTGCGGATCGGCCGGACCGTCCACGATCATTTCGCCCTTGTTGACGACCTGGGCATCGTGAACCAGAACCTGCTTTTCCTTCGCGATCAGGAACTCGTGCTGGTTGCCCTCGAGGTCCGTGATGACGAGACGCTGCTTGCCCTTCGTGTCCTTGCCGAACGACGTCGTACCGGTGACTTCCGCGAGAATGCCGGCATCCTTCGGCGAACGCGCTTCGAACAGTTCCGCCACCCGCGGCAGACCGCCGGTAATGTCACGCGTCTTCTGCGCTTCCGTCGGGATACGTGCGAGCACTTCACCGACCTGCACCTGCTGGCCATCCTTCACGGTGATCAGCGCGCCGACCTGGAAGCCGATCTGCACTGCGTGCTCCGTGCCCGGAATCTTCACTTCCTCGCCGTTCGCGTCGAGCAGCTTCACCTGCGGACGCACGCTCTTCGAAGCCTGCGAACCGCGGCGCTTCACGTCGATCACGACCAGCGTCGACAGGCCGGTCACGTCGTCGATCTGCTTCGCGACGGTCACGCCTTCCTCGACGTTCTCGAACTTCACCGTACCACCGTACTCGGTGATGATCGGACGCGTCAGCGGATCCCACGTGGCGAGCTGCGTGCCGGCCTTGATCGTCGCGCCGTCGAGCTGCAGCAGCGTCGCGCCGTACGGCACTTTGTGACGCTCGCGCTCGCGACCGAAGTCGTCGGTGATCATCGCTTCGCCCGAACGGGAAATGACGATCTGCTCGCCCTTCGCGTTCGTGACGTAGCGCATCGTCGCCGTGAAGCGAACGATACCGTTGCTCTTCGCTTCGACCGACGAAGCCACTGCCGCACGCGATGCCGCGCCACCGATGTGGAACGTACGCATCGTCAGCTGCGTGCCCGGTTCGCCGATCGACTGCGCCGCGATCACGCCGACCGCTTCGCCGACGTTCACGAGCGAGCCGCGGCCGAGGTCGCGACCGTAGCAGGCTGCGCACAAGCCGTAACGCGTCTCGCAGGTCAGCGGCGTGCGCACGCGCACTTCGTCGATGCCGAGGCGTTCGATTTCCTCGACCGCCGTTTCGTCGAGCAGCGTGCCCGATTCATACAGCGTTTCCTGCGTTTCCGGGTTCACGACGTCCGCGACCGCGACGCGGCCGAGGATACGGTCGCGCAGCGCTTCGACGACTTCACCACCTTCGACCAGCGCCTTCATCGCCACGCCGTTCGACGTGCCGCAATCGTCTTCCACCACGACCAGATCCTGCGTGACGTCGACCAGACGACGTGTCAGGTAACCCGAGTTCGCGGTCTTCAGTGCCGTATCAGCCAGACCCTTACGTGCACCGTGGGTCGAGATGAAGTACTGCAACACGTTCAGACCTTCGCGGAAGTTCGCGGTAATCGGCGTCTCGATAATCGAGCCGTCCGGCTTCGCCATCAGGCCACGCATACCGGCCAGCTGACGAATCTGAACCGCCGAACCCCGGGCGCCCGAGTCGGCCATCATGTAGATCGAGTTGAACGACTCCTGGCGCGTCTCGTTGCCGTCGCGGTCCGTCACCGGCTCCGTCGACAGCTGCTCCATCATCGCCTTGCCGACCGCTTCCGACGTTGCCGACCAGATGTCGACCACGTTGTTGTAGCGTTCCTGCGCGGTGACGAGACCCGACATGTACTGGCGGTCGTACTCCTTCACCTTCTTCGCGGCGTCGCCGACGATCGTTTCCTTCTGCGGCGGCACGAGCATGTCGTCCACGCAGATCGAGATGCCGGCACGCGTCGCGAGACGGAAACCCGACTGCATCAGCTGGTCGGCGAACACGACCGTCGCACGCAGACCGCACTTGCGGAACGCCGTGTTGATCAGGCGCGAGATTTCCTTCTTCTTCAGCGGCTTGTTCAGCACCGAGAACGGCAGGCCGTGCGGCAGGATCTCCGACAGGATCGCGCGACCGACGGTCGTCGCGTACAGCGTGATCTTCGGCACGAACGGCGGCGCGCCTTCGGACGTGTCTTCGTTGTGGACCATTTCGGTGATCCGCACGTTGACGCGCGAGGCCAGCTCGACTTCCTTGTTCTCGTACGCGCGAATGACTTCCGACACGCCCGTGAACGACAGGCCTTCGCCCTTGCCGTTGACCGCTTCGCGGGTCGCGTAGTACAGACCCAGCACGATATCCTGCGACGGCACGATCGACGGATCGCCGTTGGCCGGGAACAGCACGTTGTTCGACGCCAGCATCAGCGTGCGCGCTTCCATCTGCGCTTCGAGCGACAGCGGCACGTGAACGGCCATCTGGTCACCGTCGAAGTCGGCGTTGAACGCCGCGCAGACGAGCGGGTGCAGCTGGATCGCCTTGCCTTCGATCAGGACCGGCTCGAACGCCTGGATACCGAGACGGTGCAGCGTCGGCGCACGGTTCAGCATCACCGGGTGCTCGCGGATCACCTCTTCGAGGATGTCCCACACCACCGGCGTCTGGTTCTCGACTTCCTTCTTCGCAGCCTTGATGGTCGTGGCAACGCCCATCACTTCCAGCTTGTTGAAGATGAACGGCTTGAACAGTTCGAGCGCCATCAGCTTCGGCAGACCGCACTGGTGCAGCTTCAGCGTCGGGCCGACCACGATGACCGAACGGCCCGAGTAGTCGACGCGCTTGCCCAGCAGGTTCTGACGGAAACGACCGCCCTTGCCCTTGATCATGTCGGCGAGCGACTTCAGCGGACGCTTGTTCGCGCCCGTCATCGCCTTGCCGCGACGACCGTTGTCGAGCAGCGAGTCGACGGCTTCCTGCAGCATCCGCTTTTCGTTGCGGACGATGATTTCAGGCGCCTTCAGCTCGAGCAGACGCTTCAACCGGTTGTTACGGTTGATCACGCGGCGATACAAGTCGTTCAGGTCCGACGTCGCGAAACGGCCGCCGTCCAGCGGCACCAGCGGACGCAGTTCCGGCGGCAGCACCGGCAGCACTTCGAGGATCATCCACTCGGGCTTGATGCCCGAACGCTGGAATGCCTCGAGGACCTTCAGGCGCTTCGCGTACTTCTTGATCTTCGCTTCCGAGCCAGTGTTCTTCAGCTCGGTGCGCAGCGTCTCGACCTGCTCGTCGATATTGATCGCGCGCAGCAGTTCACGCACGCCTTCCGCGCCCATTTCGGCACGGAATTCGTCGCCGTATTCCTCGACCTTGTTGTAGTAATCCTCTTCGGTCATGATCTGCCGCGCCTTCAGCGGCGTCATGCCCGGTTCGATCACCACGTACGCTTCGAAGTACAGCACGCGTTCGATGTCGCGCAGCGTCATGTCGAGCACCATGCCCAGACGCGACGGCAGCGACTTCAGGAACCAGATGTGCGCGACCGGCGAGGCCAGTTCGATGTGGCCCATCCGTTCGCGACGCACCTTCGCCAGCGTCACTTCGACGCCGCACTTCTCGCAGATCACGCCGCGGTGCTTCAGGCGCTTGTACTTGCCGCACAGGCACTCGTAGTCCTTGAT
Source organism: Burkholderia sp. BCC0398 (assembly GCF_902833245.1). Classification (NCBI taxonomy): domain Bacteria; kingdom Pseudomonadati; phylum Pseudomonadota; class Betaproteobacteria; order Burkholderiales; family Burkholderiaceae; genus Burkholderia; species Burkholderia sp. BCC0398. The sequence continues at coordinate 587,894 of NZ_CADFEM010000002.1, forward strand.
CGGCCCGAAGATCTTCGCGCAGAACAGACCATCGCGTTCCGGCTTGAACGTACGGTAGTTGATGGTCTCCGGCTTCTTCACTTCGCCGAACGACCACGAACGGATCTTGTCGGGCGAGGCCAGACCGATCTTGATCGCGTCGAAAACTTCTTCCTGTTGGACTTGCTTGAATAGATCGAGCAGAGCTTTCATTGCTTTCTCTCCGTAGTCCGATTAATTGCGGTCGAGATCGATATCGATACCGAGCGAGCGGATTTCCTTCACGAGCACGTTGAAGGATTCCGGCATGCCTGCATCGATCACGTGATCGCCCTTGACGAGGTTTTCGTACACCTTCGTCCGGCCGGTCACGTCGTCCGACTTCACCGTCAGCATTTCCTGCAGCACGTAGGACGCGCCGTACGCTTCGAGCGCCCACACTTCCATTTCACCGAAGCGCTGGCCACCGAACTGCGCCTTACCACCCAGCGGCTGCTGCGTGACGAGCGAGTACGGGCCGGTCGAACGCGCGTGCATCTTGTCGTCGACCAAGTGGTGCAGCTTCAGGTAGTGCATGTAGCCGAGCGTCACGCGACGTTCGAACATTTCACCCGTGCGGCCGTCGTACAGGCGGACCTGGTTCTTCGACGGGTTCATGCCGAGCTGTTCGGCGATGTCGTCCGGGAACGCGAGGTCGAGCATCTTGCCCATTTCTTCCTCGGTCGCACCGTCGAACACCGGCGTCGCGAACGGCACGCCTTCGCGCAGGTTCTTCGCGAGTTCGAGGATCTCGTCGTCGGTGAAGCTTTCCAGATCTTCCTGGCGGCCCGACTCGTTGTAGATCTTCGTCAGGAACACGCGCAGTTCCTCGATCTTCGCCTGACGCTGCAGCATTTCGCCGATACGCCAGCCGAGGCCCTTCGCAGCCCAGCCGAGGTGCACTTCCAGAACCTGACCCACGTTCATCCGCGACGGCACGCCGAGCGGGTTCAGCACGACGTCTGCCGGACGACCGTCGGCCATGTACGGCATGTCTTCGATCGGGACGATCTTCGACACGACACCCTTGTTACCGTGACGGCCTGCCATCTTGTCGCCAGGCTGCAGACGGCGCTTCACCGCGAGGTACACCTTGACCATCTTCAGCACGCCCGGCGGCAGTTCGTCGCCTTGCGTGAGCTTCTTGCGCTTCTCTTCGAACGCGAGGTCGAACTGGTGACGCTTCTCTTCGATCGAGTTCTTGATCGCTTCGAGCGATGCCGCTGCTTCGTCGTCCGCGAGGCGGATGTCGAACCAGTGGTAGTGGTCGAGATCTTCCAGGTAAGCCTGGTCGATCTTCGTGCCCTTCGCGAGCTTCTTCGGACCGCCGTTCGCGACCTTGCCCACGAGCATGCGCGCGAGACGCTGGAACGCGTCGCCTTCCACGATGCGCAGCTGGTCGTTCAGGTCGAGACGGTAGCGCTTCAGTTCGTCGTCGATGATCTGTTGCGCACGCTTGTCGCGCTGGATGCCTTCACGCGTGAACACCTGGACGTCGATCACGGTGCCGCTCATGCCCGACGGCACGCGCAGCGACGTGTCCTTCACGTCCGAAGCCTTCTCGCCGAAGATCGCGCGCAGCAGCTTCTCTTCCGGCGTCAGCTGGGTCTCGCCCTTCGGCGTGACCTTGCCGACCAGCACGTCGCCCGCTTCGACTTCCGCACCGATGTACACGATGCCCGATTCGTCGAGACGGCCGAGCTGGACTTCCGCCAGGTTCGAGATGTCGCGCGTGATTTCTTCCGGCCCGAGCTTCGTGTCGCGTGCAACGACGTTCAGCTCTTCGATGTGGATCGACGTGTAGCGATCGTCCGCGACCACCTTCTCCGAGATCAGGATCGAATCCTCGAAGTTGTAGCCGTTCCACGGCATGAACGCGATCAGCATGTTCTGGCCGAGCGCGAGCTCGCCCAGGTCCGTCGACGCGCCGTCGGCCAGCACGTCGCCGCGCGAGACCTTGTCGCCCATCTTCACGATCGGACGCTGGTTGATGTTCGTGTTCTGGTTCGAACGCGTGTACTTGATCAGGTTGTAGATGTCGACACCGACTTCACCTGCGACCGCTTCGTCGTCGTTCACGCGAATCACGATACGGCCTGCGTCGACGTAGTCGACCACACCGCCGCGGAACGCCTGGACCGTCGTACCCGAGTCGACCGCGCAGGTGCGCTCGATGCCCGTACCGACGACCGGCTTTTCCGGACGCAGACACGGCACGGCCTGACGCTGCATGTTCGAACCCATCAGCGCACGGTTCGCGTCATCGTGCTCGAGGAACGGGATCAGCGACGCTGCCACCGACACGATCTGCGACGGCGCGACGTCCATGTACTGGATACGGTCCGGCGTGACCATCATCGTCTCGCCGGCTTCGCGCGACGACACGAGTTCGTCGATCAGCTGGCCGTTCTCGTCGATCGCGGCGTTCGCCTGGGCGATCATGTAGCGGCCTTCCTCGATCGCCGACAGGTAGTCGATCTGGTCGGTCACCTTGCTGTCCACGACCTTGCGGTACGGCGTCTCGAGGAAGCCGTACTCGTTCAGGTGCGCGTACAGTGCGAGCGAGTTGATCAGGCCGATGTTCGGACCTTCCGGCGTTTCGATCGGGCACACGCGGCCGTAGTGGGTCGGGTGCACGTCGCGGACTTCGAAGCCTGCGCGCTCGCGCGTCAGACCGCCCGGGCCCAGTGCGGAAACACGGCGCTTGTGCGTGATTTCCGACAGCGGGTTGGTCTGGTCCATGAACTGCGACAGCTGCGACGAACCGAAGAACTCGCGGATCGCCGACGAAATCGGCTTCGAGTTGATCAGGTCGTGCGGCATCAGGTTTTCGCTTTCGGCCTGGCCGAGGCGTTCCTTGACCGCGCGCTCGACACGCACGAGACCCGCGCGGAACTGGTTTTCCGCCAGTTCGCCGACGCAACGCACGCGACGGTTGCCGAGGTGGTCGATGTCGTCCACTTCGCCCTTGCCGTTGCGCAGCTCGACGAGGATCTTGATCGTCGCGAGGATGTCGTCGTCCTGCAGCGTCATCGGGCCGACGATCTCGTCACGGCCGACGCGGCGGTTGAACTTCATACGGCCGACCTTCGACAGGTCGTACGCTTCTTCGCTGTAGAACAGACGGTTGAACAGCGCCTCGACCGCTTCTTCGGTCGGCGGCTCGCCCGGACGCATCATGCGGTAGATCGCGATGCGCGCGGCCGTCTTGTCGGTCGTTTCGTCGACACGCAGCGTCGACGAGATGTACGGACCCTGGTCCAGATCGTTCGTGTAGAGCGTCTGGATGTCCTTGATGCCCGCTTCGCGCAGCTTCTCGAGCACGCTTTCCGTGACTTCGTCGTTCGCGCTCGCGATCACTTCGCCGGTGTCGCCGTCGACGACGTTCTTCGCCAGCACGCGGCCGAGCAGATAGTCTTCCGGCACCGAGATGAACTTGGTCTTCGCGGCTTCGAGGTCGCGAATGTGCTTCGCGTTGATCCGCTTGTCCTTCTGGACGATGACCTTGCCGTCGCGATCCGTGATGTCGAAACGCGCGACTTCACCACGCAGGCGCTCGGGCACGAACTCGAGTTGCGCGCCTTCGTCCATCAGCGTGAAGTTGTCGAACACGAAGAAGTTCGCGAGGATCTGTTCCGGCGTCAGGCCGATGGCCTTCAGCAGGATCGTGACCGGCATCTTGCGGCGACGGTCGACGCGGAAGTACAGGATGTCCTTCGGATCGAATTCGAAGTCGAGCCACGAGCCGCGGTACGGAATGATCCGTGCCGAGAACAGCAGCTTGCCCGAGCTGTGCGTCTTGCCCTTGTCGTGTTCGAAGAACACGCCCGGCGAACGGTGCAGCTGCGAGACGATGACACGCTCGGTGCCGTTGATGACGAACGAGCCCGTCGGCGTCATGAGCGGAATTTCGCCCATGTACACTTCCTGCTCCTTCACTTCCTTGACGACCGGCTTGTTCGGCGATTCCTTGTCGAGAATGACGAGGCGGACCTTCGCGCGCAGCGCGGAGCAGTACGTCAGGCCACGCTGCTGGCATTCCTTGATGTTGAATGCCGGCGAGGACAGCGCATAGCTCACGAACTCGAGGCGCGCGAAACCGTTGTGCGAAACAATGGGAAATACCGATGTGAACGCGGCCTGCAAACCCTCAGGCTTACGTTGCGTCGCGGGCACATCGGCTTGCAGAAACGTGCTGAATGATTCAAGCTGGGTAGCCAGCAAGAACGGAACTTGGTGAACGATGGGGCGCTTCGCGAAACTCTTGCGAATGCGCTTCTTCTCGGTGAAGGAATATTGCATACGATCTCCGAATCACGGCGGGTGCTATCGAGGCGGAATACCTGGACGTTTCAAACCCGAGTGTTCACCGACTGAGACCCGATGGCCGTTCGACGGCTTGAACGAGCCGAGAAGCTTGGTGGTTGGCCGCTACCAACCGCTGGCTGACGGCAGCGGATGCCTGTGTTGCCCGCTACCCGACCAAACTTGCCTTCTGCAGTCGCTTCAGAAGACAAAGAGAACCGCCAATCGTGAGTGATCCATCACAACGATCAGGCGGTTTTCTTTGGCTTCTGGGGCCGATTATTCGGGCTCCCGAATGAGTGCCAGAATAACGACCCCACAAAGCACAAAAAGGCCGGCGGTGAAAATACCGCCAGCCTTCGCACAGCGCGCCGAAACTTACTTGACTTCGACCTTCGCGCCAGCTTCTTCCAGCTTCTTCTTGGCTTCTTCAGCAGCAGCCTTGTCGACGCCTTCCTTGACGGGCTTCGGTGCACCGTCAACCAGATCCTTCGCTTCCTTCAGGCCCAGGCCCGTCAGTTCGCGAACGGCCTTGATGACCGAAACCTTGTTGGCGCCGGCTTCAGCCAGGACGACCGTGAATTCGGTCTTCTCTTCTGCTGCAGCAGCTGCGCCGCCGCCTGCCGGGCCAGCGACTGCCACTGCAGCTGCCGACACGCCAAACTTCTCTTCGAACGCCTTGACCAGTTCGTTCAGTTCCAGAACGGTCATCCCTTCGACTGCTGCCAGGATGTCTTCTTTTGCGATTGCCATTTGAAATACTCCTAAATTGAATTCGGATACAGCCAGCGATCAGTAACGCTGATGCACGTTCGCTTACGCAGCTTCCGCTTGCTTCTTCTCGGCCAGCGCGGCGAGAGCACGCGCGAAGCCCGAAACAGGCGATTGCATAACGAACAGCAGCTTCGAGAGCAGTTCTTCGCGGCTCGGGATGCTTGCCAGCGCTTGCACGCCAGCCTTGTCCATCACCTTGCCATCGAACGAACCAGCCTTGATGACCAACTTTTCATTGCTCTTGCTGAAGTCGTTGACGACCTTGGCAGCAGCAATGGCATCTTCCGAGATGCCGTAGATCAGGGGACCAGTCATCTGCTCTGCCAGCGGAGCAAAAGGCGTACCTTCGACGGCGCGACGCGCCAGCGTGTTCTTCAACACGCGCAGGTAAACCTGTTGCTCACGCGCTTTCGCGCGCAGCTTGGTCAGATCGCCAACCGCAATTCCACGATACTCAGCCAGCACAACGGTCTGGGCCTTCGCGACTTGCGCGGAAACCTCAGCGACGACGGCTTGCTTGTCTTCTCTATTAAGCGGCACGGTTAGCCTCCAGAAACGATACGTTCGGCGTGGCCGGTATGGCCGAAACCTCACGTACCTCGTTCAACAACGGCGTCCGACCTCGTTAGGAGTATTTCCACCTCACGCCGCGAATCGCTTCGCGGCCTGCGGCTTCACCACTGCAAAACTTTTTCGGGTTCGCCATCTGCGTTGGCTTGAATTAAGGGATCGCCTGCCTGCTGCGCCCCACCAACGGTCTTTGATAACCGGTTGTTCGCCCTGCTGCACGAACAACCGCCCAAAGCCCATGTAGGCCGCCTCGCGAACGAAGCGGCCCGAATACTTGCTTACTGCGCTGCCAGCGTAGCCTGGTCGACGCGCACGCCGACGCCCATCGTGCTCGACAGTGCGATCTTGCGCAGGTACACGCCCTTGCTCGTTGCCGGCTTCGCCTTCTGCAGCGCTTCGATCAGCGCCGACAGGTTCGAACGCAGCGCGGTCGGCTCGAACGATGCACGGCCGATGGTCGCGTGGATGATACCGGCCTTGTCGACACGGAATTGCACCTGACCAGCCTTCGCGTTCTTGACGGCGGTTGCGACGTCCGGCGTGACCGTACCGACCTTCGGGTTCGGCATCAAGCCGCGCGGGCCGAGGATCTGGCCGAGCGTACCGACGATACGCATCGTGTCCGGCGAAGCGATCACGATGTCGAAGTCCATCTGGCCAGCCTTGATCTGCTCAGCCAGGTCTTCCATACCGACGATTTCCGCGCCTGCTGCACGTGCCTGCTCGGCCTTTTCGCCTTGCGCGAACACGGCAACGCGAACCGACTTGCCCGTACCTGCCGGCAGAACGACCGAGCCACGAACGACCTGGTCCGACTTCTTCGCATCGATGCCGAGCTGGACTGCGACGTCGATCGACTCGTCGAACTTCGCGCTCGCGCATTCCTTCACGAGGCTCAGTGCGTCTTCGATCGCGTACAGCTTCTGACGGTCGACCTTGGCGGCAAATGCCTGACGGCGCTTGGAGATCTTAGCCATTTACACGCCCTCCACAGTGATACCCATCGAGCGTGCGCTACCAGCGATGGTGCGAACGGCTGCGTCCAGATCAGCTGCCGTAAGGTCCGGCATCTTGGTCTTCGCGATTTCTTCGGCTTGAGCGCGCGTGATCGAACCGACCTTGTCGGTGTGCGGCTTGCTCGAGCCCTTGTCCACCTTCGCCGCCTTCTTGATCAGGACGGTTGCCGGCGGCGTCTTCATCACGAACGTGAAGCTCTTGTCAGCGAATGCCGTGATGACCACCGGCACCGGCAGACCCGGCTCCATGCCTTGAGTCTGCGCGTTGAACGCCTTGCAGAACTCCATGATGTTCAGGCCGCGCTGGCCCAGTGCCGGACCGACCGGCGGCGACGGGTTGGCTTTACCTGCAGGGATCTGCAGCTTGATAAAGCCGATAATCTTCTTTGCCATTTGAAACCTCATTGGAACGCCGGAGAAGGCGTTCGGTGAGTGATAACGCGCGTTCGCCGCTGGCTACTGACGCTCCTCAACGGCCATGACGCGGGCCGTAAGCGCGAAGGTGGGCAGCCGAGGCTGCCCACCGAATCGGGGTCAAACTTTTTCGACCTGGCCGAATTCGAGTTCGACCGGGGTGGATCGACCAAAGATGGTGACCGACACGCGTACACGCGATTTTTCGTAGTTGACTTCTTCGACGGTGCCATTGAAGTCCGTGAACGGGCCTTCCTTGACACGCACCATCTCGCCGACTTCGAACAGGGTTTTCGGGCGCGGCTTTTCGACGCCTTCCTGCATCTGCGACATGATCTTCTCGACTTCCTTCGGGGAAATCGGGGTCGGGCGGTTACGCGCACCGCCGACGAAACCGGTGACCTTCGCGGTGTTCTTCACGAGGTGCCACGTTTCGTCCGTCATTTCCATTTCCACCAGCACGTAGCCGGGGAAGAAACGACGCTCGGTCACAGCCTTGTGGCCGCCTTTGACTTCGACCACTTCTTCGGTCGGGACCAGGATCTGACCGAATTTGTCCTGCATGCCAGCACGTTCAATGCGCTCCTGAAGCGCACGTTGCACGCTCTTCTCCATACCGGAGTAGGCGTGCACGACGTACCAACGCTTTCCGCTCGGGGATGCCGGAGTATCGCTCATATCATTTCCAACCCAGAATCGCCGAGAAAATCACCCATTCGATCGATTTGTCGCTCAACCAGAGGAAAATCGCCATCACGAGCACGAAACCGAACACGACGAGTGTGGTTTGCGTTGCTTCCTTGCGGGTGGGCCATACGACCTTCCGGACTTCCTTGTACGAATCCTTGGCAAACGCGATGAGGCTCTTGCCAGGGGCGGACATCAGCCCGACGGCCACGCCGGCGATGATACCTACCGCCAACGCGGCACCGCGGACATACCACTGCTGATTGGCCAGCCAGAAGAAGCCCACGAATCCGGCCAACACCAGCAATACGCCCAGGGCCAGCATCAGCTTATCGCCGGAGGTATTTACAGTTTCGACGGATGGATTCGCCATAACACCTTAAAACAAATGCCACGTGGGACACGTGGCGATTTTTGGCAGGGGCAGAGGGAATCGAACCCCCAACCTTCGGTTTTGGAGACCGACGCTCTGCCAGTTGAGCTATACCCCTAAACCATGCTGGGGCCGGCTGACGCTAGCCCCAAAACTGTCGATCAACGAATAACTGGCTTACTCGATGATCTTGGCGACGACGCCGGCGCCGACGGTACGGCCGCCTTCGCGGATCGCGAAGCGCAGACCTTCTTCCATCGCGATCGGAGCAATCAGCTTCACCGTGATGGACACGTTGTCGCCCGGCATCACCATTTCCTTGTCCTTCGGCAGCTCGATCGAGCCCGTCACGTCCGTCGTACGGAAGTAGAACTGCGGACG
>NZ_CADFEM010000003.1:0-595461 GCF_902833245.1 Burkholderia sp. BCC0398
GTCAACAACTTTTTACACTACATCGTTGCGACTGCGGGGCTCAACTTCCTGTACCGCCAAGGCTCGCTACGACCGAACCCCAACAGCACCGCCTCCCTTCCTTCCGCGCCGCGTTTCCGTTAGCGCGAAAGAGGCGTGATTCTATGCAGCTCAGGTCGTGAGCGCAAGGGGTTTCGCAGAAACTTTTTACACAGGCCGCAATTCGGCCGTCCGGCCATGCTTGGCCACGAGACCGCTTATGGTGCAAAGAACCGACTAGAATGTGAGGTTCTTCGCCTCTTTCTATATACGTCTTTAATATGCGCCAGCGAATCGCCAAACGCCTCCCCCCCGATGCCGACAAACTGGTCGGTCTGTCACTTGCGCTCTTCGCGTCGGGCAGCCGCATCGAGGATCGCTTCTGGGAAGCGAAGCTCGATACGCTGCTCGCCAAGATCGTCCGCAACGGCAATCAGACTACGCTCGACGCCGCGCTCGACCATCTTCAGCAGAATCATCCCGACGCCTACGGCGCGCTCGCCGACATGGCCGAGACGCACAGCGAGTCGATGGTGATCGAGCACGACGGCCAACCATACGATGCGCTGCTGGTCGCCGTCCCGGTCCTCGCCTGGACGCGCTACATGATTCCGTCGGGCCCGCTCAAGGGCGACGTTGCCGACGCGCTGCGAACGCATCTGCAAGCGCACGTGCTCGCGAACGGCACCCTCGTCGGCCTCGCACCGTTCCTCTACAGCATCGACCAGTTGCCGCGGCACCATGTCGAAACCTACCGGCTGGCCCAGCAGCTCGCCCACGCGGCAATCGGCCAGCACGCCCCGAAGCTGAGCTTCGGCGACCTGCCGGAAACTTCGCCGATCCTCGCCGATCCGCGCTTCCTGCTGGCGGTCGTCGCCGCGCCGGCCGGCGCGCCGCTGTTCCGCTGGCAAGAAGAAGAAAACGGCAGCCGGATCGAGCGCGGCCAGTGCCTCGAACAATGGACGGCCCAAGGCGGCCCGAACCTGTCGATCGCGCTGCCCGGCTGCGAGTTCGAATGCCTGCTTCCGGACGCGTACTACTCGGCTTGCCGCGATGCGGACGAACGCGTACGTCCGCATACCGTCCGAACGGCCATTCGTTATCTATTCGACACACTTGGTGCAGCGCCGCAAGAGCTGCGCGCGGTGGTCGCCGGCTTCGGCGAACGCCGTATCGACGAGTATCGCGTCGGCTTCACGCGACGTGCGAGCAACGACGTGATCTACGGTGTCGTGTGGCCGCTCTACGGCCGTGAAAACGGCGACATCTCGGTCGACAACGCGACGCTCGAAGGCGAAGCGCCGATCGAAGGACCGCTCGAGGAAATCGTGAGCCTGCTGAAGGAATGCGGCGTAACCGACGTCCGGCGGCACGCGGGCCGCTTCGAACCCGAATACTGCGACGACTGCGGCGTGCCGCTTTACGCCGATCCGCTCGGCGAAATTGTCCATGCGGAAATGCCGGAAGACGCGTCGCCCGCCCAGCCGCACTTCCACTGACCCGCACCGCAGGCCCAGACGGCCTGCCCGCCCCAAAGCCGCTTTCGGTTCCCTGCCGAAGCGGCTTTTTTCATATCCGATGCCCGGTCGCTCGAAATTTCGAACTTTTCCTAAGCCTTTCAGCCAAGCAGACATCGTGTAAGGTCTTTGTCATTATCGGGGCCAGCTTATCCCCGACGGCAGTCAATGACTCACTTCACGGAGGTTGAATATGCGGTTCTTGGTACTTAACTCAGACGCCGAACGGCGTGACGGACTGAAGACCCTGTTGCGGCAGATCGACCGGCACGCCAGCATCAACGATGCGCCTGACGGTTTCCAGGCACGCCGGCTGCTGCGCACCCAGCGTTTCGACCTCGTCGCGATCGACTGGCTGGACGTGGGCCGGATCAGCGAGCTTCAGGCACTCGGCAACGCGTGCTCGCCGACCCCGGTCGCCGTCCTGGTCGACGACATCTCGCCCGAAGCGATCCAGCGCTTCTTCAATTACGGCGTCGCAGGCGTGATCCCGCATTCCACGCGGCCGCACCTGATCGTGCGGGCGCTCGAGATCGTGCTGCTGGGCGGCCACTACATTCCGCCGATCGCCCTCAGCCTGCTGCCGTCCACGGCAACGGCGACGGCCCGCCACGACGCCCATTTCCAGACGCTCGCCGGCTCCCTGCCGCGGCGCCCGCCGAGCGGCCTCCTGTCGCCGCGGCAAGCGCAGATCATGCGGTTCGTCCACATGGGCAGCACGAACAAGATGATCGCGCGTACGCTCGGCATCAGCGAAGGCACCGTGAAGATCCACCTCGCGAGCATCTTCCAGCAGCTCGGCGCCGCAAACCGCGCCGCCGCGGTCGCGATCTACAACGGCTGGCTGTCGCCCCATCTCGAGGTGCTGCTGGCGAACCGGAACCGCGCCCGTAAACCGGTCATCGGGGAACACGGCCCGGCTCCGCTGCGTACACAACGGCATGACCGTCCGTACCCGTTACCCACCGCGAATACCGGCACGCAGGACCTGCCACTCGCCGCCGAGCCACCGGCACGGTTCAGGCGCGGACGCTAGGCAAACAGTCTCGATATTGCGACGGTCGGGCATGTGCAGGCTCCCACCTTTGATGCTCAACGAGTAATATGGACGCATGGGTTTTCTTTTCACACCGCTTCCGCTCTGGGTTGGCATCGGTGGCTGGATCGCCGCCGTGGCCCTGCTCGCGCTCGCGATCTGGAATCGCCCCTTCGTACGCCTGCAAGACGCCACGCTTCAGCACGTGTGGCTCGCGCTCGTCACAGCGATCGCGGTCCTGTGGGCCTCGAACGCATGGCTCGAAGATGGCATCGTCATGCATCTGCTCGGCGCGACGTTGCTCGTCACGCTGTTCGACTGGACGCTCGCACTGGTCGCGATGGGCGCCGTCACGGCGATTGCCGCGGTCATCTTCGACGCGCCGTGGCAAGGCATCGGCCTGACCTATCTGATCTACGGTGCGCTGCCTGTCGGCGTGTCGGCGTTGCTGCAACGCGCCGCACTCGCGTGGCTGCCGCACAACCTCGCGTCGTTCATCACCGGGCAGGGCTTCCTGTCGCCCGCTATCGCGATCGTCGCGGTCGCCGCGGCGGCGGCCGGTGTCCAGCTCGCGCTCGCGGACGGCGTGCCCGTCGTGATTCCGGCCGGCTATCTGCTGAACACCGCGCTGCTCGCGCTCGGCGAGGCCTGGTTCACCGGCATGGCAACGGCCCTCATCGCCGTCTATCGCCCCGCGTGGGTCACGACCTTCGACGTCCGCCGCTACCGCCTCGGCGGCCCGCGCGCCTGAATTTCCTCCGCATCGGACGAGCGCACACGCGTATCGGCGGCCATTCCGCCGCGCGCGCCGAATACGTCACCTACTGCCGCACAACTTTTTTACGCTAAGATTGAACTCCTGTTCTTCATCGGGCATCTATACGTGCCCGACGTCTTCTTCGCTCCTCACCAATAACCAGATGGACAGCTCACCTGCCTCGCTCCGGATTTTCCGGGCGCTCGGCAAGCTGGCAGCCTGTATCGCGGGCCTGTCGCTTGCGCTTCCCGCACCGGTATTCGCCGACCTGCTCGACCAGCGTTCCGAACTGATCAACAAATTCGTCAACGAGATGCATGCCGATCCGCTCGCCGCCGATTGTGCGGCGCACGGCAGCTTCATCGCCAGCACGTCGACGGCGTTCGATCGCGTCGACTTCGCGCCGAACGCATTCGACGGCGGCAACGCGACGATCACGCCGTGGAACGACTCGTTCGACCAGGGCAAGCAGCGTGTGAAAGTCGACAACATCGTCACCGTCGACGGGCTCGGCATCCATAGCGACGGCAGCGACCCGACGCCGCTGAAATTCCGTTGCGGCTATGTCGGCCAGCAAATGCTCGCGTTCAGCTGGAACGATCCGGTTCCGCCGCTGAAGCCGCGCGTCGAGCGCTCGTCGTCTTCGACGAAGAAGTTCAAGGGCAAGTCGCACCGCGGCAAAGCCAAGGCGAAGGCATCGGGCCGCACCGGCAGCAAGAAGGCCGTCGCGACGAAGAAATCAGGCGGGCAGAAGAAAGCCGTGAAGAAAAAAACCGCGAAGAAGTCCTGATACGGCGGAGCGGCGACGACAGCATCAAAAAAGGCCGGTGCATCGCAAGATGCGCCGGCCTTTTTCATGCGACGACGGCTGCGCTTACGCGAACGTGTCGACGTGCACGAGGATCGCGGCCAGCATCGCCGCGCCGAGCGCCGCGCTACGCTCGCCGTTCCAGCCGACGCGCTCGTCGGGCAGGTTCGCATTGTCCTTGAACGGCATTTCGAGCGTCAGCGACAGGCAGCCGAACTGGTGGCCAATGTACTTGGACGCGAGCTTCAGCGCATCTTCCTTGTACTTGCTCGCCGCGTAGCCATGCTCGGTCTGGAAGTCGGGGCTGGCGACCTTGAACGCGTCGATGAACGCGGCCTGCTCCTTGCGCTGCTGCTCGGTGAAGCTGGGCAGCATCTCCGAGCCGGCGACGAACACGTACGGCAAATCCTCGTCGCCGTGAATGTCGAAGAACATGTCGCAGCCGATCGCGTGGATCGCATCGCGCACGGCCAGCACTTCGGGGCTGCGCTCGGCATCGGGCGCCATCCACTCGCGGTTCAGGTTCGCGCCGGCCGCATTGGTGCGCAGGTTACCGTGCACGCTGCCGTCCGGGTTCATGTTCGGGACGATGTGGAACGTCACGCGATCGTAGAGCTTACGCGCAACCGGGTCGCCCGCCCAGTCGCCCCATCCGGCCAGCCGCTTGACCAGGCCTTCGACGAACCACTCGGCCATCGATTCGCCCGGATGCTGGCGCGCGATGATCCACACCTTCTTCTTCGGCGCGCCATCGGTTTCCGGCGTGCCGAGCGTCAGCAGCGACATCGGACGGCCTTCGACCGTGCGGCCGAGCTCGGCGACCCTCGCCTGCGGCAACTGCTGGACCGCGCCGAGAAACGCCGCGTGACGCTCTTCGGAGTACGGTTCGAAATACGCGTAGTAGATGCTATCGAATTCCGGCGTATGGTCGATGGTCATCGTCTTGCCGTCGAATGTCGTCGGCACCCGGAACCAGTCGACGCGGTCATAGCTCGCTACCGCGTGGTAGTTGCGCCAGCCCGACGGATACGCGCATTCGGCTGCGTTCTCGAACGTCATCACGCATCGCTCGCCGCGCGCCCCCGTCAAACGGTAGTAAAACCATTGCGCGAATTCCGAGCGATTGTCGCCACGCACGCGCAGCCGGATTGCGTCGGGGCTATCGCACGACACGACGTCGATTGCGCCTGCGTCGAAACTACTGGTGATCGAAACGGCCATCTGTCTATCTCCTTTGTCGACCAGCGTTAGCGCTTCAGCGCTTACGCTGGTCCCATGCAAAGCGGTCGACCGAATCGGGCAGCGTACCGCCTGTCCGGCCCCAATGCATGCGCCGGCCGTCTCGTGAACGGCCGGCTGGGTCACTCGCCGATGCGCCGGCGATATACGTAAGTCGAATCGTTCGACGCCGCCGCATCGAACGCATAGCCTTCGGTCGCGAATGCCTTCAGCGCCTTCGGGTCGGTGATACGGTTCTCGACGACAAAACGCGCCATCAGGCCACGCGCGCGTTTCGCATGGAAGCTGATGATCTTGTAGCGGCCGCCCTTCCAGTCCTCGAATACCGGCGTGATGACCGGCGCGGCCAGCAGCTTCGGCTTGACCGACTTGAAGTATTCGGTCGACGCGCAGTTGACGAGCACGCGCGCCGCGCCGCTGCGCGTCTCGAGCTGCTCGTTCAGCGCCCGCGTGATGCGGTCGCCCCAAAACGCATACAGATCCTTGCCGCGCGCGTTCGCGAAACGCGTGCCCATCTCGAGCCGGTACGGCTGCAGCAGGTCGAGCGGACGCAACAGCCCGTACAGGCCCGACAGCACGCGCACGTGCTGCTGCGCATAGTCGAGATCGGTCGGCGACAGCGATTTCGCGTCGAAACCCTCGTAGACGTCGCCGTTGAACGCCAGCACGGCCTGCTTCGCGTTGGCCGGCGTGAAGGTCGGCGACCAATCGGCGTAGCGCTGGAAGTTCAGGCGCGCGAGCGGGTCGGAGATATCCATCAGCGCCGCGATGTCCTGCGGCGACAGCTTGCGCAGGCCGGCGATCAGCTCCGACGCGTCGTCGACGAATGCAGGCTTCGTGTAAGACTGGATGTGCGCGGGCGTCTCGTAGTCGAGGGATTTGGCGGGAGAGAGAACGATTATCATAGAGGCTCGCTGGCACGCCGTGCCTTGCGGTCAGACGAAAACCACCGATTGTAACGAATGCCCCGCTCTCTCGCCCCGCATGCCGCCCACCGCGTCGTGCTCGACTCGAACGTCTGGATCGACATCCTCGTATTCGACGACCCCGCTACGCGCCCAATCCGTGCCGCGCTGGAGCGCGGCACGCTGGCCGCCGTAATCGACGGCCGCTGCCTGACCGAGCTCGAATACGTGCTCGACTATCCGCAGTTCCAGTCGCGCGCGATCGACAAGGCTGCCGCGCTCGCGACGGTCGCCCGGCTCGCGAGCCTCGTCGAACCGTCGCCCGCCGACGCCGACGCGCCGCCGCTGCCGAAGTGCAAGGACCGCGACGACCAGAAATTTCTCGAACTCGCCCGCGCCGCACAGGCCGACTGGCTCGTGTCGAAAGACCGCGCGCTGCTGAAGCTCGCGAAACGCACCGCACGCGACTTCGGCTTCCGGATCGCGCAACCCGCGCCGTTCGTGGAAGCCTGCGCGCTCGACGCCACGGCGACGCCGGCCTGACGCCTCACACCCGAATTCGACCGTCTCGATGAACGCTCCTTCAGATATGCCAACGACTCCCGTTTTCCCGTCGCGCCTGCCGAACGTCGGCACGACGATCTTCACGGTCATGAGCGCGCTTGCCACCGAAAAAGGCGCGGTGAACCTCGGCCAGGGCTTCCCGGATTTCGATTGCGATCCGCGCATCGTCGATGCGGTCGCCACCGCGATGCGCAACGGACACAACCAGTACCCGCCGATGGCCGGCGTCGCGCCGCTGCGCGACGCGATCGCCGACAAGATCGCGCAGGTGTACGGCCGACGCTACGATCCGGGCACCGAAATCACCGTGACGGCCGGCGCGACGCAGGCGCTGCTGACGGCGATCCTCTGCGCGGTGCATCCGGGCGACGAAGTGATCGTCGTCGAGCCGACCTACGACAGCTACCTGCCGTCGATCGAGCTTGCCGGCGGCAAACCCGTGTTCGTCACGCTGGACGCACCCGACTACACGATCCCGTTCGACCGTCTCGCGGCCGCGATCACGCCGCGAACGCGGATGATCCTGATCAACACGCCGCACAACCCGACGGGCACCGTGTGGCGCGAGGCCGACATGCGCAAGCTCGAGGACATCGTGCGCGGCACCAACGTGCTGATCCTGTCCGACGAGGTCTATGAACACATGGTCTACGACGGCGCGCGCCATGAGAGCGTCGCGCGCTACCCGGAGCTCGCCGCGCGCAGCTTCATCGTGTCGAGCTTCGGCAAGACCTATCACGTGACGGGCTGGAAGGTCGGTTACGTCGCGGCGCCGGCGGCGCTGACCGCGGAATTCCGCAAGGTCCACCAGTTCAACGTGTTCACGGTGAACACGCCGATGCAGATCGGGCTCGCCGACTACCTGCGCGACCCGGCGCCGTACCTGTCGCTCGCGGGCTTCTATCAGAAGAAGCGCGACTTCTTCCGGGCCGGCCTCGAGCGCACGCGCTTCAAGCTGCTGCCGTGCACGGGCACGTACTTCCAGTGCGTCGATTACTCGGCGATCAGCGACCTGCCCGAAGCGGAATTCTCGAAGTGGCTCACGTCGGAGATCGGCGTGGCGGCCATTCCGGTGTCGGCGTTCTATCATGAGCCGCACGAATCGGGCGTCGTGCGCTTCTGCTTCGCGAAGCAGGAAAGCACGCTCGCATCCGCGCTCGAACGGCTCGCCCGCCTGTAAGCCCGGCAGGGGCGGCCACGCGCCGCCCGTCAGACACGCTTACGAACGCACGACGTTCGCCGCTTCGACATACGCCTTGCGCTCGGCTGCCACGCGTTGCGCGGCCGGGCGTTCACCGACCGTCTTTGCGTGCGCCTTCCAGTCGATGCCAGCATCGAGCAGGAAGTCGCGCCCGAAGACGGCCTTCGTCGCCATCCCGACGACCGGCAGATGAACCCACGCGGCCATGTCCGCGAGGCCGAACGAGTCGCCGAGCACATGCGGCGAAAAGCGCGTCATCTGCTTGAATGCATCGATCGCGCGCGGCAGGCGCTTCTCGACGTGCGCCTTCATCCCGTCGCTCACCTTGCCGCCGAAAAACGCTTCCGTGTACACCTCCCGCGCCATCCATTCGAGATACAGCTCGAGCGTCTCGACAAGTTCGCGCACCTTCGCCGCAGCGAACGGGCTTGCGGGGAAAATGCCTTTCTCGGGATAGCGCGCCGCCAGGTATTCGATGATCGCCTGCGACTCGAACAGCGCGCCCTCTTCGGTCTTCAGGAACGGAATCTTGCCGAGCGGCGAATCGGCAAGCTGCGCCGGATCGCTGATCGGAAAACCGCACACCCGTTCCTCGAATGGAATGTCGTGCTCGAGCAGGACGAACTTCACCTTGTTGTAGTAGTTGGACAACGGAATACCGCACAGCTGTAGCATCGGGGTCTCCTTCCTTGCTGAAGCGCGGCCGCATCGACGCCGGCCGCATCGGGATTCATCGCGCTGAAAAGCACGTCCGTGCTAGTCTAAAGCAAGTTGTGTGTTCGTCACGACGACATTACCTCCGCTGCGGCGTCGGCTTCGCCCGTCCGCGCGACACACGCGGCGTCGCCGCCGCGCCATCCGATGGAGACACGCTCGCATGAGTGCTGAACTGCTGGCCTCGCGTCCGCCCGAGAGCGAATCGACGCTCGTCCTCACGCTGTCCAATCCCGGCGCGCGCAACGCGCTGCATCCCGACATGTACGCGGCCGGCATCGAAGCGCTCGCCACCGCCGAGCGCGATCCGGCGATTCGCGCCGTCGTGCTGACCGGCGCCGATCGCTTCTTCTGCGCAGGCGGCAACCTGAACCGGCTGCTCGAGAATCGCTCGAAGGATCCGTCCTTCCAGGCCGACAGCATCGATCAGCTCGCGGCATGGGTCACGGCGATCCGCGCGTCGACGAAGCCGGTGATCGCGGCCGTCGAAGGCGCCGCGGCCGGCGCGGGCTTCTCGCTCGCGCTCGCGTGCGACCTGATCGTCGCCGCACACGATGCGAAATTCGTGATGTCGTATGCGCGCGTGGGCCTGACGCCCGACGGCGGCGGCTCGTGGTTTCTCGCCCGCGCACTGCCGCGTGCGATCGCGGCCGAAATCCTCTTCGAAGGCAAGCCGGTTGCCGCCGAACGCCTGCATGCGCTCGGCGTCGTCAACCGGCTCACCGCGCCCGGCACGGCACTGAGCGACGCACTGGCATGGGCCGACGCGCTCGCCGGCATCTCGCCGAATGCGCTCACGCGCATCAAGTCGCTGCTCGACGACGCGACCGCGCAACCGCTGGACGCGCATCTCGGCACCGAGCGCGATCATTTCGTCGCGTCGCTGCATCATGCGGACGGGCTCGAAGGCATCACCGCCTTTCTCGATAAGCGCCAGCCGCGCTACAAGCGCTGATCCGCCGCGTCGGCCTTCGAACCGACGCTACGCCGCGACGTCCATCCGATGCGCCGCGCGCAACGCCCGCGGCGCTCTCCCGTGCGGCCGCGCATGCCCGTCGGCACGCGCGTTTCCGTCGCCAGCAGCCCGTGTCGATCCATGCTCTAATGACCGCCTGTCGCGGCGCCGCCGGCGCCGTTTTCGCGCATGCCACACAGGAGTTGACGATGATCGACGTCTATAGCTGGGCGACCCCGAACGGCCACAAGGTACACATCATGCTCGAGGAAACCGGCCTCGCGTATCGTGCGCATCCGGTCGATATCGGTGCCGGCGACCAGTTCAAGCCCGAATTCCTGAAGATCAGCCCGAACAACAAAATCCCCGCGATCGTCGATCCGGACGGCCCCGGCGGCCAGCCGATCTCGCTGTTCGAATCGGGCGCGATCCTGATCTACCTCGCGGAGAAGACCGGCAAGTTCCTGCCGACCGAGCCGGCCGCGCGCTATGCGACGCTCGAGTGGCTGATGTTCCAGATGGGCGGCGTCGGCCCGATGCTCGGGCAGGCGCACCACTTCCGGCTGTATGCGCCGGAGAAGATCGAGTATGCGGTCAACCGCTACACGAACGAAGCGAAGCGCCTGTACAACGTGATGGAAAAGCGGCTCGGCGAATCCGAGTATCTCGCAGGCGACACGTACACGATCGCGGACATTGCGACTTTCCCGTGGACGCGCTCGTGGCAAAACCAGGGCATCGTGCTCGATGAACTGCCGAACGTGAAGCGCTGGCACGAGGCGATCGCCGCGCGACCGGCCGTGCAGCGCGGCGTCGAGGTGCTCGCGTCGATGCGCAAGGCGCTGCAGGACGACAAGGCTCGCGAGGTGCTGTTCGGCGCAACGCAATACGCGAAGCACTGACGAGCGTGTAACGAGCGGAGCGGCATCCGCGCATGCCGCTCCGTGCTTCAGAAGTAATGCAGCGTGACGAACTCCGCCGCGCATACCGGCAGCGGCGCGTCGGGGCGCTCGACCTGCATCGATACCGACCACGTTACCTGGATGCCGCCGCGCGCGGCGTCGGCGGTTTCCTTTACCGCGAACAGCGCACGCACGCGCGCCCCGACCGGCACCGGCTTCAGGAACCGCACGCGGTTCAGCCCATAGTTCACGCCCATCTTCTGCTCGAAGCGCATCGCGTCGGTCATCAACGCAGGAATCAGCGACAGCGTCAGGAACCCGTGCGCGATCGGCCCGCCGAACGGCGACTCGCGTCGCGCGCGTTCGGGGTCGACGTGAATCCATTGATGATCGCCGGTCGCGTCGGCAAAACCGTCGACGCGCGGCTGGTCGATCTCGATCCAGCCGCTCGCGAGCGGCTCCGCGCCGACCCGCGCCTGCAGCGCCTGCGCCGATGCGATCAGCGGCAAGGTCACGTCGGTCATGAGTTCGCGCCCCCCGGATGGCGCAGCCCGAAAATCACCTTGGTGTGCACGGAGATCACCGTCTCGCCGGCTTCGTTCACGCCGATCCATTCCGTCGACACGATGCCGCGATCGGGCTTGCTCTCCGACACGCGTTTGTCGTGCACCTTCTGGTACATCGTGATCGTGTCGCCGGCGCGCACCGGCTTCAGCCAGCGGATCGAATCGATGCCCGGCGAGCCCATGCTGGTCGAATCCGGCCCGAGCTTCTGGACCAGCAGGCTCATGAATACCGAGCACGTATGCCAGCCGCTCGCGACGAGCCCGCCGAAATGCGACGCCTTCCCCGCTTCCTCGTCGACATGGAACGGCTGCGGATCGTAGCGCATCGCGAACGTCTTGATGTCGTCGGCCTCGAACGTGTAGCGGCCCACTTCGGTGGTACTGCCGACCACCAGGTCTTCGTAACTGATGCCCACTGATAAGTCTCCTTGTCTGGCGCGCTCGCGCGTCACCGTCATGCTACGTCGGTCTGCGCGAAATCGGGCAGCGCCGCGATGCGGGCGAGGTGATGATCGGTATCGCCGAGCGTCGTCTCGATGATCGACAGCCGCTTGAACAAATGCGCGGCGGCCACCTCGTTGGTCACGCCCATGCCGCCGTGCAGCTGGACCGCCTGCTGGCCGACGAAGCGCGCGGCCGCGCCGACCCGCGCCTTCGCGGCCGACACGGCCTTGCGCCGCGCATCGGCATCGCCGTTCGCGTAGCGGACCGCCGCGAGATAGGTCAGCGAACGCGCCTGCTCCGCATGCATCAGCATGTCGACCATCCGGTGCTGCAGCGCCTGAAAACGCGCGATCGGCACGCCGAACTGCTCGCGCGTCTTCGTGTATTCGACCGTCGCGCGATTCAGTTCGTCGAGCGCGCCGACCGCTTCCGCGCACAGCAGGAAGGTCGCGTAATCGGCGATCTGCTCGAGCGCCGCCGCGTCGCGCGCCCCACCCGTCAGCAATCGGGCCGGCGTTTCGTTGAACATGATCGTCGCGGCGCGCTGGCCGTCGATGGTCCGGTAGTCGACCACCTTCGCATTGGCCGCATCGCGTTCGACGACGAAGAGGCCGAGGCCGCCGCCGTCGACCCGCGCAGGCACGATCCACGCGTGCGCCTGGGCGCCGTGCTGAACGACCGACTTGGTACCGGTCAGCCGGTACGTGCCGCCCTGCCCGCGCGCGCGCGTGTCGAGCTCGTACAGGTCGTAGCGCGCGTGCGGTTCGTGGAACGCGACCGCCACGCGCTTGTGCCCCTGCGCGACCGCCTCCAGCAGCGCGGCATCGTCGCCCGCGCCGGAGCCGGCGATCCGCAACGCCTCGACGCCAACCGCCGTGGCCCAGTACGGCTCGATCACGAGCGCACGGCCGAGCTCCTGCATCACGACCAGCATGTCGACCGGGCCGCCGCCGAAACCGCCCTGTGCGTCCGGCACGGGCAACGCGGTCAAGCCCAGTTCGGTGAATGCGCTCCACTGCGCATCCGACACGCCGGTATCGCTACGCACGATCGCCTGGCGCGCGTCGAAGCCGTATTGCTCGCCAAGATACCGGCGCAGCGCGTCGGCGAACTGCTGCTGCTCATCGGTAAAGCTGAAATCCATGGTTGTCTCCGTTCCCTGATCACAGCCCCAGAATCATCTGCGCGATGATGTTCTTCTGGATCTCGTTCGACCCGCCGTAGATCGACGTCTTCCGGTAATTGAAGTAGTACGCGGCGAGCGGCGCCGCATCGTCGTCGCCGGCGATGCTGTGTTCGCGCTCGCCATCGAGGAACGGAACGTCGAACGGTGCGGCCAGCGGACCGATCGCTTCGACCATCAGCTCGGTGAGCGCCTGCTGCACCTCGGTGCCCTTGATCTTCAGCATCGACGCCTCGGGGCCGGGCCCCTTGCCGCTCGTCTCGCGGCTGACGACGCGCAGCACCGTCACCTCCAGCGCCATCAACTCGACTTCGAGCGCCGCGACCTTCGCGGCGAACACGGGATCGGCGAGCAACGGCTTGCCGTTCTTGCGCTGGTTCGATGCGACGCGCTTCAGGAACGCGAGCTCCCGCTTCGACGCGCCGACGCGCGCGATGCCGGTGCGCTCGTGGCCCAGCAGGTATTTCGCGTAGGTCCAGCCGCGGTTCTCGTCGCCGACGAGGTTCTCGACCGGCACCTTCACGTCCTCGAAGAACACCTCGTTGACCTCGTGGTCCTCGTCGAGCATCACGATCGGGCGCACCGTGATGCCGGGCGTCTTCATGTCGATCAGCAGGAACGAGATGCCTTCCTGCTTCTTCGCGGCCGGATCGGTGCGCACGAGGCAGAACATCATGTCGGCATACTGGCCGAGCGTGGTCCAGGTCTTCTGGCCGTTGACGACGTAGTGATCGCCGTGGCGCTCGGCGCGCGTGCGCAGCGACGCGAGGTCGGACCCGGAACCCGGCTCCGAATAACCTTGGCACCACCAGTCCGAGCCGTCGAGAATACGCGGCAGATAGTGGCGCTTCTGCGCTTCGCTGCCGTATTTCATCAGGACCGGCGCGACCATCGACACCCCGAACGGCAGCACGGTGGGCGCACCGATCCGTGCGCACTCCTCGTCCCAGATGTGCCGCTGCGTCGCGTTCCAGCCCGGGCCGCCGTATTCGACCGGCCAGGCGGGCGCGGACCAGCCGCGCTGGCCCAGGATCCGGTGCCAGCGCGCGAAATCCTCGCGGTCGAGTCGTTTGTGATCGAGTACCTTGGCGCGCAGTGCGTGAGGCAGGTTGGCCTCGAGCCAGGCGCGGACGTCGGCGCGGAACGCGTCGTCGGCGGGGGAATAGTCCAGATCCATGCGCAGTGTCTCCTGTCCGCGGCCGTCCGGCCCGGCCAAGGACACACTGCGTACGTCATTGCAGCGGTTCTTTCAGCGCGGCAGGAATCGGCAGCGGCATCACGTCGATGCCTTCTTCGACCAAGGACTGCGCATCCTCCGGCGTCGTGACGCCGCGAATGCTGCGTGCGGGCGCCTCGTTGTAATGGATGCGCCGCGCTTCCTCGGCGAAGCGCTCGCCCACGTTCTCGGTCTTCTCCAGCACCTCGCGCAGCGCGCGCATCACCTGCGCCTGCAGCGCACGCGGATCGGCCGGCTGCGGCTGCGTCGCGCCCGACAGGTTCAGGCGCGGCGCGGACGGCATCCGGTTGATCTCCGTCGTTCCGCACACCGGGCATTCGACCAGCTTGCGGGACAACTGCGCTTCGAATTCATCGGCGGAAGCGAACCAGCCTTCGAACCGATGACCGTGCGGACACTGTAAATCGAGGACCTTCATGCTGAATCAGGGCGTGTGACGAGTGTAGCGCAAAAAGCGGTTTTGTGAACGGTCGTGCTAAATCCCGATCGCGCGGCACGAACGCACCGCGTCACCGGATTGTAACGCGGCGCCCCGCCCGCCGCTGACGCCGTGCTCAGGGCGTGACGACCGGCCCGAGCGGCCACGCGCCGGACAGCACCTTGTCGAGCCACATCGTGCCGATGATCGTCTTCACGTCGGAAATCTGGCCGGTGCGCACCCATTCCTGCAGGTCGGCCAGCGTCGCGGTGAAGGTTTCGAGGAATTCGCCTTCGTCGAGCTTGCGCTCGCCGGCCGTGAGCCCGCGCGCGAGGTACAGGTCGATGAATTCGGTCGAATAGGAAATGATCGGGTGAATACGGGCCAGGAACACGTATTCGCGCGCCGTGTAGCCGGTTTCCTCGCGCAGTTCGCGCGCCGCACACGCGAGCGCGCCTTCGTTCGGGTCGAGCTTGCCGGCCGGGAATTCGGCCATCACCTTGCCGATCGGATAGCGGAACTGGCTCTCCATCAGCACGCGGCCGTCGTCGAACAGCGGGATCACCATCACCGCGCCCGGGTGTTGCACGTATTCGCGCGTGGCCTTCTTGCCGTCCGGCAGACGGACGGTGTCGCGCTTGAGCTTGAGGAACGCGCCTTCGAAGATCGCCTCGCTTTCGAGGCAGGTTTCGGTCAGTGCGGCGTCGTGATTGGGTAGTTCGGCCATCGGCGGCTCCTGAATGAGCACGACGGACGGCCGAAGCCGTCAGCGTCGTTTGACGAGATACTGGAACGTGAAGCCGGGAAACGCGAACACGACGAAGAGACTGAACGTGATCGCGTAAAACTGCCAGCCCTGTTCGAAGCGGTTGCCGACGCGCGACTCGAGCCAGAAGCCGAGCGCGCCGACGACGAAGTACAGCACGATCAGCTCGCCGATCCGCACCCACGCGTTCTTCTTCGTCGCGCCGAACGGCACGACGGCGAAGAGGCGTTGATTCAGGAACGGCAGGTTGGCGCAGACGAGCGCCAACAGCACGATGAACCAGCCGGCTGCCGACATTACAGCGGCAGCGTGTGACGGATGGCCTGCAGGCAGGCGGTCAGCAGCGGGCTCGGGATCAGACCGAGCACGACGACGGCCAGGCCGTTCAGCACGAGGATCGTGCGCTTGCAGAAATCGCCCGAGATCGGCGTCGAATCCTGCGGGGCATCGAAGTACATCAGCTTCACGATGCGCAGGTAGTAGAACGCGCCGAACAGCGACGTGATCACGGCCAGCACGGCCAGCCACGTGAGGCCCGCGTTGACGGTCGCCTCGAGCACGGCGAGCTTCGCGTAGAAGCCGACGGTCGGCGGGATGCCGGCCAGCGAGAACATCATGACCATCATCACGAACGCGAACACCGGGCTGCGCTTGTTGAGGCCCTTGAAGTCGTCGATCGTTTCCGCTTCGAAATCGCGGCGCGCGAGCAGCATCACCACGCCGAACGAGCCGAGCGTCGTGATCAGGTAGACGATCGCGTAGAACATCGCCGAGCTGTACGCGTTCGCCGGTGCCGCCGCGTCGCCCTTCACGATGCCGGCGAGCAGGCCGAGCAGCACGAAGCCCATGTTCGAGATCGCCGAGTACGCGAGCATCCGCTTGATGTTGCGCTGGACGATACCGGTGATGTTGCCGACGATCAGCGACAGCGCGGCGAGGATCACGAGCGCGGTCTGCCAGTTCTGCGCGAGCGGCAGCAGGCCCATCACCAGGAAGCGCAGGCCCCATGCGAACGCGGCAACCTTCGGGCCGCCGCCGACAAACAGCGTCATCGCGGTCGGTGCGCCCTGGTAGACGTCCGGCACCCACATGTGGAACGGCACGGCGCCCAGCTTGAACGCGATACCGGCGACGATGAAGACCACGCCGAACATCAGCACGGCCGCGTCGGTGTTGCCGCCGACCGCCTTGTACACCTCGCCGAGCTCGAGCGAGCCGGTCGCGCCGTAGAGCATCGAGATGCCGTACAGCACGAAGCCCGACGCGAGCGCGCCCAGCACGTAGTACTTCATCGCGGCTTCGCTCGACTGGGCAGCATCGCGGCGCAGCGCGATGACCGCGTACAGCGACAGCGACATCAGTTCGAGGCCGAGGTACAGCGTCAGGAAGTTGTTGCCCGACACCATGACCAGCTGACCGAGCAGCGAGAACATGCCAAGCAGGAACACGTCGCCGCGGAACATGTCGCGGTCTTCGAGGTACTTGCGCGAATAGACGAGCGACACCGCGAAACCGAACGACACGACGGCCTTCATCGTGCTCGCGAACGAGTCGACGACGACCATCTTCGAGAAGAAGTAGTACTGCTGCGGGTCGAGCGCCTGGACCGAGAACCACACGCCGGCGACGACCGACGAGACGACCGCGATCAGATAGGTCAGGCGGCGGCCGGACGCACCGGTAAAGGTGTCGTTCAGCCAGGCGACGACGATGGCGGCCAGCACCAGCGCGTCAGGCAACAGGACATTCATAGGGGCGTTTTGCATGATCTTGAGTTCCTCCGCTCGCGATTACTGGGCCAGCGGCAGCTTCGACTGCGCGACGTGGGAGAGGAGGTTTTCGACGGAAACGTGCATCACGTCGGTGAAAGGCTTCGGATACAGGCCCATCAGCAGCGTGAACGCGGCAAGCACGGCCAGCATCAGGAATTCGCGACGGCCGATGTCCTTCAGCTTGGCGACGTGATCGTTCGCGACGGCCCCGAAGTACACGCGCTTGTACATCCACAGCGTGTAGGCCGCGCCGAGGATCAGCGTGAATGCCGCACCGAAGGCGATCCAGAAGTTGTACTGGACGGCCGCGAGAATCACCATGAACTCGCCGACGAAACCCGACGTACCCGGCAGGCCGCAGTTGGCCATCGAGAACAGCATCGCGAATGCCGCGAACTTCGGCATCACGTTCACGACGCCGCCGTAATCGGCGATCTGGCGCGAGTGCACGCGGTCGTACAGCACGCCGATGCACAGGAACATTGCGCCCGACACGAAGCCGTGCGAGATCATCTGGATGATCGCGCCTTCGACGCCGAGCTGGTTGAAGATGAAGAAGCCGAGCGTGACGAAGCCCATGTGCGCGATCGACGAATACGCGACCAGCTTCTTCATGTCGGCCTGCACCATCGCGACGAGGCCGATGTAGATCACCGCGATCAGCGACAGCGTGATCACGACCGGCGCCAGGAAGTGGCTCGCGTCAGGCGTGATCGGCAGCGAGAAACGCAGGAAACCGTATGCGCCGAGCTTCAGCATGATCGCGGCCAGCACGACCGAGCCGCCCGTCGGCGCTTCCACGTGCGCATCCGGCAGCCACGTGTGCACCGGCCACATCGGCACCTTCACCGCGAATGCGAGGAAGAACGCAATGAACAGCAGGATCTGCGGCGTCATCGCGATCTTCGCGCTCTGCCACGTCGCGAGGTCGAACGAATGCGTCTGCGTGTACAGGTAGATCAGCGCGACCAGCATCAGCAGCGAGCCGGCCAGCGTGTACAGGAAGAACTTGAACGCCGCGTACACGCGGTTCGGGCCGCCCCACACGCCGATGATGATGTACATCGGGATCAGGGTCGCCTCGAAGAACACGTAGAACAGCAGGCCGTCGGCCGCCGAGAACACGCCGATCATGATCCCGGACAGGATCAGGAACGCCGCGAGGTACTGCGCGACGTTCTCGGTGATCACTTCCCACGCGGCGATCACGACGATCACCGTGATCAGCGCGGTCAGCACGACGAACCACATCGAGATGCCGTCGACGCCGAGGTGATACGCAATGTCGAAGCGTTCGATCCAGGTCGACTTCTCGACGAACTGCAGCGCAGCCGTGCTCGAGTCGAAGCCCGTGATCAGCGGGATCGTGACCGCGAGGCCGAGCAGCGCGCCGATCAGCGCGACCCAGCGGGCCGTCCCCGGATTTTTGTCGTTACCCACCGCCAGCACGAGGAGGCCGAAAACGATCGGCAGCCAGATCGCGGTACTGAGAATCGGAAAAGCGTGCATTAGTGTTGTCTCCCCGCCTTATTTGCCGCCGAGCGTTACAAACAGGGTCAGGAGCCCCAGCATGCCGATGATCATGGCGAACGCGTAGTGATAGATGTAACCGGATTGGAGGAAGCGGATCACGCCGGCGAACCAGCCGATGAACCGGGCGCTGCCGTTGACGAGGCCGTCGATCACTACGACGTCGCCCTCCTTCCACAGGCCGCGGCCGATCGCCACCGAACCGCGGGCGAACACCACTTCGTTGATCTTGTCCATGTAGTACTTGTTGTCCAGCAGCGTGTAGATCGGGCCGAACGCGCGGCGGATCGACGCCGGCAGTTCCGGACGCTTCAGGTACAGGAACCACGCGACGACCACACCGGCGAGCGCCAGCCACACCGGCAGGCCCGACACCGAGTGCAGGCCCATGCCGACCCAGCCGTGGAACTCTTCGGCCATCTCGGCCAGCGCCGGATGGTTTTCGCCGATGAAGATCACCTTGTCGAATGCGACGCCGTGCTGGAAGAAATCGCCGAACAGCATCGGGCTGATCGCGATCGCGCCGATGATCACCGACGGGATCGCCAGCAGGACCAGCGGCACCCACACGACCCACGGGGTCTCGTGCGGCTCGTGCGCGTGGTCGTCATGACCGTGGTCGTGGCCATGGCCGTGATCGTCGTGGCCATGTGCGGCGGCCATGCCCATCGGCGATTCCGGATGCTTCGGATGGCGGAAGCGCTCTTCGCCGTGGAACACCAGGAAGTACATGCGGAACGAGTACAGCGCCGTGACGAACACGCTCGCGACGACCGCGAAGTACGCGAAGCCCGAACCCGGCAGGTGCGACAGCTTCACCGCGTCGATGATCGAGTCCTTCGAGTAGAAGCCCGAGAAGAACGGCGTGCCGATCAACGCGAGCGAGCCGACGAGCGACGTGATCCACGTGATCGGCATGTACTTGCGCAGGCCGCCCATGTTGCGCATGTCCTGGTCGTGGTGCATGCCCATGATGACCGAGCCGGCGCCAAGGAACAGCAGCGCCTTGAAGAACGCGTGCGTCATCAGGTGGAACACGGCGACCGGGTAGGCGGACACGCCGAGCGCGACGGTCATGTAGCCGAGCTGCGACAGCGTCGAATACGCGACCACGCGCTTGATGTCGTTCTGCACGATGCCGAGGAAGCCCATGAAGAGCGCCGTGATCGCGCCGATCACCGTGATGAACGACAGCGCGGTATCCGACAGCTCGAACAGCGGCGACATGCGCGACACCATGAAGATGCCGGCCGTGACCATCGTCGCCGCGTGAATCAGCGCCGAGATCGGGGTCGGGCCTTCCATCGAGTCCGGCAGCCACACGTGCAGCGGGAACTGCGCCGACTTACCCATCGCGCCGATGAACAGGCAGATACAGGCGACGGTCAGCAGGCCCCAGTCGGTGCCCGGGAAGTGCAGGCTCGCGAGTTCCGCGCGCTTCGCGAACACTTCGCCGTAGTTCATCGAGCCGGCGAACGCGAGCAGCAGGCCGATGCCGAGCAGGAAGCCGAAGTCGCCCACGCGGTTCACGAGGAACGCCTTCATGTTCGCGTAGATCGCGCTCTCACGCGTGAAGTAGAAGCCGATCAGCAGGTACGACACCAGACCCACCGCTTCCCAGCCGAAGAACAGCTGCAGGAAGTTGTTGCTCATCACGAGCATCAGCATCGAGAACGTGAACAGCGAGATGTACGAGAAGAAGCGCTGGTAGCCGTCTTCTTCCGCCATGTAGCCGATCGTGTACACGTGCACCATCAGCGAGACGAAGGTCACGACGACCATCATCATCGCGGTCAGCGAATCGACGAGGAAGCCGACCTCGAGCTTCAGCGAGCCGACGTTCATCCATTCGTAGACGGTCGCGTTGAAGCTTGCGCCGCCCATCACGTCGAGGAAGACTTTCGCCGACAGGAGGAACGCGATCATGACGCCGAGGATCGTGATCCGGTGTGCGCCCTTGCGCCCGACTGCGTTCCCGAACAGCCCCGCAATCAGCGAGCCGGCCAGCGGAGCGAGCGGAATCGCCAGCAGCAGGTTTTCATTGAGTGTCGTTGACATAACAGCGTAGCCTGAAATTAACCTTTGAGCTGATCGAGATCCTCGACATTGATCGTGCCGAGCTTACGGAACAGGGTCACCAGAATCGCGAGGCCGATCGCGGCTTCCGCTGCGGCGACGGTCAGCACGAAGAACACGAAGATCTGGCCGTGCACGTCGCCGAGGTAATGCGAGAACGCGACGAAGTTGGTGTTCACCGCCAGCAGCATCAGTTCGATCGACATCAGGATGATGATGACGTTGCGGCGGTTCAGGAAAATCCCGACGATCGCGATCGCAAACAGGATCGCGCCGAGCACAAGGTAGTGAGCAAGAGTCAGCATGGTTTTCTTTTCCTCCGCTTAGCCGTTGGTGCCCGAGCCGGCTTCGCTCTGCGCCGTCTCCGGCTGCGGCTTGTCCGCTTCCATCTTCACGAGGCGCACGCGGTCGTTGCGGCGCACCTTGACCTGATCCGACACGCGCTGGCGCTTGCTGTCCTTGCCCTTGCGCTCGGTCAACCCGATCGCGGCGATGATCGCGACCAGCAGCACGAGGCCGGCGATTTCGAACGCGAAGATGTAGTCGGTGTAGATCACCTTGCCGATCAGGCGCGTATTCGACCAGTTGGCCATCTCGCCCGTCGCCATCGCATGCACGGTGTGCGTGTCGCCGTAGCCGCGCCACAGGATCAGCGCGGTTTCGATCACGATGATCGCGCCGACCACGGTCGCCATCGGTACGAAGCGCTTGAAGTCGCGGCGCAGGTAGTCGATGTTGATGTCCAGCATCATCACGACGAACAGGAACAGCACCATCACCGCGCCCACGTAGACCAGAACCAGCAGGATCGCGAGGAACTCCGCTTCCAGCAGCATCCAGATCGCGGCGGCGTTGAAGAACGCCAGCACAAGGAAAAGCGCAGACGCCACCGGGTTGCGCGAAGTGATCACCTTCAGCCCTGATACCACCAGGAGCAGCGCGAAGATGTAGAACAGTACGGTCGTGAATTCCATGATTACCGGTTCATCGTTAGGCCATAGTCAGGCGCGGCTTGCGGAAGGCCCGCACCCGTCGCGGCGGCTCGGCCCGTTCATCGTTCATGCCGGGCCGGCACTGCAAACACAATCAACGATACGGCGCGTCGGCAGCCTTCGCCGCTGCGATGTCCTTCTCGTAGCGGTCGCCCACCGCGAGCAGCATATCCTTCGTGAAATACAGGTCGCCGCGCTTTTCGCCGTGGTACTCGAGAATCTGCGTCTCGACGATCGAATCGACCGGGCAGCTCTCTTCGCAGAAACCGCAGAAGATGCACTTCGTCAGGTCGATGTCGTAGCGCGTGGTGCGGCGCGTGTTGTCCGCGCGCGTTTCCGATTCGATCGTGATCGCCAGCGCGGGGCACACGGCCTCGCACAGCTTGCACGCGATGCAGCGCTCTTCGCCGTTCTCGTAGCGGCGCAGTGCATGCAGCCCGCGGAAACGCGGCGAAATCGGGGTCTTCTCTTCCGGGAACTGCACGGTGAACTTGCGCTTGAACGTGTAGCGACCGGTCAGCGCGAGCCCCTTCAGCAGCTCGGTCAGGAAGAAGGTCTTAAAGAAGTGTTGGATAGCCGTCATGATTTCGTCCTTACTTCACCCAGATGTTCAGCGGCGACATCATCCAGAAGCCGACCACGACCACCCAGACCACCGTGACGGGCAGGAACACCTTCCAGCCCAGACGCATGATCTGGTCGTAACGGTAGCGCGGGAACGTCGCGCGCACCCAGATGAACACCGACAGCAGCGCGAAGACCTTCAGCACCAGCCAGAAGATGCCCGGGATGAACGACAGGAATTCGAACGGTGCGTCCCAGCCGCCGAGGAACAGCGTCGCAGCCAGCGCCGAGATCACGATCATGTTGATGTACTCGGCGAGGAAGAACAGCGCGAACGCCATGCCCGAGTAATCGATCATGTGACCCGCGACGATCTCCGACTCCCCTTCCACCACGTCGAACGGGTGACGGTTCGTTTCGGCGATGCCCGAGATGAAGTAGACGACGAACGCCGGCAGCAGCGGCAGCCAGTTCCACGACAGGAAGTTCACGCCGTGGCCGGCGAAGAAGCCGTGCTGTTGCGAACCGACGATTTCCGACAGGTTCAGGCTGCCGGCCGTCATCAGCACGAGCACCAGCGCGAAGCCCATCGAGATTTCGTACGACACCATCTGCGCCGCGGCGCGCATTGCACCGAGGAACGCGTACTTCGAGTTCGACGCCCAGCCGGCGAGAATCACCGCGTACACGCCGATCGACGAGATCGCCATCGCGTACAGCAGGCCCGCGTTCACGTTCGCGAGCACGGCTTCGGCCTGGAACGGGATCACCGCCCACACGGCGAATGCCGGCACGACGGTCATCACCGGCGCGATCAGGTACAGCCAGCGGCTGGCGGCGCTCGGCTGAATGACTTCCTTCAGCAGCAGCTTCAGCACGTCGGCGATCGGCTGCAGCAGGCCGCCGGGGCCGACGCGGTTCGGGCCGAGACGCACGTGCATCCAGCCGATCAGCTTGCGTTCCCACAGAATCAGGTACGCGACGCACAGCAGGATGACGACGGAGACGACGAGGATGCGCACGACTGCCCACACCGTCGGCCATGCGAAGCCGAGAAGCTCGGCCCCGCCCGCGTTGATCGTATCGAACAAGCTCATTTACGCCTTCTCCACCACCAGTTCACCGAACAGGCTGCCGAGCGCTGCGCCGGCAGGCGTCGCCGCCGACACGCGAACGACCGTCTCCGCAAGATTCGCGTCGCGCACGGCCGGCAACTGCACCGCACGCTCGCCCTGGCGCACGCGCACCGCGTCGCCTTCCTTCAAGCCCAGCTTGTCGAACAGCGCGGCCGGCAGGGCTGCGGCGTTCGCCGCCTTCGCGGCGGCCGTCAGGTGCAGCGCACCCGCGCGGCGCACGAGCGCGTCGGCGTGATAGATCGGCACATCGGCCAGGCGCTCGAAACCGCCGTTCGCGGCATTCGCCGCGGCACGGGCCGGCGCGACCGACGTCTGGTTCGACAGGCGGCCCGCGACGCCGGCGTCGCCGAGCGCGGCGAGACGCACTTCTTCCGCGGTCTCGTATTCGAAGTTCGGCAGGCCGAGCAGGCTGCCGAGCACGCGCAGCACCTTCCAGCCCGGACGCGTGTCGCCGAGCGGGCGCACGACGCCGTTGAAGCTCTGCACGGTGCCTTCGGCGTTGACGAACGTCCCGGCCGTTTCCGTGAACGGCGCGACCGGCAGCAGCACGTCGGCGTAGTCGAGGCCGTGCTTGAACGGCGACATCACGACGACCATTTCCGCCTGGTTCAGCGCGGCCAGCGCCTGTGCCGGATCGACGGCGTCGAATTCCGGTTCGACGTTCAGCAGCACGTACCCCTTGCGCGGCTGCGTGAACGCTTCGCGTGCGTTCAGGCCGCCTTCGCCCGGCAGTGCGCCGACGACGTGCGCGCCGACCGTGTTCGCCGCTTCCGTCAGGAAGCCGAACGTGGCGCCGGTGTTGTCGGCGATCCACTGCGCGACGGCGTGCAGTTGCGCGAATTGCGGATGACGGACCGCGACGTTGCCCAGCAGCACCGCGCGTCGTTCGCCGTTCGCGAGCGACTGCGCGACGGCTTGCGCGGCCGCCGATGCGGTGACGCCCGCGAGCGCGTCGGGCAGCGCGACGCCGCGCAGTTGCGCGACGGCCGCGGCGATGCCGGCCAGCTCGTCGAGCCATGCGGACGGCGCGGCGACGATGCGTTGCGCGGTCGGGATCAGCGAATCGTCACCGGTCGCATGCAGGAAGTGCAGCTTCGCGCCGTTCTTCGCAGCCTGACGCAGGCGCGATGCGAACAGCGGGTGGTCGCGGCGCAGGAACGAACCGACGACGAACGCGGCGTCCACGTTCGACAGGTCGGCGATCGGCATGCCGAGCCACGGTGCGCCCTGGACCGGCGCCGAGAAATCCTGCTGACGCAGACGGAAGTCGACGTTCGGCGTCTTCAGTTCGTTGGCGAGCTGCTTCACGAGGAACAGCTCTTCCGCGGTGCTGTGCGCGCTCGCGAGCATCGCCAGCGCGTTCGCGCCGTGATCCGCGGCGATGCCCTTCAGGCCCTTCGCGACGTATTCGAGCGCGGTCTGCCAGTCGGTTTCGATCCACTGGCCGCCCTGCTTCAGCATCGGCTTCGTCAGGCGCGCTTCGCTGTTGAGGCCTTCATACGAGAAGCGGTCCTTGTCCGAGATCCAGCATTCGTTGATCGCTTCGTTCTCGAACGGCAGCACGCGCATCACGCGGTTGTTCTTCACTTGCACGACGAGGTTCGCGCCGACGGAATCGTGCGGGCTCACCGACTTGCGGCGCGACAGTTCCCACGTCCGGGCGCTGTAGCGGAACGGCTTGCTGGTCAGCGCGCCGACCGGGCACAGGTCGATCATGTTGCCCGACATTTCGGAGTCGACCGTCTTGCCGACGAACGTCGTGATTTCCGAATGCTCGCCGCGGCCCAGCATGCCGAACTCCATCACGCCGGCGATTTCCTGGCCGAAACGGACGCAGCGCGTGCAGTGGATGCAGCGCGACATTTCTTCCATCGAGATCAGCGGGCCCACGTTCTTGTGGAACACCACGCGCTTTTCTTCCGAGTAGCGCGACGACGACTTGCCGTAGCCGACCGCCAGATCCTGCAGCTGGCATTCGCCGCCCTGATCGCAGATCGGGCAATCGAGCGGGTGATTGATGAGGAGGAATTCCATCACCGACTGCTGCGCCTTCACAGCCTTGTCGGACTGCGTGCGGACGATCATGCCGGCCGACACGGGGGTCGCGCAGGCCGGCACGGCCTTCGGCATCTTCTCGACTTCGACGAGACACATCCGGCAGTTGGCCGCAACTGACAGTTTCTTGTGATAGCAGAAGTGAGGAATGTACGTGTCCGCCTTGTGCGCAGCCTGGATCACCATGCTGCCTTCGGGCACCTCGACCTTCTTGCCGTCTATTTCAAGTTCAACCATGATGGTGAATGGTCCTTAACCTATTTCCGCCCGTTCGCGCCTTCGCCCGACCGTGCGCTCAAATTCCGCAACCGGGTGTTTCGCTTCAGGCCGCCGCAGCCGAAGCCACATGCGGCGCGTGACCGCCGACCATGCAATGCTTGTGCTCGACGTGGTACGCGAATTCGTCCCAGTAGTGCTTGAGCATCCCGCGAACCGGCATCGCCGCCGCATCGCCGAGCGCACAGATCGTGCGGCCCATGATGTTCTCGGCCACCGAGTTCAGCAGGTCCAGATCTTCCTGGCGCCCTTCGCCGTGCTCGATACGATTCACGACGCGATACAGCCAGCCGGTGCCTTCACGGCACGGCGTGCACTGGCCGCACGATTCCTCGTAGTAGAAGTACGACAGGCGCAGCAGCGAGCGCACCATGCAGCGCGTCTCGTCCATCACGATCACCGCGCCGGAACCGAGCATCGAGCCCGCCTTCGCGATCGAATCGTAGTCGAGATCCGTCTGCATCATGATGTCGCCCGGGATCACCGGCGCCGACGAACCGCCCGGAATCACGGCCTTGATCTTCTTGCCGCCGCGCATCCCGCCGGCGAGCTCCATCAGCGTCGCGAACGGCGTGCCGAGCGGCACTTCGTAGTTGCCCGGACGCTCGACGTCGCCCGACACCGAGAAAATCTTCGTGCCGCCGTTGTTCGGCTTGCCGATCTCGAGGTAATTCTGCGGCCCGATGGACAGCAGGAACGGCACCGCGGCGAACGTCTCGGTGTTGTTGATCGTGGTCGGCTTGCCGTACACGCCGAAGCTCGCCGGGAACGGCGGCTTGAAGCGCGGCTGGCCCTTCTTGCCTTCGAGCGACTCGAGCAGCGCCGTTTCCTCGCCGCAGATGTACGCGCCGTAACCGTGGTGCGCGTGCAGCTGGAACGAGAATTCCGAGCCCATGATGTTGTCGCCGAGGAACCCGGCCGCGCGCGCTTCATCCAGCGCGGCTTCGAAGCGTCGATACACTTCGAAGATCTCGCCGTGGATGTAGTTGTAGCCGACGGTGATGCCCATCGCGTATGCGCCGATGGCCATGCCTTCGATCAGCGCGTGCGGGTTCCAGCGCAGGATGTCGCGATCCTTGAACGTGCCCGGCTCGCCTTCGTCCGAGTTGCAGACGAGGTACTTCTGCCCCGGGAACTGACGCGGCATGAAGCTCCACTTCAGGCCGGTCGGGAAGCCCGCACCGCCGCGGCCGCGCAGGCCCGACGCCTTCACGTCGGCGATCACCTGCTCGGGCGGAATCTTTTCTTCGAGAATGCGGCGCAACTGCTTGTAGCCGCCGCGCGCAACGTAGTCTTCGAGGTGCCAGTTCTCGCCGTTCAGACCAGCGAGGATCAGCGGTTTGATGTGACGGTCGTGGAGGGACGTCATTTCGAGAGCTCCTCAAGCAGCTGGTCGATCTTCTCGCGGCTCATGAAGCTGCACATTCTGTGATTGTTCACCAGCAGCACCGGCGCATCGCCGCACGAGCCCATGCATTCGCCTTCCTTCAGCGTGAACCTGCCGTCGGGCGTGGTCTCGCCGAAGCCGATGCCCAGCTTCTGTTTCAGGTAGTCGGCAGTCGCTTCCGCGCCGCCGTGCGGGCCGAGCTGGCACGGCAGGTTCGTGCAGAGCGTGATCTTGTGCTTGCCGACCGGTTTGAGCTCGTACATCGTGTAGAACGTCGCGACTTCCTGCACGGCGACCGCCGGCATGCCGAGATAGTCCGCGACGAACTGCATCAGTTCGGGCGACAGCCAGCCATGCTCTTCTTGAGCCACGGCCAACGCCGACATCACGGCGGACTGTTTCTGATCGGCGGGATACTTCGTCAACGCTCGATCGATTTCCTTCAGGCCTTCAGCTGAGATCATTTTCAGACACGACTCTTTCAATTCCTACCGAACGAACAACCTGCCGCACACTGGGGTGCATGGACGGCAGACCTGGCGCTCACTCTGTTGACAGCTTGCGAAGCCGCGCCGGTTCGGCGCATACCGCTTGTGACTTCGCGTGCGACTGACTGCTCGCCGCCCGCGCGCGGGCGGCGCAACCATTAGCGATCGATTTCGCCGAACACGATGTCCTGCGTACCGATGATCGTGACGGCGTCGGCGATCATGTGACCGCGCGCCATTTCGTCGAGCGACGCCAGGTGCGCGAAACCCGGCGCGCGAATCTTGAGGCGATACGGCTTGTTGGCGCCATCCGACACGAGATAGATGCCGAACTCACCCTTCGGATGCTCGACCGCCGCGTACGCTTCGCCTTCCGGCACATGGAAACCTTCGGTGAAGAGCTTGAAGTGGTGAATCAAGTCTTCCATGTTGGTCTTCATGCCGACGCGCGACGGCGGGGCAACCTTGTGATTGTCCGTCATCACCGGGCCCGGATTCTTGCGGAGCCACTCAATACACTGTTTCGCGATGCGGATCGACTGGCGCATTTCTTCGACGCGCACCAGATAGCGGTCGTAGCAATCGCCGTTCACGCCGACCGGCACGTCGAAATCCATCCGGTCGTACACTTCGTAGGGCTGCTTCTTGCGCAGGTCCCACGCGATGCCCGAGCCGCGCAGCATCGGGCCCGTCAGGCCCATCTGCAGCGCACGTTCCGGGCTCACCACGCCGATCCCGACCAGACGCTGTTTCCAGATCCGGTTGTCGGTCAGCAGCGTTTCGTATTCGTCGACGCACTTCGGGAAGCGCGTGAAGAAATCGTCGATGAAGTCGAGCACCGAGCCGCTGCGCGCTTCGTTCATCTTCGCGAGCGCCTTCTCGTTGCGAATCTTCGACGCCTTGTATTGCGGCATTGCGTCAGGCAGATCGCGATAGACGCCGCCCGGACGATAGTAGGCCGCGTGCATCCGGGCGCCGGACACCGCTTCGTACACGTCCATCAGGTCTTCGCGTTCGCGGAACGCGTACAGGAATACGGCCATCGCGCCGACGTCGAGCGCATGCGCGCCGATCCACATCAGGTGGTTCAGCACGCGCGTGATTT
This sequence comes from Burkholderia sp. BCC0398, assembly GCF_902833245.1. NCBI lineage: Bacteria > Pseudomonadati > Pseudomonadota > Betaproteobacteria > Burkholderiales > Burkholderiaceae > Burkholderia > Burkholderia sp. BCC0398. The sequence goes on from NZ_CADFEM010000003.1 coordinate 28,612, forward strand.
CGTCGAACAGCACGCGGATGTACTGCGCGCGCTCCGGCACGTCGATGCCGAGCAGCTTTTCGATCGCGAGCACGTAGCCGTGCTCGTTGACCATCATCGACACGTAGTCGAGACGGTCCATGTACGGCACGGACTGGATGAAGGTCTTGGATTCCGCGAGCTTTTCGGTCGCGCGGTGCAGCAGGCCGATGTGCGGATCGGCACGCTGGATGACTTCGCCGTCGAGCTCGAGCACGAGGCGCAGCACGCCGTGCGCTGCCGGGTGCTGCGGGCCGAAGTTGAGCGTGTAGTTCTTGATTTCTGCCATGACGCCCCCTTAATGTTTCAGACCGCCATAGCGATCCTCGCGGATCACGCGCGGCGTGATTTCGCGCGGCTCGATCGTCACCGGCTGGTACACGACCCGCTTCTCTTCCGGGTCGTAACGCATTTCGACGTAGCCCGACACCGGGAAGTCCTTGCGGAACGGGTGACCGATGAAGCCGTAGTCGGTGAGGATGCGGCGCAGGTCGGGGTGGCCTTCGAACACGATGCCGTACAGGTCGAACGCTTCGCGCTCGTACCAGTTCGCCGAGGTCCAGATGTCGACCAGCGACGCCACGATCGGCAGATCGTCGTCCGGCGCGAACGCGCGCAGGCGCAGACGCCAGTTGTTCGTGACCGACAGCAGGTGCGACACGGCCGCGAAGCGCGGGCCGTCGTAGGCGCCGTCGCCGAAGGTCTGGTAGTCGACGCCGCAGAGGTCGATCAGTTGCTCGAAACGGAGCTTCGGATCGTCGCGCAGCGTCTTTGCGACTTCGAGGTAATCGCTCGCCTTCACGACGAGCGTCAGTTCACCGATCGCTTCGGTGAGGCTCACCACGCGCGCGCCGAGCGCGGCTTCGAGGTTTGCCTTCAGGGTCTCGATTTTGCTTGCCATATTGAGGGGACGCTCGGGGCTTTATTGACGGGCGATGGTATTGGTGCGGCGGATCTTCGCCTGAAGCTGGATCACGCCGTAGACCAGCGCCTCGGCCGTGGGCGGACAGCCCGGCACGTAGACGTCGACCGGCACGATCCGGTCGCAGCCGCGGACCACCGAGTACGAGTAGTGGTAGTAACCACCGCCGTTCGCGCACGACCCCATCGAGATCACCCAGCGCGGCTCGGCCATCTGGTCGTACACGCGGCGCAGCGCGGGCGCCATCTTGTTGCACAGCGTGCCGGCGACGATCATCACGTCCGACTGACGCGGGCTCGGACGGAACACGACACCGAACCGGTCCAGATCGTAACGGGCGGCGCCCGCATGCATCATCTCGACGGCGCAACACGCGAGCCCGAACGTCATCGGCCACAGCGAGCCGGTACGCGTCCAGTTGATCAGCTTGTCAGCCGTCGTGGTGACAAACCCTTCCTTCAAGACCCCTTCGATACTCATTTGCTTTCCACTCCAGACGAGCGACCGAGCGTGGCCGCCCATGCAAACCGGCGATTAACCCATCACTCCCAGTCGAGGCCGCCTTTCTTCCAGATATAGGCAAAGCCCAGCAGGAATTCGAGCAGAAAAATCATCATTGCGATGAAACCCGGCCAGCCGATGTCCCGGAGCGCGACGCCCCACGGGAACAGGAATGCGGTTTCGAGATCGAAGATGATGAACAGGATGGCGACGAGGTAATACCGAACGTCGAACTTCATCCGGGCGTCTTCAAAGGCTTCGAAGCCGCACTCGTACGGTGCGTTCTTCTCGACGTCCGGCTTGTTGGGACCAAGGAGCTTGCCGATGCTGACCAGCGCTATACCTAAACCAGTGCCCACGAGGAGGAACAACAAGACGGGGTAATAGGCTGCGAGGTTCAAGGCAATCCTCTATCGGTTGGTTCTGAGCGTCCGGAGAATACCACTTCCGGCGGAAGGAATCATTTCGGAGTACAGGCGATCGCAAGACAACCGCAAGCCCACCCCAGAAATGAAAAATGCCAGCCACTAGAAGCGGCTGGCATTGAGTAACTTTGGTGCCGACGGCGAGACTCGAACTCGCACAGCTTTCGCCACTACCCCCTCAAGATAGCGTGTCTACCAATTTCACCACGTCGGCACTGCATGCAACTCGGGTTGTGCTGCTTGTTCCCGCGAATCGCTTCAAGAATTAAATTCTAACCCGAGTTCCGGATTTGTTCAACGCACAACCGCAAAAAAATTAACTTTTTATTTCGGGACATCCTGGCCCGGCGCGCTTGCGGCCGAAGCGGCTGCGGCGGACGCCGCGACAGCCGGCGCCGATGCCGGCGCGGTCGCTGCCGTGCCGAGCACGCCTGCCGACGGCGTCGACTTGTACGAACCGAGGTACGTCAGCGCGAGCGTCGCGACGAAGAAGATCGCCGCGAGAATGCCCGTCGTGCGCGACAGGAAGTTCGCCGAGCCCGTCGCACCAAACAGGCTGCCCGACGCGCCGCTGCCGAACGCGGCGCCCATGTCGGCACCCTTGCCATGCTGCAGCAGCACGAGCCCGATCACGCCGAGCGCAGACAGCACCTGCACCACAATAATCAACGTCTTGAATAACAGCATCACACCCACCCGATTGGATCGGGCGACCGGACCGACCGGCCGCCGTCATGGTTCAATTCGATCTCGGACCGCTCAACGCGCGGCCCGGCAGATCGCCAGGAAATCTTCCGCCTTCAGCGACGCGCCGCCGATCAGGCCACCGTCGATGTCCGGCTGAGCAAACAGCTCTTCCGCGTTGTCCGGCTTCACGCTGCCGCCGTACAGCACGGACACGTCCGCCGCACCCTTCGCCGCGAGACGCGTACGCAGGAACGCGTGCACGTCCTGCGCCTGCGCCGACGTCGCGCTCTTGCCCGTACCGATCGCCCAGACCGGCTCGTACGCGACGACGATGCGGACAGCTTCGTCAGCCGTCAGCACGGCCAGCACCGCGTCGAGCTGCGCACCGACGACCTGCTCGGTCGCACCCGATTCGCGCTCGTCGAGCGTCTCGCCGACGCACACGACCGGCGTGAGGCCTGCCGCGAGCGCGCGTTGCGCTTTCGCGGCGACCGTCTCGCTGCTTTCGCCGTGATACGCGCGACGCTCCGAATGGCCGACGATCGCATACTGCGCGCCGAACTCCGCCACCATCGCGGCCGCCACCTCGCCGGTGAACGCGCCTTGCTCGTGCGCGGACACGTCCTGCGCGCCGAACGCGACACGGCCACCGCCGAGCTGCGCCTGAACCTGCGCGAGATACGGGAACGGCACGCACACGCCGATCGACGTTTCAGCCGCCACCGCGCCCGCACCCTGCACCACTTCGTTCAGCAGCGCCTGGTTGCCGGCCAGCCGGCCGTGCATCTTCCAGTTGCCGATCACTCGCTTTGTTCGTTGTTTCGACATCGTGTCTGTCTCGTCACTATCTTGTCATTAACGTGCCGGAACCCGGCCGTCAGGTTGGATCTGGCGAAGCAAACCCGCGATTTTACTGCGCGCGGCTTGAACCGGTCAAACCGCGTATGTCAAGCCCGCTGCGCGGGCCGTCACGCGTTCGTACCCCAATCGAGCACGATCTTGCCGATGTGCTCGCCGCTTTCCATCAGCGCATGCGCTTGCGCGGCCTCGCCGGCCGGCAGCACACGATAGATCACGGGCTTGATGCGACCGTCGGCCAGCAGCGGCCACACGCGCGCCTTCAACTGCGCGGCGATGCGCGCCTTGAACTCGACCGGGCGCGGGCGCAGCGTCGAGCCCGTCACCGTCAGCCGGCGGCGCAGGATCTCGTTCAGGTTGACCTCGGCCTTCGCGCCGCCGAGCAGCGCGATCAGCACGAGACGGCCGCCGTCCGCGAGCGCGGACAGCTCGCGCGGCACGTACGAGCCCGCCACCATGTCGAGGATCACGTCAACGCCGCGATCGTGCGTCAGCGACTTCACGACTTCGACGAAGTCTTCGGTCTTGTAGTCGATCGCGCGCTCGGCGCCGAGCGCCTCGCACGCGCGGCACTTGTCGGCGGTGCCGGCCGTCGCGAACACGCGAAAGCCGAGCGCATGCGCGATCTGGATCGCCGTCACGCCGATGCCGCTCGAGCCGCCCTGCACGAGCAGCGTCTCCTGCTCGCCGCCCTCGCCCGCGCCGAGCTGCGCACGGTCGAACACGTTGCTCCACACGGTGAAAAACGTTTCGGGCAGCGAGGCGGCCTCGACATCGGTGAGGCCGTCCGGCACCGGCAGGCACTGCGGCAGCGGCGCGACCGCATATTCGGCATAGCCGCCGCCCGCGAGCAGCGCGCACACGCGATCGCCGAGCTTCAGGCCGAACGGGTTCAGCGCCGCATCGGACACGTCGCCGCCGACGATCTCGCCCGCGACCTCGAGGCCCGGCAGATCCGACGCACCCGGCGGCGGCGCATAGGCGCCCTTGCGCTGGAACACGTCGGGCCGGTTCACGCCGGAAGCCGCCACCTTGATCAGCACTTCGCCGCGCTTCGGTTCGGGGCGCGGACGCTCCGCGAGCTTCAGCACGTCGGGGGCGCCGAATTCGGTGATTTCGATGGCTTTCATGGTGAGAATCGCTCCAGGATCGGAATCGGATGGCACGCCCGTGCGCACGGCGCGGGCGCCTCGCCGGCGCTGCTGCGCCGCACAACGATGCTACAGAAAAAACGGCCGGCACGCTTTCGCACTGCCGGCCGTTGGTCCGCCTGTCCGCTTACTGCTGCGGCGGCGTATCCGACTGCGCTGCCGCCGCTGCTTCATTCAGCAGCGCCTTGGCCGACAGACGCACGCGACCCTTCTCGTCCGTCTGGATCACCTTGACCTTCACCTGCTGACCTTCCTTCAGGTAGTCGTTGATGTCCTTCACACGCTCGTTGACGATTTCCGAGATGTGCAGCAGACCGTCCTTGCCCGGCAGCAGGTTCACGATCGCACCGAAATCGAGCAGCTTGAGCACCGTGCCTTCGTACACCTGGCCGACTTCGATTTCAGCCGTGATCTGCTCGATGCGCTTCTTCGCTTCGGCCATGCCTTCGCTGCTCGTGCTCGCGATCGTCACGACGCCGTCGTCCGAGATGTCGATGGTCGTGCCCGTTTCCTCGGTCAGCGCGCGGATCACCGAACCGCCCTTGCCGATCACGTCGCGGATCTTTTCCGGGTTGATCTTGACCGTGATCATGCGCGGCGCGAATTCCGACAGTTGCGTGTTCGCACCCGACACCGCCGACGTCATCTTGCCGAGGATGTGCATGCGGCCTTCCTTCGCCTGCGCGAGCGCGACCTGCATGATTTCCTTCGTGATGCCCTGGATCTTGATGTCCATCTGCAGTGCCGTCACGCCTTGCTCGGTGCCGGCCACCTTGAAGTCCATGTCGCCGAGGTGATCTTCGTCGCCGAGGATGTCGGTCAGCACCGCGAACTTGTTGCCTTCGAGGATCAGGCCCATCGCGATACCCGCGACGTGCGCCTTCATCGGCACGCCGGCGTCCATCAGCGCGAGGCAGCCGCCGCACACCGATGCCATCGACGACGAACCGTTCGATTCGGTGATTTCCGACACGACGCGGATCGAGTAGCCGAATTCGTCGGCGCTCGGCAGGCACTTGACCAGCGCGCGCTTGGCCAGACGGCCGTGGCCGATTTCGCGACGCTTCGGCGAGCCGACGCGGCCCGTTTCGCCGGTCGCGAACGGGGGCATGTTGTAGTGGAGCATGAAGCGCTCGCGGTATTCGCCTTCGAGCGCGTCGATGATCTGCTCGTCACCCTTCGTGCCGAGCGTCGCGACGACCAGCGCCTGCGTTTCGCCGCGCGTGAACAGCGCCGAGCCGTGGGTACGCGGCAGCACGCCGGTGCGGATCTCGATCGGGCGCACGGTGCGCGTGTCGCGGCCGTCGATGCGCGGCTCGCCGTTCAGGATCTGCGAACGGACGATCTTCGCCTCGATGTCGAACAGCACGTTGCCGACCGTGGCCTTGTCGGCCGCGACCGTACCGGCCGCCAGCGCGTCTTCCTCGAGCTTCGCCGACGTCGCCGCGTAGACTTCCTTCAGCTTCGCCGAACGCGCCTGCTTGTCGCGCAACTGGTAAGCGGCGAGCAGATCGTTCTGCGCCAGCTCGGTCACGCGGGCGATCAGCGCCTCGTTCTTCGGCGCCGGCTGCCAGTCCCACTCGGGCTTGCCGCCGTCGCGCACCAGCTCGTGGATCGCGTCGATCGCGATCTGCATCTGCTCGTGGCCGAACACCACGGCGCCCAGCATCACTTCTTCCGACAGTTGATCGGCTTCCGACTCGACCATCAGCACGGCGCGCTCCGTACCCGCGACGACGAGGTCGAGGCTCGATGCCTTGAGCTGGTCACGCGTCGGGTTCAGCACGTATGCGTTGTCGATGTATGCGACACGCGCGGCACCGACCGGGCCGTTGAACGGCAGGCCCGACACGGCGAGCGCGGCCGATGCGCCGATCAGCGCGGGGATGTCCGCCGGGATTTCCGGGTTCACGGACAGCACGTGGATCACGACCTGGACTTCGTTGTAGAAGCCTTCCGGGAACAGCGGGCGCAGCGGACGGTCGATCAGGCGCGACGTCAGCGTCTCGTGCTCCGACGGACGGCCTTCGCGGCGGAAGAAGCCGCCCGGAATCTTGCCGGCCGAGTAGGTCTTCTCGAGGTAGTCGACGGTCAGCGGGAAGAAATCCTGGCCCGGCTTCGCCGACTTCGCGCCGACGACGGTTGCCAGCACGACGGTGTCTTCGACGTCGACGATCACGGCGCCGCTCGCCTGGCGGGCGACTTCACCGGTTTCGAGGCGCACCTTGTGCTGGCCCCATTGGAATTCCTTCACGACCTTGTTGAACATGGACATGGTTGCTCCTTTGTATTCATGCATTTCATTCGCCGCGCCGGCCATCCCGCGCGGCGGCGTCCCGACCGAATCACCCGGAGCAAGGTGTGTTTTTTATGCCATTCCAGCGCGGCGCTCAAGCAGCGACGCGCTGGAATGACACAAATCCTGCCCCGGTATCGGTCGTGGCGGCGGCCCCGTACGAACGTGCGGGAGCGCCTGCGGTGCGTGTGACGCTACGCACCGCGCAAAAACAAAATGCCTGTATCAGCGGACTGACACAGGCATCTTGCTGGCGGCAATCGCCTCGATTACTTACGCAGACCCAGCTTCTCGATCAGTGCGCGGTAACGGTCGGCATCCTTGCCCTTGAGGTAGTCGAGCAGCTTGCGGCGGCGGCTCACCATGCGCAGCAGACCGCGGCGGCTGTGGTGATCCTTCGCGTGGGTCTTGAAGTGACCCGTCAGTTCGACGATACGTGCGGTCAGCAGTGCGACCTGGACTTCGGGCGACCCCGTGTCGTTGGTACCGCGGGCGAACTGAGCAACGACTTCCGACTTCTTGATATCTGCAACAGACATGTGATTTCCTTTCTAACTGAACAGGCGGACACGGAAGAATGGCCGTGCCGTGACTTACAACCGGCGCGCATTGTAGCACAACTCGGTGCCGTTCTTGGCGCTTCCCGTCACGGGCGCGTCATCGAGCACGTCGACGGCATCTCCGTGCGTTGCGCCGGCACCGCGAGCGCCGTCCGGAAGCCGTAGCCCGATCCCTCGTTGTCGAAGCGCACGCCCGGCGTGCCGGCCTTGTCCATTTCCATCACGTAAAGGGGCTGGATCAGCTGGTGATCCTGCGCGCGCATCCGCGACGCGTGGAAGCCGTCGTCGAACGACAGCCCCTCGAGCGCACGCGCGACCGCGACTGGGTCGGCCGAACCCGCACGGGTCATCGCGGCGGCCAGCATCTGGATCATCTGGCTCATCCGCCGCACCGGGTAGTCGTCCTGGGCGGCCGGAAAACGGGTCCGGAACGCGCGGTAAAACGCGTCGGACGCGGCGCCGCCCGCGTTCGGGTGCCAGTCGGCTACCGCCACGACGCGGCCGACACCCGCGTCACCCAGGGCCGCCGGCGCGCCGAGGCTGTTGCCGTAGAACGTATAGAACTTGGCGTTGAGCCCCTGTTCGCGCGCCGCCTTCACGAGCAGCGTGAGGTCGTTGCCCCAGTTGCCGGTCACGACGGCGTCCGCGCCGCTCGCGCGGATCTTCGCGATGTACGGCGAGAAATCCTTGATCCGGCCGATCGGGTGGAATTCGTCGCCGGCGATCGTCACGTCCGGGCGCCGCGCGGCCAGCGCCTGCCGAGCGAGGGTGCTGACGTCGTGACCGAAGCTGTAGTCCTGGTTCAGCAGATAGACCCTGCGCAGCGCGCGATCGCGCGCCATCACGTCCGCGAGCGCCGCCATCCGCATGCCGGCATGCGCATCGAAGCGGAAATGCCAGAAACTGCAGCGCGCGCCGGTCAGCGCCGGATCGTCGGCCGAGTAGTTCAGCAACAGCATCCGGTTGTCCGGATCGCGTGCGTTCAGCTTGTCGAGCGCCGCGACGAGCGCGGCCGCGACGGCCGAGCTGTTGCCCTGCGCGACGAAGCCGACATGGCGGTCGGCGGCCGCGCGCAACTGCACGAGCGCCTCCTCAGGGCTGCCCTTGCTGTCGAGCACGACGAGCTCGAGCGGGTGCGCGCCGTCGCGCAGCTTCACGCCGCCCGCCGCATTGACCTGCTCGACGCCGAAGCGCAGGTTGCGCTCGACCGCCGCGCCCGCGTTCGCGAACGGGCCGGACATCCCTTCGATCAGTGCGATCCGCACCGGCTCGCCGCCGGCAAACGCGGACGACACCAGCATCCACCCCGCGCTCCACGCGAGCGCGCATCGCTTCCATCCGTGCATCGCCAACCTGCCCTTCAATCTGCCCGAGAAGCGCGGATCATAGGCCGCCGCGCCCGCGGCCCGCAAGCGCGACGGCGCGCGATCCGCACCGATTTTTTCCGCCCGATGCACGATCGCGCGCCGTCCGTGATAAAACGGGACCTGTTTCCGTGTTCTGGAGAATCCGATGCGCTCTCGCATTCCCGCGCGCCTGCCGGTGCTGGTCGCCTGCGCCGCCGCGCTGCTGGCCGGTTGCGCGCAACCGTGGCAGCAATACCAGGCCGGCCAGGACGAGTCGGCGATCGTCGCGCGCATGGGCCCGCCGCGCGAGATCTATGACCTCCCGGGCGGCGGCAAGCGCCTGATGTGGCCGACCCAGCCAATGGGCGAGATCACGGTCGCGGCCGACGTCGACGCGGCCCACCGGATCGTCAACGTGCGCCAGGTGCTGCAGCCGAGCGAGTTCTATCGCGCGGAGATCGGCAAGTGGACGAAGACCGACGTCCTCGTCAATTTCGGACGCCCGGTCGAGACCTCCTACTTTCCGCTGATGAAGCGCGAGGTGTGGACGTACCGGTATCTCGAGGACAACGTCTGGTACATGATGTACAGCTTCTACTTCGATCCGCAGGGCATCCTGCGCACCACGCAGAAAACGCCGGACCCGCTGCACGATCCCGATCGCCGCACGCTGTTCTGACCGATTGCGCATTGACGCGCAATTGTCGCAATGGCCATTCACGAATGATTGCGTGAATGGCCATTTCATTTTTTCCGTCGTGTTATTTAATTTCAGGAATAAGACGGAAAACTTTTCCGATCGTTAATATTTCGATGGCAATACGCTGAACGGCCCGTCATGCGGGCGCCTGCGCATAAACAGGCATGCCCGGCGCATGTCATGCGTCTCGCTGGTGCATGCAATGCACTACGCCTAATCAATTTGAAACAATTTGTTTCAACCCACCCGGAGTGCTAGGGCATACCCCTAATATCAGTCGAAATCGAACCTTTCAACTTAGAAAGAATGTCGGTACGCCATTTCGATCGATATTTATTCGCCTTGTTCATAAAGGAGTCCTCATGAACCGCCCCAAGAGCATGCTGGTTGCCAACATTGCCTGGGCCCGCGAGACGCGCGAACACACGCCCGGCTTCTTCGACACGCTCGCGCGCGGCCAGAACCCGCGCGTGCTGTGGATCGGCTGCGCCGACAGCCGCGTGCCGGCCGAAACCATCACGCACTGCGCGCCCGGCGAGCTGTTCGTCCATCGCAACATCGCGAACCTGTTCCAGCCGGACGACGACAATTCCGCCAGCGTGCTCGAGTACGCGGTGCGGGTGCTGAAGGTCGACCACGTGATCGTGTGCGGTCACTACGGGTGTGGCGGCGTGCGCGCATCGCTGCTGCCGCCGCCCGCCGACCTGCCGCACGTCGCGCGCCGCATCGCGCCGCTCTGCGCGCTCGCGCGGCGCCATCGCGACACGCTCGACGGGCTCGACGACCTGGCCGCCGCCGATCGCCTCGCCGAGCTGAACGTGCTCGAACAGGTGCGGCTGCTGCGCGCGTCGCCGATCGTGCGCGGCCGCGAACGACCGCCGCTCGTGCACGGCTGGATCTTTTCGCTCGCCGACGGCCGCCTGAAGGAGCTCGATTCCGGCTATGCAGCACCGCCGGCCGAAGCCGAGCCCGAGCCCGAGCCGGAGCCTGTTGCCGCCGCCGCCGCGCTCGGTTGACCCGCGCCCTGCCCTCCACGCCAACGAAACCGCCCCAACCATGAAACTGAACGAGCGCCTGTCCACCCTGCCGCGCGACATCGTCGCCGGTATCGTCGTTTTCCTCGTCGCGTTGCCGCTCTGTCTCGGCATCGCCAATGCCTCCGGCGTCGAACCGTTCGCCGGGCTCGTGTCCGGCATCGTCGGCGGCATCGTCGTCGCGCTGCTGAGCGGCTCGTCGCTGTCCGTCAGCGGGCCGGCCGCCGGCCTCGTCGTGATCGTCGTCGAAGGCATCGCGCAGCTCGGCAGCTTCTCCGCGTTCCTGCTCGCGGTGTTGCTGTCCGGCGTGCTGCAGTTCGGCTTCGGCATGCTGCGCGCCGGCCGCTTCGCCGCCTACGTGCCGTCGCCCGTCATCAAGGGCATGCTCGCCGCGATCGGCCTGCTGCTGATCGTGAAGCAGATTCCGTTCGCATTCGGCATCGGCGGCGCGGCTTCGCAATCGTTTGCGAACTGGCTGACGCTGCCGACCGCATGGGCCGCCACGGCCATCGCGGTTGCGTCGCTGGCGCTGCTGATCGCGTGGGACACGCCGGCACTCAAGCGCTTCGCATGGGTGCGTTCGGTCCCCGCCCCGCTCGCGGTCGTCGTGCTCGGCATCGGCGCGACGCTCGTGCTCGGCATGGTCGCACCGGCAGCCGCACCGGGCGCCGCGCATCGCGTCACGCTGCCCGAATTCGACTCGTTCGCGACGCTCGCGGCATCGCTCAAGCATGCGGAGCTCGGCCCGAACTTCGCGCACCTGGTCAATCCGGACGTCTGGCGGGTTGCGATCACGCTGGCGGTCGTCGCGAGCCTCGAGACGCTGCTGTGCCTCGAAGCGGTCGAACAGATCGATCCGAAGCGGCGACCGACCCAACCCGATCGCGAACTGAAGGCCCAGGGCGTCGGCAATCTGGTCGCGGGCGCGGTCGGCGGCCTGCCGATCACGTCGGTGATCGTGCGCAGTTCGGCCAACGTCAACGCAGGCGCGCAAAGCCGGATGTCCGCGATCGTGCACGGGATCCTGCTGCTCGCGAGCGTGTTCGCGCTCACCGGCCTGATCAATCTGATCCCGCTCGCGAGCCTGGCCGCGATCCTGATCCACACCGGTCTGAAGCTCGCGAAACCGGCGCTGTTCCGCTCGGTGATGAAGCAAGGCCCGGCCGCGTTCGCGCCGTTCGCCGCGACGATCGTCGGCGTGCTCGCAGTCGACCTGCTGTTCGGCATCGCGCTCGGCCTCGCGTGCAGCGTGCTGGCCGTCGCCGTCGCGAACCTGAAGAGCCCCGTCACGCTCGCGCAGCATGACGACCACTTCCTGCTGTCGTTCCGCAAGGACGTGTCGTTTCTGGGCAAGGTACAGGTCAAGCACCACCTGCGCCACATTCCGGACCGGGCGGCGGTGATCATCGACGCGACGCGCGCCGACTACATCGATCACGACGTGCTCGAACTGCTCGATGCGTTCGTCGCCGATGCGCCGCGGCGCGGGATCGCGGTCGAGTTCCGCCGGCGCCAGCCGGCGCCACGCGCGGCTGCGCGCCGCTGGCTGTTCCGCGCGCCGGCCGCCGAATGAGCGGCCAATGAAAAAACGCCTCGGGCGGCGCAGGGCCACACGGGGCGTTTCGGGGCTGCCTGATGAGCGCGGCGGCGCGCGCAGCTTACGAACGCTGCGGGTTGACCTTGTCGTCCTTCGAGTGCAGCTTGTTCAGCGCGGAAATGTACGCTTTCGCGGACGCGGCGACGATATCCGGATCGGTACCGACGCCGTTGACGATCCGCCCGCTCTTCGACAGCCGGACCGTCACTTCGCCCTGCGCCTGCGTGCCGGTCGTGATCGCGTTCACCGAGTACAGCAGCAGCTCGGACCCGCTGCCGACTTCGCCCTCGATCGCATTGAACGTCGCGTCGACCGGGCCGTTGCCGCGCGCCTCGCCGGTCACTTCCTTGCCTTCGACCGCGAACACGATTTTCGCCTGCGGCTGCTCGCCCGTTTCCGAACGCTGCGACAGCGACACGAACTTGAAGTGCTCCTGCTCGTGCGCGAGCGCCGATTCCTCGGACACGATCGCGATGATGTCCTCGTCGAAGATCTCCGCCTTGCGGTCGGCCAGATCCTTGAAGCGCATGAACGCGGCATTCAATTCGGCTTCGCTGTCGAGCGATACGCCGAGTTCCTGCAGGCGCTGCTTGAACGCGTTGCGGCCCGACAGCTTGCCGAGCACGATCTTGTTCGCGGTCCAGCCCACGTCTTCCGCACGCATGATCTCGTAGGTGTCGCGCGCCTTCAGCACGCCGTCCTGGTGAATGCCCGACGCGTGCGCGAACGCGTTCGCGCCGACCACTGCCTTGTTCGGCTGCACGACGAAACCGGTGATCTGCGACACGAGCTTCGACGTCGGCACGATTTGCGTCGTGTCGATGCCGACGTCGAGGCCGAAGTAGTCCTTGCGGGTCTTCACGGCCATCACGATTTCTTCGAGCGACGTGTTGCCCGCGCGCTCGCCGAGGCCGTTGATCGTGCACTCGATCTGGCGCGCACCGCCGATCTTCACGCCGGCGAGCGAGTTCGCGACCGCCATCCCGAGGTCGTTGTGGCAATGCACCGAGAAGATCGCCTTGTCCGAGTTCGGAATGCGTTCGCGCAGCGTCTTCACGAGGTTGCCGTACAGCTCCGGCACGCCGTAGCCGACCGTATCGGCGATGTTGATCGTCGTCGCGCCTTCGGCGATCACGGCTTCCAGCACGCGGCACAGGAAATCGAGATCCGAGCGGCTGCCGTCTTCCGGCGAGAACTCGACGTTGTCGGTGAACTTGCGCGCGAAACGCACCGCGAGACGCGCCTGCTCGAACACCTGGTCCGGCGTCATCCGCAGCTTCTTCTCCATGTGCAGCGGCGACGTCGCGATGAACGTGTGGATCCGCGCGCTGTTGGCCGGCTTCAATGCGTCCGCCGCGCGCTGGATGTCCTTGTCGTTGGCCCGCGCCAGCGAGCAGATCGTGCTGTCCTTCACGAGACCGGCGATCGTGTGGATCGCGTCGAAATCGCCGTTGGAGCTGGCGGCGAAGCCGGCCTCGATCACGTCGACCTTCATCCGCTCGAGGTGCTTCGCAATGCGGATTTTCTCTTCCTTCGTCATCGACGCACCGGGCGATTGCTCGCCGTCACGCAACGTCGTATCGAAAATGATCAGCTTGTCTGTCATGGGGGGCTCCAGGGCTCTTTTATACGGAAGTCAAACGTAATGAGATCGCGCCACCGCTGGCGACGCTCAACAACAGACGAGGCTTGAGACGGGGGGCGAGAACGGTCAGCGCGGCAGGCGCGCCAAAGCTAGCGCGCGTAGCGGCGCACCGGCTAGAAGGAGGGAGAGGCGGGGAAATGCAGTCATGCCGAAGACTATAGCGACATTCCGCTGGCCGCGCAATCGGACGGCGCCCGGGAACCGACGCAGTCCGGCCAGCAAAAAGGGACAAATGAAAACGGCGGCCCCGAGGCCGCCGTTTCCGGGCAGATCGCAGATCGCGCGCGGATTCAGTGATCGCGCTGCGACGAGCGCGCCGGGTTCGCCCGCCCGCGAATGGCCTGGTAGGCCCAGAACACATAGCCGGACAGCCCGTACAGCACGAACAGGCAGAACAGCATCAGCGGCGGATCGGACGACACGAGCACGAACGCGACGACGACGAGCAGGATCGCCGCGAACGGCACGCGGTGCCGCACGTCGAGCGCCTTGCCGCTGTAGAACGGTGCGTTCGACACCATCGTCACGCCCGCGTAGATCGTCAGCGCGAATGCGACCCACGGCAGCCAGCCAAGCTTCATCGGCACGCGGTTGTCGGTCGCGAGCCACACGAAGCCCGCGATCAGCGCGGCGGCGGCCGGGCTCGGCAGCCCCTGGAAGAAACGCTTGTCGACGCTGCCGATGTTCGTGTTGAAGCGCGCGAGGCGCAGCGCGGCGCCCGAGCAATAGACGAACGCGGCGAGCCAGCCCCAGCGGCCGAGATCCTTCAGCACCCATTCGTACATCACGAGCGCCGGCGCGACGCCGAACGACACCATGTCCGACAGGCTGTCGAACTGCTCGCCGAACGCGCTCTGCGTATGCGTCATGCGCGCAACGCGCCCGTCCATCCCGTCGAGCACCATCGCGACGAAAATCGCGATCGCGGCGATCTCGAAGCGGACGTTCATCGCCTGCACGACCGCGAAGAAGCCGCAGAACAGCGCGGCGGTCGTGAATGCGTTCGGCAGCAAATAGATGCCGCGCGTCTTCAGGAACCGCTGGCGCGCGGCGCGGCGGCTTTCGAGCGGCGCCGCATCGGGCGCCATCACCTTGTTGCGGCGGAACGGGCGTGGCGTCTGGCCGGAGCCGTTACGCGGCCGACGCGGTTTGAATGCGGCCATCGTGCGCCCCGCCGCTTACTGTTCGAGCTCGGCGAGGATCGTCGACGACGCGTAGACCTTCTCGCCGATCGACACCTTCGCGCGGCTGCCGAGCGGCAGGTACACGTCGACGCGCGAACCGAAGCGGATGAAACCGTAGCGCTGGCCGCGCGACAGCGGCTCGCCGGCGCGCACGTAGCAGAGGATCCGGCGGGCGATCAGGCCCGCGATCTGCACGGACGTGACGGTCTTGCCGCTCGCCGTCTGGATCACGACCGCATTGCGCTCGTTCTCGGTCGACGCCTTGTCGATCGCCGCGTTCAGGAACGCACCCGGGAAGTACTCGACCTTGCTGATCGCGCCATCGACCGGCGAACGCTGCGAATGGACGTTGAAGACATTCATGAACACGCTGATCTTCAGCGCTTCGCGGTTCGCGTACGGATCCTGCGCGGTCTCGACCGCGACGATGCGGCCGTCCGCCGGGCACAGCACCGCGTTCGGCTGCGCCGGGATCGGGCGCTGCGGATCGCGGAAGAACTGGACGACGAAGACGAGCAGCAGCCAGAACGGCCACGCGAAGCCGAAGCCCCCGACGGCGTGGATCAACAGCGCGATGACGGCTGCAATCGCGATGAACGGCCAGCCTTCGCGCGCGATGATCGGATGAGGATAGTTCATGGGTTCGTTCGGTGTTCGGTGAATTGCAAAGCCCGTAGGATAGCAAAAGCCGCCCGGGGCACTGCTGCCTTCGGACGGCTTTTTGATACCGACCCTCCACTCGAAGGGCCGGAACAGCACGTTTTGCTTCTATCGGTGCTTAGTTCTTCGTCTGGTCGACGAGCTTGTTCTTCGCGATCCACGGCATCATCGCGCGCAGCTTCGCGCCGACCTGCTCGATCTGGTGCTCGGCCGTCAGGCGGCGGCGCGATTGCAGCGTCGGCGCGCCCGCCTTGTTCTCGAGAATGAAGCTCTTCGCGTACTCGCCCGTCTGGATGTCGGTCAGGCACTGCTTCATCGCCTTCTTCGTCTCTTCCGTGACGACGCGCGGGCCGGTCACGTATTCGCCGTACTCGGCGTTGTTCGAGATCGAGTAGTTCATGTTCGCGATGCCGCCTTCGTAGATCAGGTCGACGATCAGCTTCAGTTCGTGCAGGCACTCGAAGTACGCCATTTCCGGCGCGTAGCCGGCTTCGACCAGCGTCTCGAAACCGGCCTTGATCAGCTCGACGGTACCGCCGCACAGCACGGCCTGCTCGCCGAACAGGTCGGTTTCGGTTTCTTCACGGAAGTTCGTCTCGATGATGCCGGCACGGCCGCCGCCGTTCGCCGCCGCGTACGACAGCGCGATGTCGCGCGCCGCGCCCGACTTGTTCTGCGCAACCGCGATCAGGTGCGGCACGCCGCCACCTTGCGAGTACGTGCCGCGCACGGTGTGGCCCGGTGCCTTCGGCGCGATCATGATCACGTCGAGGTCGGCGCGCGGGATCACCTGGCCGTAGTGGACGTTGAAGCCGTGCGCGAACGCGAGCGCCGCGCCCTGCTTGATGTTCGCGTGCACTTCCTTCGCGTACACGTCGGCGATCTGCTCGTCCGGCAGCAGCATCATGACGACGTCCGCGCCCTTCACTGCTTCGGCGACTTCCTTGACCGACAGGCCGGCGTTTTCGGCCTTGCTCCACGACGCGCCGTCCTTGCGCAGGCCGACCGTCACGTTCACGCCGCTTTCCTTCAGGTTCAGCGCGTGCGCATGGCCTTGCGAGCCGTAGCCGATGATCGTGACTTGCTTGCCCTTGATGAGGGAGAGGTCGGCGTCTTTGTCGTAGAAAACGTTCATGATGGTTCCTTCGCTAATTCAAAAAATTCAATGATTCGTTCGGATGGAGTACTGCGGGCCGGGACATGACGGCGCACCCGGCGTGCCATTTCTGGCTATGTCGGCATCACACCTTCAGGATGCGCTCGCCGCGTCCGATGCCGGAGCTGCCGGTGCGCACGGTCTCGAGGATCGCGCTGGCGTCCAGCCCCTGGATGAATGCGTCGAGCTTGTCGCTCGCGCCCGTCAATTCGATCGTGTAGGTCTTTTCGGTCACGTCGATGATGCGGCCGCGGAAAATGTCCGACATCCGCTTCATTTCTTCGCGCTCCTTGCCCACTGCACGTACCTTGATCAGCATCAGCTCGCGTTCGATGTGTGCACCGTCGGTCAGGTCCACCACTTTCACCACCTCGATCAGGCGGTTCAGATGCTTCGTGATCTGTTCGATCACGTCGTCGGAGCCAATGGAAACGATGGTGAGCCGCGACAGCGATTGGTCTTCGGTCGGCGCCACCGTCAAGGTTTCGATGTTGTAGCCGCGTGCGGAAAACAGGCCGACCACGCGCGACAGCGCGCCCGGTTCGTTCTCCAGCAGGACGGAAATGATGTGTCTCATGTTCGCTTCTTCCAGAATGTGTCCGTGTCGATTCACCCGCGCCGCGCGCCGCCGCGTGCCGCACCGCCCTTCGTGAAGGCGGCCGCATCGGGCCGGGCGCGCGTCGCGCCGTTACAGATCTTCCGATCCGAGCAGCATCTCGGTGATGCCCTTGCCGGCCTGTACCATCGGCCAGACGTTTTCGGTCGGATCGGTCTGGAAGTCGAGAAACACGGTGCGGTCCTTCAGGCGCAGCGCTTCCTTCAGCGCCGGCTCCACATCCGAAGTCTTTTCGATCCGCATGCCGACGTGGCCGTACGCTTCGGCAAGCTTCACGAAATCGGGCAGCGCATCCATGTACGAATGCGAATAGCGCTTGCTGTATTCGATCTGCTGCCACTGGCGGACCATGCCGAGGTAGCGGTTGTTCAGCGAAATGATCTTCACGGGCGTGTCGTACTGCAGGCAGGTCGACAGTTCCTGGATGCACATCTGGATCGAGCCTTCGCCCGTGATGCACAGCACGTCGTCGTCCGGATGGGCCATCTTGACGCCCATCGCCGCCGGCAGGCCGAAGCCCATCGTGCCGAGGCCGCCGGAGTTGATCCAGCGACGCGGCTTGTTGAAACGGTAGAACTGCGCGGCCCACATCTGGTGCTGGCCGACGTCCGAGCACACGAACGCGTTGCCGTCCGTCAGCTCCCACGCCTTCTCGACCACGTACTGCGGCTTGATGATCTCGCTTTCGCGGTCGTATTTCAGGCAGTCTTTCGCGCGCCAGCCCTCGATGTCCTTCCACCATTGCGCGAGCGCGTCGGTGTCGGGGCCATGCTCGGCCGTCTGCAGTTGCTCGATCAGCTCCTTCAGCACTTCCTTCACGTCGCCGACGATCGGGATGTCGACCTTCACGCGCTTCGAGATCGACGACGGGTCGATGTCGATGTGAATGATCTTGCGCGGGCGCGACGCGAAGTGCGCCGGGTCGCCGATCACGCGGTCGTCGAAGCGGGCGCCGATCGCGATCAGCACGTCGCAGTGCTGCATCGCCATGTTCGCTTCGTAGGTGCCGTGCATGCCGAGCATGCCGAGGAATTTCTTGTCCGACGCGCGATAGCCGCCGAGGCCCATCAGCGTGTTCGTGACCGGGTAGCCGAGCAGGTCCGCGAACTGGTTCAGCTCGCGCGACGCGTCGGCGAGGATGATGCCGCCACCCGTGTAGATGTATGGGCGCTTGGCCGTCAGCAGCAGCGACACGGCCTTGCGGATCTGGCCCGAATGGCCCTTCGTGACCGGATTGTACGAACGCAGCGACACGCTCTTCACCGGCTCGTACTGGCACGGCGTCTTCGAGATGTCCTTCGGGATGTCGATCAGCACCGGGCCAGGACGGCCGGTGCGGGCGATATAGAACGCCTTCTTGACGGTTTCCGCGAGGTCGCGCACGTCCTTCACGAGGAAGTTGTGCTTCACGCACGGACGCGTGATGCCGACGGTGTCGCATTCCTGGAACGCATCCTGACCGATCGCGGCAGTCGGCACCTGGCCGCTGATCACGACCATCGGGATCGAATCCATGTACGCCGTTGCGATGCCGGTCACCGCGTTGGTGACACCGGGGCCGGACGTCACGAGACAGACGCCGACATTGCCGGTGGAGCGCGCATACGCATCGGCTGCGTGCACGGCCGCCTGTTCATGGCGCACCAGCACGTGCTGAATCTTGTCCTGCTTGTACAGCTCGTCGTAGATGTAGAGAACCGAGCCGCCGGGGTAGCCCCAGATGAATTCGACGTTTTCGTCGGCCAGTGCCTTCATGAGCACGGTACCGCCGATGGAGTCGCTATCGGGAGGGGAAAGGGGTTCCGACGTGGAGAATTCCGCGCTGGGCATGTTCATTTTGACCTTTCGAATTTTCGGCAAAAAATTGATCGGGTGCTCTCTGCCGGGCTTGTGGCTCGGGTTCAAGCGGCGCGTCCAGTTTGAAGGGCGGGCTTCTTGGGCCAGCCTCAAATGAGACCATCACTTCATGTTGCGAATCGCCGACAATAGCGGGTCGCAGCTGGGCCGTCAAGCAAAATATCCCGCAGCGCATCATGCGCGCCGCCCGGCGCCCGGCCGCCGCGGTTCGCGCGCAACGTGCGGCGGCCGACCCGGTGCCAAGGCGCATGAAAATTTGATAGCATCCGCGGGTTTTACGAAATTTTTCGACCTTTTTCACCACGCAGCGGGCCGCAGCGCATACCTTCACGGAATGGCATCAGACAAGGAACTCGCCGACTTTCTGGCGGGCGTCGAAAGGCGCGCGTTCAAGCAGGCTGCGTACGCCGTACGTGACGACGATGCATCGCTCGACATCGTGCAGGACGCGATGATCAAGCTCGCGGAAAAGTACGGCGACCGGCCGTCCGCCGAGCTGCCGCTGCTTTTTCAGCGGATCCTGCAGAACGCGATCCACGACTGGTTCCGCCGGCAGAAGGTCCGCAACACGTGGGTGACGCTCTTCTCGTCGCTGAACAACACCGACGACGACGACTTCGACCCGCTTGAAACGCTCGAATCCGCGGACGACAACGCGGGCGTCGAGAGCAGCGAGCACCGCCTCGAAAGAGAGCAGGTTCTGGCCCTGATCGACGAAGAAATCCAGAAGCTTCCGACGCGTCAACGGGAAGCGTTCCTGATGCGTTATTGGGAAGATATGGATGTCGCCGAGACTGCCGCCGCAATGGGGTGCTCCGAGGGCAGCGTCAAGACGCACTGCTCGCGAGCCACTCATACCCTGGCGCAAGCGCTCAAGGCCAAAGGAATCACGCTATGAGCTCCGCAAACCGAGAACACGAATTCGCGCTGAAGGTGCGCCGCGCGCTGGACGAGCGCGCGGCCGCGCTGCCGGCCGCGACCACCGACCGGCTGGCCGTCGCCCGCCGGGCCGCGCTCGCGCGCAAGAAGCCCGAAGCCGCGAGCGCGCCGGTGTTCGTGCCGGCCTTCGCCGGCGCGGCCGGCGCCTACGGCCCGACGCCCGCGAACCGCCCGCCCGCCGGCCGCCCGTACGCGTCGTTTGCCCGCCGCCTGCTGCGTGCGTGGCCGCTCGCGTTGCTGCTCGCGGGGCTCGTCGGCATCGCGTACTGGGAAGACATGCAGCGCACCGCCGAACTCGCCGACATCGACGTGGCGATGCTCAGCGACGACCTGCCGCTCAATGCGTATCTCGATCACGGGTTCAACGCGTATCTTTCGCGCGCTCACTAACAGACAATAACGAGGGGATCGCACGGGTGAGTCAGAAGCGCGGCCTGGCCGTATTTTTCGGATGCGTGATCGCGATCGCCGTTTCCTACGTCGCCACCTATCCCCGATTCCACCCGGCCCCCGCGACGGCGCCCGTCGCGACCACCAGCCCCGCCGCGCCCGCGTCGACCGCGACCGGGCTGACCACCGAACTCCCGCCGCTGCCCCTTCCGCTGCCGCTGCCGGCCGCCGCCGGCCCGCTGTCGTGGGCACGCCTCACGCCGGCGCAGCATGCGGCCCTCGCGCCGTTCGCCGACCAGTGGGACGGCTTCAGCGACGCCCGCAAGCGTAAATGGCTGAAGATCGCATCGCGTTTCGCGAAGTTGTCGCCGGATGACCAGAAACGCCTGCAGGACCGGATGACCGAATGGGCGAAGATGACGCCCGAGCAGCGCCGCGTCGCGCGCGAGAACTACCAGAGCGCGAAGGAGCTGTCCGCACAGGCGCGCGAGCGCGCGTGGAAGGCCTACCAGCAACTCCCCGAGGAGCAGAAGGAACGGCTTGCCGCCGCCGAGCGCCGCCGCAGGCCGAGCGTCGTCAGCGCGCCGCCGACCGTCGCCGACCGTGACGTCCGCCGCCTCGTCAACTCGCACGAACACCCGGCGAGCGGCGCGGCCGCCGCCCCGGCGCCCGCGTCGGCCGGCGTCGTCGTGCAGCCGGTGCCCGCGTCGTCCACGTCCGGCACCGCATCGGCACCGGCCGCGGCCCTGCCGGTGTCGCCCGCCGACGCGCCTTCGCTGTTCAAGGGCTCCTGAGCGCCGTGGCGACCGCCCGCGCTCCCGAGACCCCGGCTGCCGCGCCGTCCGTGCGGCGGCGCCTCGCCGCGCTGCTCTACGAAGGCGTGCTGCTGTTCGGCGTCGTGTTCTTCGCCGGGCTCGCGTTCAGCCTCGCGACGCAGCAACGCAACGGCCTCGTTCATCACAACCTGCTTGCCGCGTGGATCGCGCTCGTCGTCGGCGCGTATTTCGTGTGGTTCTGGACGCACGGCGGCCAGACGCTGCCGATGAAAACCTGGCGGCTGCGGCTCGAGTCGTCGAGCGGCCGGCCGCTGAGCGCCGGCCACGCGCTCGTCCGCTACGCGCTCGGCTGGCTGTGGTTCCTGCCGCCGCTCGCGCTGCACCCGCTCCTCGGCCTGTCGGTGCCCGTCACGCTCGCGCTCGCCGCCGCATGGATCGTCGTGTGGGCCGGCGCCGCCCGGTTGCACGCCGGCCGCCAGTTCCCGCACGACCGGCTCGCGCGTACGCGCGTCGTCGCGATACCGCGCTGACGCGCCGCATTCACCAGATGAAAGCCGCTCGCCCCACCCGTCTCCATCGAGGACGGCCCTGCCGGACACACGCCGACCGTTCAGTGCGGCAGCTTACGCAACGCCCGCTCATTTACTGCTAAACACCCTTCGACGGTCGTAATAAGAACGTCTCGTGACTGTCACGGTACAGTCACGCCCGCATGGCGGAATGCCGGTAATGTCAACCGGCGCGAGTCATGCATGGGCCAGAAAACGTCCGCGACTTCATTGTTTCGTCATCCCATCGGCGCCCGCGCCGCCACTGCGTTCCTGTCCGGCTCGGGCGCAACCGACGGCGTGGTGTCGCACAAGCCGCCCGTCGCGCCCACCACGCAGCACGACGACCCCGAGCCGTCCGCCCATCGCTACCGCACCATCTGGCTGTCCGACATCCACCTCGGCTCGAGCGGCTGTCAGGCGCCCTACCTGCTGGATTTCCTGCGTCACAACGACTCGGAATACCTGTACCTCGTCGGCGACATCATCGACGGCTGGCAACTGAAGAAAGGCTGGTACTGGCCGCAGGCGCACAACGACGTCGTGCAGAAGATCCTGCGCAAGGCGCGCAAGGGCACGCAGGTCGTCTACATCCCCGGCAACCACGACGAAGGCGCGCGGCAGTTCTGCGATCTCGCGTTCGGCGACATCCAGGTGCGCGGCGAGGCATTCCACACGACGCTCGCGGGCAAACGTTTGTGGATCGTGCACGGCGACCTGTTCGACGGCGTGATCCAGCATGCGAAATGGCTCGCGTACCTCGGCGACACGCTCTACACGCTGATCCTCGTGCTGAACCGCTGGTTCAACCGGATCCGCAGCCGGCTCGGCTTCCAGTACTGGTCGCTGTCGCAGTACCTGAAGCACCAGGTCAAGAACGCGGTCAACTTCATCTCGCAGTTCGAGACCGTGATGACCGACGAGGCGCGCCGCCGCGGCTGCGACGGCGTCGTGTGCGGCCACATCCACAAGGCCGAGATCCGCGACATCGACGGGGTGCTGTACTGCAACGACGGCGACTGGGTCGAAAGCCTGTCCGCGCTCGTCGAAACGATGGAAGGCGAACTGAAGATCGTCTACTGGACGGTGATGCGCACCGCACCGTCCGAGACCGCGTCGCGCAAGGCCAAGGCCGCTGCCTGACACAACCCTACTTACAGGACATGCCGCGATGAAGATCATGATCGTCACCGACGCGTGGGAACCGCAGGTCAACGGCGTCGTACGCACGCTGAAGAGCACGTCGCGCGAACTCACGGCGCTCGGCCACCGCGTCGAACTGCTGACGCCGCTGGAATTCCGCACGGTGCCCTGCCCGACCTACCCCGAGATCCGCCTGTCGATCCTGCCGTATCGCAAGCTGCGCGCGCGGATCGATGCGTTCGCACCCGACGCGCTGCACATCGCGACCGAAGGCCCGCTCGGCCTCGCCGCGCGGCGCTATGCGCGCGCCCGCAAGCTGCCGTACACGACCGCGTACCACACGCGCTTCCCGGAATACGTGCAGGCGCGCTTCGGCATTCCGCTGGCGGCGACCTACAAGTTCCTGCACTGGTTCCACGGCCCGTCGCGCGCGGTGATGGCGCCGACGCCGGTCGTCAAGCAGGACCTCGAGAAATTCGGCTTCACGAACGTCGTGCTGTGGACCCGCGGCGTCGACCTCGACACCTTCCGGCCGATGGAGTCGAAGGTGCTCAACACCGCGCGGCCGATCTTCCTGTACGTGGGCCGCGTCGCGATCGAGAAGAACGTCGAGGCGTTCCTGCGCCTCGACCTGCCCGGCTCGAAGTGGGTCGCGGGCGAAGGCCCCGCGCTCGCGGAACTGAAGTCGCGCTATCCGGAGGCGAACTATCTCGGCGTGCTGTCACAGACCGAGCTCGCGAAGGTGTATGCTGCGGCCGACGTGTTCGTATTCCCGAGTCGCACCGACACGTTCGGCCTCGTGCTGCTCGAAGCGCTCGCCTGCGGCACGCCGGTGGCCGCGTATCCCGTGACGGGCCCGATCGACGTGCTCAGCGGAGGCGATGCCGGCGCGATGCACGAGGACCTGCAGGAAGCCTGCCTCGAGGCGCTGAAGATCGAACGCACGACTGCGCGCGCGTGGGCGGAACGCTTCTCGTGGCGCGCCGCATCCGAGCAGTTCGCGTCGCATCTGAAGCCGCTGCCGAAGACCGCGTACTCGCCAGCCGAAGGTGCAGCCGTTTGAAACGAGACCTGAACGACAAGATCCCGCCCCCCGCCGCGACGCCGTCACGGCACCGCCCGTTCGACGAGGAAGAGCCGCATGCCGACGCGGACGTGCACCCGCACGAGCCGCTCGGCCCCGACGACCGGCTCGCGCCGCTGCCGCCGAACCCGTACAAGCGCCATCGCGGCATCACGCGTGCCTGGTTCGCGCTCAAGCATTCGCTGAACGGCTTTCGCGTCGCGATCCGCGAGGAAAGCGCGTTTCGCCAGGAACTCACGCTCGCCGCGCTGATGCTGCCGATCGGCGCATTCGCGCCGGTGCCGGCCGCATCGCGCGCGCTGCTGATCGGCTCGGTGCTGCTGGTGCTGATCGTCGAGCTGCTGAACTCGAGCGTCGAAGCCGCGATCGACCGCATCTCGCTCGAGCGCCACGAACTGTCGAAGCGCGCGAAGGACCTCGGCAGCGCGGCCGTCACGGTCGCGCTGTTCGCGTGCGTGACGACGTGGGGCTTCGTGCTCGGGCCGGTGGTCGCACGCTGGCTCGGTTTCTAGGCCACCGCCGGGCGCCTTTCGCCACGCCCGCATGCGGCGCCGCACCATGCGCGGCGCGGCGCCGCGATCACGAAATGCCCCGACGTGGCGAAACCCCGGTTTATAATCGGCCGCTAGACATAGAACAGCAACCCGCGCCGGACGAATCACGCAGCATCGATTGCAGCGCCCGCCAGTCCGGCACACACAGGGCCGGACGACATGGAAGCGAAACCTCCCCGCCGCACCCGCGAACGGATTCTCGAGTTGTCGTTGAAACTCTTCAACGAGATCGGCGAGCCGAACGTCACCACCACGACGATCGCCGAGGAAATGGAAATCAGTCCAGGCAACCTGTACTACCATTTCCGCAACAAGGACGACATCATCAACAGCATCTTCGCGCAGTTCGAGCAGCAGATCGAACGGCGGCTGCGCTTCCCCGAAGATCACCGTCCGACGATCGACGAAACCTGGTCGTACCTGCAGTACATGGCCGATTTCATGTGGACCTACCGGTTCCTGTATCGCGACCTCAACGACCTGCTCGCCCGCAACCGCACGCTCGAGACGCACTTCAAGCAGATCATCAGCCACAAGGTGCGCTTCGCGCACGACATGTGCGAGCTGCTCGTCTCCGATGCCGAGATGGTCGCGACGCCCGCCGAGATCGAGGTCATCGCGACCAACATGGCGGTGATCTCGACGTACTGGTTGTCGTACCAATACGTGATGCATCCGCGCAAATACAACGACCAGGACGCGATCCGCGAAGAGCTGCACCAGGTGAGCATGCACGTGATCTCGATCATGGCCCCGTACCTGCGCGGCCGTTCGCGCCAGCTGTTCGACGATCTCGTGTCCGGCAAGCTGCCCAAGCGCCAGTTCACCGATTACCTGCCGCCGCGCGACGGGTCGCCGCGCCCGGCGGGCGGCCCCGTCGCCACCGGCCAGGCCCCCGCCAAGGACGCGAAGCAATGAAGGCAGTCTGCGTTTACTGCGGCTCGTCGTCCGGCGTGCGACCCGTCTATGCCGATGCCGCGCGCGCGTTCGGCCGTGCGCTCGTCGAGGCAGGCCTCACGCTCGTGTACGGCGGCGGCCGCGTCGGCCTGATGGGCGTGATCGCCGACGAAGTGATGGCGGCCGGCGGCCGGGCGGTCGGCGTGATTCCCGAGTTGCTCGTCGACAAGGAAGTCGGCCATACGGGGCTGTCGGAACTGCACGTCGTGCCCGACATGCACCATCGCAAGAAAATGATGGCCGACCTCTCCGACGCGTTCGTCGCGATGCCCGGCGGTGCCGGCACGCTCGAAGAGCTCTTCGAGGTCTATACGTGGGCGCAGCTCGGCTATCACCGCAAGCCCGTCGCGCTCTACAACATCGATTCGTTCTACGATCCGCTGATCGCGCTGCTGCGCCATACGGTCGACGAAGGCTTCATGCGGCCGGCCTATTTCGACGCACTGTGCGTCGAGTCGGAACCCGTCGCGCTGATCGAGCGGCTGCGCCGCTACCAGCCGCCCACCCGCGACAAGTGGGCGCCCGACGCCGCGAAGTAACCGTCACCGGAAACCGCACGCGATGACCGCACCGTCCGACCGCAAGGCTGTCCTCATCACCGGCGCGAGCCGCGGCATCGGCCGCGCGACCGCCGTGCTCGCGGCCGAACGCGGCTGGGACGTCGGCATCAACTACGCGCGCGACGCGGCCGCGGCCGAACTGACCGCGCAGGCCGTGCGCGACGCGGGCGGCCGCGCGTGCATCGTCGCGGGCGACGTCGCGAACGAGGCGAACGTCGTCGCGATGTTCGACACCGTTGCGGCCGAGTTCGGGCGCCTCGACGCGCTCGTCAACAATGCCGGCATCGTCGCGCCGTCGATGCCGCTCGCCGACATGCCGGTCGACCGGCTGCGACGGATGTTCGATACCAACGTGCTCGGCGCCTACCTGTGTGCGCGCGAAGCGGCGCGCCGGCTGTCCACCGACCGCGGCGGGCGCGGCGGCGCGATCGTCAACGTGTCGTCGATCGCGTCTCGGCTCGGCTCGCCGAACGAGTACGTCGACTACGCGGGCTCGAAAGGCGCGGTCGATTCGCTGACGATCGGCCTCGCCAGGGAGCTCGGCCCGCACGGCGTGCGCGTCAACGCGGTGCGCCCGGGCCTGATCGAGACCGACATTCATGCAAGCGGGGGCCAGCCGGGCCGTGCGGCGCGTCTCGGCGCGCAAACGCCGCTCGGCCGCGCGGGCGAAGCGCAGGAGATCGCCGAGGCGATCGTCTGGCTGCTCGGCGATGCGGCGTCCTACACGACGGGCGCCCTGCTCGACGTCGGCGGCGGCCGCTAAGCTGACGCGCGGCGCAACAATACGGCGGTCGAAATCGCCCCGTGGTCACGGCGCCACAAATCTCCACAATTCCGTGACACTTCCAGTAAACATCCGTAACAATTCCGTGCTCTACTAGCGGCCATTCAGACAGGTGTCTCAAACACGCTGTCCGTTACCCCGGATGTAGCCCCTTATCGGTCCAGCCCATGTCGCCGGACCGGCTCGACTCGACCCGAGATCTTTTCCATGCCTGGAACCGCAGCGCCCAGCCGGCGACGCACGTCCGTGCCCGCCCCGGCCGCGCACACCCGCTCGACCGCCGATACCGACGTCAGCGCGACGCTGGACGTCGCCGGCACGCCCGTCGCGGCCTCGACCGCCGCCATCAGCCCCCTGCGCGACCGCTCGCTACTGCTCGGCTGGCGCGCATGGCTGTTCGTCGCCGCGCTGGTGTGCGCGTACACGCTGCCCGGCGTGCTCGGGCACGATCCGTGGAAACAGGACGAAACCTATACGTTCGGCATCATCCAGCACATGCTCGAGACCGGCGATTTCGTCGTGCCGACCAATGCCGGCCTGCCGTTCATGGAAAAGCCGCCGCTTTACGCGTGGGTCGCGACCAGCCTCGCGTGGCTGCTGCAGCGCGCGATGCCGCTGCACGACGCGGCGCGCCTCGCGAGCGCCCTGTTCGCCGCGCTCGCGTTCGGCTTCATCGCGCGCGCGGCCCGCGTGGCCAGCCGCGCGGACAGTTGGTTCGACCTGCGCGTGCTCGGCCCGGTCGTGCTGAGCGCGGGCACGCTCGTCGTGATCAAGCACGTGCATGACATGATGACGGACGTCGCGCTGTTTGCCGGCACCGCCATCGCGTTCTGCGGGCTGCTGGAACTCGTGATGGAGCACGTCGCGCGTGCGCAGCCGATGCGTCACGGGCTGCCGGCGCACCCGGCCGGCCGCTGGGCCGCGCCGATCTTCGGCGCGGGCGTCGGCATCGCGCTGATGGCGAAGGGGCTGTTCGTGCCGCTCGTGTTCGCGGCCACGCTCGTCTGCACGCTGGTGCTCTACCCGGCCTGCCGCACCCGCTCGTTCGCACGCGCGCTCGGCGTCGCCGCGCTCGTGTTCGCGCCGTTCGCGCTGATCTGGCCGACCGCGCTGTTCCTGCGCTCGGAAACGCTGTTCATGACGTGGTTCTGGGACAACAACGTCGGCCGCTTCTTCGGCTTCTCCGTTCCCGAACTGGGCGCCGAAAACGACAAGCCGTTCTTCATCCTGCGCGCGTTCCTGCTCGTCGGCTTCCCGGTCGCGCCGCTCGCGATCGTCGCGCTCGCCCGCGGCGCATGGCGCGACTGGCGTACGCCGCGCATCGCGCTGCCCGTGCTGTTCGCCGGCATCGGACTGGTGGTACTGCAGGTGTCCGCGACGTCGCGCCAGCTCTACATCCTGCCGTTCTTCGCACCGCTCGCGCTGGTCGCCGCGCAGGCGATCGACCGCCTGCCGCGCCGGCTGCATCTCGCGTGGGATTACCTGAGCCGCATCCTGTTCGGCATGGTGGTCGTGCTCGCGTGGGCGATCTGGGCGGTGATGGCCGATCCGGCCGCGTCGCGCGCCGATCTCGCACTGCTCGGCCGCTGGCTGCCGCTCGACTGGACGATGCCAATCCAGCCCGCGCTCGTGACCGGCGCGCTCGCGCTGACGGTCGGCTGGCTGACGCTGCTGCCGAAGCTACGCACGACGGGCCTGTGGCGCGGCGCGCTGTCGTGGGGCGCCGGCACGCTGGTCGCGTGGGGGCTCATCTATACGCTGCTGCTGCCGTGGCTCGACGTCGCGAAGAGCTACCGGTCGGTGTTCGACGACCTGAACGCGCATCTCGCGCTCGAATGGAACGACGGCGACTGCATGGCGAGCCTGCACGGGCTCGGCGAATCGGAAGCGCCGATGCTGTATTACTTCTCCGGCATCCAGCACACGCCGATCGACGACGCGAAGACGACGCGCTGCACGTGGATGATCGTGCAGGGCGTGCGGGCCGTCGATCCGGCGCCCGGCGACGAATGGAAGCTGTTCTGGACCGGCGCCCGCCCGGGCGACAACGAGGAGCTGCTGCGCGTCTACGTGCGCACGCCCGAACAGCACCCGCAGTAACACAGGGCGGCGCGATGCGCTGCCCTGCCCGCCTTCGCTTTCTTCTTCGGCACGGGCCGCGATCGTCCATTCGAGCGCTGCGCAGCCTGCGCTGCAATACCGGCAACCCGCAAGCGTCGTGGGGTTCGCCGCCCCGCTCCTTCGTCTCGCCAACGAACGGATCGTCAGAACGACGAGCCCGGCTCCCGCAGAAACGCCGCTTCCTCGTCGGTCGACGCGCGACCGAGAATCGCGTTCCGGTGCGGAAAGCGGCCAAAGCGCTCGACGACCGCCGCATGCAGCAACGCGTAGCGGTGATAGCGCTCGCACCCGGCCTCGTCGCGGATGCCCGCGCACAGGCGCACGGCCTCGCGCTGGCTCTCGACCGACTCGTCGTGCTCGAACGGCAGATACGCGAACGCGCGGTGATGCCCGCTCGGCAACCGCGCGTCCCAGCCGGCCGCGACGACGCGGCGGGCCAGCCCGAGCGCCTTCGGATCGGCGGCAAACGCGCGCGGCGTGC
The DNA here is from genome assembly GCF_902833245.1 of Burkholderia sp. BCC0398. NCBI lineage: Bacteria > Pseudomonadati > Pseudomonadota > Betaproteobacteria > Burkholderiales > Burkholderiaceae > Burkholderia > Burkholderia sp. BCC0398. The sequence goes on from NZ_CADFEM010000003.1 coordinate 58,162, forward strand.
CGCGATGGATGTTGCGCGAGAACTGGTCGAGCACGACGATCAACGCCAGCGCGCCCGACGGCGAAGCGGCCCAGTGATCGCACGCGCCGTCGCATGCAGCATCGAGCAGCGCGCCGTAACGCGTGCGCAGCACGTCGTCGAACGCCGCGCCGCCGTTGAACCAGACCTTGCGGTTCTGCCCGAACTCGGCCGAGCCCGGCTCGCCGAACCAGAAATCGAGAATGTCCCGTGCCTGCGGATCGAGCGCCGCCGCGCCCGCTTTCCCGGTATCGATCGTCATGCAAACTCCAGTACGAGGCGCCGTGTGCGCGCACTCTTCTTTTCCAGTTTCGCGACCCGCAGCCCGCCGATTTCGGACGTGTTGCGCACGTGCGTGCCGCCGCACGGCTGCAGGTCGACGTTCTCGATGCGCAGCAGCCGCACGCGGCCGAGGCCCATCGGCGGCTTCACGCTCATCGTGCGGACGAGTTCGGGCCGCTCGGCCATCTCGTCGTCGGTGATCCATTCGGTCGTGACCGGATGCGCGCCGGCGACGAAACCCGCGAGGCGCCGCTCGACGTCGTCGCGATCGATCGCGTCGGACGTCGCGAAATCGAGCCGCACGTAGTCGGCCGTCACGCTGCAGCCGTCGACCGCGTACGGCAGCACCGCGCACATCAGGTGCGCGGCCGTATGCAGGCGCATATGCCGGTGGCGGCGCTGCCAGTCGATCGCCGCGACCACGCGCGTGCCGGGGGCCAGCGTCGCGACGCGCGCGTCCTGGCCCGGCGCGGGCACGTGCACGGCGTCGTCGGGCGTCGCGCCGTCGAACTTCGCCTTGCGCGTATCGGCAATCGCGATCGTGCTGCCGTCGGGCAGCGTCAGCGTGCCGGTGTCGCCGGCCTGGCCGCCGCCGAGCGGATAGAACACGGTGCGGTCGAGCCGGATGCCGTCGTCGCCGACGGCCTCGACGATCGCGTCGCATTGCATCAGGTACGCGTCTTCGCGAAACAGCGCCTGTGTCGTCATCGGGATGAGCCTCGTGTCGATGGAGGAAACGGCCAGTGTCGCGCCGGCCCGCACGTGCGCCCAGACGCAGATCGTCCCGCGCGCGGGCAGCGGCGTACCGGTCGATCAACCGGGCCGGTTGCGCATCCAGTCGGCCGTGTCGTAGAACGAATGCATGAGCCGCTCGCGCAGCGGCTCCGGCAGCCCGACATCCTCCATCGCCCACGCCATGCAGCGCAGCCACTGGTCGCGCTCGACCGACGCGATCGGGAACGGCAAATGCCGCGCGCGCAGCCGCGGATGGCCGAACCGGCTGATGTAGTGGTCGGGGCCGCCGAGCCAGCCGCACAGGAACCAGAACAGCTTGTCGCGCGAACCGTCGAGCGACGGCGGATGCAGCGCGCGAATCTGCGCGAACTCGGGCTCGAGGTCCATCAGGTCGTAGAAGCGGTCCACCATTTCGCGCACGCGGGCTTCGCCGCCCACGAGCTCGAACGCCGTCGGCTGCGACGGCGCATCGTCATTCACATCGGTCATTACGGATAGTCGGAAAACGGGATCTTCGGGGCCGCGGGCGACGCTCACGCGTCGCGCAGCGACTGCAGCGCGGGGCGCCGCAACACATTATGCAGGCTGAGCCAGCCGGCCGCACCGGCGCAGACGACGCCGGCCGCGATGCCGGCCGGCACGAGCCATGGATCGACGGCGAGCTGGAAGTCGAACACGCGCGACGCGAGCACCCAGCCGACCGCGATCGCGCCCGCCGACGCGAGCACGCCGGCCAGCGCGCCGACCACGACGAATTCCGCGCGCTGCACCGCGTTGACCTGCGCGCGCGACGCACCGAGCGCGCGCAGCAGCGCGGCCTCGCGCACGCGCTCGTCGCGCGAGCCGGCAAGCGCCGTGTACAGCACGAGCACGCCGGCCGCGAGCGTGAACGCGAACAGGAACTGCACGGCGCCGACCACCTGCAGCATCATCCGCTGCAACTGCGCGAGGATCGGCGCGACGTCGATCGCGGTCAGGTTCGGGTAGCGCGCGATCAGCGGATCGAGCAGCGCGGCGTTCGATGCGGGCAGATGGAAGCTCGTCAGGTAGACGGCCGGGAAATCCTTCAGCACCGGCGGCGGCATCAGCACGAAGAAGTTGACGCGGAACGAGCCCCAGTCGAGCTTGCGCACGCTCGTGATCGGCGCGTCGACCGTCAGCCCCGTCACGTCGAAGCGCAGCGTGTCGCCCGGTTTCACGTTCAGCGTCTTCGCGAGGCCGGCTTCGATCGAGATCTGCGGCGTGGCCGCGGCGCCGAACCAGTCGCCTTCGACGATCCGGTTGTCGGACGGCAGGTCGGTCGTATACGACAGGTTGAATTCGCGATCGACGAGCCGGCGCGCCTCTTCCGACGGGTACGCGTCCGGATTCACCGGCTTGCCGTTGATCGCGACGAGGCGGCCGCGCACCATCGGCGCGGGCACCGCGTCGCGCACGCCGTGTGCGGCCAGATAGGCGGCGACGTCGGCGCGCTGGTCGGGCTGGATGTCGATCAGGAACTGGTTCGGCGCATCGGGCGGCGTCGACTGCCGCCAGCCCGCCACGAGGTCGTTGCGCGTGATCGCGATCAGCAGCAGGCACATCAGGCCGAGCGCGAGCGCGGTGATCTGCAGCGCGCTGGCCGTGCCGCGCCGGTACAGCGACGCCAGCGCGTAACGCCAGCCGACGCCCGCGGCCACGCGCGCATTGCGCACCGCGCGCGCGGCGGCGAACAGCACGAGCCGGGCAATCAGCGCGAACCCGACCAGCGCGCCGGCAAAGCCGCCCGCGACGATCAGGCCGAGCTTCAGGTTCCCGGCGGCCACGATCAGCAGCCCCGCGAACAGCACGACGCCGACCGCATACGCGGCCCACGCGGTGCGCGACGCGTCGCCCCACTCGCGCCGCAGCACACGCACCGGCGGCACGCGCGTGAGCGGCACGAGCGGCGGCAGCGCGAAACCGAGCAGCAGCACGAGCGCGGCGCCCATGCCGATCAGCGCCGGCCACAACGTGGGCGGCGGCAGCACGACGTCGATCAGGCTGCCGAGCGCGGCCAGCAGCGCCCAGTGGCCACCGTAGCCGAGCACTGCGCCCGCGGCGCCCGACACGATGCCGACGCCCGCGAATTCGAGCGCGAACAACGCGCCGAGCGTGCGGCGGCTCACGCCTAGGCAGCGCATCGTCGCGCAGCCGTCGAGATGACGCCGCATGTAGCGCTGCGCGGCCATCGCGATCGCGACCGCCGCGAGCAGCGCGGTCAGCAACGCGACGAGCGTCAGGAAGTGGCGCGCGCGATCCAGCGTCTGCCGCACCTGCGGCTGCCCCTCCTGCAACGACTCGAGCCCGACGCCGCGCAGTTTCCCGCCGTCGACGCGCGCGTGCGCATAGGTTTCGAAGCGTGCGACGGCCGCTGCGTCGCCGGCGACCAGCAGCCGGTACGTGACGCGGCTGCCGTAGCCCGTGAGCCCCGTCGCGGCGAGCTCGTCCGCGCGCATCATCAGCCGCGGCGAAAAATTGACGAACGAAAAGCCGCGATCGAGTTCGCGGGTGATCGCCGCGGCGACCGTGAACGTGCGCAGCCCGACGCGCACCGTATCGCCCGCCTTCAGGTGCAGCGCGTCGAGCAGCGACGGGTCGGCCCATACGGTGCCCGGCGCGGGGATCGCGGACGCCTTCTGCGCAGTGGTCGCACCGGCCGGCAGAATCTCGACCGCGCCGCGCAGCGGATAGCCGGGCGACACGGCCTTCACGGCCGCGAGGCGCGACGGCGCGGCGTCGGCCGCCTGCCCGCCCGCGGCGGCCGCGATCATGCTCGGAAAAATGGCGGTCGTCGCGGTACGCAGGCCGAGCGCGCGCGCCTGGCGGTCGAACGACGGATCGACGGGGCGATCGGCGCGCACGACGAAATCGGCGCCGAGCATCTGGCGCGCGTCGCGCTCGAGGCCCTGGCGCAGCCGATCGGCGAGAAAGCCGACGCTCGTCAGCGCCGCGACCGCGAGCACCAGCGCGAGGACCAGCAGCGTCAATTCGCCCGCGCGCCAGTCGCGCGCGGTCATCCGGGCAGCCTGGCGAATCAGGTCGCGCAGGCCGAAGCGGCCGGCATGCGTGCGCCCGTCATGGCCGGAGTATCCGGCCGGCGGCTGCGCCGCGTGTTGCGGCCCCTTCAATCGCGCTTCCCTCCGATCGAGTTGAGCCGCGACACCATGTGGTTAGCCATCCCGCGAAAGCCACCCGACACGCCGCGCCACAGGCGCGGCAGCGCCCACGCCGACGCCGTGATGAACGCGGCAAGCAGCACGAGGAACGCGAGCGGAACGAAGAACGCGAGGACGAGCCCGCCGACCACGAGACCGTCCTCGGTCGACGACGCAATCCAGTTCGAAATCGGTTCGGGAGACAGGTTGATCAGCGCGCGCGTGCCGGCCTTCGCCACATGCGCGGCGCCGGCGAGCGAGCCGCCGGCGAGCCCCGCGACCGCCAGCATGGTCGGATCGGCATGGCCGAGCGCACCGGCCGCGAGCACGGCGCCGGCCGGAATGCGGATGAAGGTATGCACGGCATCCCACAGCGAGTCGAACGCGGGGATCTTGTCGGCCAGGAATTCGGTGACGGCGAGCACGGCCGCGGCGCCGATGACCCACGGCGACATCAGCACGGCCAGCGTGTCGGGCAGATGGAGCCAGCCGAAGCGTGCCAGCACGCCGGCGATCAGCACCGTCAGGTACAGGCGCAGGCCGCTCGCCCACGCGAGTCCCGCGCCGAGCGAAATGGCTTCGATCATGGCCCTCTCCTTGCACTTTCCGTGCGTTTTGCCGATTGATCGGATCGGGTCGGACAGACCGGCCGCGCGGCGCGTGGCGACCGGCACCGCGTGCCGCGCGCAGCACGACGGGATTCAGGCCCGAATACGTTCCATTATAGACAGGCTGGACGGGCGACCGGCGCAATTCCGCGGCGCGGGGCGGCGCGCGGGCGCGTGCGCGCCGCGGAGTCCGTCGTCAGGCGGCCGACGACAATTTCAGGCCGACCAGCCCCGCGACGATCAGCGCCGCACTGGCGACGCGGGCGACGGTCAGCGCCTCGCCCAGCATCACGATGCCGAACACGAACGCGCCGACCGCGCCGATGCCCGTCCACACCGCGTACGCGGTGCCGAGCGGCAACTGGCGCATCGCGACCGCGAGCAGCCCGAAGCTGGCCAGCGCCGTCGCGATCGTGAACACCGACGGACCGAGCTTCGTGAAGCCGTCCGACGATTTCAAGCCGGCCGCCCAGGCCACTTCCAGCAAACCGGCGATCAACAACCATACCCACGCCATCTCGACGTACTCCGTATCGGATGGGGCCGTCCCCGTTGAAGCGAATGACCCGGGGTCGTCCCCGGGCGGCGCCGAGTATAACAAGTAGCTTACGGACCTGCCGGCGGCCTGGCAGGCCGTCGCCGATGCGGGGCGCGATCGTCAGGACGCGGTCAGTTCGCCACGCGCTTCGGCGCGCCGCCGCCGACGCAGCGGTCGTCGCGGTAAAGCGCCCACTCCTCGCACACGCGGCCGTCCTTGAACACGCACATGCCGACCTGCCCGCTCGACAGGTTGCGGATTACGTGGCGACCGCCGAGCTTCTCGCAGTTGACCGACGCGGGATTGGCCAGCGCCGCCTGCGCGGGCGGGTGCTGCCCGGGCGGCAGCGGCTGGGCGAACGCGCCGGGCGCAGCGAGCGCCAGCGCACAGATGACGACCAGACGGACGGACATTGCACGCTCCTCGATTTGGTTCGCGGAACGGTCAGGATAGCGGGGATTGCGCAGCGGGTGTGCAAGGCCGGCGCCGGTCGCGAGGCTGTCGCGCCGGCGCAACCCTGCCGGGGCGCGACGCCGCGGCCGCATGCTTGGCCGCGCCCCGTGCGTCACACGGCGCCGACGAGCCGATAGCCGACGCCCGTCTCGGTGACGATGTGCTCGGGCTGCGCGGGATCGGCCTCGAGCTTCTGGCGCAGATGCGCCATGTAGATGCGCAGGTAATGATGGCTCTCGACGTGCGACGGCCCCCACACGTCGCGCAGCAGCTGGCGGTGCGTGAGCACGCGCCCCGCGTGACGCACGAGCGTCGCGAGCAGCCGGTATTCGAGCGGCGTCAGGTGCACGATCGCGTCGTCGCGCCACACCTGGCGCAGCGCGAGATCGACGGTCACGCCGCCGAAGGTCACCTTCGGCGACTCGTTCGCGCCGCCCTGGTTGCGCCGGCGCAGTTGCGCGCGAATTCGCGCACGCAGTTCGGACACGCCGAACGGCTTGGTCAGGTAGTCGTCGGCGCCCGCGTCGAGCGCGGCCACCTTCTCCTCTTCCTGCGTGCGCGCGGACAGCACGATCACCGGCACCTCGGACCAGCCGCGCAGTTCGCGGATCACGTCGAGGCCGTCGGTGTCGGGCAGGCCGAGATCGACGATCACGAGGTCGGGCTTGCGCGTCGCCGCGTCGATCAGCCCCTGCTTGCCCGTCTCGGCTTCGAACACCGCGATGTCCTCCTCCTCGAGCGCGGCGCGCACGAAGCGGCGGATCTGCTTTTCGTCCTCGATCAGGACGACGGTCAGGCTGGGTTCACTCATGGTCGGGCAATGACTCGGATGGGGGCGATGCGTCCGGCAGGTCGGATTCGTCGTCGGGCACGGCGGGTGCCGCCGGCGGCGTGTCGACCGGCAGCGTGAACCAGAAGCGCGCGCCCGTCACGCGGCCGTCGGGCGCGGTGCGGTTGAGCGCGCCGATTTTACCGCCGTGCGCCTCGACGATCGCGCGGCAGATCGCGAGACCGAGCCCGATGCCCGGCGTCGCCGATTCCTTCTCGCCGCGCGTGAACTTGTCGAAGATCCGCGTTTCCATGCCAACCGGCAGGCCCGGGCCGTGATCGTCGACGTGCACGCACACGAAAGGATGGCCGTCGTCGGTCACGCGCTCCGCGCCGATGTCGAGCGACGTATCGGGCGGCGTGTACTTCGCCGCGTTCTCGAACAGGTTGGTGAACAACCGCTCCATCAGCACCGCGTCCATCTGCAGCAGCGGCAGGTCGGCCGGCAGCGCGACGTGCGCGGGATGGCGCGCGAGCACGCGCCGGCACGCGGCGAGCGCGGCGCCGACGGTTTCCTCGAGCAGCGACCACTGGCGCTTGAGCTGCAGGCTGCCGGCCTGCAGCCGCGCCATGTCGAGCAGGTTCGTGACGATGCCCGTCATGCGCAGCGCCTCGTCGTGAATCGCGTCGACGAGTTCGCCCTCGCGCTGCGCGAGCCGCCCGGCCGCCGCGGCGTCGCCGGCCTGCGCGGCCGCGCGCCCGTTCGCGAGCATCGACGAAAAACCGACGATCGTCGTGAGCGGCGTGCGCAGGTCGTGCGAGATCGCCGACAGCAGCGAGTTGCGCAACCGCTCGGATTCCATGTTGACGAGCGCGTCGCGCGCGATCTCGACGTAGTGCACGCGCTCCAGCGCGAGCGCGATCTGCGCGGCGAATGCGTCGAGCATCCGCTGCTGCTCGGGGACCTCGAGTTCGCGCGGCTCGCGCGACGCGACCGCGAGCACGCCGCGCGTGCGCATCGGCGCCTTCAGCGGCAGGTACAGCGCGGCCGTCGCCGGCAACGTATCGGTGCCGCGCCCGGCCGGCTTCTGCTGGTCGTACACCCACTGGCCGACGTCGCTGTCGAGCTCCGCGCCCGTCAGCGTGACGACCGCGTCGGGCTCCTCGATCTTCTGCCGCACCTGGTCCGCGCTGTCGGGCAGCAGGAACGCGACGCGCGCGCGGAACACCTCGCCCACGTGACGGCTGCCGATCTCGACGATCTGCTCGGTCGTCAGCGCCGCGCCGAGCTCGCGCGCCATCGCGTAGATCGCGCCGGTGCGGCGCTCGCGGCGCTGCGCGACGCTCGCCTGACGCGTGAGCGTCGACGTCAGGTGGCTGATCACGAGCGACGTCAGCAGCATCCCGAAAAAGGTCAGCAGGTATTGCGTGTCGCTGACCGAGAACGACATGCGCGGCGGCACGAAGAAGAAATCGAACGCGGCCACCGACAGGAACGACTGCAGCACGCCCGGGCCGCGGCCGAGCCGCACCGCCGAGAACACCACGCCGAGCAGGTACAGCATCACGAGGTTCGTGAGGTCGAGCCGCCCGGACACGACGCTCGCGACGACGGTGATCGCCGCGCAGATCGCGGCCGCATACGCGTAGTGGCGCGGCGGCGAACGGTGCGTGCCGAACTGCGCGAACGCGTCGCGCCAGTCGCGCGCCCGCGCGTCGAGCGGCGCGGCGCGCGTCTCGTCGCTCGCGGACGCACGGATCAGCATCAGGTCGACGTCGCCCGCGCGTTCCGCCAGCTGCTCGCCGAACGGCCGTGCGAAGCGGCGCGCGAGCCCGACCTTCGGCGAGCCGCCCGCGACGAGCTTCGATACGTTGCGCACCTTCGCATAGCCGATCAACGCGGCGACCGCGTCGGGCCCGGCGAGCGTGACCGTCTCCGCGCCGAGCTCGGCCGCGAGCTTCAGTGCGTCGAGCGTGCGCTGCCGCCGCGCGTCGGGCAGCCGCTGCAGGCGCGGCGTCTCGACGTACACGGCGATCCAGTCGGCCTTCAGGCTCGCGGCGAGGCGCGCCGCCGCGCGCACGAGCGTCGGCGCTTCGGCGCCCGGGCCGACGCACACGAGCAGCCGCTCGCGCGCCTGCCAGATGCGCTGGATCGAACGGTCTGCGCGGTACTCGCGCATCTGCGCGTCGACGCGATCGGCCGTGCGCCGCAGCGCGAGCTCGCGCAGCGCGATCAGGTTGCCCTTGCGGAAGAAGTTGCGCACCGCGCGCTCGGCCTGCTGCGCGAGATAGACCTTGCCGTCGCGCATCCGCTCGAGCAATTCCTCGGCCGGCAGGTCGACGAGCGTGACTTCGTCGGCCGCGTCGAACACGCGATCGGGAACGGTCTCCCACACGCGAATGCCGGTGATCGCACCGACCACGTCGTTCAGGCTTTCGAGATGCTGGACGTTGACGGTCGTATACACGTCGATGCCCGCATCGAGCAGCTCGTAGACGTCCTGCCAGCGCTTCAGGTGCCGTGCGCCCTGCACGTTCGAATGCGCGAGCTCGTCGACGAGGATCAGTTGCGGCGCACGCGCGAGCGCGCCGTCGAGATCGAATTCGGCGAGCGTGCGGCCGCGATAGTCGATGCGGGCGGGCGGCAGCACGTCGAGGCCGTCGAGCAGCGCGGCGGTTTCACTGCGGCCGTGAGTCTCGACGATGCCGACGACGACGTCGACGCCTTCCTGCACGCGCTGGCGCGCGGCCTGCAGCATCGCGTAGGTCTTGCCGACGCCGGCGGACGCGCCGAAGAAGATCTTGAGCTGGCCGCGCCGCTGCTTTTCTTCATCGCGCTGCAGCTTGTCGAGGAGTTGGTCGGGATCGGGGCGGTTCATGCGTCAGAAGGGCGACGCGCCGGATGGCGCGCGAGATACAGCCATTGTGGTTCCAAATCGCCGCAAAAGGCAAAGACGGCGCGCGCGCCGTCGAAACGAAGTCGGGCCCGGCGCGCAGCCAGCCGCGCCGGGGAGCCCGCACGCCCGCACGCTCAGTGCGCGGCCTGCGCCGCGTCGAGCGCGAGATTCAGCTTCAGCACGTTCACGCGCGGCTCGCCGAGCACGCCGAACTGGCGGCCCGCCGTGTTCGCGGCGACGAGTTGCGCGACCGCGTCCGGCGCCAGGTTGCGCGCCTTCGCGACGCGCTCGACCTGGTACGCGGCCGCGGCCGGCGTGATCTCCGGATCGAGGCCGCTCGCCGACGCCGTCACGAGGTCGACCGGCACCGGCTTCGACAGGTCGGTGCCCGCGTCGCGCAGCGCGGCGATGCGCGCCTTCACCTGGTCGGCGAGCGACGGGTTCAGCGGGCCGAAGTTCGAGCCGCCGGAGCCGGCCGCGTTGTACGGCATCGGCGCGGTGGCCGACAGCCGGCCCCAGAAATACTTCGGCGCGTCGAACGACTGGCCGATCAGCGCGGAGCCGACGACCTTGCCGTTCTGCTCGATCAGGCTGCCGTTGGCCTGCGACGGGAACACGGCCTGACCGAACACGGTCATCACCGCCGGGTAAGCGAGCCCCGTCACGGCGGTCAGGACGACGAACAGCACGACGAGCGGGCGAATCAACGATTTCATGATGGTTCCTTCAAGGACGGCCGGCTCAGGCCCAGCCGAGCGCGGCGAGCGTCATGTCGATCAGCTTGATGAACGGGAACGGCAGCAGCACGCCGCCGAGGCCGTAGACCAGCAGGTTGCGGCGCAGCAGCGACGCGGCGCCGAGCGGCCGATAGGTCACGCCCTTCAGCGCGAGCGGGATCAACGCGACGATGATCAGCGCGTTGAAGATCACCGCGGACAGGATCGCGGACGCCGGCGACGTCAGATGCATGATGTCGAGCACGCGCAATTGCGGGTAGGTCGTCACGAATGCGGCCGGGATGATCGCGAAGTACTTCGCGATGTCGTTCGCGATCGAGAACGTCGTGAGCGAACCGCGCGTCATCAGCATCTGCTTGCCGATCTCGACGATCTCGATCAGCTTCGTCGGGTTCGAGTCGAGGTCGACCATGTTGCCGGCTTCCTTCGCCGCCTGCGTGCCGGTGTTCATCGCGACCGCCACGTCGGCCTGCGCGAGCGCCGGCGCGTCGTTGGTGCCGTCGCCCGTCATCGCGACGAGACGCCCGGCCGCCTGGTGCTCGCGGATCGTCGCGAGCTTGGTTTCCGGCGTCGCTTCCGCGAGGAAATCGTCGACGCCCGCTTCCGCCGCGATCGCCGCGGCCGTCAGCCGGTTGTCGCCCGTCACCATCACGGTCTTGATGCCCATCTTGCGCAGCTCCGCGAAGCGCTCCTTGATGCCGCCCTTCACGATGTCCTTCAGCTCGATCACGCCGAGCACGCGCGCCGCGCCGTCCTGCAGGTCGGCCACGACGAGCGGCGTGCTGCCGCGGCGCGCGACGTCGTCGACCGCGCGGCGCACTTCTTCGGGGAAGCGGCTGCCGTGGGTTTCGACGTAGCGGCGGATCGCGTCGGCCGCGCCCTTGCGGATCTCGCGGCCGGGCAGATCGACGCCGCTCATCCGCGTCTGCGCGGAAAAGCCGAGGAACGTCGCATGCAGTTGCGCCATGTCGCGCTGGCGAATGTTGAAGCGCTCCTTCGCGAGCACGACGATGCTGCGCCCTTCCGGCGTTTCGTCGGCGAGCGACGACAGTTGCGCGGCATCGGCCAGCGCTTCCTCGGTCACGCCCGGCGCCGGCACGAACGTCGACGCCTGACGGTTGCCGAGCGTGATCGTGCCGGTCTTGTCGAGCAGCAGCACGTCGACGTCGCCGGCCGCTTCGACCGCGCGGCCCGACGTCGCGATCACGTTCGCCTGCATCATCCGGCTCATCCCGGCCACGCCGATCGCGGACAGCAGCCCGCCGATCGTCGTCGGAATCAGGCACACGAGCAGCGCGACGAGCGCGGTGATCGTCACCACGTGGCCGGCCTTCATCGCTTCGACCGAGAACATCGAGAACGGCAGCAGCGTCGCGGTCGCGAGCAGCATCACGATCGTCAGCGCGACGAGCAGGATCGTCAGCGCGACCTCGTTCGGCGTCTTCTTGCGCTTCGCGCCTTCGACCATCGCGATCATCCGGTCGAGGAACGCCTCGCCGGGGTTCGCTGTGACCTTGACGACGATCCAGTCGGACAGCACGCGCGTGCCGCCCGTCACCGACGAGAAGTCGCCGCCCGATTCGCGGATCACCGGCGCGGATTCGCCGGTGATCGCCGATTCGTCGACCGATGCGACGCCGTCGACGACTTCACCGTCGGCCGGGATCACGTCGCCGGTCTCGACCAGCACGACGTCGCCTTTGCGCAGGTCGGACGCGGTCGTGATGCGGATCGGCGACTTCGGATGCGGCTCGTTGAGCTTCTTCGCCATCACGTCCTTCTTCGCGCTGCGCAGCGACGCGGCCTGCGCCTTCGAGCGCCCTTCGGCGAGCGCTTCGGCGAAGTTCGCGAACAGCACCGTGAACCACAGCCACAGCGCGATCGCGAGAATGAAGCCCGCGGGCGCCTCGGCCTGGCCCGAGAGCGCCGCGATCCACAGGATCGTGGTCAGGATGCTGCCGACGTACACGCAGAACATCACCGGGTTGCGGAACTGCGTGCGCGGCGTGAGTTTCTTGAACGAATCCACGATCGCCGGGCGCAGCAGCGCCGGATCGAACATGGACCGTGTTGCGGAATGTTGAGTCATTGCGATCTCTTCAAGCTCTTCAGTCTTTTCAGTGTGTCGCGATGCGGGCGCGCATCAAGCGCCCAGCCACATCATCAGGTGCTCGACACCCGGGCCGAGCGCGAGCGCCGGCACGTAGGTCAGCGCGCCCACCAGCAGCACGGTGCCGAGCAGCAGCACGACGAACAGCGGGCCGTGCGTCGGCAGCGTGCCGCTCGTCACCGCGATGCGCTTCTTCGCGGCGAGGGAACCGGCGATCGCCAGCACCGGCACGATCGTGCCGAAGCGGCCGAACCACATCGCGATCGCGGTCATCCAGTTGTAGAACGGCGTGCCGACCGTCAGGCCCGCGAACGCGCTGCCGTTGTTGTTCGCGGCCGAGCTGAACGCGTAGAGGATTTCCGAGAAGCCGTGCGGGCCCGGGTTCGAGATGCCGGCCTTGCCCGCGTCCGCCAACACCGCGATCGACGTGCCGACCAGCACGAGCAGCGGCGTGAGCAGCACGACGATCGACACCATCTTCATCTCGTACGACTCGATCTTCTTGCCGACGTATTCCGGCGTGCGGCCGATCATCAGGCCGGCGACGAACACCGCGAGCAGCGCGAACACGAGCATCCCGTAGAGGCCGGAGCCGACGCCGCCGAAGACCACCTCGCCGAGCTGCATCAGCAGCATCGGCACGAGGCCGCCGACCGGCGTCAGCGAATCGTGCATCGCGTCCACCGCGCCGCACGACGCGGCCGTCGTCGCGACCGTGAAGATGCCGGTCTGTGCGATCCCGAAGCGGGTTTCCTTGCCTTCCATGTTGCCGCCCGGCTGCAGCGCGCCGGCCGACTGGTCGACGTGCAGCGCGGCGAGCGTCGGGTTGCCGGCCTGCTCGGCGCTCACCTCGACGCCGGTCGCGACCGCGAACGCGACCGTCATCGCCGCGAGCACCGCGATGCCCTGCCGGCGGTCGCCGATCATCCGGCCGAACACGAGACACAGCGCGGCCGGGATGATCAGGATCGAGAAGATCTGCAGAAAGTTCGCGAACGGCGTCGGATTTTCGAACGGGTGCGCGGAGTTCGCGTTGAAGAAGCCGCCGCCGTTGGTGCCGAGCATCTTGATCGCTTCCTGGGAGGCGACCGGCCCCATCGCGAGCGTCTGCTTCGTCAGCGGAGTCGGCACCGTGACCGCGTTGCCCTTGTCGTCCTTCACCGGGCTGCCCTGCGCGTCGAGCTTCGGCGCCGCGTAGGTGCTCGCCTGCAGCACGGGCACGTCCTGGTACGCCTTCATGTTCTGCAGCACGCCCTGGCTCATCAGCAGCGCGGCGACGAGCGCCGCCATCGGCACGAGCACGTACAGCGTCACGCGCGTGAGGTCGACCCAGAAGTTCCCGATCGTCTGCGCGGTGTGACGCGCGAAGCCGCGGATCAGCGCGATCACGACGACGATGCCGGTCGCTGCCGACAGGAAGTTCTGCACGGTCAGGCCGAGCATCTGCGACAGATAGCTGACGGTCTGCTCGGGCGTGTAGTCCTGCCAGTTCGTGTTCGCGACGAAGCTGACGGCCGTGTTGAACGCGCCGTCGGGCGTCATCGCGCCGAACTGCTGCGGGTTGCCGGGCAGGAAGCCCTGCAGGCGCAACAGCCCGTAGAGGAACAGCACGCCGAGCGCGTTGAACGCGATCGTCGCGATCGCATACTGCTTCCAGTTCATCTCGGTGCCGGCGTCGACGCCGGCGACGCGGTACAGCGCGCGTTCGAGCGGGCCGAACACGCGCACGACGCGCGAACTGCCATCCATCACCGCGCTCAGGTAGCGCGCGACCGGCACGGCCGCCGCGAGCAGCACGACGATGAACAGCAGCGTCTGCAACAGGTTGTTCGCGTTCATTCGATGTCCTCCGCGCGCAGCAGCGCAAAGACGAGATACGCGAACAGCAGGGCCGTCGAGGCGCCCGCCAGCCAAAGCATCCAGGTCATGCGCGCCCCCCGCGACCGTATTGCACGAGCTTGTCGCAACCGGCAAGCAAACCGAGGATCAGCGCGGTGAAGAGCACCAGTGCGCCGATGAAAACCCCATCCATTTTTTGTTCTCCGTCGTCGAAATCGGACGACTAGAACCTTATGGGAACGCACGTAAAGGGCGGGTCAAAGGTGTCGGGGCGGGTGTAAAAAACGCGTAAACGCGTGCGGCGGGACTGGCGCAAAACGAGGCGGGACGAGCGGCGCTGCAGCGCCGCCCGCAACAGGCGCGTGCCGGCGTCGCGCCGGCACGGGGGACGGTCAGGGAACGAGAATCGTCGAGCCGGTGGTCTTGCGTGCTTCGAGGTCGGCATGCGCGCGGCCGACTTCCGCGAGCGGGTAGCGCTGGTTGATGCTCGTCTTCACCTTGCCCGACAGAATCACGTCGAACAATTCGGTGGCCGCGGCGTCGAGATCGGCACGCTTCGCGATGTACGAGAACAGCGTGGGCCGCGTGAAGAACAGCGAGCCGCGCGACGAGAATTCCTTCGAGTCGATCGGCGGCAGCGGGCCCGACGCGTTGCCGAAGCTGACGAAGTAGCCGAGCGGCGCGAGGCTGTCGAGCGAGCCGACGTAGGTGTCCTTGCCGATCGAATCGTAGACGACCGGCACGCCCGCGCCGTTCGTGATTGCCTTCACGCGCTGCGTGAAGTTCTCGCGCGTGTAGACGATCGGGTGATCGCAGCCGTGCGCCTTCGCGAGTTCGGCCTTCTCGTCGGAGCCGACCGTGCCGATCACGGTCGCGCCGAGCGCCTTCGCCCACTGGCACACGAGCAGCCCGACGCCGCCGGCCGCCGCGTGGATCAGGATCGTGTCGCCGGCCTTCACCGGGTACGTGCGGCGCAGCAGGTAATGCGCGGTCAGGCCTTGCAGCATCACCGACGCCGCGTCGTCGTCGCTGATCCCGTCCGGCAGCTTCACGACGCGCTCGGCCGGCATCACGCGCTCCTGCGCATACGCGCCGGGCGGCTGGCCGACATACGCGACGCGGTCGCCGGCCTTGAACGCGGTCACGCCGTCGCCGACGGCCGTCACCTCGCCCGCCGCCTCCATCCCGAGACCGCCGGGCAGCGGCTGCGGATACAGGCCCGTGCGGAAATACACGTCGATGTAGTTGAGCCCGACCGCGTGTTGCCGGATGCGGACTTCGCCGGCCTTCGGCGCGCCGACGTCGACATCGACCCACTTCATCACGTCCGGGCCGCCCGGCTGGTCGTATCGGATTGCTTTCGGCATCGTTTTGCTCCTCTTCTGTCTGGAATCTGGAAATCCGGTTCGGCGAATGCATCGACATTGCCGCTGCGGCGATGCGCGTGAACACGGGTCATAGCGGAGGATTCTCGCGCGTCGTGCGCGGTCGCGCAGCGCGTCGTCGCAATCCCTTCACATCGGTAGGGTTTTCGCGGGAAATGGATGGCATGGGCCGCGCATGAGGAAAACGGCGCGGTATGAGACCGGTCGCTGCCGCTCGTTTCCTTCGCTTGCGCAGTCAATGATGTTCGGCACACTTTGTAACGTTGACGTCACGTCGCTCGCGCCGCGATGGCCGAACCGGGCCGTTGGTCATTTCTCGCCTCGCGCCCCGTGCGCAAAGGATCTCCCGCGCGGTGTCGACGCGCTTTTCCCGAACCGACGAAGGTCGACGTCGATCGGCCCGACAACCGGTTCTGGCCATGGTCATTTACGAGACGACGGCCGTGCTAATTTGCCTCTGCCCAATTCGCCCAGTCCACCCCATGAAGCTCGCTCTTGTCTGGAATGTGATCGCTTTCGCGTCGCTATCCGCAAGTATCGGCAGCGCAACCGCGGCCCCGATACCGCGTGCGGACGGCACCCGTTTGCTCGACGGCCTGAGCCGTTCCGACAACACGCCGTATGCTGGCGCCGAGCGCCACGCTATGGCCGGGTATCTGGCAGGCGTGGCCGATGCGACCGAAGGCCAGGACTGGTGCGACAACGGGCGTGTCAAACCGGGGGAAATCGATTCGGAAGTGCTCCACGATCTCGGGAAATGGCCGAGAGATGCGCTGAGGGCAAATGCGGCAGTCCTGGTCACATACGTCTTGCGACAAAAATACCCGTGCCATTAGCCGCGCCCGAAATACCGGACATTGCCTCTCACCGGAACGAACGGGTAGCTGGGCCGACTGATCACAACGTCTCGGAAGGTTGCGCTCTTAACGTTGAACACATGCTAACCATCGACACAGATGACTTTAGACTTCAAATGGAGCCCGTTGCTGCGCGACGCGACGAACCGGGAGGGCCGTATCTTGAATGGATCGATGTACGGATCCAATTGACGGTACCGAGTATCCAGGCGGAAGGGCAATGGAGTGTCATGCCCGACGAGTTGCGACAATTTCGGCAACAGATTCAATCCATTCAAACGCAGCTTCAAGCCGGGCAACAAGCGGAGCTAACAGGCGTTGAGCCGGGGTTTGAGCTGATATTGCGAACACTTGATCGACGCGCAATCGTGGGCGACTGGCGCTTTCAGCCGCCCCCTCCCGAGGGAGCATGCATCACGGGGTATTGCGGGCTGGATCAGTCCTTCTTGCCCGAACTGCTACAAGGAATCGAATCCCTTCTATCGTTCAGGGGAACGCGCAAATCACCGTAATCGAGGCCCTCGCGCGCGGATGCACGTGCCTTGGTCGACGCCGTAGTCAGCCAGCCGACGGCTTCGCCGAACGCGCAAGCGCGCTCGCCAGCTCGATTGTGTGCCAGGCCATCACGCCAAGAAGCGGTGCCGTCATGAGTGGCGCGCTGAAGCCTTCGAACCCGGCCGTTGCGTGGCAATGCACCGGCCCGCTCGCTCGACAGCGAAGCATTCGGCACGATCCGTCCGACACTCCGCGGCCGATCGCATACGACAACTTCTTGAACGAAGCCCCCGACCGCTAAAGCGCGGCGCTCTTCAACAGCTGCCTAGCAAACGTCCTGCATGTTCCGCGCCAGATCGTCGAGCAGCATCCGCGCGGTCGCGGCGTTGGTCGCGACCGGCACGTCGTGCACGTCGCACGCGCGCACCAGCGCGGTGATGTCGGGGTCGTGCGGCTGCGCGGTCATCGGATCGCGCAGGAATATGACAATGTCGACGCGGCCGTCGGCCAGTTCCGCGCCGATCTGCAGGTCGCCGCCGAGCGGCCCCGACAGCTTGCGCTCGACCTCGAGCCCGTGCGCGGCGGCGATCCGGCCGCCCGTCGTGCCGGTCGCCACCAGCCGGCATTGCGCGAGCGTCTCGCGATACTGGCCCGCGAGCGCGACGATCTCGTCCTTCTTCGCGTCGTGCGCAATCAATGCGATGCGGGGTTTGCTCATCTCCAGTTCCTTCGTCGTTCGGTTGTTGTCGTCGTGAATCGAAAAGCGCGGGTCAGAACGTACCCGGATACGCGCCGCCGTCGAGCAGCCAGTTCTGCCCGGTGATGTAGCCGGCATGCACGCTGCACAGGAACGCGCAGGCCGCGCCGAATTCCGCGCGCGTGCCCAGGCGCCCGGCCGGGATGTCCTTGGTGCGCCGCGCACGCATCTCGTCGACCGTCACGCCCTGCGCCTTCGCCGACGCGGCGAGCGTCGTCGCGATCCGGTCGGTGTCGAACAACCCGGGCAGCAGGTTGTTGATCGTCACGCCCTGCCCCGCGACCTTGCGCGACAGCCCCGCGACGAAGCCAGTCAGCCCCGAGCGAGCGCCGTTCGACAGCGCGAGCACGTCGATCGGCGCCTTCACGGCCGAACTCGTGATGTTGACGATCCGGCCGAAGCCGCGGCCGATCATCCCGTCGACGGTCGCGCGGATCAGCTCGATCGGCGTCAGCATGTTCGCCTCGAGCGCGCGGATCCAGTCGTCGTGCGAGAAATCGCGGAAGTCGCCGGGCGGCGGGCCGCCGGCATTCGTCACGAGAATGTCCGGCTGCGGGCACGCGGCGAGCGCGGCCGCGCGGCCGTCCGGCGTCGTGATGTCGCACGCGACCGCCGTGACCGACACGTTCGCGCCGGCACGGATCTCTTCCGCGGTTTCCTCCAGCGTGTCGCGCGTGCGCGCGACGATCACGAGGTTCACGCCCTCGGCGGCCAGCGCTTCCGCGCAGCCGCGCCCGAGACCCTTGCTGGCCGCGCACACGAGCGCGGTCTTTCCTTCAATGCCGAGATCCATCGTCGCTTCCCTGGTGGCGCGCGTGTCGGCGCGGCCCCGCGTGGCCGCCGGCGGGCGGGCGAGCGGGCGTGCGCGGCACGCGGATTGTCGTGAGACGTCGATAATATCCGGATCGCGCGGCGCGCCTTGGTAAAATTGCGGCCATGAGCGACGGCCGGCCTCGCGCCCGCCGCCGCCCCCGATCCCCTTTTGCCGCCAAGGCACCCCGTCATGAAACAGGACAGCCGTTTCCCGAACCTCTTCATCACCGATCACCCGCTGATCCAGCACAAGCTCACGCACATGCGCGACAAGGACACGTCCACGCGCACGTTCCGCGAACTGCTGCGCGAGATCACGCTGCTGATGGGCTATGAGATCACCCGCAACCTGCCGATCACGACCAAGCGGGTCGAAACCCCGCTGGTGGCGGTCGACGCGCCGGTGATCGCCGGCAAGAAGCTCGCGATCGTGCCCGTGCTGCGCGCGGGCATCGGGATGTCGGACGGCCTGCTCGACCTGGTGCCGTCCGCGCGCGTCGGTCACATCGGCGTGTACCGCGCCGAAGACCACCGCCCGGTCGAATATCTGGTGCGCCTGCCGGACCTGGAAGACCGCATCTTCATCCTGTGCGACCCGATGGTCGCGACCGGCTATTCGGCCGTGCATGCGGTCGACGTGCTCAAGCGCCGCAACGTGCCGGCCGCGAACATCATGTTCGTCGCGCTGGTCGCCGCGCCCGAAGGCGTGCAGGTGTTCCAGGACGCGCACCCGGACGTGAAGCTGTTCGTCGCGTCGCTCGACTCGCACCTGAACGAGCACGCGTACATCGTGCCGGGCCTGGGCGACGCCGGCGACCGCCTGTTCGGCACCAAGAACTGACGGAACCGAGCGGCCGGCGCCACCGTGCCGCGCGGCCCGGCGCGCCGCGACGGCCGCCCTGGCCGTTCGGCCATGCGCGGCGGCCCCGAACCGGCGGTCGCCGCGTGATAAAATCACGATCCACTCGACACGCGCGGCCCCGCGGCTTCATGCCCGCCGACACGGCCGCCGATTCAACGACACATTGCAACAATCGCCCGCGCTGCGCGCCCGGGCACGGAGAAAGGTATGGCTGGTCATTCGAAATGGGCCAACATCAAGCATAAGAAGGCTGCGGCCGACGCGAAGCGCGGCAAGATCTGGACCCGCCTGATCAAGGAAATCCAGGTGGCGGCGCGCCTCGGCGGCGGCGACGTCAACTCGAACCCGCGCCTGCGTCTCGCGGTCGACAAGGCAGCCGACGCGAACATGCCGAAGGACAACGTCAAGCGCGCGATCGATCGCGGCGTCGGCGGCGCGGACGGCGCGAACTACGAAGAAATCCGTTACGAAGGCTACGGCATCAGCGGCGCGGCGATCATCGTCGACACGCTGACCGACAACCGCACCCGCACGGTCGCGGAAGTCCGCCACGCGTTCTCGAAGTTCGGCGGCAACATGGGCACCGACGGCTCGGTCGCGTTCATGTTCGATCACGTCGGCCAGTTCCTGTTCGCGCCCGGCACGTCGGAAGACGCGCTGATGGAAGCCGCGCTCGAAGCCGGCGCGAACGACGTGAACACGAACGACGACGGCTCGATCGAAGTGCTGTGCGACTGGCAGGCATTCTCGGCGGTGAAGGACGCGCTCGAAGCCGCGGGCTTCAAGGCCGAACTCGCCGAAGTGACGATGAAGCCGCAGAACGAAGTCGAATTCACCGGCGACGACGCGGCGAAGATGCAGAAGCTGCTGGACGCGCTCGAGAACCTCGACGACGTGCAGGACGTGTATACGAACGCCGTCATCGTCGAGGAATGAGATGCCGGCCGCCGTGCGCAGCGTTGCGGCGGCGGCCCGACCGATTTCGCGGCCGGCGCGCCTGAGCGTGCCGGCCGCCCTGTTTTCTAGTCTGCGGGGAATCCCATGAAACTACTCGTCGTCGGTTCCGGCGGCCGCGAACATGCGCTGGCGTGGAAGCTCGCGCAGTCGCCGCGCGTCCAGATGGTCTACGTCGCGCCGGGCAATGGCGGCACGGCGCAGGACGAGCGGCTGAAGAACGTCGACATCACGGCGCTCGACGAACTCGCCGATTTCGCGGAACGCGAAGGCGTCGCGTTCACGCTCGTCGGGCCGGAAGCACCGCTCGCGGCCGGCATCGTCAACCTGTTCCGCGCACGCGGCCTGAAGGTGTTCGGCCCGACCCGCGAAGCCGCGCAGCTCGAAAGCTCGAAGGATTTCGCGAAGGCGTTCATGAAGCGCCACAACATTCCGACGGCCGACTACGAAACCTTCGCCGACGCGGCCGCCGCCCACGCGTACATCGACGCGAAGGGTGCGCCGATCGTCGTGAAGGCCGACGGCCTCGCGGCCGGCAAGGGCGTCGTCGTCGCGATGACGCTCGAAGAGGCCCATGCGGCCGTCGACATGATGCTGTCGGGCAACAAGCTCGGCGATGCCGGCGCGCGCGTCGTGATCGAGGAATTCCTCGATGGCGAGGAAGCGAGCTTCATCGTGATGGTCGACGGCAAGCACGCGCTGGCGCTGGCGTCCAGCCAGGACCACAAGCGCCTGCTCGACGAAGATCGCGGCCCGAACACCGGCGGCATGGGTGCATATTCGCCCGCGCCGATCGTCACGCCGCAGATGCACGCCCGCGTGATGCGCGAAATCATCATGCCGACCGTGCGCGGGATGGAGAAGGACGGCATCCGCTTCACGGGCTTCCTGTACGCGGGCCTGATGATCGACAAGGATGGCAATCCGCGCACGCTCGAGTTCAACTGCCGGATGGGCGACCCGGAAACGCAGCCGATCATGGCGCGCCTGAAGAGCGATTTCTCGAAGGTCGTCGAGCAGGCGCTCGCGGGCACCCTCGACACGGTCGAGCTCGACTGGGATCGCCGCACCGCGCTCGGCGTCGTGCTGGCCGCGCACGGTTACCCGGACGCGCCGCGCAAGGGCGACCGCATCAACGGCATCCCGGCCGAGACCGAACAGGCCGTGACGTTCCATGCGGGCACGACGCTCAATGACGGCGACAAGCTCGTGACGTCCGGCGGCCGCGTGCTGTGCGTGGTCGGCCTCGCCGATTCGGTGCGCGAAGCGCAGCAGCATGCGTACGACACGATCAACCAGATCAATTTCGAAGGCATGCAGTACCGCCGCGACATCGGCTTTCGCGCGCTCAACCGCAAGAGCGCGTGACGTCGCCATCGCCGCCCCGCGCCCGCGCGGCGGCGACCCGTCTGCCGGGGTTCGATAGAATGCCCGGCAGATGCTTTTTTTATGGCCCCCGCTCCGGGTGGGGGCAGCCAGTCCAGACATGACCGATTCGACCTACGACGTGGCGCGTGTGCGCACGTACCTCCAGGGCCTGCAGACACGCATCGCCGACGCGCTCGGCGCGCTCGACGGCACGCCGCTCGCGACCGACACGTGGCAGCGCGGGCCGGCCGAACGCCTGCGCGGCGGCGGCTGCACGCGGATTCTCGAAGGCGGCCGCGTGTTCGAACGCGCGGGAATCGGCTTTTCCGACGTCGCGGGCGACGCGCTGCCGCCGTCGGCGAGCGCGGCGCGTCCGCAGCTCGCGGGCCGCGGCTTCGAGGCGCTCGGCGTGTCGCTCGTGCTGCACCCGCGCAATCCGTACTGCCCGACCGTGCACATGAACGTGCGGATGCTGATCGCGACGAAACCGGGCGAAGACCCCGTGTTCTGGTTCGGCGGCGGCATGGATCTGACACCGGTTTACGGCTTCGAGGACGACGCGCGGCATTTCCACCAGACCTGCAAGGATGCGCTCGACCCGTTCGGCGCCGAGCTCTACCCGCGCTTCAAGCAATGGTGCGACGAATATTTCTTCCTGAAGCACCGCAACGAAACGCGCGGCATCGGCGGGATCTTCTTCGACGATTTCTCGGAACCCGGTTTCGAACGCTCGTTTGACATGATGCAAAGCGTCGGCGATGCGTTCCTGCACGCTTACCTGCCGATCATCGAGCGCCGCGCCGAACTGCCGTACGGCGAGCGCGAACGCGACTTCCAGGCCTACCGCCGCGGCCGCTACGTCGAATTCAACCTCGTGTTCGACCGCGGCACGCTGTTCGGCCTGCAAAGCGGCGGCCGGACCGAGTCGATCCTGATGTCGATGCCGCCGGTCGCGAACTGGCGCTACAACTGGCAACCCGAGCCGGGTTCGCCGGAAGCGCGCCTTTACAGCGACTTCCTCGTGCCGCGCGACTGGGTCTGAGCCCGCGCGTGCCGCTGCCCCAACGAAAGGACGCGTTTCTGGACACCACCGCCCGCCCCGCCCCGCTGCCGCGTCGTATCGGCTTGCTGGGCGGCACCTTCGACCCGATCCACGACGGTCATCTCGCGCTCGCGCGCCGGTTCGCCGCGCTGCTCGACCTGACCGAACTCGTGCTGCTGCCCGCCGGACAGCCGTACCAGAAGCGCGACGTGTCGGCCGCCGAGCACCGGCTCGCGATGACGCGCGCGGCCGCGGATTCGCTCGTGCTGCCGGGCGTGACCGTGACCGTCGCCACCGACGAGATCGAGCACACCGGCCCGACCTACACGGTCGAGACGCTCGCGCGCTGGCGCGAGCGGATCGGCCCGGATGCGTCGCTGTCGCTGCTGATCGGCGCCGACCAGCTCGTGCGCCTCGATACGTGGCGCGACTGGCGCACGCTGTTCGACTACGCGCACATCGGCGTGTCGACGCGCCCGGGCTTCGAGCTCGGCGCGGCGCCGCCGGACGTCGCGCGGGAGATCGCCGCGCGGCAGGCCTGCGCCGACGTGCTCAAGGCCACGCCGGCAGGCAACCTGCTGATCGATACGACCCTTTCGTTCGACATCGCCGCGACCGACATCCGCGCGCACCTGCGCGCATGCATCGCACGCCATGCGCAAATGCCCGACGCGTCGGCCGAACATGTGCCGGCCGCCGTATGGGCCTATATTCTTCAACATCGCCTCTACCATTCCTGAATCCATGGATATTCGCAAACTGCAGCGCGTGATCGTCGACGCCCTCGAAGACGTCAAGGCGCAAGACATCAAGGTGTTCAACACCAGCCACCTGACCGAACTGTTCGACCGCGTGGTCGTCGCGTCGGGCACCTCCAACCGACAGACCAAGGCGCTCGCGTCGAACGTGCGCGACAAGGTCAAGGAAGCCGGCGGCGACGTCGTCAGCTCCGAAGGCGAGGACACCGGCGAATGGGTGCTGGTCGACTGCGGCGACGCGGTCGTGCACATCCTGCAACCGGCGCTGCGCCAGTACTACAACCTCGAGGAAATCTGGGGCGACAAGCCCGTGCGGATGAAGCTCGGCGGCGGCAAGGGCAACGGCTTCGCGACGGCGAGCGAAGACGAGGACGACGAGGAAGAAGCCGCGCCCGCACGCCCGGCGCGCAAGACGGCGGCCCGCCGCCGCTGAGTCGCAGCGAGTCGTCCCGATGAAGCTTTTCATCCTCGCGGTCGGCCACAAGATGCCGGGCTGGATCGCATCCGGCTTCGACGAATACACGAAGCGGATGCCGCCCGAACTGCGCATCGAGCTGCGCGAAATCAAGCCTGAACTGCGTTCGGGCGGCCGCAGCGCCGAAAGCGTGATGGCCGCCGAGCGGCAGAAGATCGAGGCCGCACTGCCGAAGGGCGCGCGCCTCGTCGCGCTCGACGAGCGCGGCCGCGACTGGACCACAATGCAGCTCGCGCAGGCGCTGCCCGGCTGGCAGCAGGACGGCCGCGACGTCGCGTTCGTGATCGGCGGCGCTGACGGGCTCGATCCGGACCTGAAAGCGCGCGCCGACGTGCTGCTGCGCATTTCGAGCATGACGCTGCCGCACGGTATGGTGCGCGTGCTGCTCGCCGAACAGCTTTACCGGGCGTGGAGCATCACGCAGAATCACCCCTACCACCGCGCATGACGTGTCGTCCTCGAGACGCGCGCCACGCGCGCCTAACGAGATAACGACACCATGCCGTCCAGCACGTCCCCCGCGCTTTTCCCGATCCTTTACCTCGCCTCGCAAAGCCCGCGCCGCCAGGAGCTGCTGCTGCAGATCGGCGTACGCTTCGAGCTGCTGCTGCCGCGCCCCGACGAGGACGCCGAGGCGCTCGAGGCCGAGCTGCCCGGCGAAGCCGCCGACGCGTACGTGCGGCGCGTGACCGTCGCGAAGGCCGAGGCCGCGCGTGCGCGCCTCATCGCGAGCGGCAAGCCGCCCGCGCCGGTGCTCGTTGCGGACACTACGGTGACCATCGATGGCGCGATCCTCGGCAAGCCGGCCGACGCCGACGATGCGCTCGCGATGCTCACCCGCCTCGCGGGCCGCGCACACGAAGTCCTGACCGCCGTCGCCGTGATCGGCGCCGACGGCGAACTGCTGCCGCCCGCGCTGTCGCGCTCGTCGGTACGCTTTTCAAACGCATCGCGCGATGCGTTCGCGCGCTACGTCGACACCGGCGAGCCGTTCGGCAAGGCCGGCGCGTACGCGATCCAGGGCCGCGCGGCCGAATTCATCGAGCGAATCGACGGATCCCATTCAGGTATCATGGGTCTGCCCCTTTTTGAGACTGCCGCGCTGCTGCGTACCGCACGCGTCGCCTTCTGAACCGCACCATGAACGAAGAAATCCTGATCAACCTCACGCCGCAGGAAACGCGCGTCGCACTCGTCCAGCAAGGTGCGGTGCAGGAGCTTCACGTCGAGCGGACGCTGTCGCGCGGACGGGTCGGCAACATCTATCTCGGCAAGGTCGTACGCGTGCTGCCCGGCATGCAGTCGGCGTTCATCGACATCGGCCTCGAGCGCGCGGCGTTCCTGCACGTCGCCGACATCTGGCATCCGCGCCTCGCGGGCGAGCCGCAGTCGGGCGCACCGCACCAGCCGATCGAGAAGATCGTGTTCGAAGGCCAGACGCTGATGGTGCAGGTGATCAAGGATCCGATCGGCACGAAAGGCGCGCGGCTGTCGACGCAGGTCAGCATCGCGGGCCGCACGCTCGTCTACCTGCCGCAGGAGCCGCATATCGGCATCTCGCAGAAGATCGAGAGCGAGGCCGAGCGCGAGGCCGTGCGCGCGCGCCTGACCGCCGTGATCCCGCCGGACGAGAAAGGCGGCTACATCGTGCGCACGATCGCCGAGGATGCGACCTCCGACGAACTGGCCGGCGACGTCGCGTACCTGCGCAAGACCTGGGCGACGATCGTCGCGCAGGCGCAGCGGCTGCCGGCGACGAGCCTGCTGTACCAGGATCTCGATCTCGCGCAGCGCGTGCTGCGCGATTTCGCGAACGACGACACGACGCGCATCCAGGTCGATTCGCGCGAGACCTACCAGCGCCTGTCGGAATTCGCGGGCGAGTTCACGCCGGCCGTGAGTCCGAAGCTGCATCACTACACGGGCGAGCGGCCGCTGTTCGACCTGTACAACATCGAGACGGAGATCCAGCGCGCGCTGTCGCGCCGCGTCGACCTGAAGTCGGGCGGTTACCTGATGATCGACCAGACCGAGGCGATGACGACGATCGACGTGAACACGGGCGGCTATGTCGGCGCGCGCAACTTCGACGACACGATCTTCAAGACCAACCTCGAGGCCGCGCACACGATCGCGCGGCAGCTGCGGCTGCGCAACCTCGGCGGGATCATCATCATCGACTTCATCGACATGGAGAACGCCGAGCATCGCGACGCGGTGCTGTCCGAGCTGAAGAAGGCGCTGTCGCGCGACCGCACGCGCGTGACGGTCAACAGCTTCTCGCAGCTCGGACTCGTCGAGATGACGCGCAAGCGCACGCGCGAATCGCTCGCGCACGTGCTGTGCGAACCGTGCCCGACCTGCCAGGGCAAGGGCCAGGTGAAGACGTCGCGCACCGTGTGCTACGACATCCTGCGCGAGATTCTGCGCGAATCGCGCCAATTCAACCCGCGCGAGTTTCGCGTGATCGCCGCGCAGCAGGTGATCGACCTGTTCCTCGACGAAGAATCGCAGCATCTGGCAATGCTGATCGACTTCATCGGCAAACCGGTGTCGCTGCAGGTCGAGTCGAATCTGAGCCAGGAGCAGTACGACATCGTGCTGATGTAACGGTGGGCTCGTGCAAGGTTGTGCGAAGCGTGCCCGGCGCAGCGCGGATTTCGTGCAACCTCGACCTGCATGCATCGCCGAATGGCTATTCGTCGTCGGGCGCTTCCCGGGCGAAGCGCTCGATCGCTTCGGTATCCCATCGGCCGAGACGCATCGCTTCTTCCAGCATGGCGAGCGTAAGTGGCACGCGCGGCGGCTTACGGTAACGCTCCGAAAACAGCGCGAGAAACGTCGTCACCATGTCTTGGCCCTCAGGACCGAAATAGCGGTCGTAAGGAAACTCGGAGGCCTGCACACCAAATGTTTCTGCCCATTTGTCGATGAACTCGACTGCGTCGACTCCCGTCACGCGCAGATCCTCTTCGAGGCGCGACGATGGTTCGATCCTCAACTGACCGCCGAACAGCGGTCGACCAAGCTCTTCGCGTGCAAATGAGGCCAGCTTTTCCCACGTATCGGTCGGCACGATCAGAACACCCTGGCTTCTGGTTTGGCGACGGCGTTACACCGGCGCACCGTGCTGAACATGATGACTGCTCGCGGCGTGAGATCCTCGCGCCCCTCGTACGCATAGCGATTGTTCGACATACGGCCCTCGTGGTTGTTCGAATGACCGCAGACCTTAGCAAAGCCGAACACGCTCGCCATCCCTGTATCATTCGGTCAAGCGTGTAATAGGCCGCTTGACCAGGCCGCACGGCGAAAGGCGCATCGCGCAATTGTTTAAGAACAGTTTCGGGAACGGTCCCGCGATACGCCCTCTTTCGCCTCCAGCCTCGCCCATGCCGCACGTCGACAGGGTGCGCGCGCCATCCGCCGCGCTATCCTTTCCCACCTCTCGTTCACTCGTCACACACCATGAGCACACGCTACAACCGCCGCCAGCGCAAGAAACTCCACATCGGCGAATTCCAGGAACTCTCGTTCAACGCCACCGCGCATTACCGCAACGACATGACCGACCTCGAGCGCGGCCAGTTGATCGATGCGTTCATCGACTTCGTCGAAGCGAACGGGCTGCTGACCGTCGCGTCCGCGGACGAAGGCATCGGCGCGTACGTGATCTCCGGCGCGCCGCGCGGCACGACGACCGACGCCGATCGCGAGCTCGTGCGCGGGTGGCTGGCCGCGCGTCCGGAGCTGAAGGACGTCCAGGTCAGCGAATTCGCCGACGCGTGGTATCCGGACGCCTGATCTCCCGGTTTGACGCTGCCTTCAGGCAGCGCCCCGCCACCACGGCGGGCCAGGTCGACGTCGTTTCTGCAGAATGATCATGATGGCCGCCGGCGTTGCGGCGCTCTCGTTGCTGTCCGCGTGCGGCAGCTCGGCGCGTTGAGCCAACGCACCGACGGTAGCAGCGCCGGCGCCCGCATCGTCGTCGATCAGTCGCCGGAGCCGCCCGCGACGGCCTCCGATCCCTTCCTTTTCCCGACGGTCCGCCTGCAACCCGCCATCGATATCGGTCCTGAAAGCAAGACACGTTAAACTCTCACCCTCGCGTGGTGCGCCGCCCGCACCCGCCATCCATCGCCAGCCGCGTGCCCTCGGGCCGCCCCGACCCATGGAGTGAGTGTCAATGAGCGGCGGACTCCCGTTTCCCGCATCCCGCAAGTCGTTGCCGTCCTCGACGGTCTTCCTGATCGTCGCCGTCGCCGCGCTGCTGTCCGGCTGCGGGCTGCTGCCGGTCCAGAACCCGCCCGCGCCGATCAGCGAGGCGCTCGTCGAGCCTGTCGAGGAAACCGCCGGCGAGCCGCTGACGATGCCGCCGGTGCCCGCGCCGACGCAACCGGAGGAACCGGAAGCGCCGAAGAAGCCGCACCGCGAAGTGGCGCGGCCGAAGCCCGTGCAGCGCCCCGAATCGCCGACCCCGCCGCCGCCTCCGCCCCCGCCGCTCGTCGCGACGCGCGCGCTCGACCGCACCCAGATCCATGCGCTGCTCGACAGCGAAGTCGCGCGCCGCAACGGCAAGGTGGTCGGCCGCGCGGTCGACATGGTGGTCGACGCGGGCGGCAAGCCGCGCGAGATGATCGTCAACCTGCAAGGCTTCATGGGGATCGGCGACCGCAAGGTCATCTTCCCGTGGAACGTGTTCCGCTTCACGCCGGGCGGCAAACAGGAGCCGATCGTGCTCGACGTGCCGTCGGGCGACCTGCCGCCGGCCGCGCGGCCGAAGGCCGTGCCGCTGTCGGGCTCGGCTGCGGCGTCGCCGGCGACGCGGCTGCCGATGCTCGACAGCGATGTCGAACGCCCGAACGGCACGAAGATCGGCCGGATCGTCGACGTGCTGATCGACCGCGGCGCGCAACCGCAGGCCGTCGTGCTCGACCTCGGCGGGCTCGTCAATACCGACCGCCGTTCGATCGCCGCGAGCTGGGGCGCGCTGCGCTTCGTCACGCGCGACAAGGCGCTGCACCCGCAGCTCGACCTGAACGACGCGCAGATCAAGGCAGCGCCGCCGTACGCGGCCGACAAGCCGATCGTCGCGGTTTTCCCGCCCGTTGCCCCGGCGGCAGCGGTGCCGGCTTCGTCTGCGAGTGCCACCCGATGACGATCAAGCATTCCGTCAGCGTTCGCAGTCTCCGGGCCCTCGACTGGCTCAACTTTTTCGTTGCAAACGTTCAAACCGGGTTCGGTCCGTTCATCGCGTCCTACCTCGCGTCGCACAAGTGGACGCAGGGCGAGATCGGCATGGTGCTGTCGATCGGCACGATCAGTGCGATGGTCAGCCAGGTGCCGGGCGGCGCGGCCGTCGATGCGCTGAAGAACAAGAAGGGCGCGGCCGCGTGGGCGATCGCGGCCATCATCCTGTCCGCGGTGCTGCTCGCGTCGAGCCCGACGATCGTGCCGGTAATCGCCGCCGAGGTGTTCCACGGTTTTGCGAGCTGCATGCTGGTGCCGGCGATGGCCGCGATCTCGTTCTCGCTCGTCGGCCGCGCCGACCTCGGCGACCGGCTCGGCCGCAACGCGCGCTGGGCGTCGATCGGCAGCGCGGTCGCGGCGGGCCTGATGGGGCTCACCGGCGAATACTTCTCCGCGCGCGCGGTGTTCTGGCTGACCGCCGTGCTGGCGCTGCCCGCGCTGTTCGCGCTCGCGATGATCCAGCCGACGCACCAGGTGATTCCGCAGTCGTCGAAGCCTGACGACGTCGACGAAGCCGGCGAGCGCGAAACGCTGCTCGAACTGCTGCGCGATCGCCGGATGCTGATCTTCGCGGCCTGTGTCGTGCTGTTCCACCTGTCGAACGCCGCGATGCTGAACCTCGCGGCCGGCGAAGTCACGGCCGGGATGGGCGAGAACGTGCAGCTCGTGATCGCCGCGTGCATCATCGTGCCGCAGGCGATCGTCGCGATGCTGTCGCCGTGGGTCGGCCGTTCCGCGCAGCGCTGGGGGCGCCGGCCGATCCTGCTGCTCGGCTTCTCCGCGCTGCCGGTGCGCGCGTTGCTGTTCGCCGGCGTCAGCAGCCCGTACCTGCTCGTGCCGGTGCAGATGCTCGACGGCATCAGCGCGGCCGTGTTCGGCGTGATGCTGCCGCTGATCGCGGCCGACGTCGCGGGCGGCAAGGGCCGCTACAACCTGTGTATCGGGCTGTTCGGGCTCGCGGCCGGGATCGGCGCGACGCTCAGCACGGCCGTGGCCGGCTACGTCGCCGATCACTTCGGCAACGCGGTCAGTTTCTTCGGGCTCGCCGCGGCAGGCGCGCTCGCGGTGCTGCTGGTCTGGCTCGTGATGCCCGAAACGCGCGTCGACAACGGCGACGCGACAGCCGACGAACCGGCGCCCGCCTCGCCCGAACAGGCGCATTGACGGCGGCGCGCCGCCGCTACCCGCTTCTTGGCCGATGCACGATGGATACGATCAGGACACTCAACGAAGCCCGCCAGCAGATCCAGCAGTCGATCTTCGATCTGTTCAAGGGGCTGTCATTCAGCGAGCGGCTCGCGCAAGGCGGGCTGATGGCGGTGCAGGCCGTGTGCGGCGCGTGCCTCGCGTATGCGATCGGCCGCGCGGTGCATAGCGAGCAGGCGGTGTGGGCGGCGATCACCGCGATCGCCGTCACGCAGCACAACTACTCGGACACGATGTCGCTGTCGCGCGACCAGTTCATCGGCGCGATGGTCGGCGGCGTCCTCGGCTTCGCCGGTGCGGCGTTGGGCGGCGATCGCCTCGTTGCGTATGCGATCACGGTCGCGGTCGTGATCGTCTGCTGCTGGTGCCTGAACATCGGCAGCGCGGCACGGCTCGGCGGCGTGACCGCGACGATCGTGCTGCTGTTCCCCGGCAACGGCCCGCTGTGGGACGTTCCGCTGATCCGGTTCGGCGAAGTGACGCTCGGCACGGTGTGCGCGCTGGGCGTGTGCTGGGCGATGTCGAGAATCGAGCGGCGCTGGTTCCGCCGCGCGGCGGCAAAGTAACGCGGCGCCGGGCAACGCGCCCGGCAGCCGGATGAACGATCGGAACGCTGCGTGACGGTGACGGGGACGGGCCGGGCGGTTACGGACCGACCCGCAGCACGATGCCCGAGCCGATCTGCACGAGCAGGTAGTCGCCGCCGACGCCGACCCAGTGATAGCCGCGCGGCGGCGCGCTCAGGTGATAGCCGCGCCAGTCGTCGACCACGTATTGACGATCGCGGAATTCGTCCGGCAGCCGGTCGCCCTTGTGCCAGTCGCGGCGCGGCCCGTCGGCCCAGCGCGGCGGCACGTCGTCGCGATGCATCGCGTGACCGGGCGGCACATGTTTCGGGCCATGCCCGCGATGCATGCCGGGGCCGCCGTGGTCATCGCGATTGCCGTGGTTGCCGTGATCCTGCGCCATCGCCGTGGTGGCGGCGCAGCCGGCCGCGATCAGGGCGGCCAGCATCGTGCCGTGCATCCTCTTCATTGTCCTTCCCTCCGTGGTGTCACGTCGAACAAGAAACGACCGGGCTTGCCCGATGAAGACTAGCACACGGCCGGCCGCATGACCGCGCGTCACGCCGCCTGCTGCTGGTACTGGATCCGGTGCAGGTGCGCGTAGAGGCCGCCGTGGCGCAGCAGTTCGTCGTGACTGCCCTCCTCGACGATCTTGCCGGCCTCGAGCACGAGGATGCGGTCCGCGCGCTCGATCGTCGACAGCCGGTGCGCGATCACCAGCGTCGTCCGGCCTTCCATCAGCCGCTCGAGCGCGGCCTGCACGTGGCGCTCCGACTCCGAATCGAGCGCCGACGTCGCTTCGTCGAGGATCAGGATCGGCGCGTCCTTGTAGATCGCGCGCGCAATCGCGAGCCGCTGGCGCTGGCCGCCGGACAACCGCATCCCGTTGCCGCCCACCAGCGTATCGAGCCCGTCGGGCATCGCGGCGACCGCATCGGCGAGGTTCGCGGCCTCGAGCGCGGCCTGCACGCGCGCGCGGTCGGGCGTCTGCCCGTAGGCGACGTTCGCGGCGATCGTGTCGTTGAACAGCACGACGTCCTGGCTCACCATCGCCATCTGGCTGCGCAGCGCGTGAAGATCGTAGTCGGCAACCGGCACGCCGTCGACCAGGATCGTGCCGTCCGTCGGGTCGAAGAAGCGCGGCAGCAGGTTCACGAGCGTCGTCTTGCCGCTCCCGGACGGGCCGGCGAGCGCGATCATTTCGCCCGGCGCGACCTTGAACGAGATGCGGTCGAGCGTCGGCCGTTCGGCCGCGCCGTAATCGAACGACACGGAGCGGAACTCGATCTCGCCGCGCGCGTGCGACAGCGGCCGCCCGCCGCCTTGCGGCTCGGCCGGCTCGTCGATCAGCCCGAAGATCAGCTCGGCGGCCGTCATCCCGCGCTGCAGCGGCTGGTTGACGTCGATCAGGTGCTTGAGCGGCGAGATCACCAGCAGCATCGACGTGACGAACGCGACGAAGCCGCCGACCGTCGTCTGGTCGTTCGACGACTGCACGACCGCGATCGTGATCACGACCGCGAGCGCGATCGACGCGAGGAACTGCGTGAGCGGCTGCGCGAGGCCGCCCGAGATCGTCATGCGCATCGCATAGCCGCGCAGGCGCTTGCTCATCGTCGTGAAGCGGTCCATCTCGTACGCTTCGCCGTTGTGCACCTTGACGACCTTGTAGCCGCCGACCGTCTCCTCGACGATGTACGACAGTTCGTTGGTCAGCGTCTGGTGCTCGCGGTTCAGGCGGCGCAGCCGGCGGTTGATCTTGCTGACGAGCCAGCCGATGCCCGGCAGGATCACCGCGACGATCAGCGTGAGCCGCCAGTTCAGGTAGAACAGGTAGCCGAGCAGGAAGATCACCGTCAGCGAGTCGCGCACGAGCGTGACCATCACGCCCGTCAGCACCGACAGGATCTGGTTGACCTCGAACACGATCGCGTTGATTACCGTGCTCGCGGTTTCGCGCTGGAAGAACGACGCGCCCGTGTGGAGCATCCGCTGGAACATTTCGAGCCGCAGCTGCAGCAGGATGCGGTTCGATACGTAGTTGAGCAGGTAATTCGACGTGTACTGCGAGACGCCGCGCACCAGCGCGAGGCCGATCACCGCGATCGGCACGTACCATTTCGCGCTGTCGCTGCCGTGCGAGCCGAAGCCGTGGTCGAGCAGCGGCTTGAGCAGCGCCGGAATGCCGGCTTCGGTGGCCGCGACGACGCCCATCGTCATCACGGCGAGCACCACGATGCCGACGAGCGGCCGGATGTACGGCCACAGGCGCTTGAGGACCGTGAGCGGCGACGTGCCGGTGCCGTCCATCGGTTTGCGAAGAGTGTTCTGGGTTTCCAAGGCAATCCTTCTTGAGCCGCGATGCGGCGCCCGGCGCGTGGCCGCCCGGGTGTGCGCCCCGTCGGGCGGGTGCCGGAAAGGGCTCAACATTATAGCTGCACCGCCCCCGCGGGCACGCCCGTCGCCGATGCGGGCCGCGGCCGGGCCGAAGGTATACTGCCGCTCACCGTTTTCTCCGCCTTTCCGACGATTTCATGGCTGAACCCTCCCTCGGCGTCGCCCTCATCGCCCTCAACGCATCCGCGCGGCTCGCGCAGTGTCTCGATGCGCTGTCGTTCGCCGACGACGTCGTCGTGATCGACGGCGGCAGCACCGACGATACCGTCGCGATCGCGCAGGCGCACGGCGCGCGCGTGATCGTCGAGCGCGACTGGCCGGGCTTCGGCCCGCAGAAGAACCGCGCGCTCGACGCGCTCGGCACCGACTGGATCCTGTCGCTCGATACCGACGAAATCGTCACGCCGGAACTCGCGCGGTCGATCCGCGACGCGATCCGCGCGCCGGCCGCGCAGGTCTATGCGCTCGACCGGCTGTCGAGCTTCTGCGGCCAGTGGATCCATCACAGCGGCTGGTATCCGGACTGGGTGCCGCGGCTGTTCCGGCGCGGCACCGCACGGTTCTCGGACGATCTCGTGCACGAGCGCCTCGTATTCGATACCGCCGCGCAGCGCCTGACCGGCAAGCTGATGCACTACTCGTACGAGGATTTCGAAACGGTCGTGCGCAAGCTCGACGCGTATTCGACGGCCGGCGCGCGCCAGCGCCGCGCGGCCGGCCAGCGCGGCGGCTTCGGCAAGGCGCTCGGCCGCGGCGCGTGGGCGTTCGTGCGAACCTACGTGCTGCGGCGCGGGTTCCTCGACGGCCGCGCGGGCTTCATGATCGCGGTGTTCAACGCGGAAACCGTGTACTACCGCTTCCTGAAGCTCGGTCACGAGCCGACACGCTAGGCACCCGCCCGGTGCGCGATCGGCGCGGCGTTACAATGCCGGGTTGCGCGCACCGTGCGTGCCCGCCCGAGCGGCCGCGCTGCGCGCCGCCCGTCACGACGACCACCGAATCCGACCGCCATGTTCTCCATCATCATCCCGACCTGGAACAACCTGCCGTACCTCAAGCTCGTCGTCGACAGCCTGCGCCGGCATTCCGCGTACGACCACCAGATCATCGTGCACGTGAACGACGGCTCGGACGGCACCCTCGACTGGGTGCGCAACGAAGGGATCGAACACACCGCGTCGCCGACCAACATCGGCATCTGCCATGCGGTCAACCTGGCCGCCGCGCGCGCCACGCGCGACTACGTGGTCTACATGAACGACGACATGTTCTGCTGCCCGGGCTGGGACACGGCGCTCGTGCGCCGCATCGAACAGATGCCCACCGACCTGTTCATGCTGTCGGGCACGATGGTCGAGCCGGTCGACACGCGCAACCCGTGCGTGGTCGTCAGCAATTTCGGCCGCGACGCCGAGCAGTTCGACGCGGCGGGCCTCGTCGCCGCGACTCCGAAGCTGGTGCGTGCCGACTGGCTCGGCTCGACCTGGCCGCCGACGCTCGTGCACCGCGACTGGTGGAACCGCATCGGCGGCTACAGCAGCGAGCTGTCGCCGGGCATGAGCAGCGACAACGACTTCTCGATGAAATTCTGGGACGCCGGTTGCCGGATCTTCGTCGGCGTCGGCGAAAGCCTCGTGTACCACTTCCAGCAGAAGAGCACCGGCAAGATCGTCAAGAACGACGGCCGCCGCCAGTTCCTGAACAAATGGGGCATGACGCAGGCGACGTTCGACCGCTACTACCTGCATCGCGGCGAGCCGCTCGGCACGCAGATCGCGCTCGATACACCGGTGGTGGAAGGCCGCCTCAAGCGCGCGCTGCTGCGCTCGCGGATCAAGCGCGCGTTCAGCTGATCCCGCCCCGAAAACCGCACGGAAACCTGCCCTGCTTCGCGTATACTGCGCCGTTCGTCCCGGGTCTCTCGCCGGGATAAGCGACGCGGCGCAGATGCCCGCAAGCCGCATTCGTCCATACGACAGGTTCCGATGCTTTCGTTTTCCGCTCCCGCCACGCGGCGCCTGACCGCCGCCCGCGCATTCGCCGTCGCCGCGCTCTGCATGGTGCCCGTTTCGACCGCGCTGACCAACGTGTTCTGCGGGCTGTTCGCCGCCGCGCTCGTGATCTCCCCCGAGTTCTGGCGCGACCTGCGCTCGTTCGTCGCCGACCCGGCTTCGCTCGCGGCGCTGCTGATCCTGGCCGCGCTGGCCGCGAGCGTCACCTATACGGTCGCACCGCATCACAAGGCGTGGAACTGGGTCGCGAAGTACGACAAGCTGCTGCTGCTGCCATTCGCCGTGCTCGCGTTCCGTCATTCGAACTGGGCGCCGTTCGTGCGGCGCTGCTGGTTCGGCACGCTGTGCGTGATCCTGCTGCTGTCGACGACCAACTATCTCGGGCTCACCGCGATCGGGCCGGCGTATGCGACCCAACTGCCGCTGTCGCGCGCGTGGGTGTTCAAGAACCACATCGCGGCCGGCATGTTCGGCGCGCTGCTGTTCTACCAGGCGGCCGATCTCGCGCTCGCGGCCCGCACGGCGCTGTCGCGCGCCGCCTATGCGGGCGTCGCCGCGTGGTCGCTCGTCAACGTGTTCGTGATGCTGCAGGGACGCACGGGACAGGTCATCGCGCTGCTGCTGATCCTCGTCGTCGCGGTGCGTTTCGTGCTGTTGCTGCGCCGGCAGTCCGCGCTGCGCGCGGGGCTTGCCGCCGGCGTGCTCGTCCTGGCGGGCGTCGCGCTCGTGGTTGCTGCATGCACGGTCCACAACGGCCGGCTGACGAAGGTCGTGACGGAAGTGCAGCAATACCGGCAGAGCGATGCGGCCACGTCGACCGGGCTGCGCCTCGAGTGGTACAAGAAGGGGCTGGAGCTGTATCGGCAGCGCCCGGTGATCGGCTACGGTGCGGGCGGCCTCGAATCCGAATTCGAGAAGCTCACGGCCGGCAAGACGGCCGCCGAAGGGCAGCTCACGTCGAACCCGCACAACGAATACCTGCTGATGGCCGTGCAGCTCGGTACGATCGGCCTGCTGCTGTTCGTCAACCTGATCGTGCAGATCGCGCGCGGCAGCCGTACGCTCGATCCGCGCTCGCAGCACTTGCTGCTCGGGTGGCTCGCGATCTTCGCGATCGGCAGCCTCGCGAATTCGCTGCTGCTGGATTTCGCCGAAGGGCACTTGATCGTGCTGCTGGCCGGCATCCTGCTCGGTTGCGGCGAACGCGGCGAAGCCCTGCCGCGCGAAACGTCGGCGATCCGGCGCAGCGTGTAACGCACGCCGGCATACGTTCCGCTGCCCTGCCCGGCCGGGTTCGGGGCAGCGGACATCCACCGCCGATGCGGGCGAGCCGCGCGGCTCTCCGCGAAACACGCCCCCTGCGAACGAAGAAAAACGCGCGCTTGCCGCGCGTCAGTCGGATCCGGTGCGGTGCAGCCGCGACGTGTCGACGACGATGTCGGCCGGGCCCGGCGGATTCAGCCCGAGCATCTCGGCTGCCGCGGCCTTCACGCGCTGCGCACTGAGATGAACGAGGCAGTCGCTGCGGCTGTCGACATGACGCTCGCAGCCTTCGTGCCGGCACGGCACGCAGTCGCCTTCCCCTTGCAGCAGCCACACGTTCCCGTGCCGGCCCGAGCCGCGCAGCGACCACGGATTCTCGGTCGCGGGCCAGTGCTGCGGCCACGGCCCCCAGCGCACGGGGTCGGACGGCCCGAACAGCGCGATCGTGTCGGTGCCGGTCGCGGCCGCGACGTGCGTCGCGCCGGTGTCGGGCCCGATGAAGAGCCGCGCGCGCCGCACGAGCTCCGCGCTCTCGCCGAACGTCAGGCGGCCGACCAGGTTCAGCACGTCGCCACCCGCCTCGCTCGCGACCTGCTCCGCATACTCGCGCTCGCGATCGGCCGGGCCGCCCGACAGCGCGACCGCGAAGCCCTGCTCGCGCAACCAGCCGATCATCTCGACCCAGCCGTCGAGCCGCCATTGCTTGTAGCGGAACATCGGATACGGATGCAGCACGACCAGCGGCTTGCCGGCGCGGATCGCGGGCGACTCGGCGAGCCACGCGTCGAAACGTGCGCGCCGCGCGGGATCGTCGCCGATGCCGGGCGCGACGACCTCGGACACCGGCTCGATGCCGATCACCGGCGCAAGCGCGAGCGTACTGACGACCGTATGTGCGGATTCATGGTGATTGATCGCGATCCCGTTCAGCATCATCCGCGTGAGCCACGTGACGCGGTTCGGGTCGACGAGGCCGACCCGCTTGCGACCGGCGAACCAGCTGTAGAAACGCGGCCGGTCGGAACTCAGCGCCGCGCACGCGAGATCGTAGCGGCGCCACATCGACAGCGCGTCGCGCAGCCGCTCGCCGAACCCCGCGCGCTGCGCGACCACGATCACGCGCCGCACGTCCGGATTGTGCTCGAGCACGCCCTCGGTGCCGCGAAACACCAGCATGTCGATCTGCGCGTCCGGCCAGCGGGCCTTCAGCGACCGGACGAGCGGTGTCGTCAGCAGCACGTCGCCGATACGGCGCGGCGCGGCAACGAGGATGGTTCTGGGCGGACGGGCGGAGGAAAACAGGGCCACGGTGATCGTCTGGCTGGCTGAACAAGGCTGGCAATGTACAGGATTTTGCAGCAGCCGGCGCGGCATCGCGCACCGGCCGCACAGGCTGCCGCGATGCGGCCCCGCCGGCGCAGCGTCGTGCGGGACGCGGCCGCACGACGCGCCCGGCGCTACGATGCGATCGGCGCGATCGCAGGTGACGTGGCGGCGGCCGGTTGCGCGAGCGCCGTACCGGCCGCGGCTTCGTCGCGATGGCCGGCCTGCGGCAGCAGGTGGCGCACCGCGCGCTCGACCGCATCGATACCGATCGCGTCGACGGTCGGGCCCGCGCGCAGGATCACGTGCGGCACGCCGAGCGGATGCCAGCGCAGGTATTTCTCGGGACGATCCTCGAACAGGGCGGCCACCGGTACGCCGAGCGCCGACGCAAGATGCACGGGCGCGCTGTCGGCCGAGACGATCGCATCGAGCAGGCTCGCGGCCGCCACCAGCTCGGCGACCGACGAAGGTGCGACATGCCGTGCATTCACGTCGCGCCACAACTCGCCTTCGGCAGCGTGGCCGATGGCCGGATCGCGAAACACGATCACGTCGGCGACCGGTGCGAGGCGCTCGCCGAGGTCGCGCCAGCGGTCGGCGGGCCAGCGGCGCTCGACCGCCTTGTTCGACACGAACAGCCCGACGCGCGGCCTCATGCGCGCGCCGAGCAGCCGATGCCACGTTTCCTGCAGCGTGCGATCGGGATGCACCGACAGCGCGAGGCGATCGAGATCGGCGCAACCGAGTTCGGGCACGAGCCGGAAGCCCGACAACGCTTCGTGGCACATCGGCCGCCGCGCGACATGCTCGGGCTTGCGATCGTCGAATTCGGTCTCGGCATCGTGCCAGCGGCAATCCTTCGCGCGAAGCTGGCGCGCGAACTGCATGCTGCTGCGATGCATGCCGCCGTTCGGCACGATCACGAGGTCGAACCGCAAGCGGCGCAGACGGCGCACGAGGCGCAGCCGGTCGAGGAATGCGCGCATCCGGCCGGGACGATCGTTGCGCTCGCACTGGCGGCTGTACACGTAGGTGTGGATCGTATCCACGTCCGGGTTTCCGGCCAGCGCGGCCGCGTTGTAGCGGTTCGCGACCACATGCAGCTCCGCGCCCGTCCAACGCGCCTTCAGCGCGCCGAGAAACGCCGTCGTGCACAGCATGTCGCCCAGAAAATCAATCCGGATCACGAGGATCCGCTGCGGCGGGTTTCCATTGGCCATGGTCATGTGGGGACAATCAGTTTTTATCGTCGCGACGGGCCGTTCCACGGCATCCTGGTCCGAGGGCTTACCGTGCCGCGCGCTGCCGCACGCCGCACGGATCCCGCCCCTGTTTACGCGCGCTACCGGCGATGCTCGCCATGCGAACCCGCGGCACGCGTCGCGTTCGGACGGTCAGCGCGGGATTGTATAGCGTCCGGATGGCCAGCCCAAGACCCCGGCTGCCGCCACACGTAAAAACGGCCCGCCGCACCGCACGATGGCGATGCGGCGGGCCGCCTCTGCGCGACCGCCGCCGAAGCGGGGCGCGGTCAGTACGTGATTTCGACGACGCTGCCGTCGAACGCCGCGCGCAGATCCGCCAGCAGCACGTCGCTCGGCTTCACGCGCCACGCGTCGCCCAGGCGCATTTCGCCTTGCGCGCGCGCGTTGCTGTAGTGGATCTGGACGGCAAGCCCGTTCGGCAGCGGCGCCGGCGGGCGCCGACCGCCATCGCGCCCCCCGCCGCGCGGCGCGGGCGCTTCGACCACGTTCGCCGCGGCCGGATCGTCGTTCGACACGTGCGGCTCGAGCACGCGGCGCAGCGCGAGCGCGTCGGCGTTGCCGTTCATCGTCAGCCGCACGGCCTGCGCATAGCGGCTACGGGCGCGTTCGAGATCCATCACGGTATCGGCGGTGAAGCGAATGCCGCCGGTAAACGCGTCGTTGCGCGCCTGCCCCTGCACGATCAGCAGCTCGTCTTCCTTGAACAGCGCCTTGTTCGCCTCGAACTGTTCGTTGAAGATCGTGATCTCGCACTGGCCGGAGCCGTCGTCGAGCAGCGCGATCAGCATCTTGCCGCGCTGGGTCATCTGCGTGCGCAGCGACGCGATGATGCCGGCGACGAGCTTGTCGCGCCCTTCCTTCAGGTCGCCGACCTTCTGTCGCACGAAGCGGCGCACTTCTTCGCGATACGCGTCGAACAGATGACCGGACAGGTAGAAGCCGAGCGCGGCCTTTTCTTCCTGCAGGCGGCGCTTGTCGTCCCACGCGGGTTCGTCGACGAGCGCGTGCGCATGCGGCGACTCGGCGCCCATGTCGAACAGCCCGGCCTGCATCGCGTTCGCTTCGGCCTGATCGGCCGCTTCCATCGCGAGCGGCACCGACGCGATCAACTGCGCACGGTTCGGGTTCAGCGAGTCGAACGCGCCGGCGCGGATCAGCGCCTCGACCGTGCGGCGGTTGACGACGCGCCGGTCGATCCGTTCGCAGAAGTCGAACAGGTCGGTGAACGCCTTTTCCTCGCGCGCACGCAGGATTTCCTCGATCGCGTTCTGGCCGCTGCCCTTCACCGCGCCGAGCCCGTAGCGGATCGTGCGCGAGCGCTTGCCGTCGGCTTGCGCGACCGGCTCGAACCGGTAATGCGACTGGTTGATGTCCGGCGGCAGCACGGCGAGGTTGTTCACGACGCAGTCGTCGAACAGGATCTTCACCTTGTCGGTGTCGTCCATCGCGAGCGTCATGTTGGCCGCCATGAATTCGGCCGGATGGTGCGCCTTCAGCCACGCGGTGTAATACGCGAGCAGCGCATACGCGGCCGCGTGCGACTTGTTGAAGCCGTAGCCCGCGAACTTCTCCATCAAGTCGAAGATCTCGTCGGATTTCTCGCGCGTGAGGCCGTTCTTCGCCGCACCCTCGGCGAAGATCTCGCGATGCTTGGCCATCTCCTCGGGCTTCTTCTTGCCCATCGCGCGACGCAGCAAGTCCGCGCCGCCGAGCGAATAGCCGCCGATGATCTGCGCCATCTGCATCACCTGCTCCTGATAGACCATGATGCCGTAGGTCTCTTTCAGGACGGGTTCGACGCGCGGATCCGGATAGTCGACCTTCTCGCGCCCGTGCTTGCGTGCGCAGAAGCTCGGGATCAGGTCCATCGGGCCCGGACGGTACAACGACACGAGCGCGATGATGTCCTCGAAGCGGTCGGGCTGCGCATCCTTCAGCATGCCCTGCATCCCGCGGCTTTCCAGCTGGAACACCGCGACCGTGTTGGCCTTCTTCAGGATCTGGAACGACGCCGGATCGTCGAGCGGCACCTGCGCGAGCGACCAGTCGGCCTTCGACGGATCGAGGCGGCGGATGTAGCGCTCGGCCCAGTCGAGGATCGTCAGCGTCGTGAGGCCCAGAAAGTCGAACTTCACGAGGCCGACGGCTTCGACGTCGTCCTTGTCGTACTGGCTGACCACGCCGCCGTCGTCGCCCTGCGTGTACAGCGGGCAGAAATCGGTCAGCTTGCCGGGCGCGATCAGCACGCCGCCCGCGTGCATCCCGACGTTACGCGTCAAGCCCTCGACGCGCTGCGCGAGATCGAGCAGTTGGTGGACTTCGTCCTCGTGGTCGTAGCGCTCCTGCAACTGCGGCTCTTCCTTCATCGCGTCGGCAATCGTCACGTGCTTGCCGGGCTTGAACGGAATCAGCTTCGCGACGCCGTCGGTGAACATGTAGCCGAGGTCGAGCACGCGGCCGATGTCGCGCACGGCCGCCTTCGCGGCCATCGTGCCGAACGTGGCGATCTGCGACACGGCGTCCGCGCCGTATTTCTCCTTCACGTACTGGATCACGCGATCGCGGCCGTGCTGGCAGAAGTCGATGTCGAAGTCGGGCATCGACACGCGTTCCGGGTTCAGGAAGCGCTCGAACAGCAGGTTGTAGCGCAGCGGATCGAGATCGGTGATGCCGAGCGCGTACGCGACCAGCGAGCCGGCGCCCGAGCCGCGGCCCGGGCCGACCGGCACGCCGTTGTTCTTCGCCCAGTTGATGAAGTCCGCGACGATCAGGAAGTAGCCGGGAAAGCCCATCTTCGTGATGGTCCCGCACTCGAATTCGAGGCGCTTGTAGTACGTGTCGCGCTGCGCGTCGCGCTCGGCTTCGACCGGATACAACTGCGCGAGGCGGGTCTCGAGCCCTTCCTTCGACAGCTGGACCAGGTAGTCGTCGAGCGACATGCCGTCCGGCGTCGGGAACAGCGGCAGTTTCGGCTTGCCGAGCTCGAGCTTCAGGTTGCAGCGCTTCGCGATCTCGACCGTGTTCGCGATCGCCGACGGCAGGTCGGCGAACAGCGCGGCCATGTCGTCCTGCGTGCGGAAATACTGGTCGGTCGTGAAACGCTTCTGGCGCCGCGGGTTCGCGAGGATGTCGCCTTCCGAGATGCACACGCGCGCCTCGTGCGCGGTGAAATCGTCGTCGGTCATGAACTGCGTCGGGTGCGTCGCGACGACCGGCAGCTTCAGCGACGCGGCGAGCGTCGCGGCCTGCTGGATGTATGCCTCGGCGCCCGGCTGGCCGTAACGCTGCAGCTCGATGTAGAAGCCGCCCGGAAACACCCGCGCCCAGCGCTCCGCGTGACGGCGCGCGGCTTCTTCGTTGCCCGCGGCCAGCGCGAGCCCGATATCGCCCTGCTGCGCGCCCGACAGCGCGAGCAGCCCCTGCGCGAGCTCGCCGTCGAGC
Source organism: Burkholderia sp. BCC0398 (assembly GCF_902833245.1). Lineage (NCBI taxonomy): Bacteria > Pseudomonadati > Pseudomonadota > Betaproteobacteria > Burkholderiales > Burkholderiaceae > Burkholderia > Burkholderia sp. BCC0398. The sequence continues at coordinate 100,815 of NZ_CADFEM010000003.1, forward strand.
CAGCTCGCGTCGAGTTCCGCGCGGCCGCGGTACTGGTTCGTGAGCCACGCCTTCGACAGCAGCTCGCAGAGATTCAGGTAACCGACCTTGTCCTTGACCAGCAGCAGCAGCCGCGACGGCTTGTCGCGGTCGTCCGGATTGGCTATCCAGACGTCGCAGCCGGCGATCGGCTTGATGCCCTTGCCGCGGGCTTCCTGGTAGAAACGGACGAGACCGAATGCGTTGCCGAGATCGGTGAGCGCGAGCGCGCCCTGACCGTCCGCGGCGGCCGCCTTGACGATGTCGTCAATGCGCACGATGCCGTCGGCGATCGAGAACTCGGAGTGAACGCGAAGATGGACGAAGCGAGGATCTGACATGGGCGCTATTGTAGCCGCCTCGCCGCGCAGGCTGCCCAAAAAATGCCCGTTTTGGCCGTTCGGCCGATGCACGCGGCGACGCGTCGCGCGGCTGGCCGATCGGCCGGATACCGATGCCCGCGCCGTTTGCGGGATAATACGGTTTTTCGAATCAACGCCCCGGCTTCGCACCCTTTTTTGCGGGCCGCCGTGCGGCCGTTTTCCCGTCGGACCATCATGACCATCGTCAACCTCGCCGCCTACCACTTCGTGTCGCTCGACGCGAACGAGCAATGGCGTCCGCTCGTCACCGCCCGCTGCAACGAACTCGGCCTGCGCGGCACGATCCTGCTCGCGCCGGAAGGCATCAACCTGTTCATCGCCGGCACGCGCGAAGCCACCGACTCGTTCATCGCGTACATCCGCCACGATCCGCTGTTCGAAGGCAAGTTCGCGACGCTGCAGTTCAAGGAAAGCCTGTCCGACTCGCAGCCGTTCCGCCGCATGCTCGTGCGCCTGAAGCGCGAGATCATCACGATGAAGAAGCCCGCGATCAAGCCGGAACTCGGCCGCGCGCCGTTCGTCGATGCGCGCACGCTGAAGACGTGGCTCGACCGCGGCCACGACGACACGGGCCGCCCGGTCGTGATGCTCGACACGCGCAACGCGTTCGAAGTCGACGTCGGCACGTTCGACAACGCGCTCGACTACCGGATCGACAAGTTCAGCGAATTCCCGGAAGTGATCGACGCGAACCGCGCCGATCTCGAAGGCAAGACGGTCGTGTCGTTCTGCACCGGCGGCATCCGCTGCGAGAAAGCCGCGATCCACATGAAGGAAATCGGCATCGACAACGTGTACCAGCTCGAAGGCGGGATCCTGAAGTACTTCGAGGAAGTCGGCGGCGCCCACTATCACGGCGACTGCTTCGTGTTCGATTACCGCACCGCGCTGAATCCGCAACTCCAGCCCACCGAGAACGTCACGTGCTTCGCGTGTCGCGCGGTCGTCACGCCGGAAGCGCAACGATCGCCGAGCTACGTGCCCGGCCAGTCGTGCCCGGCCTGCGCGCAGGCAGCCAGCGCCGCGTAACGGCGCGCCTCCCCCCCCGTCTCACCGCGCCCCGCCGATGAACCCCGGCTATCGCGGCCGCTTCGCGCCCTCGCCCACCGGGCCGCTGCACTTCGGCTCACTGGTCGGCGCGCTCGCGAGCTGGCTCGACGCACGCGCGCACGACGGCATCTGGCTCGTGCGCATCGAGGATCTCGACGGCCCGCGCACGGTGCCCGGCGCGGCCGACGACATCCTCGCGACGCTCGCGCATTTCGGGATGACGCCCGACGAACCGCCCGTCTGGCAGAGTACGCGCGACGCGGCCTACGCGGCCGCGCTCGAGCGGCTCGTCGCGGCGGGGCGCGTGTATCCGTGCGGCTGCACGCGCAAGGAAATCGCCGATTCGCTGCGCGCCGCGCATGAACGCCACACGACGCTCGCGTATCCGGGCACCTGCCGCACCGGCCTGCACGGCAAGCCTGCACGCGCATGGCGGCTGCGCGTGCCGGACGGCAGCGACGCGGTCGTCACGTTCGACGACCGCTGGCAGCACACGCAATCGCAGAACCTCGCGACCGAAGTCGGCGATTTCGTGCTGAAACGCGCGGACGGCCAATGGGCGTATCAGCTCGCGGTCGTCGTCGACGATGCCGACGCCGGTATCACGCACGTCGTGCGCGGCGCCGACCTGCTCGATTCGACCGCGCGCCAGATCTATCTGCAGCGCTGCGTCGGCGTGCCGACGCCCGCATACCTGCACGTGCCGGTCGTCGTCGATGCGAACGGCGAAAAGCTCAGCAAGCAGACGGGCGCGACGGCGCTCGAGCGCCACGATCCGCTGCCGGCGCTGCGGGCGGCGGCAGCGCATCTCGGTCTGGCGGAAGGCGGCGATCTACCGGGCCATACGATCGACGCGTTCTACGCGGCCGCGACCGACGCGTGGGCACGTCGCTTCGGGCCGCGCGCCGGTTGAACCGCCTGCGCGGCACCGGCCCCCGTAGCGACTGCGTTCCGGCATCCGTCAGCGGCGCATCCGACCGCATGAAACCGTGACGGAAGCCGGAGCACCTCGTCCGCTGCGACACCGCATCAAAATATCCAATCCCGCACGCGGCAAGCTTTCGCGGCCGCGCGCACTCCCCGCCCCGCCCCGATCGCGTCGCCCAATGAAAAACGGGCACATGCTCGTCGCATGCACCCGCTTGTCCGGCAGCGCCGACGCGCCGCCGCTGCGCTCCGCCCGGCTTACGCCGACGGCTTGCGCGGCATCCCGAAGCCGCCGAGCAGCGCGGCGACCTGGCGCTTCGGCCCTTTCTTTTCCGGCTGCTGCGCGGGCTGCGCGTCGTCCGGCTGCTTCGCGGACGCCGACGGCTCGTACGGCTTCAGGAAGAAATCATCGACCGGCGCTTCGTGGCGGCGATGATGGCCGCCGCGCTCGGTGCTGCCCGACCGGCGACCCGATGCACCGCGATGCTCGTCGCGATCGCGCCGACCGCCGCGCTCGCCACCTCGTTCGCCACCGCGCTCGCTATTGCGCTCGCCGCCACGTTCATCGTGACGCTGGCGCGCCGGCTTGTCGAGCGTGAGCGTCTGCACGTCGAGCGGACGCTTGATCAGCTTCTCGATATCGGCGAGCTGCTTGCGCTCGTTCGGGCTGCACAGCGACAGCGCGTCGCCCGTCGCACCCGCGCGGCCGGTACGGCCGATCCGGTGCACGTAGTCTTCCGCGCTGAACGGCAGGTCGAAGTTGATCACGGCCGGCAGCTCGGCGATGTCGAGGCCGCGCGCGGCCACGTCGGTCGCGACCAGCGCTTCGATCTCGCCGCGCTTGAACGCGTCGAGCGCCTGCATCCGCTCGATCTGCGTCTTGTCGCCGTGAATCGCCGACGCGACCACGCCGTCGCGTTCGAGATTGCGCGCGAGACGGCTCGCGCCGATCTTGCTGTTGCAGAACACGATCACCTGCTTGAGGCCGCGATCGCGCAGCAACTGCACGACGGCCGCCTGCTTGTCGCCCTCCGCGACGTCGTAGACGATCTGCGTGACGTTCGCGTTCGTCGAGTTGCTGCGCGCGACCTCGATCGTCTGCGGGTTACGCAGGTAGGTCGATGCGAGCTTCTTGATTTCGCCCGAGAACGTGGCCGAGAACAGCAGCGTCTGACGGTCCTTCGGCAGCAGGTTCAGGATGCGCTGCAGATCGGGCAGGAAGCCCATGTCGAGCATCCGGTCGGCTTCGTCGAGCACGAGGATCTGCACCTGGCCGAGGTTCGCCGTCTTCTGCTGCACGTGGTCGAGCAGGCGGCCCGGCGTCGCGATCAGGATCTCGACGCCGCGGCGCAGTTCGGCCGATTGCGGGTTCATGTCGACGCCGCCGAACACCACCGCGCTGCGCAGCGGCGTGTGCTTCGCATACGCGTGCACGTTCGCGGCGACCTGGTCGGCGAGTTCGCGGGTCGGCGTGAGGATCAGCGCCCGCACCGGGTGGCGCGCCGGGGACGCGCTCGTGTTCGCTTGCGGCAGCAGGCGCTGGATGATCGGCAGCGAGAAGCTCGCGGTCTTGCCGGTGCCCGTTTGCGCGGCGCCCATGACGTCGCGGCCGGCGAGCACGACCGGAATGGCCTGCGCCTGGATCGGCGTCGGCGTCGTATAGCCCTGCTCGACAATGGCTTTCAGGATATCGGGGGCAAGGCCGAATTGATCGAAGGTTGCGTCGACGGGCTTGGCGACAGAATCGGACATGGTGGCGTTTCGCTCAAAAGGCGCGGCGGGGACATCGTGCGTCAGGCCGGCCGGGGCCTGCGCTCATCACAATTCGGAAATAGACGGAGCCGCGGCGCGCCGCGCGGCGCCGCTCTGGCGCTTGGGACCGGTTCAATGCGAACGCTGGACGCCAGGCCGTGCGGACTCCGTTCGGCGCGAATGCCGGCGGAAAGGGCCGTATTGTAGCACCGTGCGGGCATCTGTCCGTGACAACGCCGCGAACGGTCGCGACGGCGGTTCGCGCGGCGGGCCTGCCCCGGCCTGCGGAGGCGAGCGGCTGGCCGATCGGCGTAGCCGTATCGGCGGATGAAAAATATCAGGGGTTCGATCGCGCAATCTCGCATCGGGATGCCCGCCGTCGGCCGCGCGTACGGGCCTTCAGCCCGGCGCAACCGGTCAGGGCGAACAGGCTCCGCGCCCGCTGCTCAGCCCTTCTTCTTTTTCTTATCGACCTGCACGCAATCGCCCAGCAGCGGCGGCGACTTCGGGTCGGCGATCTCGTCGCGCAGCGTCGCTTCCTTGCCTTTCGTCCACCACGTATAGCGGCCGGCCTGGTAGCGCGCGCCCGACCCCGACACCGTGTCGACGAACAGCATCTGCTTGCCGTCGACCGGCACGAGCGCGAAGCTCTGGCCGTTGCCCGCGAGCCAGTACGACACACGCACCGGCGCCTTGTGGTTCGCGCACTGGTAGACGGTAGGCTGGCGCGCGTCGGCGTCGATCTCTTCGACGGTCAGTTGCGCGGCGTGCGCGACGGAAACGGCACTGCCGGCGAGCGCAAGCGCGGCGAGGGTTGGGCGAATCATGCAGGTCCTCTCACGAGACGGGTGGAAGCGCGCCATCGGCGGGCGCGCGGTTATTGTTTATCAGGCTGCGGGAAATCGCGCCGGCCGCCGGAATCACGGATCGATCACGTCCGCGCACGCATCGGTCGGCGCCGCGGCGACATGGCCGACGAGCGGCACGATCTTGAGCCCGGCCGACGCCACCCGGCACGGCGCGGCCGCGAGGCCGCAGCCCGCGAGACTCGCGATGAGCGCCAGCGCGGCGCCCAGCTTTCCAATACGCAACCACCTCGACGCCATCGTCGTCTCCTCGTTCCGTCAACGCGCCGACACGGGCCGCACGGCCGCGGCCGCGCGCTTCGCGCGTTCGCGGGCTTCGTCGACGGTCGCGCCGGTCGCCAGCGCGACGCCCATGCGCCGCTTCGCAAAACTCTCCGGCTTGCCGAACAGGCGCAGGTCCGCGCCCGGCACCGCGAGCGCGTCGCGCACGCCTTCGAACGCGATCCCGCGCTCGTCGAGCCCGCCGTAGATCACCGCCGACGCGGCCGGCGTGCCGAGCGCCGGATCGACCGGCAGCCCGAGAATCGCCCGCGCATGCAGCTCGAATTCCGACTGGCGCTGCGACGCAAGCGTGACGAGGCCCGTATCGTGCGGCCGCGGGCTCACCTCGGAGAACCAGACGTCATCGCCGCGCACGAACAGCTCGACGCCGAACAACCCGCGCCCGCCGAGCGCCTCGGTCACCTTGTGCGCGATCTCGCGCGACTTCTCGAGCGCCGCCGCGCTCATCGGCTGCGGCTGCCACGATTCGACGTAGTCTCCCGCCACTTGCACGTGGCCGACCGGCTCGCAGAAGTAGGTGCGCGTGTCGAGCGTCGCCGGGTCGATCGCGCGCACGGTCAGTTGCGTGATCTCGTAGTCGAAATCGACGAAGCCCTCGACGATCACGCGGCCGTGGTTCACGCGCCCGCCCGCCATCGCATAGTCCCACGCGGCTTGCACGTCGGCGGCGGTCTTCACGACCGACTGCCCCTTGCCCGACGACGACATCACGGGCTTCACGACGCACGGCATGCCGATCTTCGCGACGGCCCCGCTGAAGGCCTCGAACGAATCCGCGAACGCATACGGGGAAGTCGGCAGGCCGAGTTCCTCGGCCGCGAGCCGGCGGATCCCTTCGCGATTCATCGTGAGCTGCGTCGCACGCGCGGTCGGGATCACCTCGGCGAGACCGGACGCCTCGATCGCCGCGAGCGCGTCGGTGGCGATCGCCTCGATTTCGGGGACGATCAGGTGCGGGCGCTCGGCTTCGACGATGGCCCGCAGCGCGGCCGGGTCCGTCATGTCGATCACGTGCGCGCGATGCGCGACCTGGTGGCCCGGTGCGTCCGGATAGCGATCGACCGCGATGACTTCGACGCCGAGACGCTGCAACGCGATGATGACTTCCTTGCCGAGCTCGCCCGCGCCGAGCAGCATGACGCGCGTGGCCGAGGGTGAAAGCGGCGTACCGAGCCGCTGACCGATCTGCATGTGATTTCCCGCTGGTTCTGTTGGAGGACGAAAACGGCTTCGATGTTAACACGGGCATCGGAGCCGGTTTGGGCGGTTGGGCCGCACCCGCGCGCGATCGCGCGAGGCCCGTGGGCGCCCCGCGAACGTTTTCGCACGCGAAGTGTCGGCTCGCCTGCCGCGGGGCGGGTGCGTTACTCTTACGCCTTGATCAGAATCCGAAGAGGAACGAGGCTCATGTCCCACCTGTCTGCCGCCGCACGCGCACGCACCGGCCTGCTTCGCCCGTTGCGCGCGCCGCTCTGCGCGTTGACGCTTGCCACGCTTCTCGCCGCCTGCGCGATGCCGACCCATCCCGATTCCGCCGCCCCCGCGCCCGACCCGTACAACCCGGCCGCCGTCCAGCTGCTCGACGACACGAGCTGGGAACTCACCAGCTGGGTGAACGCCGACGGCACGCCACGCGCGATCCCGCACGGCGACAACGGCGAGCCGATCAGGCTCGCGCTGTCGACCGACTCGGGCATCCGGCGCGCGAGCGGGTTCTCGGGCTGCAACCGCTACATGGGCACCTACGCGATCAAGAACGGCCTGCTGAGCTTCGGCCCGCTCGCCGGCACGCGGATGGCCTGCCCGAACACGCTCGGCGGCCAGCTCGAATCCGCGTACCTCGACGCGCTCGCCCACATCGAGAAGACCGGCGTACAGATGCGCGCGCCCCAGCAATTGCAGATCGTGACGCAGGCCGGCGCAACACTGACGTTCACGCACCGGAGCCCCTGATGCACGGCGCGCGCGAAGGCCGACCGACCGCCTTCGCGTGGCGCGCGACGCGCATGTGCGATCCACGTGCGTCGCGCGGCGTGAATCGGAATCACGCCGCGTTAGAGTCTTGTTCGCCGGCCGGTTAAACTCGGCGGGTCGCGCCCCGCGCGCCCCTCCCCACTCCTGTTTCAAAGCATGCACACGGTTGTCTTCGGCTGGTTCGGCATCTCCGCCGTCTGGTTCCTCCTTCTCTTCTGGCGTCTCGTGCAGGCGATGCTGCCCGGCGGCGCCGGGCTCGCCGGCCGCGGCTCGATCCGCCTGTGGCTCGGCTTCGCCGCGGTATTCGTCTCAAGCGTCACGCTGACGAGCCCGCTGTCGGGCCCCGACACGAACGCGCTCGGCCATGCGTGCTCGGCCGGCTTCGCCCACGTGCTCGGCCCGATCGGCACGCCGGTCGCGATGGTCGTGCTGTTCTTCGCCGGCTTGCCCTGGCTGACCGGCATCGGCTGGCGGCAGTTCGCCGCGTGGGTCGACACGTCGTTCGGCGTCAAGCTGTCGCGCGACGGCGGCGACGACGACGCGCGCGGGATCGCCGACCTGCCGCGCAGCGCGCTGCATCGCGACGACGACGTCGTACAGCCGACCACCGCCCACACCGTCAACTCGATGGCGCCGCGCCAGAACGGCCGGTATTCGCGCCCGACGGTGTGGAAACCCGATCCGCAGGCGCGACCGAAGCCGCGCAGCAAGACGCCACCGCGTCCGCTTGCGGAGCCCGTCGCGCCGTCGGGCTGGCTGAAGCCGACCGCGCCGCAGCGCACGCCTGCGCCGGCCGCGCCGATCCCGGCCAGCGCGATGCCGCCGCCGACCACCGGCAGCACCGCCAGCCTCGCGCGCGCCGCGGCGAACGCGCAAATGCCGCGCCCCGCGCCGGCGCCGCTGCCGGCCGGATTCGAACCCGTCCGGCCGCGTCCGACCGCCGCGCGGCCGGCCGCCGCCGCGCTGACGCAGACGGCGCCGCGCGCCACGGTCACGCCACGACCGGCCGGTACGCAGCCGCAAACGCAGCGTCCGCCGGTGCGCCCGGTCGCGGGCACGACGGCAGCCGGCCTGTCGCCGGACGCGGCCCGACGCCGCCCGGCGCCCCCCGCGCCGGCGCGCGCGCCGCTCTATGCGTGGAACGAGAAGCCGGCCGCGCCGATTACGCCGGCGCCGAGCGTTCACGACACGCTGCGCTCGATCGAGGCCAGCACCGCGCAATGGGCGACGCTGGGCGGCGCGCAGTCGGGCGATGCGACGCACGCGGCGGCCCCAGCCGCTGCCGTGGCCGGCGTAACCGCGGCAGCGGGCAGCGTCGCGGCATCGGCATCGGCCGCCGCGTCGAACGCGTTCGTCTCCGCGGCGCACGGCGTCGCAGCCCAGGACGCCCATGTTCCGGCCGAATCCGCGACCTCACCCGCTTACGACGACGGCGCACCGATCGTGCTCGACGCCTTCATGCCGGCGGAATCCGGTATCGCGCAGGCTCCGGTCGGCGATTTGTCCACTCCTGCATTCGATGACGCTGAATCGAACGCACGGTGGAATCCCGGCATCTACGATGCCGCGTTCTCGCATCGTGCCGACGACGAGATCCGTCACGTCGACCAAGCGGCCACCGCGCCGTCGATCGACGCGCCCATCGACCTCGCGCGGTGGGAAGACGTTGTCAGCCCGGCAGCTTCTGCGCTCGACGTGTCGACCGAAAGCCCGATCGCCGAGTCGCCGGCGCACAGCGCGGGATCGGAGTCCACCCATTCAGCCTTCACGCCAGCAGGTGCTGCAGCCGTTCGCGATCCCGGCATCAGCGAGCCGACCGCGTCCGTCGATATCGACGACAACGACGACGCACAACCGGCGCCTGCAATCGATCGCGCTGCACCGGAAGCTGCCAAGCCGGTCGAGGCGGACCCCGCGGCACCGTTGTCGGCCGTCACTCAACGCGCGACGGCCGCTACATATTGGACTGCGCCGACGATGCAGCCTGCCGCGACGCAGACAACCGTCGCCGCGGAATTGCCGAAAGCGCCGGCGGTCCAGCCGTTTGCCGCAGCATCGACGGCTGCGGCTGTCGCCGCATCGCCGCAGGTCAGCACGGCGCCTGACTCGACTGCCCCCGCATCGAGCATCGCGCCCGTCGCCGCCGCCGTTTCGCCGGTCGGCGCGACCGGCACGGCGTCCGCTTTGCCGTCGCAACCGGCCGCATCGGCACCGCCCGTTACTTCCGCCGCGTCGGCATCGCCTGCCGGTGTCACGGGCATGACTTACGGTTCGCTTCCCCCCGCTTCGACGCCCGGATCGACCGATGCGCCCGCCGCGACGCCATCGACGACCGGCGCGTCGGGTTCGACGTTCGGTTCGACTGCGCAAGCGCCTGCAACACCGGCGCCCGCCACCGCGACACTGGCGACTTTCACGTCCGCACCCATCGCTGCGCCGTCTTCCGCGCCGGCATCGACGTTTTCCGCCGACACGGCAACCACATCGACCACGTTGACCGGCACGACGACCTTCGCTCCATCCGGCTCATCGAGCGCGGTCGCGCCGCAGCCGGCAATCGGCCTGCCCGCGTCGCCAGCCGCGTCCGCACCGGCGTCACCGTCCTTCGGCGCGATCGCGCCGACGACCACGGCCGCCGCGACGCCGGCTTACCAAGTCGCAGGCGCCGCTGCAGGCGGATCGCCGACGTCCATCGGTGCGGCCACCGCGACGCAGGCGCCGTCGATCGCGACTGTCCCTGCCGCAGTCGCGACCCCGACGCTCACGACACAGCCCGCGCCTGCCGCCTCGTCGGCGAGCTGGTCCGTGTCGCATGACGTGACCGCCACACCGCCCGCGGCAACCGTCCCCGGCGCGAACCTCCCGCCCACGCCGGCAACCGTCATTTCCGCGCCGCCGCCCGTCGCGATCCCGCCCATCGGCGCACCGGCCACCGACGCAATCGAGACGACCGAACCGGCCCCGGCCGCGCCCCCCGCCCGCCCGCCGCGCCCGAACGCGTTCGAATTCCACGCGCCCGCGTCGTTCAACGTCGAACTGCCGACGCTCGACCTGCTCGAGCCCGCGTCCGACGACGTCGAAACGATCACCGAGGAACACCTCGCGCAAACCGCGCAAGTAATCGAACAGCGGCTGCAGGAATTCAAGGTGCCGGTGACGGTGGTCGGCGCATCGGCCGGCCCCGTGATCACGCGCTTCGAGATCGAGCCCGCGCTCGGCGTGCGCGGCAGCCAGATCGTCGGGCTGATGAAGGACCTGTCGCGCGGCCTCGGCCTCACGTCGATCCGCGTCGTCGAGACGATCCCCGGCAAGACCTGCATGGGTCTCGAACTGCCGAACGCGAAGCGCCAGATGATCCGCCTGTCGGAGATCCTCGAATCGCGGCAGTACCAGCATTCGCCGTCGCAACTGACGATCGCGATGGGCAAGGACATCACCGGCCACCCGGTCGTCACCGATCTCGCAAAGGCGCCGCACATGCTCGTGGCGGGCACGACGGGTTCGGGCAAGTCGGTCGCGATCAACGCGATGATCCTGTCGCTGCTGTACAAGGCGACGCCGGAAGACGTGCGGCTCATCATGATCGACCCGAAGATGCTGGAGCTGTCGGTCTACGAAGGCATCCCGCACCTGCTCGCGCCGGTCGTCACCGACATGAAGCTCGCGGCGAACGCGCTGAACTGGTGCGTCGGCGAAATGGAGAAGCGCTACCGGCTGATGTCGGCCGTCGGCGTGCGCAACCTCGCGGGCTTCAACCAGAAGATCCGCGACGCAGAGGCGAAGGAAAAGAAGATCGGCAACCCGTTCTCGCTGACGCCCGAGGATCCGGAGCCGCTGTCGACGCTGCCGCTGATCGTCGTCGTGATCGACGAGCTGGCCGACCTGATGATGGTCGCCGGCAAGAAGATCGAGGAGCTGATCGCCCGCCTCGCGCAGAAGGCGCGCGCGGCCGGCATCCACCTGATCCTCGCGACGCAACGGCCGTCCGTCGACGTGATCACGGGCCTCATCAAGGCGAACATCCCGACGCGCGTCGCGTTCCAGGTGTCGTCGAAGATCGACTCGCGCACGATCCTCGACCAGATGGGCGCCGAGTCGCTGCTCGGGATGGGCGACATGCTGTTCCTGCCGCCGGGCACCGGGTATCCGCAGCGCGTGCACGGCGCGTTCGTCGCCGACGAGGAAGTGCACCGGATCGTCGAGTACCTGAAGCAGTTCGGCGAGCCGCAGTACGAGGAAGGGATTCTCGACGGCCCGGCCGCCGACGGCGCGACGCAGGACCTGTTCGGCGATGCGCCGGATGCGGAAGCCGATCCGCTGTACGACGAAGCCGTCGCGTTCGTCGTGCGCACGCGGCGCGCGTCGATCTCGTCGGTGCAGCGTCAGTTGCGCATCGGCTACAACCGCGCGGCGCGGCTCGTCGAGCAGATGGAAGCCGCGGGCCTCGTGTCGGCGATGGGCATCAACGGCAGCCGCGAGGTGCTCGTGCCAGCCGCGGCCGACTGAGCAAGCCGGCAGCACGGCCGCCGGCATCGATACGGGCGCGCCGCGCAAGCGGCTGCCGCAAATACGAAGGGCGCTGCCTCGGCAGCGCCCTTCTTGCATCGACCGGGAATCGGCCGCGATTTACTGCGCGACCGGCACCAGCTTGAAGTCGACCGGCTTGCCGACCGCGACCTTCTGCGGATTCGCGCCGAGCTGCCCCGTTTCGACATCGCGACTGAACACGTAGAACGTGTCGCTGTCCTGGTTGCCGACGATCAGCCACTTGCCGGTCGGGTCGATCAGGAATTCGCGCGGCGTCTTGCCGAGGCTCGACTGGCGGCCGACGCGCTTCAACCGGCCGTCGGCCTGGTTCACCGCGTAGATCACCAGGTCGTTCGCGTCGCCGCGGTTGCTCGCGTACAGGAAGCGGCCGTCCGGCGACAGGTGGATCGCGCCGCCGCCGACCTTGCCCTTGAAGCCCGGCGCCGTCATCGGCACCGTCTCGACCGGCGTCAGCTTGCCGTCGCGATAGCCGAACACCTCGACCGACGCGTTGAGCTCGCTCGTCACATACGCGAAGCGGCCGTCCGCGCCGAACACCATGTGACGCGGGCCGGAGCCTGCCTTCACCGGCGTGTAGCGCGTGTCGGTCGGGCTGATCAGCCCGCGGCTGCCGTCCACCGTGTAGCGGTAGCCGTAGATCTTGTCCGCGCCGAGATCTTGCACGAACAGGTAGCGGCCGTCCGGCGAAAACACCGTCGAATGCACGTGCGCGCCGTCCTGGCGGCCCTTCACGGGCCCGGTGCCTTCGTGGTGGACCGCCAGCACGGCCTGGCCGGCCGCGCCGTCGTCGCGCAGCGGAAACACCGCGAAGCTGCCGCCCGGGTCGGCCGCGACCGAGTAGTTGGCGGTCACGAGGTACTTGCCGTCCGGCGACAGCGCGAGATAGCAAGGGTCGTTCCCTTCCGACGATACACGCTCGATGAAGCTCAGCGCGCCCGTCTTCGCGTCGAAGCGGAACGCGCTGACGCCGCCGCGCTGCGTCGCGGGCCCGTCGTCGCCGGGGAGTTCGTTGACCGCGTAGACGGTGCGACCGTCGCGGCTCGGCAACAGATACGACGGATTCACGGTCTTCGCCGACGATACCGGCGCGACGCTGCCGGTTTTGGTATCGAAGCGATAAACGTAGATCCCGTCGCTGCCGCCCCCCGTATAGGTGCCGACGAGCAGGTTGTAGACGCCGTCGGCCGGGGCGGACGATTGCTGCGCGAATGCGTGGGTCGCGGACAGGGAAAGCACGATCGCGAAACCTTTCATCCAGTGAGCGAACCTAAGCGGCAACCCTCGTGTCGAAGCGCGTGCGTCACGCTCCCGTAAACGGTTGGCCATTGAATCCTCCTTGCATCGAGTCGCTTCAAGTGTTGAGATAGGACGAAACGCCGGCCGTTCATGCGCTCCGCCGCCCGGCCGAGTATACGGGGCGCGGCGCCCGGGCGTGAAGTCCGGGCCGCCGACGTCCGCATTGTGAACTCGAATACCCAAGGATCGCCTGCCCATGCCCGCCCTGATCGAAGACTACGCCCTCGTCGGCGACGGCCACACGGCCGCGCTGATCGCAAAAGACGGCTCCGTCGACTGGCTGTGCTGGCCCCGCTTCGATTCGGGCGCCTGCTTCGCGGCGCTGCTCGGCACGCCCGAGCACGGCCGCTGGCTGCTTGCTCCGGCCGCCGACGCCGCGATCACGCACACGACACGCCGCTATCGCGGCGACACGCTGATTCTCGAAACCGATTACGAAAGCGCCGACGGCGCCGTCACCGTGATCGACTTCATGCCGCCCGGCAACGGCTGGTCCGAACTGGTGCGGATCGTCGTCGGCCGCCACGGCACGATGAAGATGCGCATGGAGCTCGTGTTGCGCTTCGACTACGGCTTCTCGATTCCGTGGGTCACGCAACTGACCCGCGAGGACGGCATGAAGGCCATCGCGGGCCCCGATACCGTCGTGCTGCGCACGCCGGTGCCGCTCACCGGCAAGAACCTCCATACGCTCGCGGAATTCACGGTGAGCGCCGACGAGCGCGTGCCGTTCTCGCTCGGCTACGCGGCGTCGCACATGCGGCTGCCGCCGGCGCGCGACCCGCTGTCGATGCTCGCGCGCACCGAGAACTACTGGCTCGAATGGTCGGGCCGCTGCCAGGTGCAGGGCCGCTACGCGGCCGCCGTGCGCCGCTCGCTGATCACGCTGAAGGCGCTCGCGTACGAGCCGACCGGCGGCATCGTCGCCGCGCCGACCACCTCGCTGCCCGAGAAGATCGGCGGCAACCGCAACTGGGACTACCGCTACTGCTGGCTGCGCGACGCGACGATCACGCTGCTCGCGCTGATGCGCGGCGGCTACTACGACGAGGCGCGCGCGTGGCGCACGTGGCTCGGCCGCGTGATGGCCGGCTCGCCCGAGCAGATCCAGATCATGTACGGGATCGCCGGCGAGCGCCGGCTGCCGGAAATGGAGCTCGACTGGCTGCCCGGCTACCAGGATTCGCTGCCGGTGCGCGTCGGCAACGGCGCCGCGAACCAGCTCCAGCTCGACGTGTTCGGCGAGGTGATGGCCGCGCTGCATCTCGCGCGCGTGGGCGGCCTGCAGGCCGACGACACGGTCTGGTCGGTGCAGTGCGCGCTGCTCGACCACCTCGAGAAGATCTGGCAGGAACCCGACGAAGGGATCTGGGAAACGCGCGGCGGCCGCCGCCATTTCACGTTCTCGAAGGTGATGGCGTGGGTCGCGTTCGACCGCGCGATCAAGTCGGCGGAAATGTTCCGGCTGCCCGGCTCGCTCGACCGCTGGCGCGCGCTGCGCGAGCGGATTCACGCGGACGTCTGCGCGAACGCGTGGCACGAAGGCAAGCAGGCGTTCGCACAGAGCTACGGCAGCGACGAGCTCGATGCGAGCGTGCTGCTGCTGCCGCAGCTCGGCTTCCTGCCGCCGGAAGACCCGCGCATCGTCGGCACGGTCGACGCGATCGAACGGGAATTGCTGCACGACGGGCTCGTGATGCGCTACCGCACGACCGAATACGACGACGGCCTGCCGCCGGGCGAAGGCACGTTTCTCGCGTGCAGCTTCTGGCTGGTCGACAGCTACGCGCTGCTCGGCCGGATCGACGACGCGCATCGGCTCTTCAGCCGGCTGCTCGCGCTGTCCAACGACCTGGGCTTGCTCGCGGAGGAATACGACCCGGTGGCCGGGCGGCTCGTCGGCAACTTCCCGCAGGCGTTCTCGCACGTGGCGCTCGTGCATACCGCGATGAACCTGATGCACCATGAAGACGCGATGGCGCGCGCGGCCGGCCAGCCCGCGCCGGCCGTGGCCACCGGCCGCTGAGCGGCGGCGCGGGCCCTTGTTCATAGATCGTCAAATCGCAAAAATTTGATGAAAAAACCGGGAAATGTTGCATTGCACAAACGATCGTTGTCCGATATGATCGACGAGATTGTCCGGCTGCAATGCAACATGGCCGGCCGCTGACCCACACGGCACGCCGCGACGCCTCACGCCGCCCTTGCGCACCGTCCCCCCACGCGGGAGTAGCCTGCATGCTTTACCAACTGCACGAATTCCAGCGGGCGATGCTGAGCCCGCTCACGGCCTGGGCCCAGGCCGCGTCGAAGTCGTTCGCGAATCCGTCCAGCCCGTTCTCGCTGATGCCCGGCGCGCCGCGGATGGCGGCCGCCTATGAGCTGATGTATCGGCTCGGCAAGGATTACGAAAAGCCGGAATTCAACCTTCATCAGATCGTCAAGGACGGCCACAACATCCCGATCGTCGAGCAGACGATCATCGAGAAGCCGTTCTGCCGGCTGCTGCGCTTCAAGCGCTATTCGGACGATGCCGACGCCGTCACGCAACTGAAGGACGAACCGGTCGTGCTGGTCTGCGCGCCGCTGTCGGGCCACCACTCGACGCTGCTGCGCGACACGGTGCGCACGCTGCTGCAGGATCACAAGGTCTACATCACCGACTGGATCGATGCGCGGATGGTGCCGGTCGAAGTCGGCCCGTTCCACCTGCACGACTACATCGCGTACATCCAGGAATTCATCCGTCACATCGGCGCGCGCAACCTGCACGTGATCTCGGTATGTCAGCCGACGGTGCCGGTGCTCGCGGCGATTTCGCTGATGGCGAGCCGCGGCGAGGACACGCCGCTCACGATGACGATGATGGGCGGCCCGATCGACGCGCGCCGCAGCCCGACGTCGGTGAACTCGTTGGCCACGCAACACTCGACCGCGTGGTTCGAGAACAACGTGATCCACACGGTGCCCGCGAACTATCCGGGCGAAGGCCGCCAGGTGTATCCGGGCTTCCTGCAGCACACGGGCTTCGTCGCGATGAACCCGGAGCGCCACGCGCAATCGCACTGGGACTTCTACCAGAGCCTGCTGCGCGGCGACGAGGACGACGCCGAAGCGCACCGCCGCTTCTACGACGAATACAACGCGGTGCTCGACATGGCCGCCGAGTATTACCTCGAGACGATCCGCGTCGTGTTCCAGGAATTCCGGCTCGCGGAAGGCACGTGGGACGTCGAGGGCGAGCGCGTGCGTCCGCAGGACATCAAGCACACCGCGCTGATGACGATCGAGGGCGAACTCGACGACATCTCGGGCAGCGGTCAGACGCACGTCGCGCACGAGCTGTGCACGGGCATCCCGCAGGACGATCGCCGCAGCCTGACCGCCGAGAAGTGCGGCCACTACGGGATCTTCTCGGGCCGCCGCTGGCGCACGATCATCTATCCGCAACTGCGCGACTTCATCCGCGAGCATGCGCCGGAGCCGAAGAACGGCGCGACGAAGTTGCCCGTCGATGCGCAGGATGCGACCGCGATCGGCGTCGTGCCGGCCGCCAAGCCGGAGCCGGAAACGGCGGTGCGCGTCACCGCCGCGAAACGCACGCGCGTGAAGGCGCCGGCCGTGACGGTCGCGCCCGCCAGGACGCCCGCCGCGAAGGCCGCGCCCGCGGCGAAACGCGCGGCAGGCAGCCCGCGCGCCAAAACCGTGCGGGCCCGCAAGGCCGCCTGACGCGCCGCATCCCGACGCAAAAACGCCGCCGTTGCTTCGCGCAACGGCGGCGTTTTTTTATTCGGCCGCGGCCGCGATGGGGCGGCTCGTCGGCTCCTGCGTTCGTCGCGTCAGCGCCGCAGCAGATAGGCGAGCAGCACCTCGGTGTTCATTCGGACCATCTCCGCGCGCTCGTCGGTGTCGGTGAAGTCGCGGCCGAGCGTCGCGGCGAGCGTGAAGCGGTTCGACACGATGTAGTAGCCGAGCCCCGACAGCGTCACGTAGAAGCGCAGCGGATCGACGTCGCCGCGGAACAGCCCCGCCCTCTGGCCGCGCATCAGCACGTTGCCGAGCTTCGCGACGATCGGCGACATCATCTCGCGAATCCGCGTCGACTTGTGCAGATAGCGCGCTTCGTGCAGGTTCTCGTTGTTGATGAGCCGGAGCAGCTCCGGATGGTCGCGGTAGTAGTCCCACACGAAATGCGCGAGCCGCGTGACGGCTTCGACCGGCGCGACGCCGTCGAGATCCAGCACGCGCTCGGCCTCCGTCAGCGCGGAGAACGCGTGTTCGAGCACCGCCGTGAAGAGCTGCTCCTTGCTGCCGAAGTAGTAATAGAGCATGCGCTCGTTCGTTTCGGCCCGGCGCGCGATCTGATCGACGCGCGCGCCGAACAGCCCGCCATTCGCGAACTCTTCGGCTGCCGCCATCAGGATGCGGCGGCGCGTGCCTTCAGGATCTCTTTTGATTTTTGGCTGATTCATGGTGGCGCTTTGCTATGTGAGCCGCTTGATTCGGACCGACACCCCACCGCCTCGGCGCCGGCCGCCCTGGAACGGGCGCGCCGCGGGCGGCCGCCCTCCTGCTGAGCCCCTGCAAAAAAGCGGTTCGATTATGCGCATAGACGGCGTCCGGCGCAATGCGGGAAATCGGCGATAATCGAGCTTTGGCAAACCTTTCCGGCCGCGCCCGACGCGGTCGAGAGCCATTCGGCGCCGCTGCGCCTGTTGTCAGCCTGTCGTCACCGTGACCGATTCCAAAACACTCGCGGATCGCATCGAAGATCTGCTTCCCCAGACGCAATGCACGAAGTGCGGCTATAACGGCTGCCGTCCGTACGCCGAGGCAATCGCCGCCGGCAACGCGAACTACAACCAGTGCCCGCCCGGCGGCGCCGAAGGCATCGCGCGCCTCGCGAGCCTGCTCGGCAAGCCGGTGATTCCGCTGAACCCCGTCAACGGCACCGAGCATCCGCGCGCGCTCGCGTTCATCGACGAAAACCTGTGCATCGGCTGCACGCTGTGCATGCAGGCGTGCCCGGTCGACGCGATCGTCGGCGCGCCGAAGCAGATGCACACGATCGTCGCGTCGCTGTGCACGGGCTGCGACCTGTGCGTGCCGCCGTGCCCGGTCGACTGCATCGCGATGCTGCCGGTGACCGGCGATCGCACGGGCTGGGACGCGTGGTCGCAGGAACAGGCCGACGCCGCGCGCGAACGCCACGACCTGCGGCTCGCGCGCCAGCGCCGCGAGCGCGAGGCCGCCGAAGCGCGCGCCGCCGCCCGCCGCGCGGCCAGCGCCGCGAAGCCGGCCGCGGAGGCATCGGCCGCGCGGCCCGGCTCGGCGGGCACGCCGGCCGCCGCACCGGCCGACGACGCCGAAGCGAAGAAACGCGCGATCATCGCCGCCGCGCTCGAACGCGCGCGCAAGAAGAAGGAAGAGCTGTCCGGGCAAGGCGCCGGGCCGAAGAACACCGAGGGCGTGAGCGCGGCCGTCCAGGCGCAGATCGACGCGGCCGAGGCGCGCCGCAAGCGGCTCGCCGAACAGCAGGCGCAGCGCGATGCCGACGCGGCCTCGGGCAGCAACGACCCCGACAACGACGCAGGCAGCGGCGATCCGGACGACCCGGCCGTGCCGCCCGACCAGAACGCTCCATGAACGCCAACAAACGACGCGCGATCTACGAAACGCTGCAGAGCCTCAATCCGCATCCGACCACCGAGCTCGAATACTCGACGCCGTTCGAGCTGCTGATTGCCGTAATGCTGTCCGCGCAGGCGACCGACGTGTCGGTCAACAAGGCGATGCGGAAAATGTTCCCCGTCGCGAACACCCCGCGACAAATCGTCGCGCTCGGCGAGGAAGGCGTCACCGAGTACATCAAGACGATCGGCCTCTATCGCACCAAGGCGAAGAACGTGGTCGCGACGTGCCGGATCCTGCTCGAGCGCTACGACGGCGAAGTGCCGGCCGATCGCGAAGCGCTCGAAGGCTTGCCGGGCGTCGGCCGCAAGACCGCGAACGTCGTGCTGAACACCGCGTTCGGCCAGCCGACGATCGCGGTCGACACGCATATCTTCCGCGTCGCGAATCGCACCGGGCTCGCGCCGGGCAAGGACGTGCGGGCCGTCGAGACCGCGCTCGAGAAGTTCACGCCGAAGGAATTCCTGCAGGACGCGCATCACTGGCTGATCCTGCACGGGCGCTACGTATGCAAGGCCCGCCGGCCCGAATGCTGGCACTGCGCGATCGAGCCGCTGTGCGAGTTCCGGCCGAAGACGCCGCCGCCCAACGAGTGACGCGCGTCAGCCGCGACTGACGTATCCACGCATCGCACCGGCCGCTCGGGCCGCGCGCGATACCGGCCGGCGCCGTTGCGCGCCGGCGGCTTCCTCTTCCCCGTCATGCATTCGACGTCGCCGTCGCGTCGTCGGCGGCCGCGCCGCCCGCGCGCACGAGCGCCAGCACGGCCGCCAGGATCGCGACGCCGCCCGCCCACTGCAGCGGCGACAACGCTTCCCCGAACAGCAGCGCCGCGAGCGCGACCGTCACGACCGGTTCGAGCGTCGACAGCATCGACGTGCGTGCGGCCCCGAGCCGCTCGAGCCCGGAAAAGAACGCGAGCATGGCCGCGACCGTCGACACGAGCGCGATCGCGAGCATCGACGCCCAGCCGCCGGCCGTCGCGGGCCAGCGCGGCGGCGCGCCGAACGCCGCCGTTCGCATGACGGCGATCGCGACGAGCGTCGCGGTGGCCGACAAGCAGATGATCGCGGTGGTCGCGAGCGGATCGACGCCGCGCGTCGCCTTCGTGCCGCCGACGATGTACAGCGAGTAAATCACCGCGGCGGCCAGCGCGAGCGCGATTCCGAGCGGCTCGCCGTGCCCGCCGCCGACCATCAGCGCCGAGCCCGCGACGCACAGCACCAGCGCGACGGCCTTGGCACGCGTGAGGCGCTCGCCGAGCCACCACGCGGCCAGCAGCGTGACGAACGCCGGATACAGGTACAGCAGCAGCGCGACGAGGCTCGCCTGCGCGTGCTGCAGCGCGCTGAAATAGCAGAACGACTGGCCGACGTAGCCGAGCGCGCCCATCGCCACCAGCGGCGCGAGCGCCCGCCCGCGCGGCCAGGCGACGCGGCGGTGCCGCGCGATCGCCGCGAGCACCGCGCCGCCGATCGCGAAGCGCACGATCAACAGCCCGAGCACGTCGACGCCGGCCGCATACGCATAGCGGCCGAAAATCGCCATCGCACCGAACGCGGCGGCGGACAACGCGACGTAGAGCGCGCCCTGCAGCGCGGCGGACGAGGAGCGGACGATGGCGGTCATGATGAAAGATGAAAGCGGGCGAGCAACGCGCCGTGACGGGAATCGTCGGAGTGTAGCGGCGCGGCGGCGGCGAGCCTAGCCCGCGCTTACCCGTTGCGCGACGGGCGGCCGTAACACCCGCCCCGCCGCCCGCCTCCAGCCGCCCTGGTGGCCACCGCCAGCGCCGTCGGCCGCGCCGGCGTACAATGCGCGACGCGGCATGACGCCGCCCGAATCACGACGTTTCCCCACCATGTTCAATCCAAGCCGCGACGACGTGCGTCGCTTTTTCACCGAGACCTGGCGCAAGCAGCGCGCAGGCGAGATCCTGACGCCGCTGGAAGCGATCGCGGCCGACTGGATCGTCGAGCATCCCGAATACCACGACGAACTGGCCGACGCCGACGGCGCGGCCGCGCGCAACTACACGCCCGAGGAAGGCCGGACGAACCCGTTCCTGCACCTGTCGATGCACCTCGCGATCAGCGAGCAGCTGTCGATCGACCAGCCGCCCGGGATCCGCGCCGCGCACGACAAGCTGGCCGCGAAGCTCGACTCGACCCACGACGCGCAGCACGCGATCATGGAATGCCTCGGCGAGACGATCTGGGAAGCGCAGCGCACGAACACGCCGCCCGATACCGACGCGTACCTGCAGCGCATCCTGCGCCGCGCGTCGCGCGACTGAGTAGTGCCCCGGGGCCGGCACATCGACCTGCGCCGGGCCGCGGACAAAAAAATACCCCGCCGAGGCGGGGCATTCCTGCTGCGCGAGCCGCTGAGGCCCGTCGCGCTTACTTCTTGAACACGAGGTCGGTTTCCTTCAGCGACTCGATGTAGGACGCGATGTCCTTCATGTCGCTGACCGACAGGTTCTGGACCTGCGCCTGCATGATCGCGTTGTTGCGGCCGATCAGCGGGTTCGTCAGCCCCATCTGGTACTGGCGCATCGCCCACACGAGATAGTCGGCGTGCTGGCCGGCGAGGCGCGGGTACTCCGCGTTGATCGGCTTGTTCAGCTGCGCGCCGTGGCAGGCCGCGCAGTTGTGCGACTCGACCAGTTCCTTGCCCTTCGAGATGTCCGCTGCGTGCGCGGTACCGATCGCGAGGCCGGCCGCCAGTGCCACCGCCGCCGTCTTGAATGCGTTGTTCATGAATGCTCCTGTCCCGCCGGAGAGATCGGCGGCGCGCGCTTTACTTGTAGGGGTTGTCCTTCGTGTCGGCCTTCTGGGCGGCGTAGTACGCCGACAGATCCGCGATGTCCTGGTCGGTCAGCGAGCCGGCGATCGCATTCATCGACGGGAAGTGACGATCCTTCTTGCGGTAGGCCTTCAGCGCGTTCTCGAGGTATTGCTGGTTCTGGCCGCCGAGGACAGGCACCCGGTAGACCTCCGGGTACGCCGCGCGGTAGTCCTGGATGCCGTGGCAACCGATGCACATGGCGGCCTTGCTCGCCCCGTCCTTCGGGTTGCCGACCACACCGGCCGCCTGCGCGCTGCCCGCGAGCGCCACGAGCGCTGCGACAACGACGTGTTTGCCGACGAATTTGTTCATAGCTCTTGTAACCTAGCTTGAGGGGAAACTGGCGCCGAAGCGGCAACGGCCCGCGCCGTTTTGCTTGTCGGTCGCCACGCAGGCCAAAAAAAACGGCCAGATTGTACCGCGTCGGCGGGGAATGCGTCCATACGGCGCCCCGGCGGGCCCCGCCACAGCCCCGCAACGATACGCGGGCGCGGCCCGCCCGGACAGCCCTTCTGACTTATACTGGGTTTTTTTCCCGTTGAAGAAGAGCGCCGCCATGCGTTTCGAAGGGTCCTCGCAGTACGTCGCCACCGACGATCTGAAGCTCGCGGTCAATGCCGCGCTGACGCTGCAGCGCCCGCTGCTGATCAAGGGCGAGCCCGGCACCGGCAAGACCATGCTCGCCGAGGAAGTGGCCGCCGCGCTCGGCATGCCGCTGCTGCAGTGGCACATCAAGTCGACCACCAAGGCGCAGCAGGGCCTGTACGAATACGACGCCGTGTCGCGGCTGCGCGATTCGCAGCTCGGCGACGCGCGCGTGAAGGACATCGCGAACTACATCGTCAAGGGCGTGCTGTGGCAGGCGTTCGACGCCGAGCAGCCGAGCGTGCTGCTGATCGACGAGATCGACAAGGCCGACATCGAATTCCCGAACGACCTGCTGCGCGAGCTCGACCGGATGGAGTTCCACGTGTACGAGACGCGCGAGACCATTCGCGCGAAGCACCGTCCGCTCGTCATCATCACGTCGAACAACGAGAAGGAACTGCCCGACGCGTTCCTGCGCCGCTGCTTCTTCCATTACATCCAGTTTCCCGATCCGTCGACGATGCAGAAGATCGTCGCCGTGCATTTCCCGAACATCCGCGAGGAACTGCTGCGCGCGGCGCTCGAGAGCTTCTTCGAATTGCGCGGCGTGTCGGGGCTGAAGAAGAAGCCGTCGACGTCCGAGCTGCTCGACTGGCTGAAGCTGCTGCTCGCCGAGAACATCCCGGCCGACGCGCTGCGCAGTGCCGACGCGAAGCAGATCGTGCCGCCGCTCGCCGGCGCGCTGCTGAAGAACGAGCAGGATCTGAGCCTGCTCGAACGGCTCGTCTACATGAACCGGCACAACCGGTAACCCACCCGCGAAGGCCCGGCCATGCTGCTCAATTTCTTCTACGCGCTGCGCGCAGCCAAGCTGCCCGTCTCGGTGAAGGAATACCTGACGCTGCTCGAATCGCTGAAGGCCGGGCTGATCTCGCCGTCGATCGACGCGTTCTACTTCCTCGCGCGGATGACGCTCGTCAAGGACGAGCAGTACTTCGACAAGTTCGACCAGGCGTTCGGCGCGTATTTCCACGGCGTGTCCGCGCTGCCGTCCGAGGCGTTCGACATCCCGCTCGACTGGCTCGAGAAGCGCCTCGAGCGCGAGCTGTCGCCCGAGGAGAAGGCGCAGATCGAAGCGATGGGCGGCCTCGACAAGCTGATGGAGCGTTTGAAGGCGCTGCTCGACGAGCAGAAGGAACGCCACGAAGGCGGCAACAAGTGGATCGGCACCGGCGGCACGTCGCCGTTCGGGCACGGCGGCTACAACCCGGAAGGCGTGCGCATCGGCGGCCCGTCGAACGGCAACCGCACCGCGGTGAAGGTGTGGGAAGCGCGCGCGTACCGCGACTACGACGATTCGGTCGAGATCGGCACGCGCAACATCAAGGTCGCGCTGCGGCGGCTGCGCCGCTTCGCGCGCGAGGGCGCGGCCGAGGAGCTCGACCTGCCCGGCACGATCCGCAGCACGGCCGCGAACGCCGGCTGGCTCGACCTGCGGATGGTGCCCGAGCGCCACAACAACGTGAAGGTGCTGATGCTGCTCGACGTCGGCGGCTCGATGGACGACCACATCAAGCGCACGGAAGAGCTGTTCTCGGCCGCGAAGGCCGAATTCAAGCACCTCGAATTCTTCTACTTCCACAACTGCGTGTACGACCACCTGTGGAAGAACAACCGGCGCCGCCACTCCGAGCGCACCGCGACGTGGGACGTGCTGCACAAGTTCACGCCCGACTACAAGCTGATCTTCGTCGGCGACGCGACGATGAGCCCGTACGAAGTGCTGCAGCCCGGCGGCTCGGTCGAATACAACAACCCGGAAGCCGGCGCCGTGTGGCTGCGCCGCCTCGCCGACCAGTTCCCCCACCATGCATGGCTGAACCCCGAGCCCGAGCGGCTATGGGAATACCGGCAATCGGTCGCGATCATTCGCGACGTGCTCAGCCAGCGCATGTATCCGCTCACGCTCGCGGGCCTCGAAACCGCGATGCGCGCACTCAGCAAGTAACGACACCCACCCGCAGATACCCAGGCCGCATCCGAGCGGCCGCCCCGGAGAGAGCATGAACCCTTCGCCCACCGCGAGCGCGAGCCGCGCCGGCGGCCGCCGCTTTTTTGCCGATACGTCCGTGTCCACGCTCGTCGCCGGCTTCGTCGCGATGATGACCGGCTACACGAGTTCGCTCGTGCTGATGTTCCAGGCCGGCCGCGCCGCCCACCTCACCGATGCGCAGATCTCGTCGTGGATCTGGGCGCTGTCGATCGGCATGGCGCTGACGACCATCGGCCTGTCGCTGCGCTTTCGCGCGCCCGTCGTCGTCGCATGGTCGACGCCCGGCGCCGCGCTGCTGGTCGCGTCGCTGCCCGGCGTGCCCTACCCGGAGGCGATCGGCGCGTTCGTCGTGTGCGCGCTGCTGCTGACGGCCGTCGGCGTGAGCGGGCTGTTCGACACGCTGATGAAGCGCATTCCGGCCGGCATCGCGGCCGCGCTGCTCGCGGGCATCCTGTTCGAGATCGGCATCGAGATCTTCCGCGCCGCGCAGTTCCAGACCGCGCTCGTGCTCGCGATGTTCTTCACCTACCTGATCGTGAAGCGGCTCGCGCCGCGCTACGCGATTCCGACGACGCTGATTGTCGGCACGGCGGCGGCCGGCGGCCTCGGGCTGCTCGACTTCAGCCGCTTCCACATCGCGCTCGCGCAGCCCGTGCTCACGATGCCCGCATTCTCGATCGCGTCGATCGTCAGCATCGGCATTCCGCTGTTCGTCGTCGCGATGGCGTCGCAGAACGTGCCGGGCATCGCGGTGCTGCGCGCGGACGGCTATCAGACGCCTTCTTCGCCGCTGATCGCGACGACCGGCCTCGCGTCGCTGCTGCTCGCGCCGTTCGGCTCGCACGGCGTGAACCTCGCGGCGATCACGGCCGCGATCTGCACGGGCCCCGAAGCGCACGAGGATCGCGCGAAGCGCTACACGGCCGCCGTGTGGTGCGGCACGTTCTACCTGGTTGCCGGCATCTTCGGCGCGACGATCGCCGCGCTGTTCGCCGCGCTGCCGAAGGCGCTCGTCGTGTCGGTCGCCGCGCTCGCGCTGTTCGGCTCGATCATGAGCGGGCTCGCGAACGCGATGCAGGACGTGAAACAGCGCGAAGCGGCGCTCGTCACGTTCATGGTGACCGCCTCGGGCCTCACGCTGCTGTCGATCGGCCCGGCGTTCTGGGGGCTCGTCGCGGGCGTCGTCACGCAGGTGATTCTGAACGCGCGACGCCCCGCGTGACGCGGCTCGCCGCCCGCCGCGGCGCGCGCCCGACGCGCCAAAACGTGCGCGACACGAATCGGGCCTAAAATGATGGATCGGAAGCGGCGCCCGGCGCCGCTTCGCTTCGCCGCCGCGCTCGCGCGGCCCGTGAGAACCCGGCGCCCCGCGCTCTTCTTCCGAATCGCCATGACTACCGCACTCGACCAGCTGAAGCAGTACACGACCGTCGTCGCCGACACGGGCGACTTCCAGCAGCTTGCGCAATACAAGCCGCAGGACGCGACCACGAACCCGTCGCTGATCCTGAAGGCCGTCCAGAAGGATGCGTACAAGCCGATCCTCGAGAAAACCGTCCGCGATCATCGCAACGAAAGCACCGATTTCATCATCGACCGCCTGCTGATCGCGTTCGGCACCGAAATCCTGAAACTGATCCCGGGCCGCGTGTCGACCGAGGTCGACGCACGCCTGTCATTCGACACGCAGCGCTCGATCGACAAGGGCCGCGAGCTCATCAAGCTGTACGAAGCGGCCGGCGTCGGGCGCGAGCGCATCCTGATCAAGCTCGCGTCGACGTGGGAAGGAATCCGTGCGGCCGAGGTGCTGCAGAAGGAAGGGATCAAGTGCAACATGACCCTGCTTTTCTCGCTCGTGCAGGCCGCCGCGTGCGCGGAAGCCGGCGCGCAACTGATCTCGCCGTTCGTCGGCCGCATCTACGACTGGTACAAGAAGCAGGCCGGCGCGGAATGGAACGAAGCGCGCGACGGCGGCGCGAACGATCCGGGCGTGCAGTCGGTGCGCCGCATCTACACGTACTACAAGACGTTCGGCTACAAGACCGAAGTGATGGGCGCGAGCTTCCGCACGACGAGCCAGATCACCGAGCTCGCCGGCTGCGACCTGCTGACGATCAGTCCCGATTTGCTGCAGAAGCTGCAGGAGAGCAACGACACGGTCGCACGCAAGCTGTCGCCGGACACGCTGCAGGACAAGCCGGCCGAGCGCGTCGCGATCGACGAGGCATCGTTCCGCTTCCAGCTGAACGACGAAGCGATGGCGACCGAAAAGCTCGCCGAAGGCATCCGCGTGTTCGCCGCCGACGCGGTGAAGCTCGAGAAGCTGATCGACGCGCTGCGCTGAATCGCGCCGCGCGTCAGCGGCTGTCAGCAAGCCTGACGACAGGCGTCAGCCCACGCGCTGAAAACGGCTGCGAATTTCGTGTTCGCAGCCGTTTTATTTTTCATTCCATCGTCAAGCGCGCGCACTACAATCCACGTCACGGGTGCGACGACCGCCTCCCGATGCACCCTTTTCCCCCAGTCAGTCTTGCACGACGCCACGCCAGCGCCGACGCGCCGGCATCGCACATTCCAGGAGACAACGATGCAAGTTCAACCGTACCTGACGTTCTACGGTCGTGCCGACGAAGCCCTTCAGTTCTACGAAAAGGCGCTCGGTGCGAAGACGATGTTCAAGATGCACTTCAAGGACGCCCCGCCGAATCCCGATTACCCGATGTCGCCGGAGATGGCCGACAAGGTGATGCACGCGAGCTTCACGATCGGCGAGTCGATGATCATGTGCTCGGACGGAGACTGCAGCCAGCCGGCGGGCGCCGCGCACGCCGGCTATTCGCTGTCGCTGAACCCGACGACGGTCGACGAAGGCCAGAAGCTGTTCAATGCGCTCGCCGACGGCGGCGAAGTGACGATGCCGTTCGGCAAGACGTTCTGGGCGCTCGGCTTCGGGATGGCGAAGGATCGTTTCGGCGTGCACTGGATGGTCAACGTCGAGGATCTGTCGCAGCGCGAGGAACTCGCGAAACGCGCGCAGGGCTGACGCAAGAACGAACGCCCGCCACCTTGCGGTGGCGGGCGTTTTCGTTGCTGCGCGACGCGTGCGCGGCACACGGCCGCGCACCGCCCGTATCAGCCCTCGACGACGTCGAGATAATCCTCCGGCCGCGTGCGATCCTCCGCATGCGTCATCCCCATCACGCGCACCAGCACGCTCACCGCCACCGACACCACCAGGTTCACGATCAGCGACCACACGGCCGCGTAGCCGGGAATCGCGAGGCCGAACAGGTGGATCGTGAAGATCGAGCTCGCCAGCTTCAGCGAGACCGCCATCCACGTGCCGCACACGATGCCGGCCGCCCAGCCGGCCAGCAGGCCGCGATGGTCGAGCACGCGCGTGTACAGGCCGAGCACGATCGCGGGCAGCGTCTGGATGATCCAGATCCCGCCGAGCAGTTGCAGCTGGATCGCGTAGGTCAGCGGCAGTCCGAGGATAAACGCCACCGCGCCGACTTTCACGATCAGCGATACGAGCTTCGCGACGTGCGTTTCCTGGTCGTGCGACATATTGCGGTTCACGAACTCGCGATGGATGTTGCGCGTGTACAGGTTCGCGGCCGCGATCGACATGATCGCCGCCGGCACCAGTGCGCCGATGCCGATCGCCGCGAACGCGACGCCGACGAACCACGACGGGAAGTACTCGAGGAACAGCGCGGGCACCGCGAAGTTCGGGCCGAACGCCTTGAAGTACGGCGCGTACTGCGGCATGTCCTTCACGCCGGAGGCGAGCGCCATGTAGCCGAGCAGCGCGAGCAGGCCGAGCACGAACGAGTACGCGGGCAGCATCGCCATGTTGCGGCGGATCGAGTTGCCCGACGACGACGACAGGATCGCCGTGACCGAGTGCGGATACAGGAACAGCGCGAGCGCCGAGCCGATCGCGAGCGTCGCGTACGCGCTGTAGCCGTTCAGGCTCATCGCGTCGGGCGCCTTCAGCAGCAGCTTCGCGGGCGGCACCGCGGAGAAGATGTGCCCGAAACCGCCGAGCTTCGCGGGGATCACGATCACCGCGGCGGCGATCGTGACGTAGATCAGCACGTCCTTCACGATCGCGATCATCGCGGGCGCACGCAGCCCCGACGTGTACGTGTAGGCAGCGAGGATCGCGAACGCGATGATCAGCGGCAGATCGCCGACGAAGCCGGTCGTGTCGAAGCCAAGCGCGCCGATCACCACCTCGATGCCGACGAGCTGCAGCGCGATGTATGGCATCGTCGCCAGGATGCCCGTCACCGCGATCGCCAGCGCGAGCATCCGGCTGCCGTAGCGCGCATTGACGAAATCGGCGGCCGTCACGTAGCCGTGCCGCTTCGCGATGCTCCACAGCTTCGGGAACACGACGAACGCGAACGGATAGATCAGGATCGTGTACGGCAGCGCGAAGAAGCCCATCGCGCCGGCGCCGAACACGAGCGCGGGCACCGCGACGAACGTGTAGGCCGTGTAGAGATCGCCGCCGAGCAGGAACCACGTGACGATCGTGCCGAAGCGGCGTCCGCCGAGGCCCCATTCGTCGAGATGGGCAAGATCGCCGCGCCGCCAGTTCGCGGCCAGGAAACCGATGATCGTGACGCCGATGAACAGCAGAACGAAGACGAAGGTCGCGCCGAGATTCATTGCGCACCTCCCTGCGTGCCGCTCGCCTTCCATGCGTTCTTGGTCTTGAAATACACGAACGCGGTGATCACCGCGCTGATGAAGACCCACAGCAACTGGTACCAGTA
The DNA here is from genome assembly GCF_902833245.1 of Burkholderia sp. BCC0398. Taxonomy (NCBI): domain Bacteria; kingdom Pseudomonadati; phylum Pseudomonadota; class Betaproteobacteria; order Burkholderiales; family Burkholderiaceae; genus Burkholderia; species Burkholderia sp. BCC0398. Next base: position 129,883 of record NZ_CADFEM010000003.1, read on the forward strand.
GAAAAACGGAAAACCGAGCCATTGCGGTTCGATCTTGCTGTACGACGGTACCCAGACCATCGCGATCAGCGGCAGTACCAGCAGCCAGAGCCAGCGCTTGGCGGCCCGGTTGGCGTCGGCATCGTGAGCCATGACGTCTCCTCTTCTATCCCGGTTATCGATCTTGTTGAGCGGGTACGGCGCCGAGAGGAGCGGCAAAACGGGTAGGCTGCGGCTCCCCTGGCTTCGCGCCAGTATAGGAGCCGCGAGCACGCGGTCAAGCAGGGGCGAACCCGAGGTGATCCGCCCCTTGTCGTGCGGTTGCACCGGCCTGTCGCCGGTGCCTGCGACGTCAGATCGCGAACGCGGCGTCGCGTGCGCCGGTCGTGGCTTTCAAAGCTTTCACCCACTTGCGCGCGGGCAGCTTCAGCGTGTCCTCGATCAGCTTCGCGCGGGCTTCCAGTTGCGCGAACGGCACGTCGAGCGCGGGGCCCGAGAACGCGATCGCGATCCGGTTGCCGTCGTGCACTTCGGGCAGCGCGATCACGCGGTGATCGAACGCCGCGTTCAGGTGCTTCATGTTGCGCACGAAGCTCGGATGATCGCCGAACAGGTTGATCGTCGCGATGCCGGCGTCGGCGAGGCAGCCGCGCACCGCGCGATAGAACGCGACGCTGTCGAGCACGGGGCCGCGCGCGGTCGCGTCGTACAGGTCGATCTGGATCGCGCCGGTCGTGCCGCGGTTGGCCGGGTCGTTGACGAAATCCCATGCGTCGGCTTCGTGTACGACGAGGCGCGCGTCGTCGGGCGGCAGCGCGAACATCGTGCGCGCGGCGACGATCACGGCCGGGTTCAGCTCGACGGCCTCGACCTTCGCGTGCGGCAGGAAACGGTGCGAGAACTTGGTCAGCGCGCCGGTGCCGAGCCCGAGCTGGACGATCCGCCCGGGCGTTTCCAGGAACAGCAGCCACGCCATCATCTGCTGCGCGTATTCGAGCTCGATATGAAGCGGCTTCGAGATCCGCATCGCGCCCTGCACCCACTCGGTGCCGAAGTGCAGGAAGCGCACGCCGCCTTCTTCGGAGAACGTCACGGGCGCGAAGCGCGGCTTGCGCGGCGCTTCGAGCACCGGCACGTCGTCGTGTTCGTCGATGTCCGGGCGGCGCTTCACGCGCGGCGGCTGGAGTTTTTCCGAGCCGTTGTACGCGGACGGCTTGCGTTGCTTGAACGCGCGCGCCTCGGCGGACGCGCGCTTGATCAGTCGGGTCATGTTGGTTGAATCTCGCTGGGTGATGCTGGATGACGCTGGATGGGCGGACGAGAGGATAGCATTGGTGGGGGGCGGAGGCCGCCGGCGGCCAGCGCGGTCGACCGCCCATGCGGTCGCGGTTCGTCGCCGACGCCCCTCCTTCAGTCATCGATACGCGGCGACAGCGCTCTGTCGAACGGCTGAATTGTCTCGACTCTCCACGCGACGCAACAATATGAAGCAACGGTCACCCGGCCGGGCGTTCACATCGCGCTTCCCTTCGGCGGCACCCGACTGCTGAACCGACCGCCCGTCGGTGGGCGCCGCCCGCCTGCCCCGCTCCTCACACCGCATTCGAACGGCCGCACCGACTTCCTCCGTGGCCCTTGAAATTATACCCAAATAGGGATAAATTGATCGATGGATCCATACATCAAACCGCTGTACTGGCTCGGCTCGGCGCGCAAGGATTTGATGGCGATGCCCGAAGCCGTGCAGGACACGTTCGGCTATGCGCTGTATCTGGCGCAGACGGGACGCAAGCACGATCACGCCAAGCCCTTGAAGGGATTCGGATCGGCGGGCGTGCTGGAGATCGTGGAATCGGAAGACAACGGCGCGTACCGCGCGGTCTACACGGTGAAGCTTGGAAACAGCGTCTACGTGCTGCACTGTTTCCAGAAGAAATCGTCGAGCGGCATCGCGACACCCAGGCCGGACAGCGACCTCGTCCGCGAACGTCTGAAAGCGGCCGAAGCCCACGCAACAGGAGAAAAGCGATGATCGAAATCGAACAGGGAAGCGGGAACGTCTACGCTGATCTGGGCATGCGCGATGCCGACGAAATGCGGGTGAAAGCGCAACTCGCCGCGAAGATCGCGGAAATCATCAAGGCGCGCAAATGGACGCAGCAGCACGCGGCGCGATTGCTCGGCATTCCTCAGCCGAAGCTGTCGAACATGCTGCGCGGACAGTTCCGCGGCGTGAGCGAAACGAAGATGCTCGAATGTCTGGCGAAGCTCGGACGCGACGTGCAGATTGTCGTCGGGCCCGACCGTCGGTCGGAAGCCGAAGGACACATCGAAGTCGTATTCGCTGCCTGACGACGGCGTCGTTTCGATCGCTCCGATGCGCTGGCCGCCCCTGCTGCCGGCAGCGCCCGGTCGATCAAAGTACGATTCGGCGCCAGTATTCGAGCTTCTGCTCGAACGACAGCATCGCATTCGCCGGGCTCGACGAAGGCAACACGAGGGTTTCATAACCCGCCGCGCCGATCACATCGGCGAACCGCCCTGCCGTCTTCCCGTTGAAGCACACGCGCTTGAGCAACGGCGCATGCGCACGCAACGAATCGAAGTCGTTCGGCTTCGCGTTCCTGATGGCGGAATCGAGACTGCCCTGGCGATGGCATGCATCGAGCACATCCCAGATGCCGATGCCGTGCGACAGCACGCGTTCGAGCCGCACGTCATACGCGAGCTCATGCAGCCCCGGCTCGCCGAGCACCGCACCCAACAATCGCCAGAACTGGTTGCGCGGATGCGCGTAGTACTGCGCGGCGTCGAGCGACGCCTCGCCCGGAAAGCTGCCGAGGATCATCGTGTGCGTATCCGGCGCGACGACCGGCGGAAAACCTTGCAGCATCACACGTCTCCGTGCGACCCGACCGATCGCGGCCCGTCGCCGTGCGCGGCGAGATGGCGCCACAGCGTCGGCAGCATGCACTCGGTGACCATCAGCGGCTTGCCGTGCCGCTGGAACACCGAGCGCCGCGCGGCAAACGCATGCGGCGCGCGCGCGCCCTGCAACGCATGGCTCGCGAGCGCATACAGCGGATGACCGGCGATCACGCGCCGGCTCACGAGCGCCGAGCGCTCGACCTGCGGATCGCTGTACAGCAGCTCCGCGAGCGGCCGCGTGCGCAGCCGCCGCATCGCCTGCCACACGCCCTTGCTGGCCGCGAGCGGCGCGATGCTGTGCGCGGCGACGTACGGCGTGCCGTCGACCGACAGGATCACCTCGCGCACCCACATCGGCGCGCGCGGCGAGCTGGTTAGCGCGTCGGGCTCGTCGAACCACGGCGCGTCGACGGCCTCGCGCGTCACGCGCACGGTCACGCGTCCGAGCCGCGCGAGGTGCGCGGTCAGCGATCCGCCGCGCGTCAGCCAGTCGCGCTGGTCGAGCGTGCAGCCAGGCCGCGGCGTCTCGCGCCAGCCGGCCTGTGCGCCGTCGAATCGCATGCGCGCGTTCACGCGGCCCGCGACAGCAGCAGCGCGTTGGTCCGCTTCACGAAGCTCGCCGGATCGTCGAGCATGCCGCCTTCGGCCAACAGCGCCTGATCGAACAGCAGATGGCACCAGTCGCCGAAATCGGCGCTGTCGGCGTTCAGCTGCTTCACGAGCGCGTGCTCCGGGTTGATCTCGAGGATCGGCTGCATCGCCGGTGCGTTCTGGCCGGCCGCCTTCAGCATCCGCTGCAGGTAGCCGCTCATGTCGTTGTCGTCCGCGACGAGACACGACGGCGAATCGGTCAGGCGGAACGTGACGCGCACTTCCTTCACCTTGTCGCCGAGCGCTTCCTTCATCTTCTCGACGACCGGCTTGATCGCCTCGCCGGCCTGCTCCTGCGCCTTCTTCTCCTCGTCGTTCAGCTCGCCGAGATCGAGATCGCCGCGCGCCACGCTCGCGAGCGGCTTGCCGTCGAATTCGTGCAGGAACGACAGCATCCATTCGTCGACGCGGTCGGTCAGCAGCAGCACCTCGACGCCCTTCTTGCGGAACACTTCGAGATGCGGGCTGTTCTTCGCGGCCTGCCACGTATCGGCGGTCACGTAGTAGATCTTGCTCTGCTCAGGCTTCATGCGCGACACGTAGTCGGCGAGCGACACGTCCTGCGCGTCGGTGTCGCCGTGCGTCGACGCGAAGCGCAGCAGCTTCGCGATGCGCTCGCGGTTCGCGTGATCCTCGCCCAGGCCTTCCTTCAACACCTGGCCGAACGCGCCCCAGAACGTCTTGTACTTCTCCTTGCCGACATCGTCTTCCGCGTTCGCGAGCTCCTCGAGCATCGACAGCGCACGCTTGGTCACGCCTTCGCGGATCGCCTTCACGTCGCGGCTTTCCTGCAGAATCTCGCGCGACACGTTCAGCGGCAGGTCGGCCGAATCGACGACGCCCTTCACGAAGCGCAGGTACTGCGGCAGCAGTTGCTCGGCGTCGTCCATGATGAACACGCGCTTCACGTACAGCTTCAGGCCGCCGCGATAGTCGCGGTTCCACAGGTCGAACGGCGCGTGCGCCGGCACGAACAGCAGCTGCGTGTATTCGCTGCGGCCCTCGACGCGGTTATGCGTCCACGTGAGCGGATCCTGGTGATCGTGCGCGATGTGCTGGTAGAACTGCGTGTACTGCTCGTCGGTGACGTCGCTCTTCGAGCGCGTCCACAGCGCGCTCGCCTGGTTGACGGTCTCGTCCTCGTCCTTCAGGACCATCTCGCCCTTTTCCTGATCCCACTCTTCCTTGCGCATCAGGATCGGCAGCGCGATGTGGTCGGAGTACTTCTGGATGATCGACTTCAGGCGATGCGACGACAGTAGCTCGTCCTCGCCTTCGCGCAGGTGCAGCGTGATCGTCGTGCCGCGCTGCGCGCGCTCGATCGCGTCGATCGTGAAATCGCCCTCGCCCGCGCTTTCCCAGCGCACGGCTTCATTCGCCGGCAGGCCCGCGCGGCGCGTTTCGACAGTGATCTTGTCGGCGACGATGAAGCCCGAGTAGAAGCCGACGCCGAACTGGCCGATCAGCGCCGCGTCCTTCTGCTGGTCGCCCGACAGCTTCGTGAAGAATTCCTTGGTGCCCGAACGCGCGATCGTGCCGAGGTTCGCGATCGCCTCGTCGCGGCTCATCCCGATGCCGTTGTCGTCGATCGTGATCGTGCGCGCGGTCTTGTCGAAGCCGATGCGGATGCGCAGGTTCGGATCGTTCTCGTACAGCGCGCTGTCCGCGAGCCCTTCGAAACGCAGCTTGTCGGCCGCGTCGGACGCATTCGACACCAGTTCGCGCAGGAAGATTTCCTTGTTGCTGTAGAGCGAATGGATCATCAGGTGGAGGAGTTGCTTGACCTCTGCCTGAAAGCTCATCGTTTCGTGTGCCATGGATGCTGTTTCCTCTTACTTGAACTGGAAAGGGGGGACGCCGGCGCCCGGCGCGCGATGCCGGCGGACCCATGAAGGACGGACCGTTTGGGACGGCCCGTTTGGGACGGCCCGTCTGGGACGGCCCGGTTGGGACGGCCCGTTTGGGACGACCGCCTGGCGCCAGCGGTTTGCGCGCGTATCTGGGGACGGCGCCGGGCATTTCAAGAGCCGGCCGGCCGCGCCGCGTCACGACGCGCGCCGCACCGCCGAATCGATATAGCGCGCCAGCAGCCCCGGCAGCGCCGGATCGCCGCAATTCGCGACGTTGAAGCGCATCCACGTGGACGGCGATTGCTGCGGCGAGAACAGGCTGCCCGGCGTCAGCAGAAAGCCGGCTTCGTGCGCGACCGCCGCGAGCGCGTCCGAATCGACGCCCGTGTCGGCCCACAGGAACATCCCGGCCGCCGGCATCGTGAAGAGCCCGAGCCCCGTGCGCTCGAGCATCCGCGCGGTCTTGTCGCGCACGCCGTCGAGCCGCGCGCGCAGCCGCTCGACGTGGCGCCGGTAATGCCCTTCGGTCAGGATCTTGTACAGCACGCGCTCGTTGAGCTCGGGCGTGGTCATCCCGACCAGCATCTTCTGGTCGGTGACGGCCTTCGCGATCTCCGGCGCGCAGGCGACATACCCGACCCGCAGGTTCGCCGCGAGCGTCTTCGAATAGCTGCCGAGATAGATCACGCGCTTCAACTGGTCGAGGCTCGCCAAGCGCGTGGCCGGGTAGCTCGGCGGGCACAGGTCGCCGTACACGTCGTCCTCGACGACGAGGAAATCGTAGGCCTCCGCGAGCTTCAGGATCCGGAACGCCTGCGCGGCCGACAGCGACGTGCCGGTCGGGTTCTGCAGCACCGAGTTGATCACGAGCATCTTCGGCCGCCACATCTGCACCAGGGTTTCGAGCGCGTCGAGGTCGGGGCCGTCGGGCGTATACGGCATCCCGACGAGTTGCGCGCCCTGCGCCGCGAAACGGCCGAACATCTGGAACCACGCGGGATCGCCGACGATCACCGCATCGCCCGGCCGCATGTAGATCCGCGAGATCAGGTCGATCGCCTGCGTGATGCCGGAAACCAGCACGATCTGTTCGGGCTTCGCGCCGATCTCGACTTCGGCGAGGCGCGTCTGCAGTTGCTGGCGCAGCGGCAGGAAGCCCTGCGCGGTGCCGAAGCCGAGCATCTGCGCGCCCGACTGGCGCCCGAGCGCGCGCAGCGCGCCGGTGATCAGCTCGCCGTCGAGCCAGCGGCCCGGCAGGTAGCCGAGGCCCGGGCCCTTCTCCGGGCTGACGGTGTGCAGCATGTTGCGCAGCAGCCAGACGACGTCGATCGTGTTGTGCACGGGCGCGGCCTCGGCCGTGCGCGCGACGCCGTCGGCCGGCTGCGGGCCGGCGCCCGTGCGCTCGCGCACGTAGAAGCCGGAGCCGCGCCGCGAGTCGAGGTAGCCCTGCGCGACGAGGCGCTCGTAGGCCTCGACGACGGTGAAGCGCGACACGCTCTTGTCGAGCGCGAGCTTGCGGATCGACGGCATGCGCATGCCGGGACGGAACACGCGCTCGTCGATACGCCGCCGCGCCCACTGGACCAGCTGGTCGACGAGCGTGAGCGTGGCCGTGTCGTGCGGCGCGGGAATCTGGGCGAGTGGGACGGTGGACATGGGCGGCAGCTCCAACTGTACCGAAGGCTATCGCGCCGATTGTACCGTTACTGTGCCGGTAGCGACGATTACAGTTGACCGGAATGGCGATCGTGCGGCCGCCGGTCCGACCCAGCCACACGTGGCGCTGCGCCCGCCGGCCCGCGTCGCGGCCGGTGCGCCGGCTGGTCCGCCCCCCGTCCGGCCCGTCGCCCGCCTACCATGACACTTTCGCTTCCCGACCGACGCTCATGCCAGCCCGCTCCCTGACACTCGACCATCTCGTGATCGCCGCGCGCGCCCTCGACGAAGGCGTGCGCCATGTCGCCGACGCACTCGGCATCGAACCGGCCGGCGGCGGCCGCCACCCGCTGATGCGGACCCACAATGCGCTGTTCGGCGCGTGGGGCGGGCTCTACCTCGAAGTGATCGCGATCGACCCCGACACGCCCGCGCCGGGCGACGAGGCGAAGCCGCCGCGCGCGCGGCTGTTCGGGCTCGACGACCCGTCGATGCACGCGCGACTCGCGCAAGGCCCGTTTCTCGCGCACTGGGTCGCGCGCGTCGACCGCCCGCGCCAGCTTGTGCTGTGGCAGCGCCAGTACCCGGCCCGCATCGCGCCCGTCGTCGCGATGCGGCGCGGCGACCTGAACTGGGGCCTCACGGTGCCCGACGACGGCAGCTTCCCCGCGTGGCAAGGCGCGGGCGACGGCCTCGTGCCGTCGCTGATCCAGTGGGACAGCCCGCGCCATCCGGCCGAATCGCTGCCGAACGACGGCGTCGCGCTGAAGGCGCTCAAGGGCGTCCACCCGCATGCGGATACGATCCGCGAGCAGCTCGACTGGCTCGGCGCCGCCCACCTGCTCGACGTCGAATCCACCGACGGCCCACCGGCGCTCGTCGCCGAATTCGACACGCCGCAGGGCGCGCGCACGCTGCGCTGAGCGCCCACCCGATCACAACCACCCTGCAAGACGGAGACACCCACGACATGAATTCGCGCGAAACCCGGGGCATGCTGCTCGGCCTAATCGGCGTGATGATCTTCAGCCTGACGCTGCCGATGACGCGGATCGTCGTCTCCGAACTCAATCCGCTGCTCAACGGGCTCGGCCGCGCGCTCGCCGCCGCCGTGCCGGCCGGCCTGCTGCTGTGGTGGCGCGGCGAGCGGCTGCCGACCCGCGCGCAACTGAAGAGCCTCGCGATCACGTCGGCCGGCGTGATCATCGCGTATCCGGTGTTCTCCGCATGGGCGATGAAATCGGTACCGGCCTCGCACGGCGCGGTGGTCAACGGGCTGCAACCGCTGTTCGTCGCGCTGTATGCGGCGTGGCTGTCGCACGAACGGCCGTCGAAGGCGTTCTGGGCCAGCGCGGTGGCCGGCAGCGCGCTCGTGATCGCGTTCGCGCTGCGCGACGGCGGCGGCACCGTGCAGGCCGGCGACGCGCTGATGCTCGTCGCGGTCGGCATCGGCGCGCTCGGCTATGCGGAAGGCGCGCGCCTCGCGCGCCAGATCGGCGGCTGGCAGGTGATCTGCTGGGCGCTCGTCGTGTCGGCGCCGTTCCTCGTGCTGCCGGTCGGCTGGCTCGCTTGGATGCAGCACGCCGCGCATCCAGGCCCGCTCGCGCTGCGCACGTGGCTCGCGTTCGGCTACGTGACCCTCTTTTCGCAATTCATCGGCTTTTTCGCGTGGTACGCGGGGCTCGCGATGGGCGGCACCGCGCGCGTCGGCCAGGTGCAACTGCTGCAGATCTTCTTCACGATCGCCTTTTCCGCGCTGCTGTTCGGCGAAACGGTCACGTCGTCGACGTGGCTGTTCGCGGCTGCCGTGATCGCGACCGTGGTGCTCGGGCGCCGCTCGGCGGTCGCCACGGCGCCGCGTCCCGCTCGCGCCGGCTGATGAGCTGCGCCATAATGGACGTTTTGCCTGATCGGTTTTGCCTGACTGGCCGTGCTTACCCAGCCGCGAAGGCTTCATCGTGCCCGTACTGCCCACCCGGCAGCGTCGAAGCGATGCGCCCGAACGACCTTTCTTGACTGACCACGATATCCGAACGAGGAGACTATGAATCCGAACGACCTGCATCCGCCGCACTGGCAGCTTTCCGAACGCGCCCGCAAGCTGACGAGCTCCGCGATCCGCGAGATCCTGAAGGTCACGGAACGCCCCGAGGTCATCTCGTTCGCCGGCGGCCTGCCCGCCCCCGCGACGTTCCCGGCGGAACGCATGCGCGCCGCCGCCGACCGCGTGCTGCGCGACGCGCCGGCCGCCGCGCTTCAGTACAGCGCGACCGAAGGCTACCTGCCGCTGCGCGAGTGGATCGCCGAGCGCTACAGCGTGCGCGTGTCGCAGGTGCTGATCACGACCGGCTCGCAGCAGGCGCTCGACCTGCTCGGCAAGGCGCTGATCGACCCGGACAGCCCGATCCTCGTCGAAACGCCGACCTACCTCGGCGCGCTGCAGTCGTTCTCGCTGTACGAGCCGCGCTACGTGCAGGTGCCCACCGACGAGCAGGGCCTGCTGCCGGAAGGTCTCACCCCCGAACTCACGCAAGGCGCGCGCCTGCTGTACGCGCAGCCGAACTTCCAGAACCCGACCGGCCGCCGCCTGCCCGTCGAGCGCCGCCGCGCGCTCGCCGCGTTCGCGCAGTCGAGCCCGTTCCCGGTGCTGGAGGACGATCCGTACGGCGCGCTGAACTACCAGGGCGAGCCGCTGCCGACGATGCTGTCGATGGCGCCCGACCACGTCGTGCACCTCGGCACGTTCTCGAAGGTGCTCGCGCCGGGCCTGCGGATCGGCTACATCATCGCGCCCGAGGAACTCCACTTCAAGCTCGTGCAGGCCAAGCAGGCCACCGACCTGCACACGCCGACGCTCACGCAGCGCATCGCGCACGAAGTGATCAAGGACGGCTTCCTCGACGAGCACATCCCGACGATCCGCGAGCTGTACAGCGCGCAGTGCGACGCGATGCTCGGCGCGCTCGCGCGCCACATGCCGGAAGGCGTCACGTGGAACCGCCCGGAAGGCGGGATGTTCATCTGGGTGAACCTGCCCGCGCAGATCGACAGCATGAAGCTGCTCGCCGCGGCCGTCGACAACCACGTCGCCTTCGTGCCGGGCGCGCCGTTCTTCGCGGAGAACGCGCAGCAGAACACGCTGCGCCTGTCGTTCGTGACGGTGCCGCCCGAAAAGATCGAGGAAGGCGTCGCGCGCCTCGGCAAGCTGCTGCGCGAGCGCCTCTGATCCCCCTTTTTTCCCTGTCACGACTCTCTACGAGGAATCGAACGCATGGCTAACGTCTACGACAAACTGAAGTCGCTCGGCATCGAGCTCCCGACCGCCGGCGCACCGGCCGCGGCCTACGTGATGAGCGCGCAAAGCGGCAACACGGTCTACCTGTCGGGCCACATCGCGAAGAAGGACGGCAAGGTCTGGGCCGGCAAGCTCGGCGCCGATCTCCAAACGGAAGACGGCAAGGCCGCCGCCCGCTCGATCGCGATCGACCTGCTCGCCACCCTGCACGCGCACACCGGCGACCTGAACAAGGTCACGCGCATCGTCAAGCTGATGAGCCTCGTCAACTCGACGCTCGACTTCACCGAACAGCACGTCGTGACGAACGGCGCATCGGAGCTGATCGCCGAAGTGTTCGGCGACGCGGGCAAGCATGCGCGCTCGGCGTTCGGCGTCGCGCAGATCCCGCTCGGCGCGTGCGTCGAGATCGAACTGATCGCCGAAGTCGCGTAACGGGCGCCGCGCGATGCCCGGCCGTCTCGTTCGTTTCAAGCAGGTCGACGTGTTCACGTCGGTGCCGTTCAAGGGCAATCCGCTCGCCGTGGTGTTCGACGCCGATTCGCTCGGCGACGACGCGATGCTCGAGATCGCCCGCTGGACGAACCTGTCGGAAACGACGTTTCTCTGCACGCCGACCGATCCGGAAGCCGACTATCGCGTACGGATCTTCACGACGGGCGGCGAACTGCCGTTCGCCGGCCACCCGACGCTCGGCACCGCGCATGCGTTCCTCGAAAGCGGCGCGCGGCCGCGCACGCCGGGCCGGCTGATCCAGCAGTGCGGGGTCGGCCGCGTCGCGCTGCGCGAGCAGGCCGACGGCTGGGCGTTCGCCGCGCCGCCGGCACGCGTCACGCCGCTCGACCGTTCGGACTACGCGGTACTGGCCGCCGCGCTGTGCAGCGACGCGCTCGACCTGGACGCCGAGCCGTGTGCGGTGGACAACGGCGCGCCGTGGCTGGTCGTGCGGCTGAAGTCGGCCGACGCGTGCATCGGCCTGTCGCCCGATCCGGCCGCACTGGCGGCGCTGACCCACCGCTACGGCGTGGACGGCCTCGCCGCCTACGCGCCGCATGCCGAAGGCGGCCCCGCGACGTTCGAGATCCGCTGCCTGATGACGGGCGGCAAGTTCGGCATCCCCGGCGAGGACCCCGTCACCGGCAGCGCGAACGCCGCGCTGGCCGGGCTGCTGACGCGGCAGGAACGCCGCCCCGGCCCGTCGTATACGGCCCGCCAGGGCACGGCGATCGGCCGCGACGGCCGCATCTTCGTCAACTACGACGCGGACGGCACGACCTGGATCGGCGGTGACGTCGTCACGGTCGTCGACGGCACGTTCCGGTCGCCCGACTGACATTTCGCGATGTGCGATGGCGCCGGCTCGTCCGGCGCCCCGCGCTTTGCCCAGCTATCGCAAAAACGTTCCAGCCAGTAATATCGGGCCTAATCCGTTGTTTCGGAGGTCTGTCCATGGTTGCGCGTCCCGCGAACGAACAGACGTCGGGACAATCCGAACCATAGTCGGCCATCCAGACGGATGGCGCACGCGAGCAGGACGCCGCCCTCTTCGATGAGCTCCGCCCGGTCCAACCACACGCCGCCGAACCGGCCGCTGCGCGCGCCGCGCAAATCGCGCCGGCGTGCGCTGTTTGCCATCCCGCTGCTCGGGATGCTGGCGCTCGCGCTGCTGTGGGCCGTAATCATCGCGCGGCTGTCCGTTGAAAAGGACAGTGCGTACAAGGAAGCAGCGGCTTCCGCGGCGATCCTGTCGTCCGCGCTCGAACAGCATACGGTCAAGGCGATCCACCAGGTCGACCAGATCACCCGCTTCGTCAAGTTCGAATTCGAGAAGTCGCCGGCGCGCTTCAATCTCGCGAGCGCCGTCGAGAAAGGCGTCGTACCGAGTGACACGCTGATCCAGGTATCGCTCGTCAACGCGAAGGGCATCCTGTTCGCGAACACCGCCGAACTCCATCCGCAGCCGATCAACCTGTCCGACCGCGAGCACTTCAAGGTCCACCTCGCGCACAACGACGACCGCCTCTTCATCAGCAAGCCCGTGCTCGGCCGCGTGTCGAGCCACTGGACGCTGCAGATGACGCGGCGCCTGAACAATCCGGACGGCAGCTTCGCAGGCATCGTCGTGGTGTCGGAAGACCCGAGCTACTTCACGAACGATTTCTACAACAACGCGGCGATCGGCAAGGAAGGCGTGATCGCGGTCGTGTCCGACACGGGCGCGGTGCTCGCGCGACGCACGGGCTCGGTCAGCAATGCGCCGGGCGCGTTTTCGGCGTCGGGCGTCTACCCGATCGCGGAGCGCGTGACGGGCACGATCATCGATCCGATCGACGGCGTGACGCGCATCGTGTCGTACCGCCACCTCGACGGCTACCCGCTCGCGGTGATGGTCGGGCTGTCGCAGACGGAAGAGTTCGCGGACTACACCCACACGCGCAACGTCTACCTGCTGATGACGAGCTTCATCACGCTCGCGATGCTCGCGTTCTTCGGCGTCGCGACGGGCCTGATCGGCAAGCTGCTCGGGCGCGAGCGCGAAATGACGCAGCTCGCCGAATACGACCTGCTCACCGGCCTCGCGAACCGCTATGCGACGCTGCGCGGGCTGCGCAACGACGTTTCGATGCCCGCGAGCCTGTCGCGGCTCGGCCTGCTGTTCATCGATCTCGACAACTTCAAGACCGTCAACGACACGCTCGGCCACAACGCCGGCGACATCGTGCTGCAGATGACCGCGTCGCGCCTGGCCGATGCGGTCGGCGACGAAGGCTCGCTCGCGCGCATCGGCGGCGACGAGTTCGTCGTCGTGATGAAGGGCGACGACGTCGAGCGGCGCGCGGTGCGGCTCGCGGAAGCGATCATCCGGATGTTCAGCGAGCCGTTCGACGTACGCGGCAGTTCGTTCGTGCTGCACGCGAGCATCGGCATCGCGCTGCACACCGTCGCGAACGAAAGCGAGATCGACCTGCTGAAAAAGGCCGACCTCGCGATGTACAGTGCGAAGGACGCCGGCAAGAACTGCTACCAGTTCTATGCGCCGCACCTGTCGCACCGCGCCGACCACCTGATGCGCTGGGAACAGCAATTGCGCGTCGCGCTCGCCGAGGGGCAGCTGTTCCTCGCGTATCAGCCGAAGATCGACCTCACGCACCGCACGATCACCGGCTTCGAGGCGCTCGCACGCTGGGATCATCCCGAACACGGCGTGATCTCCGCGAACGAATTCATCTCGATCGCCGAATCGACCGGCCTGATCGTGCCGATCGGCGACTTCGTGATCCGCACCGCATGCGCGCAGATCGCACGCTGGCACGACGAAGGCCACGACACGCTGACGCTTGCGGTCAACATCTCGCCCGTGCAGTTCTGGCGCGGCGACCTGATCGAGACGATCTCGCAGGCGCTGCAGGACACCGGCATCGACGCAAACCGGCTCGAGATCGAGATCACCGAAACCGCGATGATGGAATATCCGGAACTCGTGTCCGAGAAGATCGTCGCGCTGAAAAAGCTCGGCATCCGGATCGCGCTCGACGATTTCGGCACCGGCTATTCGTCGCTGTCGTACCTGCACCGCTTCTCCGTCGACACGCTGAAGGTCGACCGCTCGTTCGTGCAGGCGATTCCGACCGATCGCAGCGTGTGCGTGATGGTGTCGTCGATCGTGCATCTCGCGCGCTCGCTCGGGCTGACCGTCGTCGTCGAGGGCACCGAAACCGAGGAGCAGATCACGTGGCTGTCCGCGCTCGGCGAAATCGAGGCGCAGGGCTTCCTGTTCTCGCGCCCGGTGCCGGCCGATGCGATTCCCGCGCTGATCGCACGCTTCGGCGTGCGCGGCGATCATCCGAACGTCGTCGCGCATCGCGCGACCGGCAGCACGGGCGGCTGAGCCGCACCGCCGCAGCCGCGGCGCGCGTTTGCGCACCGCCGCAATTGTTACGTTTTCCGATCCGTTCGTTTAGTTCATTAACTAGCGTTTTCGCGCATGGTAGTGTCACGATGCGCGGCGGACAATCGGGAGGGCCGACGTGTCGGCGGGCCGTCGCCACGGCCTTACGCGAGAGATCTGGCCCTGCGCCAACCACACAATCATGACAACCGTCGAAGTCGAAGCGACCGCGCGTGTCGAAGAGGCACCGGCATCCCTATGGACCTTGTTCAAGGTCGTCGCCAGCATTTCGGCCGTCTCGTGGGGCGGGCTTTCGATGATGGCGCAGCTCGAACGCCACTACGTGGAGCGGCTGCAGCGCATCGAGCCGCACGTCTTCGGCGATCTCGTCGCGCTCGCGTGGCTCGTGCCGGGCCCCGTCGGCTGCAATGTCGCCGTGCAGGTCGGCCAGACGCTGCATGGCCGTGCCGGCGCATGGATCGCCGGCATTGCCAGCGTGCTGCCGTTCTCGGTCCTGATGACGCTGTTCGCGATCTTCTATCAGACGCCGCTCGTGCGCTCGCTGGCCGCGCCGGTGCTGATCAATCACTTCGGGATGGTGCTCGCCGCGCTGATCGGCGTCACGTGGGTCAAGCAGTTGCGCTCGCTCGCGCGTACGCGGCTCGAACAGGCGATCGCCGCGTTATCGACGATTCTGCTTGCTTTCGCGCATAGTCCGGCCGCTTTCGTCGCGATTCTGTTCGCCGCGTTCGCAGCGGGCTGGCTGACGGGGCCGTCGCAACGCGACACGGTCGATTTCACGCTGTCCAGGCGCGATCGCGGCCTGCTCGTGCTGCTCGGCGTGCTCGTCGTGCTGTTCGCGGTGCCGCTGCCCGGCGATTACCAGGCGGATCTGCTGTGGCCGCGCCTCGCGGGCGCCGGCATGACGCTGTTCGGCGGCGGCTTCTCCGCGCTACCGGTGCTCAAGACGCTGTTCGTGTCGCCGGCGACCGGCATCTCCGATCACGACTTCACGCTGGCGTTCGCGTTGTCGCCGGTCGCGCCGGGGCCGTTGCTGAACGTCGTGCCGTTTCTCGGCTACCTGACCGACGGCTGGGTCGGTGCGCTGCTCGCCACCGCCGCGCTGTTCATTCCGTCGGGGTGCCTCGTCGTGTTCGCGCAGAACCATCTGTTCCGGCTCAAGCGCCATTCGCGCTTCGAGCACGGGATGCGCCTGTTGCGCGCGGCGACGACGGCCTTTCTCGTGGTCGCCGTCGTGAAGATCCTGCATCGGGAACCGGCCGACCCGGTTTACTGGCTGACGGGCGCGTTCGCGACGCTGTGCTTCACGCGCTTCAAGGTGCCCGTCTATGCCGTGTACGGCGTGGTCGCCGCCGTGTGCAGCGTGTGGCTGTGGGCCGCGCACTGACGGGCGGCGGCCGTCGCCCTGCTCGCGCTGGCCGGCCTGACTCCGTCAACCGGCCTGTACCGCGACCCGGCGCGCGATCCAGCGGGCGCGCAGCGCGTCGTACGCGAGGTTGAAGCAGAACGTGTAAGGCAGGAAGAACAGCACGATGCCGAGGTCGAGCAGCAGCGCCTCGACGAGGCTCACGTTCAGCCACCACGCGGCAACCGGCACCACCATCGCGACGAGGCCGAGCTCGAACGTCACCGCGTGCGCGATCCGCATGCCGAGCGTGCGCGACCACCCGGCCCGCCGCTCGAAGCGGTCGAACAGCGTGTTGAAGGTCATGTTCCACGCCATCGCGATCAACGACACCATCACCGTCAGCACGCCGACGTGCGACACCGGCATGTCGAGCAGCCACGCGCCGATCGGCGCGCACAGCGCGATCGCCACCAGTTCGAACGTCAGCGCGTGCAGCAGGCGTTCCGTCACCGTTTTATTCGTCTGTTTCATGATGCTCTCCGATGCATGACTTGATTCATGCTGGCCATTCTGATCGGCACAACCGTGTGAATCCAGTTTGATATCATCGGTTTTACCGATATGAAGCCACCAGGAGCCCTGCATGCACCACGCCCCGGAAGCGCTGCTCGCATTCGCCGAAGCGGCACTGCTCGGCTCGTTTACGGCCGCGGCCCGCAAGCTCGGCAAGCGTCAGTCGACCGTGTCGGAAGCGATCGCGAATCTCGAGATCGATCTCGGCGTGCAGTTGTTCGACCGCTCGACGCGCACGCCGACGCTCACCGATGCCGGCCGTGCGCTGCTGCCGCAGGTGCAGCGCGCGCTCGAGGCCAGCGCGGCGATCGACCGCACGGCCGCCCGGCTCGCGCACGGCGAGGAAGCGCGGCTCACGCTCGTCGTGTCCGATACCTACCAGTCGAAGCGTTACGAGGAAACGTTGATGGCGCTCGAACGGCGCTTTCCGGCGCTCGAGCTCGAATGCCAGATCGCCGAGCACGACGACGTGCTCGACCTGATCCAGCAGGGTCGCGCGCAACTCGGGCTGATGGCCGCGCGCGCGGCCTACCCGGCCGATATCGGCGCGGCGACGGTGGCCGAGGAATCGGAGATCGGGCTGTTCGTCGGCCGCACGCACGCGCTCGCCGAATACGGCGACGCCGAGGTGCCGCACGCGGCGCTGCGCGACGTGCGCGAACTGCGCCTCAATACCTACGTGAAGACGGAAGGTCGCGGCACCGACGACCGGATCGTCGTCGGCACGCAGCACTGGCTGGCGCCGAGCTACCTGATGCTGCTGGAGATGGCCGTACTCGGGTTCGGCTGGGCGGAACTGCCGCGCTGGATGGTCGAGCACTTCGCGCGCGACCGGCTGTGCGAGCTGCGCGCGCGCGGCTGGCCGCGCCGTGTACGGGTGGATGCGGTCTGGTCGCGCAACCGGCCGCTCGGGCCGGCCGGCTCATGGCTGCTCGACGCGATGCTGGCCGCATAGCGGCGCGCGCCGCCGGGCGTGCGGCCGACGGCCGAGGGCGAAGGGCTGACGCCGGCCGGTCAGAAACCGCGCGACAGCACGGCCGCGCCGATCGTGACGACGCCGAGCACGAGGTTCACGACGACCAGCAGCCGCACCGCATTCACCGCGCGGGCACCGTCCGGCCAGTTCTGCGCCTGCACCGCACGGCGAATGCGCGGGAACAGCGCGAAGCGGATGTGCCCGAAGATCAGCATCATCACGACGCCGAGCCCGGCCATTGCATGCAGCGACCACGTCGCGTGCGCGCCGCCGAAGCTCATCAGCAGGAAACCGCCGGACAGCAGGATCACGATCACGGCCCCCGACACCCAGTTGAAGAAGCGGCCGAACACGCCTTCGATCAGCGGCAGCCGCAACTGCGGCGACAGGTCGGACAGCGCGGGGCGCAGGCAGAAGTGCGCGAAGACCATCCCGCCCACCCACACGGCGACGGCCAGCAGGTGAAGAAACAGCGCGACGGCAACGGCGTGGGACATGGGGACGATCCTGTGATGAGTGGGTGCAGCGAACGGCCGCGTCGCACGCGGCATCAAGCGACGTTCGACCCGTCAGCCGCGCGGCGGTTCGGACCCTCGACGCGATTTCACACTATTTTGCAAATTCCGCGTGACAGCGCCACGCTTGCTTACCCGCATTCCTGCGCCGGAAAGAAAAAGCCGCACGCCCGCCGAAGCGGACGTGCGGCCTTCGATCGCGGCCGAACCGGGTGAACCCGACGGTCCGGTCGACCGCGCGGCGTCAGCCCAGCAGCGGACGCAACTCGGTGACGACCTTGAGCTTCGTGTCCGGCGCGCGGCCCTTGCGGGCGCGCTTGCCGATGTGCGGCGCGAGCCCGGCATACGACAGCGTGTCGTCCTGCACCTTGCCGCCGCGGCCGGTGCCGATCAGCACGACGCCGGCCGGATCGATCGCCAGCGCCTGCACGAGCGTTTCCTTGTCGTCGAGCGCCATCAGGATCACGCCGCGCCCGCCGCCGGACAGCGTCTTCATCTCGTCCATCCCGAACACGAGCAAGCGCCCGCCGCTCGACAGACACGCGACCTGCGTCGCGTTCGGCAGCACCGGCATCGGCGCGAGCGGCACCGCGCCAGTATCGATCGTCATGAACGACTTGCCGGCCTTCAGGCGGCTCACCATGTCGCCGACCTTCGCGAGGAAGCCGAAGCCGTTGCTCGACGCGAGCAGCAGTTGCTGGTCGGCCGGCGCCGCGTAGTAGTGCATCAGGTGCGAGCCCGATTCGAGCTCGATCAGCGACGTGACCGGCACGCCGTCGCCGCGCCCGCCCGGCAGCACCGACACGTCGACCGAATACACGCGGCCGCTGCTGCCCCACGCGATCAGGCGATCCGGCGTGCGGCACTGGAACGCCGCGTAGAGATGGTCGCCCGCCTTGAACGTGAAGCCGGCCGGGTCGAGCCCGTGACCCTTCAGCGCGCGCACCCAGCCCTTCTGCGATACGACCACCGTCACCGGCTCGTCGACCACCTTCGCCTCGAACGTCGCGCGCTTTTCCTGCTGGATCAGCGTGCGGCGATCGTCGCCGTACTGCTTCGCGTCGGCCTCGATCTCCTTGATCATCAGCCGCTTCATCGCGCTTTCGTTCGCGAGCAGGTCCTCGAGCTTCGCCTTCTCGTCGCGCAGCGCTTCGAGTTCCTTCTCGATCTTGATCTTCTCGAGCCGCGCGAGCTGGCGCAGCCGGATTTCGAGGATGTCCTCGGCCTGCCGCTCGCTGAGGCCGAACGCGCTCATCAGCGCGGCCTTCGGCTCGTCCGACTCGCGGATGATGCGGATCACGTCGTCGATGTTCAGGAAGACGATCATCCGCCCTTCGAGGATGTGGATGCGGTCGTCGACCTTCGCGAGACGATGGCGACACCGGCGCGTCATCGTCAGCTGGCGGAACTTCACCCATTCGTCGAGGATCGTCAGCAGGCCCTTCTGGCCCGGCCGGCCGTCGGCGCCGATCATCACGAGGTTCAGCGTCGCGTTCGATTCGAGGCTCGTGTACGCGAGCAGCGTATTCACGAATTCCGTCTGGTCGATCGTGCGCGACTTCGGCTCGAACACGAGCCGCACCGCCGCTTCCTTGCCCGACTCGTCGCGCACCGCGTCGAGCAGGTCGAGCATCGCCTTCTTCGTGTTGAGTTGTTCGGGCGTGAGCGTCTTCTTGCCGAGCTTGAGCTTCGGGTTGGTCAGCTCCTCGATTTCCTCGAGCACCTTCTGGCCCGACGTGCTCGGCGGCAGCTCGGTGACGACGAGTTGCCACTGGCCGCGCGCGAGATCCTCGATCTTCCAGCGCGCGCGCACCTTCAGGCTGCCGCGGCCGGTTTCATAGGCCGCCGCGATCTCGGTGTCGCTCGATATGATCTGGCCGCCGCCCGGGAAGTCCGGGCCGGGGATCAGGTTCATCAGCTCCGCATGCGTGAGCTTCGGATTGCGGATCAACGCGACCGCCGCGGCCGCGACTTCGCGCAGGTTGTGCGACGGGATTTCGGTGGCGAGGCCGACCGCGATGCCCGACGCGCCGTTCAGCAGGACGAACGGCATGCGGCTCGGCAGCGTCTTCGGCTCCTCGAACGAGCCGTCGTAGTTCGGCATGAAGTCGACCGTGCCCTGGTCGATCTCGTCGAGCAGCAGCTTCGCGATCGGCGTGAGCCGCGCTTCCGTGTAACGCATCGCCGCCGCGCCGTCGCCGTCGCGCGAACCGAAGTTGCCCTGCCCGTCGATCAGCGGGTAGCGCAGCGAGAAATCCTGCGCGAGACGCACGAGCGCGTCGTACGCCGACTGGTCGCCGTGCGGGTGGTATTTACCGAGCACGTCGCCGACCACGCGCGCCGACTTCACCGGCTTCGCGTCGGGGCCGAGGCCCATTTCGTTCATCGCGAACAGGATCCGGCGCTGCACCGGCTTCTGGCCGTCGCACACGTCGGGCAGCGCGCGGCTCTTCACGACGCTGACCGCGTAGCTGAGATACGCCTGCTCCGCGTAGTTGCCGAGCGTCAGCGCGTCGCTCTCGGGCGCGTCGGGGCTGGCAAAGAGATCGGAAGTATTGTCGTCCATCTGAATTCCGTATTCGTAAGTGGCGTGAGGCCGGGCCGGGCGTCATGCCCGGCCGCGCGGAAGCTCCGCTTAACGCTTAAATATCCGCTTCGACGTCGTTGCCCTTTTCCTCGAGCCAGCCGCGCCGCGCGGCTGCCTCGCCCTTGCCCATCAGCATCGTCATCCGGGCGACGGTCGCCTCGTAGTCGAGCTCGCCGAGCTTCACCGGCATCAGGCGGCGCGTGTCGGGATTCATCGTCGTGTCCCACAACTGCTCGGCGCTCATTTCGCCGAGGCCCTTGAAGCGGCTGATGCTCCACTGCGTGTCGCGCACGCCGTCCTTGCGCAGCTTGTCGAGGATCGCTTCGAGCTCGCCGTCGTCGAGCGCATAGAGCTTCTGCGCGGGCTTCTTGCCGCGCGCCGGCGCGTCGACGCGGAACAGCGGCGGGCGCGCGACGTACACGTGGCCGCGCTCGATCAGTTGCGGGAAATGCTTGAAGAACAGCGTGAGCAGCAGCACCTGGATGTGCGAGCCGTCGACGTCCGCGTCCGACAGGATGCAGATCTTGCCGTAGCGCAGGTTCGACACGTCGACGGTATCGTCCGGGCTGTGCGGATCGACGCCGATCGCGACCGAGATGTCGTGCACCTCGTTGTTCGCGAAGAGACGATCGCGCTCGGTTTCCCATGTGTTCAGCACCTTGCCGCGCAGCGGCAGGATCGCCTGGTATTCCTTGTCGCGGCCCATCTTCGCGGAGCCGCCCGCCGAGTCGCCCTCGACGAGGAACAGTTCGTTGCGCGCAATGTCTTCCGTCTCGCAATCGGTCAGCTTGCCCGGCAGCACCGCGACGCCCGAGCTCTTGCGCTTCTCGACCTTCTGGCCGGCGCGCGTACGCGCCTGCGCCTGCTTGATCACGAGCTCGGCGAGCTTCTTGCCGTGCTCGACGTGCTGGTTCAGCCACAGTTCGAGCGCCGGACGCGAGAACGACGACACGAGCTTCACCGCGTCGCGGCTGTTCAGCCGTTCCTTGATCTGCCCCTGGAACTGCGGATCGAGCACCTTCGCGGACAGCACGAACGACACGCGCGCGAACACGTCTTCCGCGAGCAGCTTCACGCCCTTC
Organism: Burkholderia sp. BCC0398; assembly: GCF_902833245.1. Lineage (NCBI taxonomy): Bacteria > Pseudomonadati > Pseudomonadota > Betaproteobacteria > Burkholderiales > Burkholderiaceae > Burkholderia > Burkholderia sp. BCC0398. The sequence goes on from NZ_CADFEM010000003.1 coordinate 151,233, forward strand.
GGCTGCAGGTTGTGCAGTTCGACGAAGCTCTTCACCGCCTGGTAGAGACCGTCGCGCAGGCCCGACTCGTGCGTGCCGCCGGCCGGCGTGGGGATCAGGTTCACGTACGACTCGCGCACCAGCGAGCCTTCCTCGCTCCATGCGACGACCCACGATGCGCCCTCGCCTTCGGCGAAGGTTTCGTCGGTCGAACGCGCATCGGCGAAACGCTCGCCTTCGAACAGCGGGATCAGCAGCTCGCTGCCGTTCATTTCGTCGAGCAGGTAGCCGCGCAGGCCGTCTTCATACTTCCACGTCTGGCGCTCGCCGGTCTTTTCGTTGACGAGCACGACCTCGACGCCCGGCAGCAGCACGGCCTTCGAGCGCAGCAGGCGCTGCAACTCGCCGAGCGGCAGGTTCGGCGAATCGAAGTATTTCGGATTCGGCCACACCTGCACGCGCGTGCCGGATTTCTTCTCGCCGCGGCCCGCGCCTTGCGTGGACAGCGGCTTCACGACGTCGCCGTCGGCGAAGCCGAGTTCGGCGATCTTGCCGTCGCGCCATACCGTCACGTCGAGACGCGTCGCCAGCGCGTTCGTCACCGACACGCCGACCCCGTGCAGGCCGCCCGAGAACGTATACGCGCCGCCTGCGGCCTTGTCGAACTTGCCGCCCGCGTGCAGGCGCGTGAACACGATCTCGACGACCGGTACGCCCTCTTCGGGGTGCATGCCGAACGGGATGCCGCGGCCGTCGTCTTCGACGGAGACCGACTGGTCGGCGTGCAGCGTGACCGTGATCTGCTTGCCGTAGCCGCCGAGCGCCTCGTCGGACGCGTTGTCGATGACTTCCTGGATGATGTGCAGCGGATTCTCGGTACGGGTATACATGCCGGGCCGCTGCTTGACCGGCTCGAGACCCTTGAGCACCTTGATCGATGCTTCGCTATAGGCCGCGCTGGGTTTCTTCGTTGACATAGGCGCTGAATTTCGTCATTCATCGGGACGTTGTCCACACCTCGTGTGGATAACGTCGTGGACAAAACGTTGAGTTCCGTAAAAAAGCGAATCGAAACAACGGTGTGCTTGGACTGCTCCGAAAGCGGGCGCGCGGCGTGTGCGGCGCGACCCTGGACGCGCGGTATTTTACTGGTTCCGCGTGGCGCGCCAATCGCGGGATCGGCGCGCACCGCGCGCGTCACACCGGCTTGCGCTTCGCCTCGAGCGTTTCCCACCGTTCGAGCGCGGCGAGCAGTTCGTCGTCGATCGCCGCGAACCGCTCGGTCAGGCGCGTACCTTCCTGCGGATCCTTCGCGAAAATCGCGCCGTCCTCGAGCTGCGCATTGATCGTCTTCTGCTCCGCTTCGAGCGCGGCGATCTTCTCCGGCAGCGAATCGAGCTCGCGCTGCTCGTTGAACGACAGCTTCACCGTGCGCTGCGCGTTGCGGCCGGCCGCGCTCTTTGCCGGTTCGTCCTTCGCGGGCGCCGCCTCCTTGACCGCGCGCTTCGCCGCTTCCTGCTGCGCGAGCTGCTCCGAGCGCTCGCTCTGGATCTGCCAGTCGGTGAAGCCGCCGACGTATTCGCGCCACTTGCCGTCGCCCTCGGCCGCGATCACCGACGTCACGACGTTGTCGAGGAACGCGCGATCGTGGCTGACCAGCAGCACCGTGCCGTCGTAGTCGGCCAGCAGTTCTTCGAGGAGTTCGAGCGTCGGGATGTCGAGGTCGTTGGTCGGTTCGTCGAGCACCAGCACGTTGGCCGGGCGCGCGAACAGGCGCGCGAGCAGCAGCCGGTTACGCTCGCCGCCCGACAGCGACTTCACCGGCGAACGCGCGCGTTCCGGCGCGAACAGGAAATCGCCGAGATAGCTCATCACGTGCTTGCGCACGCCGCCGATCTCGACCCATTCGCTGCCGGGGCTGATCGTGTCGGCCAGGCTCTTCTCCTGGTCGAGCTGCGCGCGCATCTGGTCGAAATACGCGACCTGCAGGTTCGTACCGGTGCGCACCGTGCCTTCGTCGGGCTTCAGGTCGCCGAGAATCAGCTTCAGCAACGTCGTCTTGCCGGCGCCGTTCGGGCCGACGAAGCCGATCTTGTCGCCGCGCATGACCGTCGTCGAGAAGCGGTCGACCACCGTGCGGCCGCCGTAGCGCTTCGTCACGTCGGTCAGCTCCGCGACGATCTTGCCGGACTTTTCGCCCTGCGCGACGTCGAGCTTCACGTTGCCCTGCGCATTGCGGCGCTCCGCGCGCTCGTTGCGCATCTGCACGAGCCGCGCGATGCGACCGACGCTGCGCGTGCGGCGCGCCTCGACGCCCTTGCGGATCCACACTTCTTCCTGCGCGAGCAGCTTGTCGAACTTCTCGTTCTCCACGCGCTCGACTTCGAGCTGCTGCGCCTTGCGCGTCTGGTACGCGGAGAAATTGCCCGGGTACGACAGCAGCCGGCCGCGATCGAGCTCGACGATGCGCGTCGCGACGCGATCGAGAAACGCGCGATCGTGGGTGATGAACAGCAGGCCCGCGCGCTGCGCGACGAGCAGCTCCTCGAGCCAGCGGATGCCGTCGAAGTCGAGGTGGTTGGTCGGTTCGTCGAGCAGCAGCACGTCGGGCTGCAGCACCAGTGCGCGCGCCAGTGCGACGCGCTTCTGCATCCCGCCCGACAGCGCGTCGACGCTTGCGTCGCCGTCCGTCAGGCCGATTTGCGCGAGCGTCATCGACACGCGCGTACGCCAGTTCCACGCGTCGTGCGCATCGAGCGACGACTGCAGCGCGTTCATCCGCGCGAGCAGCGCATCGTGCTCGGCGCCCTCCGGTATCTCCGCGAGGCGGTGCGCGATCGAATCGTATTCTTCGAGCAGTTCGCGCGTATGCCCGAGCCCCGACGCGACCGCGTCGAACACCGTCGCGCCTGGCTCGAATTCGGGCTCCTGCGGCACGTAGACGGTCACGAGCTCCTGCTGGCGCGTGACCAGCCCGTCGTCGGGCTTCGCGAGATCGGCGACGATCTTCAGCAGCGACGACTTGCCCGCGCCGTTGCGGCCGATCAGGCCGACCCGCTCGCCGGCTTCCAGCGAGAAATCCGCGTGATCGAGCAACGCGACGTGACCGAACGCGAGCTGCGCGCCGGTAATGGAATAGAGCGACATGGGGAGACGGCGAAGAGAGAAATCGGAAGCGCCCATTGTACCGGGCGCGGAGGCCGGCATCGGCTCGGCTGGATGGACGAGTGCCGCGGGGCGTTTCCGATGGGCGCCGACGCGGTATCGTGGGCGGTGTGGCCGACCTCCGGTTTTCGGATGCCGGCTACGGTTTGCGTGCCCGCATGAGCACGCGGATGCGGGCCGGATGCCAGGGGCCGGCCGATCGGCAGATCCCCCGCGGCGCATCGCGCGCCAGCGCGGGATGCACGGTTATTTCACGTTGACCGTGATCGTCGAGCTCAGTTCGGGACCGTACGAACGGTGCGCGCCGTCACCGAATTGCAGCGTCAGCGTGTGCTGGCCGGGCGGCAGCTTCACGTCGGTCTCGGTCTGGGCCTTGCCGAAATGCAGCGAACGTTCGCTCGCCGGGATCACGTCGCCTTTCGGAATCGGCCGGCCGTCGATCAGCAGGTGATGGTGACCGGTATCCGGCGTCATGTCGCCGGCCGGCTTCAGCGCCATGCCTTCGAGACCGAACTTCACATGCACCGGATTCGACACCGTCGCACCGTCGCTCGGCGCTTCGAAATACACGCGCGCCTCGGCCCGCGCGATCGTCGACACGGCCATCGCCGCGACGCATACCGCACCTGCGATCCACTTTCTGTTCAGCATCGCATTCTCCTTATGATTGGACAGCCTCGGAAGCATACACCGCACGAACAGCGGGCGTGTTTCAGTTGCGTTGTTCGCGATGCGTACGTTTAAAACGACGTTGCGCTGGCGTTCGACGAAATTCCGGTAACATTGCGCCTTTCGTCCGCCGGCGAGGCTGCGGACGGCATCGCCGAATTTTCTTTATCCCGAGCGCAACATGAGCGAAGTAACCGAATACCAGAGCTGGGTCTGCCTGATTTGCGGGTGGGTCTACAACGAAGCGGAAGGGCTGCCCGACGAAGGCATTCCGGCCGGCACGCGTTTCGCCGACATTCCCGCGGACTGGCGCTGCCCGCTGTGCGACGTGGGCAAGGAAGATTTCGTCGTCGTCGATTTCTGATTTTCTGTTTCGGTCGCGGGTGATCTCGCGATACGTGCGTCGCGGGTGCATTCCGCCCCGCCGACGCGCCGCGCGTTTGCTATACTCTGCGCGCTGTCCACACCGCCGTCCGGCTCGCGGTTTTTCGCGCGATTGCCCGGATATGGCTCTCCCCGTAGTTCAGGGGATGGAATGACAAGCGCAAGGCTTGTCCAGCAAGGCTTCCGCCCCTTGCTGTAGCAAATTTGTAGCACTTGAAAAAGCCCGCTCGTAGCGGGCTATTGTGCTTCTGAGCGTCAATCCTGCCACCGGTTGCAAAGCAACTTGCATTGCCTGATGATGTAGCAGTACCGGTGCCTTATCAGATAAGACGCATTGAACGCCCAGCGAGATCGGGCTAATCGCGCCGAGATCCGTCTATGCTTGTTAAACTTGGTTACCATAAAAAATAGAATATCTACTATATGCGCGGCACCGTTGATATCAAGATTCGACCGACCAAGTTGGCTTTCTTAGTCGATCCCAATAGCGCATCGCAGGTACGCGAAGCCATCCGTCTTGCCAGTAGCCTTTGGGGAGGGGTCTACTTTCCGATCATCCCGCTCTTCAAACGGATGCCAGCGAGCTGGCGTGAGAAGCCCTTGTCGCCTCCCAGCTCACGCGATGTGGTGCGCGGCTATATCGATGCATTCGATCCGGACATCCTCGTTCAGTTCTCTCAAAGCCTTCCGTCTTATGTCGCCGACGTACGCCTGCCGGTTGTTAAGCCTCGCGAAGTGTGGGAGCGAGCGGGTGCCCTTGGTCTACCTACCTACGGAATCGGTGCATTCACACTATTCGATGCCATTTACAAGGAATTCTTCAAATACAAGGCAAAGTATCCCGTCAGAGTCGTGACACCGGTTATTCCGAATAAACTCGGACTATTTTGGGCAAGCGTATATGGAGAGTATGCCGACGATACCCTTTCGGAGATAATCGGGCACTACGCAGAACCCTTGGACATCGAACAACCACCAGTTACGACGGAATCGTTCCCGACACTCACGGGACCAGACGTTCTTTTCCCAAGAAGAATTACGGGGTGGGACCTTTTCCGGCACGGCAATACGAACTATGGACGACACGCATGCATCTTTTTCATGGATGCGGGCAACGTTGAGGATGTCGTCGACTACTGGAACCTTCGAGCTACTGGTAGAAACGTACTTCCACTACCAAAACAGTTTTTACAAGAAGAGCCATTCAGGCGTGTGGCGGTCGAGTTTCTTGTCGCGGAACGCCGGCAATGGCCACATGATCCTAAACAATTCGATGTCGCAACATTCATTCGCAGTCGCCACTCAACGATGGAAGAAATGCAGGCGTATGCGGCCACGCTTGAGTTTCCGACCGCAGACGCAAACACCGTAACCGGGCCATATTTTTCGTTGCAACATTGGTATCCACGTATCTGGGACGAGTGGGCTCGTGGCAAAGACGGCGGCGTGGCTGACGTCTATGCAGAGGGAGAGCATTCAATCGACATAACAAGTCCTTCCGACCTTGAAATGCGGATCAAGGCTTTGGTGCCGGAATTTGTACCGCCGGATTGGTTCCATAGCGAAGGGCTGTGCGCGAACGAATTCGACTTGCGTCTATATGGCGCAGAGGAGCATCTCGCTGAGGTCTATCCGAAAATCAAGGGGAACCATTTAGCTAGCGCGATTTCCGGTATGGGGGGCCTCCCAGGTCAGTGGCGCATTGGGCGACACGGCTTGGTGAAGCTTGTGCAACACTCGTTCATCCAGTCGCGAACTGTACCGTCTTCTGAAGCGATCATCTTTGCTTGGTTAGAAGATCTTGGGTGGAAGGCCGAATTGTCACCGCCCGGCATCCTCGCCAAGCAGATTTTCAAACGACTTCGTGGGAACTCAAGATTGCTCGCTGACAAGGCTGTCCTAGGACTGCTAGAACACATGAATGGCGGGGCCGTCAGCAAGAATGGAACGCCGATTGACGCGAGCCGGTTAACCGCGGCACGTGAGGTTTCTGTCGGCGAGGTCAAGAGCCGACTAAAGAATCCCAAGTTGTACGAGACGTTTCTCCAGAGTGGCGTCTTCAAGCTTGGCCTGCGAACACAATGCCCTACCTGCCAACGCAATACCTGGTTCGCCATGTCAGCACTAAATGAGTCGCTAGAGTGTCCGAAGTGCCTGACTTACTTCCCTGCCGCCGGCAATATCGACCAATCATCCGGTGGATGGTACTACCGGACCGCCGGGCCGTTCAGCGTCCCAAACTATGCAGATGGTGCACACGCCGTATTGCTGACCATTGCTGCCCTTAGTGACCGTATGCATACAGGACTACGGACGACATCGGTTCCTAGCTTCACAGCGACGTCGCCGGGTAAGTTTAATATGGAAGCAGACTTTGCCATGTTCTGGAGGGATTCGGTCTATGGTGAACAGAGCGAAGGTTTGCTGTTCGGAGAATGCAAAACATACGGCAAATTCGAGGCTAAGGACATCGACAGAATGCGCATGTTGGCCGAGACTTTCCCGGGCGCCATCCTGGTCTTCAGTACTTTGAGAGAAACTCTGACCGCGAAGGAAATCGTATCAATTGGCAAGCTTGCGAAGTTTGGGAGGAAACACTGGAAAGCAGAGCGCTCCATCAACCCTGTTCTGATTCTCACTGGTACTGAGCTATTGCATTGGAGTGGCCCCCCGTATTGTTGGACTGAAGCGCTGCGCGCGAGATTTCCCAATGCTTACGGATTACTCAACCTCTGTGATGCGACTCAGCAACTGTACCTGAACCTGCCGCCGCTGGATCAAGAATGGCAGATGCGCTGGGAGCGACAGCGGGCACGCCAGAAAACGCTTCGGATGGCTGAGTAGACAGATTGGTACTTGCATAATAGTTCTATCGCGCGTCGATAGAATCGCTCCAACGAGGAGTACGCGGAACAATCTTACCCGCCAAGCATTGATTGACCTTCTCCTGTGTTTGTCGGCAAGTTACTTTGTTCCACGACTGTATAAGACTGAACTAGACCAAACCAGCGGCGCCAGATCGGCTGACCCAGTTCGGCCTTGAACAGTTATTCAAGGTTGAAACGCGAGCGTTTGCATCTATTCGCCTAAAGGCCATTCTAAGAAGAGAGTGAACATCGGTAAGTTCATCTCGTCCCATTTGGGATCTCGCTCTCTGCGTACCACTCACTGCGTCGGTGTTTTGTTTCGGCTACGACTCGTTTCGCGGCCGTGTACCGTTTGCGATGATAGAGGCTCGGTCCGTGACACAGATTTCGTGCTTTGTCTTGCGGTGTCAAACTCTTGGAGCTTACCAACCTTTGATTCCAGCGAGTCGATCCGATGATTGAGAATTTCAGTCGTGACTCTCCATCGCTCCGCGTCACGAATCAAAGCGTCTCGTTCGTTACGTACCTGCGATTCCTGCCCGGCAGACTGCCACAGCGAGACCAACGAAAACAAGAATCCACTGAGCCCAATTGTCAAGACGTACTGAAGCACCTTACTAGTCACCCGACTGACCCGTCGCCTCTTGATCTTTTTATTAACGGACATGGGCTTCGTAAACCGCATCCAACCCACACGAAGTCTGTCAGCGAAAGTCGGCAACCCGTCTACGCTAGTGCATTGCATGTACGATACAAATGTCCGCCAGTGCCGTCGATGGATTTTCTTCGAGCAAATTGAATGAGGACTTCTAATCCAATCTAAGACGATAAAATCTTCCCGCTGCTTCAACGCAGCCGTAGTTGCAGGGTAAAGGGTCACGACGACTGTTCCAGCATCCGTTCGCTCGTAAATCAAGTGGGCACCGGATTCCACGGTTGTCACCCGTTTTACAGTTGGAAAACCATTTGCTCCAGAAGCAAGTTGTTGAGTTGCGCCTAACGCGCGATTTCCATAAAAGACCTCCACCACTCGATCGTCGATGGCACCATTCGAACCACCAGGGGTGGCATAAAATGAATAATATTTTGCCAATTCATTTGCGGCTGTGTCGTTCTGAAAGAAGCCGTCAAATGTCACCTTCGAATCGTTATAGAACCGTTTGAACGCGTTGTATCGGTCTCCGAGTCGCGTCATACTGCCCCCTATGAGCAAGATTGTTTTTAAGTTACGGGCGAAGTTTACTCACACGCTCACCTCCCGAAGTGTGCAAATTCGCGGGCGACCACAACAGGCTAGGCGTTGTGCGGGCCTTCGCTTTGCCTGGCATGCTCCAGCAGCACACGCTTCTGTTCGTCGCTAAGGCGCTCCACGATCGCCGCGCTTCTATCTTTGATCTCTTCACTGAGATGTAAACGCAATGCCGTCAATAAGCGAAGAAGGTCACCACTTGACTCCAAGTGATATTCCCTAGTCATTTGGGGAGCACCAGGGTCAATTGCTATCTGGCCGCTCCCATCTACCGTGTAGCAGATGCGGTGTCGGTCGAAGTCTAGCTCTTTGTGCGCGTACTGCTTATTTCTGAGCATGTCGAAGGTCTCATGCGCGTTCTCAATCTCATCGTTTCCTTTGAAAAACTTTCTTTTGTCGATCTTCGAGCGCCCATCCGCCCCCTCAAACATCTGAATGTAACTGACGACAAGTCCGGAAAATAGCACTTCTAGACCGAGCCGAAGTCTATGACTTAGGAGTCCGAGTACATACCCTTTTCCGTTACGACGAACCATGCCCGAAATTGCATCCCTGTCGGCATTCAGTTGACGCATGTGCTCCGGAACAGGCGTATCCTGCACGAACTGGCGCAAAGTATCCATGATCTCCTGCGAGACCTCGGCTGGTCTAGCAGGCGGCTGCCGGTGTCCAATAATCTCGACTATCTCAATTAATGTCTGTGTCAATTGATGAACCTGATAGCTCTGCTCGATCCGGTCTTCAAGTGTCTTTAGACGCGCCTGCAGACTCTTGTCACCGACAAGAGCTGGGTGATTCTTCGGGACGATGGCGCGCATATAGGGCGGAGATCGAATTGTTAGAAGGAACGTAGCGTATCAAAACAAAGGCTGCTTGGCGCACTTTCAATTGTTCGCTGCGATACCGTCCGCGCCTCCCAACCGGCACCTTCGCTCCGTTATCCAACAGTTGGGGGATCGACCTTCGAGTGACTGAGATGGGTCGATCACGGCCCTTGATGAAGTGACCGCGAAGCAATGTCAGACCTGATCTGACGCTGACAGAGAGATCAGGTCGTGACTTACCCAGGTTAGAACAGCCCGACGGGCTGCGCCGCATCGTCCCAACTGAAAATGATAAGCTCGTTTCGCTCGACGCCCCTCCCACCGCCGACCGTGTATTGAATCGGCACGGTTTCGATGTGAAACCCGTCGAACACGCGCCGAATATCGGGATGGTCATTGAGGCTCACGATCGCTCGTCCCTTCAACGATCGCAGCCGCTGCGCCATCCTCTCGTACTCGCTGAATGGGAAAGCTACGCCGTACCCTTCTGTCTCGTAGTACGGAGGGTCGAGGTAGAAGAGCGTATGCGGTCGATCGTATCGGTCGATACACGCTGCCCAATCCAGCCGCTCGACGAACGTGTTCGCGAGCCGCAGATGCGCCGCTGATAGCTCCTCCTCGATGCGCAGAAGGTTCAGGCCCGGCGGCGTAGTCGTCGCCGTGCCGAACGTCTGCCCTTCGAGCTTCGCCCCAAAGCAACTTTTCTGCAGGTAGTAAAACCGGGCCGCACGCTGAATGTCCGTGAGCGTTTCCGGGACCGCTTGTTTGAGCCATTCGAATACCTGCCGACTCGTCAGCGCCCATTTGAACTGACGCACGAACTCCTCCAGGTGATGCTGCACGACGCGATATAGGTTGACCAGTTCGCCGTTCACGTCGTTGATGACCTCGACCTTGGCCGGCGGCCGCAGAAAGTACAGCGCAGCCCCGCCCGCGAACACTTCGACGTAACAGTCGTGCGCCGGAAAACGCGGGATGATGTGATCTGCGAGACGACGCTTGCCGCCGATCCAAGGAATGATGGGGTTTGCCATTGTGAAAGCCGTTTTTAAACTTGGTGTAGAATTCGGCCCGCCTACGTAGGTAAGCAGGGCCTTGGCTGATTCACTGGCGCGATCAGTGGAAAGGCGACCGGGCGAATGCTCCAACATTCGCCCGGCCGCCCTGTTTCTTCAGTGCATCGCGGCCGTCACGGCGTCCGATGCTCGATCGGAACCGATGCGATCATCTTCGGATCAATCGCTCCGCCCGTGACCGTGATGTCCGGCGATACGGCAAACTGCGTGATGCGGTCCGCCTGCTTGTCCGCCCGCGACGACGAGCCGAAGAAGTACTCCTTCGAGCCGATCACCATCGTGATCAGCACACCAAGCAGCGTGTCGAGCGTGCTCTTCACGACGTCGGGCATCTTGATGTCGCCGATCGCCAGATAGAACTCCAGCCCGATCACGACGAACAACGCCACCGTGTACATATAGGCGAGATTCCGTGCCGTGTGGTCGTGTTCGGCCGTAGCGAATTGGCGAGCGCTCGCGCGATCGTCGGCCGCGACCTTGTCGGCCTGCACCTGAATGCCCGCCATGCTCTCCGCGTGAGAAAAGCCGGCCTGCCGCATCTTCAGCTCGAAGTCTGCATCGGCCTGCTTCAACGCGAGCAGCTGCTCGGGCGTCACCGACTGGCCGGCTAGCGCCGCCTTCACGGCGTCCACCGAACCGTCACCGAAGCCGAGCTTGTCCGCGATCGTCGAGGCGGCCATCGCCGCGATACCCGGCACACCGCCGGTCAGCGCCGTAACCAGCCACGGCGCAACAGTCTTCAGAATGTCCAGCATCGTCACACCCCCAACGCACGGTTAAGTTGCCAGCCGTACTCGAACTTCTCGTTCTCCGGCCGGCGCTCGGCTGTCTCGATATAGAACACCGACTGCTGCGCGGCGATCATGCCGTACAGCACACGATGGCCGTCCGCCCCGCGTTGCTGCAGGAACGCCTTCAGCGCCGTGATCGTCATCGGGCCGATGCCACCGTCGACCGCGATGTCCGGGAACGTCTTTTCGTTTTGGTTCAGGACGTTCAGCGCCCGCTGCATGAACTTGACGCCGGTCGGCGGCCCGGTGTTCACGCCGATGGCCGCGTGACCCCAAGTCACTTTGGCTATCTCCAACAGCGCATGGAGATAGCCATCAGGAACAGATTCATCGATCAAATTTCATTTGGATAGGAAATCCAAGAATGCCAAAGTTCATGAACGCCGAACTGATTGCAATTCGCGATTCACTGAGATGCGGACATTGCAGCGCCGTATTTCAAGGCTCGGACTCGCAGGCGTGGAAAGTGAAATACGAGGGAAAGACCGTGTACTGTTCGACGACCTGTCGACATGCCGCTCTGCGCAACAAGTTCAGCACGCCGGTGCCAAACCGTGGTCCGTGCCCGACGTGCAACAAAACCTTCTTCTCGCGACGCGCAAAGGTTTACTGCTCGCTGGACTGCTACGTTGCGTCCGACCAGTTCGCCGCCGTCACCAAAGCTGCCGTAGCAGCATCCAAGACTCCAGAGGCGCGCGCGAAGAACGCCGCTGCACGACGCCTTGGGTCGACCCTCAAGTGTCTAGAGTGTGGTGACGAGTTCTACAACAAGCGCAGCGGCCGCCGGAAATTCTGCACTACGTCGTGCTATCGATCCTATCTAGCAAGACGATTCGACCGCTGGATAGCCAATCCGGAGGGAATGGCGCTCCCTCAATGCTACGACGAGTTTCTGGACAGCGAGGAGTTGGCGTGTGTCATACATGGATGCACATGGCGAGGCGCGCACCTCTCACTCCACATGAACCAAGCACACGGCGTGCGCGCAGATGAGTTTAAGCGCGCGGCAGGCTTTAACCTCGGCACTGGCGTGGTAGCAAAGCCGCTGGCACATACCCTGCAACAGCGCCCCCTGCGCGGAGTCGCACTGTTGGACGAAGAAACCCGGAAAGCCATGTTAAATGGCTCTCGCGAACCGCGAGGACATTACATTCGCTACGCATCCGCAGAATCACGCGAGCATATCCGCAAGGCAATTGCTCTGCAAAATGACGAGCCAGGACCTCTTCGAATCTGCGCCGGATGCGGATTGAAATTCCAGCAGCGGTTCGCTTTAGGCCGGGCACTGTATTGTACGGTCGAGTGCCGAAACCGAACTTACGCAGCAGCGAAAAAGCGCGGCGGGCCACGACAGCGCGACTCCCGCGGCCGCTACGTCAAATCCGATTCTATTCCCCACCCGGCGACGACGGGTCATCACGATTAGTCGCCTAACCCCCAAGTTACTTTGGAGCATCCAATTGAATCCAATCAGCGAAGAAGAAGCCCGTTATCGAGCGCTCGAACTGCTCAGAACCCAGTTTGACGGCATGTCTCTCGGCAATATCAAATATGTTCTTCGTCAAGCTGAAGGCTGGCTAAACGGGCACCTAGTCCTTGATTGCTCTACGAACGATTTTCGATCAGCATCTGAAGAATGCGCTCGCGAGATTGCGAAATCATCTTGATCGAGAGAATCAGCACTTGTGTTACCAGCAAGGTATCGAGTTTGTCTTGTTCCATCAGGTCGCCCTCTCGTTGAATGTCAGTGGTAGCGGAAATCCGCATCCGCATTCTAACGAGAGGCGCGCACCCAGCGCCTTCTCTTGGTACGGGTGTCGATCGAGACGGGCGCGTGCAAGCTATACTCCAACCGTTGCCACCCGTCGCAGACACTTCCGCTTGAAATCCAAACGCAGAGCATCACGATCGCCGCTGCTAGGAAAGCACGCTTCGAGCGGCATGCCGCTGCGCACACTCGGATTCCCCGACACCCTTGTCGAGCCGCTATTTTTATGGCGAGACGATGCCCAGCTCAAAGCCAATCGTTGGTATGCCCAAGCCAAAGCTGGCGACACATTCGCCGCGATCGAGCTAACCCTTGATGTTGGCGAACTGCTTGCGCAACAGGTCAGCGAAATGGTGCTTACGAAGCGCTGGCCCGAACCACTTATATTCGTCGCCCCACACGCGCGGGAAGCACGCGGAGACAATGCGATCCCCCAGGTGCTCGCCGTTCTACTAAGCTTTGGTGTTGGCGAAGTCGACGAACAGATTGTTCAGACGACGAAGGTGTATCACACGGGGGCCGATGCGATGGAACGCCTCATTGCTCGGGCCAGCTTCCAAGGACCGGTGCAACGTGGTGGAAACTACGTTCTTGTCGACGACGTCACGACTCTCGGGGGCACGCTCTGCGATCTATCCGACTACATTCGCCGGAACGGCGGAAACGTGATAGCCGCCGTCGTGCTGGTGAACGCCAGCCGGTCTGGTAAACTGTTTCCTGCACGAAAAACCGTGCGCCGTCTAGAGGAGCAATTCGGCCATGTTATCCGCGAAACGTTCCGCATCCAGCCAACTGCGCTCACGGCCGACGAAGCCCAATACCTCGTTGGCTTCCGTACCGCTGAGGAAATCAGAGGTCGCAGCGCTAAAGCAAAGCAAACGACAGATCTCCGACTCCGCACGAAAGGCATTTTCTTCGATCGCAGCGGGGCAACACCGCGCCAAGGTGCGGTAAGGAAAGCGCATCGCGTGCCGTTTCCGGGCGCGAGCGCAGTTCGATCCGAGCGCTGGATCAAAAAGCGCCCGCGATAGGGGGTCTAATCCCCGTTCACCACCTTCAACTGTCCCTTCTTCGCAACCTGATCCGGCCGCAGATTCGTGTAGCGCTTCAGGTTGCGCCAATCCTTGTGGCCGGTCACGGCCGCTACCTCCGGAATATCCCACCCGTCCTCGAAGAGCGCACTCGTCGCTTCGTGCCGCAGATCGTGCAGTCGAAGGTCGACGATGCCCTTGTCGACGCAGGCCAGCTTGAAGTACTTGCTCGCCGTGCTCTTGTCGAACCGAAAGATGTACTCGTTCGGATGCGGCTCGATCTTCGGGTCCGCCTTGCGCTTCGCCTCGTATGCAGGCGGCACCGGATATCGCGCCTGACGCAGCAGCACTTCGAGCGAATCGCCGATCAGCGGAACCCACTCGTCGTTACCCTTCTTCTGTCGCGGATGTTTGCGATCGCGGACGAGCGCGAGCCGACGCTCGACGTCGAGATCCGACCACGTCAACCGAAATAGTTCGCCACGCCGGAATGCGCTTTTCATCGCAACCCGGATCACGTCCGGCACCGCCTGCTCGCGCTCCGGATGTTCGGCGAACCACTCGAAGATCTTCACGATTTCTTCACGCGTCGGCCGCCGGTCACGGTGCTTCCCCGGGCCGATGAGCTGGAGGTGATCGAGCGTCGGGCGTGCGATGCTCGGCGCGTGTGGCAATCGCAGGTCGAGAAGCGACGCCATATGTTTGTACACGGTCCCGAGCTTGGAAATGTCCATGTCGATCGTGTACTGCCCCGCCCCGTCTTTCTTGCGCTCTTGCGCAAACTTGACCAGCCGCTTAGTCGATAGCTTCGCCGCGACCTCGTCATCAAAGTGACTTTCCAGCCGCTTGAGCATGTAGTCTTCATTCGACTTCTCGGTCACCGGTCGACCGGAGTCGTTCCGAGCGCTTCGATACAGCCGCACCAGCTCGCCGACAGTGATCGTCTGTTCGTCGACGGCAGCCTGACCTTTGTCGATACCACCCTCGATCTCACGCGCCCATGCTTCAGCCGCACCCTTCGTTCGAAATGTCTTTGCTATACTCTGTCCCCGCCGGCGGACTTGAGCACGCCAGCGGTCGCCGATCTTGAGGATCGAAGCCATGAAACACCCCGTTTGTGGACTGTAGCAATGCGTCATCCACATACGCTGCTACAGGGTCGATTAGTAGCAGAATTGTAGCAGGCGGGGCGTTAAACTATGCTTCACAGCCCGTCATTCCACGTCATACGCGGACAGGCAAAAATCCCGGAAAGGCACACGGGACAAGGCTAAGAGCCTGATTCACAAGGGTTCAGTCCATCCCGCTCAAACTATCCGCTCCCCGTAGTTCAATGGATAGAACAAGCGCCTCCTAAGCGCTAGATACAGGTTCGATTCCTGTCGGGGGGACCAATCTACCATCTCATGCGATCCCCAGAATTCCGGCAACCCGTGATAGCATAAGGCTTCGCGGGTTTTTTCAATTCCGTATACGTCCTGGAACGTACTGCGATAGCCGGGGGTATTTGGGGGTATCTCTTGGGGTATCCAAGATACCCCTTGGAGGGATACCCCCATGCCCTTGACCGACAAAGCCGTCAAGAATGCGAAAGCGGATGACAAGCCCGTAAAGTTGTTCGACGGCGGCGGAATGTTCCTACTCGTTACCCCGGCCGGTCAGCGCTACTGGCGGCTCAAATATCGCGTCAACGGCAAGGAAAAGTTGCTGGCACTCGGCGTGTACCCGGACGTTTCACTAGCAGTCGCACGCAGAAAGCGTGACGAGGCGCGGGAAAAGCTTGCGGCGGGTATCGATCCCAACGAAGCAAAGAGAGAGGTCAAACGATCGGCGCGCATCGCAACCGCTAGTTCGTTCGAGGCGGTTGCGCGCGAGTGGTTCGACAATCAGCGCGCAGGATGGACCGAGACCTACGCTGAGAAAGTCATCCACTCGCTTGAGATCGATGCATTCCCGAAGATCGGCTCACGGCCCATCGCCAGCATCGAAGCGCCGGAAATGCTGGAGATCATCCGCGCAATCGAAGCAAGGGGCGTCCGAGAAACCGCCAAGCGACTGTTACAGCGTTCGCGCGCCGTATTCCAGTACGCCATCATGACTGGCCGTTGCACCCGTAACCCGTCCGCTGACATCGATGCGGAAACGATCTTAAAAAAGGGGCAGGGCGTACAGCACATGGCCAGAGTGAAGCCGTTGGAGATTCCACAGCTCATGCGCGACATCGCCGCGTACCCAGGAGAGCCAGTTACTCGGCTGGCGCTAGAATTGATGGCCCTTACCTTCGTCCGGACGAAGGAAATGATTCGCGCTCAGTGGGCCGAATTCGACGAGACCGCAGCAGAGTGGCGTATCCCGCCCGACAGAATGAAAATGCGGGACCCACATATCGTCCCGCTGTCACGGCAATCGCTGGAAGTGTTGATCCAGCTCCGGCAAATCAATGGTGATCGGTCACACGTGTTCTACAGCGTACATGGTCGGGCACCAATCTCGAACAACACCATATTGTTCGCGCTTTACCGCATGGGCTACAAGTCACGAATGACCGGACACGGCTTCCGTGGACTCGCCGCCACGGTGTTACGTGAACTAGGGTACGGCAGAGACGTTGTAGATCGTCAACTCGCCCATGCGGAGCGCAATCAGGTCACGGCAGCCTACGTTCACGCCGAGTACTTGCCTGAACGACGCAGGATGATGCAGCATTGGGCCGACCATCTCGACAAACTCAAAGGCAGTTCGTGAGCCCTGCGGAGGAGCGCACTTCTACGGCAACGCATCCAGTAAGAGCCGCGCGATACGCCCCATGGATTCGGTCGCGAAGCGCACATGCAACGGAGTAATGCTGCTGTCCCAAGGGCAGCCATGTCCCGTCCCCTCCTTATTCCGCAGAGCGTTCAAAGCACAGCCGAAAGGATATGTTTCCCGCTCAACACGCTTGTTCGCTGGCTCTCCTAGTCCAACGACGTCGCTAGGAGTCGCAAACCCCAGCGCAGTAGAAGCCTGCTCGCCGTAATGAGCTTTTCGGCGGTAGTTCGTCGATCATGCGAAGGGGCCTTCTTTCGGTCCAACCTGGAATACTCGATCGCGATGCCACGGCAGATAGGCGCGATGCCCGTCCACAAGCCCGAGCACGCGAAGCGGTCGATCGAACCCGAGAAGAGGTGGGCGCGCAAATTCGGACAGCAGGATAAGTGGGTCGTCCGGGGCCTGAGCCGGCGATAATGCCGACAAAGGAACCCGGAAGATGACGAAGAGAACTCGGCGGACGCACTCAGCGGCGTTCAAAGCGAAAGTGGCGATGGCGGCGGTCAAGGGCGAGCGGACGCTGGCCGAATTGGCGCAGCAGTTCGATGTGCACCCCAACCAGATCACGGAATGGAAGCGGCAGTTGCAGGAACGTGCCGCCGACGTGTTCGGCGCAGGCGGCGCGGTGTCGAGCGAGCCGCAGGTCGATCTGAAGGAACTACATGCGAAGATCGGCCAACTCACCCTGGAGAACGATTTTTTAAGCGGCGCGCTCAACAAGGCGGGATTGCTGAGCGCAAAGCGATGATCGATCGTACGCACGCGTTGCCTGTCTCGCAGCAGGCGCGACTTGTCGGTATCGCGAGATCGAGCGTGTATTACCGAACGCAGCCGGTAAGCGAGGCCGACCAGTCTCTGATGCGCCGAATCGACGAACTGCACATGGAATTTCCGTTTGCCGGAGCGCGGATGCTGGCGCGATTGCTGCGTCGCGGGGGATACGAGATTGGCCGTCGGCGCGTGCGCACGCTGATGAAGCGCATGGGCGTCGAGGCACTGTACTGCAAGCCGAACACGAGCCGACGCCATGCGCAGCACAAGATCTGGCCGTACTTGCTGCGCGGCATGAAGATCGAGCGAGCCAATCAGGTGTGGGCACTGGACACGACCTACATTCCGATGGCGCGCGGATTCGTGTACCTGACGGCGGTGGTGGACTGGGCGACACGCAAGGTACTGGCTTACCGGGTAGCCATCACGCTGGAAGCCGTGCACGCCGTCGAAGCCCTGGAAGAAGCGTTCGCCCGTCACGGGCTGCCGGACATCGTGAACACCGATCAGGGCAGCCAGTTCACGGCGGGGGCGTTCACCGAAGCCGTGCTGGTCCATGGCATCCAGTTGTCGATGGACGGCAAGGGAAGCTGGCGCGACAACGTGTTCGTCGAGCGGGTGTGGCGCAGCATCAAGTACGAGGAGGTCTACCTGAAGGCGTACGAATCGGTCAGCCATGCCCGGCGCTCCATCGGCGATTACATTGATCTGTACAACCGGAAGCGGCCCCATTCGAGCCTGGCGGATCAGACGCCGGATGAGGCATACTTCGCGACGCTGCCTGCGATCAAATCGGCAGCATGATTGCCCCGGACGCTCCACTTAAAAATCTCAGAAAGCTGTCCGAACGAGTGAGGCCACCTCTTTGTATGCTACGTATGTGTGCGTAGGATACGTTGCAGTCTAGCACTTTCAGATTACCGGTCAACAGATATCCATGGCCGGGCGGGTGGAGGCGCTAGACTCCCGGTACATCGCGCGTTTGCGTCGTGATTCCCGGCCGCCCACCTATTTCTCGGTGGGCGGCTTTGTCACGCCAGTATTCCTTAGCGTTGCGGCGGTCCTTTACTTCCGGAGGCGGCGTTGGAATTTCCCATAGCAGTTCATAAGGACGACGGAAGTGTGTACGGCGTGACCGTTCCGGACATTCCGGGCGTTCATTCTTGGGGGGATTCGATGGAAGAGGCCATCGAGAACACAAAGGTTGCGATCGCAAGTCACGTTGAGACTTTGCGCGCGCTTGGCGAGGGGGCGCGCTTCACTGGTTCGACCGTGGAAGAACTGTCAGCGAACTCAGACTATGCCGGAGCGGTTTGGGCGAAGGTCGAGGTTGTACTTCCTCGACGGGCCTAACCCTCAATCAGCAAGGTACCGGTTATGAAGAGGCTGGCAATTGTCGGTTGGCTTACACTGTTCCCTGCGTTCACATGAGTCTACGCCGCGAGTCTCTGGTATCAGTCGAGCAAGCTATACGTAAGGCCGATATGGGAAAAGTGTGGCGGGATTGAGCCTCCCGGCGCTGGTTCGGCCTCCAATACGGGTTGGATTGCGGGAATCCTCGAAGCAAGCAGTGAGAGTGTCGAGCTAAATCGACGTTCGGCACTGTGGACGGGCTGTATCGGTTGGCCTTAGCGCGGCTGTGACGGTGATCGGGACCGGTCTACCGCTTATCATCGGCCAGTGACGCGTACGAAGTTTTAACGGATCAGTCGGTCACGGCCAGCATCCGATCTATCTCCTCGATGGGGATCATGCCGAACTTGTTCAGTTTTACGCGGTAGAACACCATTCGTTTCTTCAATGTGTGTCGGCTGATACCGAGCATTGCCGCAGCTTGCGTGTAGGTTACGTGCGGTGGTCTTGGATGTCGCATCGAGTAAATCTCTACGGCCTTCGATGCTATTCGGAAGGCATCAATCTCGGAGATTCCCGGCCCTTGCCGGACTATCTCCCGGGTCACTTGTGGTTGGTGTGGGGATTCTGGCAAGTGGTGCGTTCGTACTCGCGGCATAGCTTGCTCCGGTCGGTAGAGGAGCCTCCATTCTGCTGCGGCTTATAGGCGTTGGGTAGGAGTGCCGTGTTTGGGTGGTGCCGGTTCGAGTCCGGAAAGCGGCACCGTTCCGGCTGGCCTGTGAAGGCTCTCCAGCAGATGTGTGTAGGTATGTGTAAATTTGGGGGCTACTCACGACTTGCAAATATTTTCTCGTGTTGTCGGCAGGCGACAGTGGCGGCAGGTCGGGACCGTACAAATGGATAACTGCCGAGCGAGTCAAGCGTCAGCAGGCTCCAGTGAAAGTGCGTCGTGGCGAATCCGGCAGGGCTATCCCTACATATGAAAACTTCGCTTGATATACCATCTACCGAGCGCCCGGAATATGCGGGCTTACAAATTCATTGCTACGGGGATTAGAATGGGATTTGATTGGGTATCCGCTGGTGCGGGGCTTGTGGGTGCTGTCATCGGCGGACTATGCACGCTACTGGGTGTCAAGTGGCAACTTGCGTCCTCCCACGACGAGCAGAAAGACCGAGAAGCCGCTCATCACAAAGCTATTTTGCGTGCGCTGCATGATGAACTTGAAACCATCTCGGAAGTCTACAAGGCAACAATCGGAAATCAGATCGCGGCACTTCCGAAGGGGCAGCCGTTTTTGTACTTTTGGCCCGTTTCGTCCGAATATTTCGCCGTCTATCATAGTAATTCAGTGTTTATCGGGCACCTGAAGAACAACGATCTAAGAAAGTCGCTGATCCAGACGTATACGTATGCAAAATCCCTAATTGATTCATTCAAGCTTAATAACGTATTTGTAGAAAAGCACCAGCAGGCCGCGTTTATTGCAACACAAGCGCCTAATATCGCAAACACGCATTTGGCCCAATCCACACACCAGCAACTTGTACTGTACGCGGAGGTTTTGCAGGATAGCCACAAACGCTTAGAACAAAGTGTCGAGGGAACCTTGAGGGCTCTGCGAAAAGCCGGTGTTCTCAGTGATGCTCCATAGCCTTGGGACGGGTGGACCTTCGGTGATATCTGTTCATGAACGAGTGCAGCGAAACTTGATAGTGCCGTAACCGACCCGACATGCCGGCTTGGTACGATGCCAAATCGATTTCGACCGAGGTTGGCATGAGTGACGATATTGTAAAACGAGTTAAGCAGTCCGTGAGGGATGGGAAACTCCGGAATATGCGCGATCCTCGCCATCTTGGGTACGTTCCTCCCGCGGCTGGGTTCGCTCACGCGCGCTTCGTCGGCTACTTCGAGCTTGGTATCCATGAGGAAGAATTCGGGGACAAGCAGCGCGAACGCGAAAGGGTCTACCTTATGTTCGAATTGAGTGGCCCGAATCACATGCCTACTGTGGAGAATGGCCGGACAATGCCGGTTCGCATTCCTGTCTCGGAGACACTTGACCTATCGTACGGGTCTAGCTTTCGTGGGCTATTTGACGCGATGGATGCTGCGTGCGGCGGCGGAGCTACTCATATAGCTGAAATGCTGGGTAAGCCATTCATCGTGGAGGTATTTCACTTTACGGGCCGGGACAACCAGACCATATACGCGACACTCATGGGCCCAACTGGCTATAACGTGATAGGTCCGGCTATGTTTGACAGGGAGTCCGGCAAGATGCTCGTTGTAGATGTGGCTCAGCCGACTATGGCGATTAAGGCATTTGTATGGGGGATTGCGACTGCCTCAGATTGGCACAATATCTACATCCACGGCGCTTATCCAGAGCAGCGAGACGTGGACGGTACGCTGCTTGCGCCCGCGCGTTCGGCGAACTACATCCAGGAGCGAATTGCAAGTGCGAAGAACTGGAAGGGCCATCCTCTCGCATCAGTTGTAAAACCAGGCCCCGACCCAGACGAGCCGATGCCGGCCCCCGGCCAGCGCCTGACAGGTGCTGCCCTCAAGGCGTGGCAGGATGAGAATTGGCGACGGCTTAAGGCGGCCCTGGCTGAGAGTTTACAGAAGTATCCCAAGGAGCCGCCGCGTAAGCGTTCGCGGCGACCCCGAAAATCCCCTTAGCCGAGTTTCTTCGCCAAATCTTCCGCGCGGAGGTGGGTGTATCGTTGGAGGTGCTTCAGGTTTTTGTGACCAGTTATCGTTGCGACCTCAAGGACGTTCAATCCCTTTTCAAACAGTCTGCTTGTCGCTTCGTGTCGTAGGTCGTGGAAATGGATTGTCCCGAGGCCGCACTCTTCACGTACACGGCTGAAGGCGTATTTCATGGCCGACTGCGTGAGCTTGAACACGCGACCACGATGCGGCGGAGGGCACCACGTTAGGGCCTCGATAGCGCGGCTCGATAACGGAACTTTTCGAGGTGTCCCGTTCTTTGTCATCGGCAATAGAACCGTGCGGGCCTCCAGGTCGATATGCTCCCATCGGAGCTTGGCTATCTCGCCTTGCCGCATGGCTGTCTCAATTGCCAGAACGATGGCCGGGGCAATCTCGCGGTTGTAGTCGATAGCGGAAGCGATCAGCTTTTCGTCGTCGCCTATTGCAAGCCGGACATCACGCGGAGGCGGGAGCTTGGGTCGGCGTAGCCCCTTGGTCGGATTGACGGTCAGACCCACGGCCCACTCATCTATAGCGAGGCGGTACACGGCGGATATGGCGTCTAGCTCCCGGATCACGGTGCTAGGGGCAACCTCTCCGATACGCCGGTCTCGCCACTCGACCAAATGCGGCTTGTCGAGCTTCATGGCCGGGACGGAGCATAGCTTCTTTTCGTTGCGGATGAAGCGGCGGCATATCCCACGCTCCCATTCGACATTCCGGCGGCCCGGTAGAGGCGCTTTGATGTACCGGGCAAAGAGGTCCCCAACGGTGAGCATAGGGGGCTTCTCGCGAACGTTACGGGGTTGTTTGGGTGCAGGCTTGATCGCCTCTTGTTCTGCCGCCCATTGCTCCGCAGCCTCCCTCGTATCGAAAGTTTTGGAGCGGATCGGCTGGCCCTGGACCCGGATTTTGGCCTGCCATTTGTACCCACGTTGAACGATAGATGCCATTCTGACCTCCATATAGTTACAGGAAATCAGACTGGGTAGGGCTGTCGCACGACCGTGAGTTCGTGAGCGGGCTGGCGAACCGGATCATCGAAGTGAAGACGGATGGCACGCTGTTCGACTTCGGCGGGAATTACGAGGAGTTCCTGACGAGTCAGGGGCAGGAGTAAGTGTCCTGAGGTTTCCTCCGGTCGTGAGTCGAGCTTAAGCATCACCACACGGAGCGAGCCGCCAGAAGCGCTGCAGGCCCGCATCGACAGCAATGTCGATGCGGGCTTTTTCATTTCCCCGCGGCCAAACCCCGCCACGCGGCGCTTTCCAGTTTCCTCCGCGTAATCGACTTCAGGTAAATTACCCACCCAACGCCCCCATCATTCCCCATTTCACCCCGGAGCCGCCCTCGATGCAGGACCATCCTCTCCCGCTCGACCTGTCCGGCCTTGCGCCCAGCCTGTACGCGCAGGGCGCCGAGGAGGGCATCCTGTCGCGCCTGATGGAGCGCCTCACACCGACCAACCGCTTCTGCGTCGATATCGGCGCAAGCGACGGCCTGCGCAACAGCAACACCGCGCGGTTGCTGCGCGAACAGGATTGGGCCGGCGTACTCGTGGAAGGCAGCGCATACCGGTTCGGCAAGCTTGCCGCCCACTACGCGGGCGCGGAGCGCGTCCGCCTGCACCACGATCGCGTGCAGCCCGATACGGTCGATCAACTGCTCGCCGATGCGAACGTACCGACCGACTTCGATCTGCTGTCGATCGACATCGACGGCAACGATTACTGGGTGTGGCGCGGCCTGCAAGCGTTCCAGCCGCGCATCGTCGTGATCGAATACAACCCGTACTACACGCCGCCCGAGCGCTGGGTCATGTGCTTCAATCCGGACCACGAATGGGACGGCTCGACCTATTACGGCGCGAGCCTCGAATCGCTCGTGCACCTCGGCCGCCAGAAAGGCTATGAACTCGTCTGCTGCGACGACATGGGCAACAACGCGTTCTTCGTGCGACACGACCTGTACCCGCTGCTCGGCATCGCGAACAACGATCCGTCGGTGTTGTTCCGGCCGGCGATGTACAAGCTGCGCTACGTCGGACACAACACGTTCCTGACCGGTCATCCGTATCGGCACGGGCCGGCCGAGCACATCTGAATGGATTCGCTCGCCGTCACCTTCGACGAGATTCGCGATGCCTATGGGCTCGGTCGCGGCGGCCCGCCGACGCAGGTCAGCGAGCGGGTGTGGCATCTGCCGACCAGCAGCGGCGCGGGCGTGGCGGTCAAACGCTATGCGCCCGAACACCATGCGCGCGCACTCAAGGAAACCGCCGTCCTCGCGCATCTCGAAACGCACGGCGATACTCGCTTCCACGTGCAGACGCTGAAGCGCACGACGTCCGGCGAATCGCTTTGGTCGGGACAACATTCCCATGCGATGCTGACGCGCTGGGAAGCCGGGCAATTCAAAACCTACGATACGTTTTCGCCACCCGAATGGGATGTGCTCGGCGCGAGCCTGGCCGCGTTGCACCTGAGTCTCGAACAATTGCCTCTGCCGTCGCTCGATACGATCCGCGCGCGGCTGACCGCGATCGACGCGGATGCGGTGCGCCGCAGCCTGCTGGACGCGCTCGATCGAGCCGATGCGAACGCCGCCGACGCCACGAACCTGCGCCGCTACGTCGATCTCGCGCTACGCATGCTCGACCGCTACTATCCGGGCAGCGTCGATGCGTTCCCGGCCGATGATCCGCAGCACCCGATCCACAACGACTACAACCAGTTCAACTATCTGTTCACGGGCACGCTGCCGCCGTTGATCGTCGACTGGGAAGCGTCGATCGGCGCGCCGCGCGAATACGAACTGGTGCGCTGCCTGAATCATTTGCCGCTGGAGGCACCGCACCTCGCGCAAGCGTTCGTGCGTGCGTACCTGCGCGTGCGGCCGGCAAACCCGGCGTACATCGCGTGGGCGGTCGATGCCGCATGCGTGCAGCACGCGCTCAAGCTGTGGATCGTACAAGGCTGGCTCGACGATCCGTCGCGCTTCGCGTCGCACCTGAACGGCGCGATGACGATGGCGTCCGCGATGGTGGACGCGCGCGACCGTCTGATCGATTTCTTTTCCCGTTGCGTGGAAGCAGGAAGCTGATGTGAGTGCGAATCCGAACGAGACCCCGAATCCGTCCCGAGCCGGCGAGCGGCAGCATGTGTTTCCGCCGCCGCTGGATCGCGATTACCGCGTCGAGGACGGGCGCGTCCAGACCCGTTCGCTGGAAGCACATATCGTCGATCACTGCAACCTGACCTGTGCGGAATGCTGCTCGCTGTCGCCGCTGCTGCCCGAGTGGTACGCGAGTCCCGAATCGATCGAAGCCGATCTGCGCAAGGCCGCGAAGGTGTTGCGCCCGCGCATGTTCAAGCTGGTCGGCGGCGAACCGTTGCTGCATCCGGCGCTCGTCGAACTCGTCGAGCGCGTGCGTGGCACCGGCATCGCGCCCGTGATCTCGGTCACGACGAACGGCCTGAAGCTCGGCGAGATGCCCGACGCGTTCTGGCAGGCAGTGGATGCGCTGACGATCTCGCGCTATCCGAAACCCGCGCTTTCCGCCGACCTGATCGCGCATGTCGAGCATCAGGCCGCGCGCTTCGACGTGCGGCTGAACTGGAAGGTGCAGAACGTGTTCACGACGATGAACCGTGCGCGGCCCGGCACGGATCGCGATGAAGCCCGACGCCTGTATCACGATTGCTGGATCCGCGAGCGCTGCCATATGATTCGCGACGGCATGTTCTACACGTGCACGCGTCCTGCGCATTTCCATACGCTGTACAAGGGCGAGAAGGATTTTCAGGTCGACGGCCTGGCACTGCGCGACGACGCGGGCATGCTCGACGCGATGCTTGCCTATCTGCAACGCGAGACGCCGCTCGAAGCCTGCCTGCATTGCCAGGGCGGCAGCGCGCCGGTGGCGCCGCATCGCATCCTGAAACGCATTGAAGTGAACACCTTGAAGGCTCGTTATC
Source organism: Burkholderia sp. BCC0398 (assembly GCF_902833245.1). Taxonomy (NCBI): domain Bacteria; kingdom Pseudomonadati; phylum Pseudomonadota; class Betaproteobacteria; order Burkholderiales; family Burkholderiaceae; genus Burkholderia; species Burkholderia sp. BCC0398. The sequence goes on from NZ_CADFEM010000003.1 coordinate 176,667, forward strand.
CATGATCGTCGGCACGCGCGACCCGTTCGGTTTCGATCGTCTGCACTACCATCCGCGCAGCGGCGTGTCGGCGTCCGGCATCCGCGCGGTATTGCGGGCGTCGGGGCAACCGGCCGGCGCACCGGACACGGCCGCCATCGCGGGCTACCTGAGCGGCGAGCGCCTCATCGGCCGTACCGTGCTGCGCGACGTGCTCGCGGTGCCGCCCGGTCATGCATTGATCCGGTCGCCGCAAGGGTTGACGGTACAGCCGGCGCCCGAGCGGCCGCAGCCAGCCGATCTCGACACCGCGCTGCGCGCGTCGCTGCACCGCGCGCTCGACAGCGGCAAGCGCGTCGCGCTGGCGCTGAGCGGCGGGCTCGATTCGGCGCTGCTGCTCGCGTTGCTGCGCGAACTCGGCGCGCTGCGGCACGTGACGGCCTACATCCTCGCGACCGACATGCCCGATTACTGCGAACGCGACGCGGCGCTCGAACTCGCCGCGCAGATGCAGGCGAACGTGAAGATCGTGCGCGCGAACGAGGCCGATTTCATCGCGGCGCTGCCGAGGACGACGCACGCGGTCGAGGAGCCGATGTTCAACCTGCATCCGGTCGCGAAGCTGCTGCTGGCCGATGCGATGGCGGCGGACGGCGTCGAGGTGGCGATTACCGGCGACGGCGCGGACCAGGTGTTGCGCCGCGACCGGTCGGCCAACTATCTGCCGCTGTGCCATGCGTTGTTCGACGCCGCGTCGGTCGATCTGCATCCGCCGTTCATCGACGCCGCCGTCGTCGCGCATCTGACGAGCATCGCGCCCGACCCGGACAAGCAGTGCCTGCGCGATCTCGGCGCGCGCCTGAACCTGCCGGAGCGTCTCGTGCACGGCCCGAAGCGCGGGCGGCTCGCGCCGGCGATGAATCTGGCGCCGCTGCTCGATCGCGACCGCACGCATGCGCTGGCCGACACGCTCGGCCTTGCCACGCCCACTTTGCAGACGGATACCGAACGCGTGCTGTGGACGACGCTGACACTGATCCTCGATCATCTCGGTCGCCTTCATCCCGATGCCGCGCATCGCCCAACCTGAGCCGCTCATGAAACGCATCCTGTTCTGCGTGGTGCCCGAGAAGGGCCACGTCAATCCGTGCATCGGCCCGGCCCAGCATTTGCGCGCGGCCGGCTGCGACGTCGCGTTCTATGCGCCGGCCGACATCAGCGCACAGCTCGACGGCGCTGGCGACTTCGCGTTCGTCGGGCCGCGCGAGACGCCCGAGCGCCACGACCTGTCGCGCGGCGCGAGCTTCGCCGCGAACATTCGCGACGCCGACTGGCTGCGGCACTGGATCCGCACGCTGCTGATCGATCTGGCGCCCGCGCAGGTGGACGGCATCCGCGCGGTGCTGCGCGACTGGCGGCCCGACGTGGTCGTGATCGACCCGCTGCTCTACGCCTCGGCGATTGCCGCCGAGCTGGAAGGGCTGCCGTGGGTGTCGATGTCCAATTCGCTGAATCCGGTGCTGCCGGACGATCTCGATTCGGAACTGCTGCGGACGGTGCGATGGCTCGAGCCGGAACGCACGCGCCTGTTCGCGCGCTACGGCCTCGACGCGCGCTTTCGCGGTTGCGACGTGCTGTCGCCGCACCTGACGCTCGCGTTCACGACCGACGCGCTGGTCGGCGAGCCGCCGCCGGGCGTCGAGCTGGTCGGCCCCGCGATGCCGTCGGGCCCGCGCGGGGACGAGACGGCGTTTCCGTGGGAACGCCTCGACCCGGATCGTCCGCTCGTCTACATGTCGCTCGGCAGCCAGCTTTACTACCACCCGGAGGTGTTCGCGAAGGTCATCGACGCGACGCGCGCGAGCGCCGCGCAACTGGTGCTGTCGGTCGGCGAACTGGTCGATTCGGATCTGCTGCCGGCCGGCGACGAACGCGTGATCGCGGTGCGTTACGCACCGCAACTGGCGCTGCTGCGGCGCACGCATGCGTTCGTCAGCCACGGCGGCGCGAATTCGGTGATGGAGTCGCTCGCGTGCGGCGTGCCGATGCTGCTGTCGCCGTTCTGCAACGACCAGTTCCATTCGGCGCACTTCGTCGAGCGGGCCGGCGCGGGTTGCGTGCTCGATCTGCGGCAGGCCGGTATCGCGGCCATTACCGGCGCGCTCGAACGCCTGTTGCGTGCGGGATCGTTGCGCGAACAGGCGGCGCGGATCCGCGACAGCTATGCCGCGTGCGACGGCTCCGCGCAAGCGGCCCGCCTGGTCAGCGCACTCGCTTCAGGAAGCCGCCTGGCGACAGCGTCATGAGGACGCGGTCCTCGATGTCGTGGTCGATGTCGAACCGGTCGTCGCGCGCGAGAAATTCGCGTGTGGCGGTGGCCGGGTTGTTGCCGCGGCCGTACGGCTTGCCGTCGAACATCGACTCGGGCAGGTACTCCATGATGGTGTCCATCACGATTGCGTAGCTGCCGGGCGTCACGAACGGCGCATAGCATTCGAGTTCGCGCAGCACGTGCGCGTGCGTATGCGTGAGATCGAGGATCGCCATCACGCGCGCGCCGTCGTGGATCTGCGCCCGCACCGAGGCGAGCGTGTCGGCCGCGCACGATTCGCCTTCGATCAGCATCATGCGATGGGCGAGCCGGTGAGATTGCAGGCGCTGGCGAACCTCGTCGCGCAGGCGCGGTTCGATCGCGACGACGCGGCCCTCGGTGCCCGCCAGTTCCAGCATCGACGCGGTGAACACCACGCCGCCGCCTGCCGCGATGCCGGTCTGGACGATGCAGTCGGGGCGCTCGCGCCAGATCAGTTCCTGGAGCGCGAGCATGTCGCCGGGTAGATGGAAGAAGCGTTCGCCGAGCCAGCGGGTCTGGAACAGATGGCCGAATTCGCCGGCGCGCGTCAGCCATTCGATGTTGATGTCCCGCATGCGGGCCGAAGGACGCTCTGACATGGTCGATGCAACGAGTAGGAGTGACGTGAAAACGCTGGAGTGGTGGCTACACCGGTACTGGGACATCGGCCCGGCGCGCCTGCACGCGCTGGCGTCGGGCCATACTAACAAAACCTATCTCGTCGAGTGCGATGCGGGGCGGACGGTGTTGCGCGTGTCGTGGGCCGGGAAGCCGGTCGCGCAGATGCGGCGCGAGGCGTCGATACTCGCGCGTCTTGGCGAGGCGCGCATGGCGTCGACGCTGCCCGCGCTGCCGCGGCTGCGGCCGACCGTCGACGCGCAAACCGGCGTGCAGACGCCCGACGGAAGCTGGTTGCATCTGTTCGAGCATATCGACGGCCGTCCCGGCCTGCCGGACGACCTGCACGCGGGAGCGATCGATGCGATGCGCACGCTCGCGCATCTGCATACGGCGCTGGCCGCGATCCCCGCGAGCGAAGCGACGCCGCTCGCATGGCTGTCCGCACGTCATGCACGCGTGGCGGCGCGCGCGATGCCGTCGCTGCCGGCCGACTTGCACGACGACTACGACACGGTGATCCGGCGCATCGGCACGCATCTCGACGCGGCGGCGGCGTGGCTCACGGGGCCCGTGCAGTGGCTGCACGGCGACTATCACGCGGGCAACCTGCTGTATGTGGGCAACGCGGTGAACGGCGTGCTCGATTTCGACGATGTGGGGCAGGGTGCGCAATGGCTCGAGGCGGCCTTCGCGTCGTTCGCGCTGTCGCGCGATGCGGGCCGGGACGACGGCTTTGTATTCGACCGCGGGCGATGGACGGCCTGCTTGCACACTTATATGGCGACGCGGCCGGATGCGGCGCCCGATTGGCTGCGCGACAACCACGACACGCTGACGACGCTGTTCTGCGCGGACCAGTCGCTGATCCATCTCGAAGCCGCGCAGCGCGGCCTATGGATGCCGGGGCCCGGCATCGGGTTCCTCGGCGGCTGGCGCCAGTTGCTGGACGGCGCGGCGCCCGCGGGCTAGCCGGCAGGCGCGTCAGCGCTGCCGGTTCAGGAACAGCCGCACGGCTTCGACCGTGTTGGGCCGCGCGTCGCCGTGCCGCGATCCGTCGTGCAGGCAGAACAGTACGTCGCGATGCTGCGCCGTGCACGCGTCGACATGCGCGCACATCGCGTCGAACAGCGCTTGCGACGAGGGCGCCGGCCGTTGCCAGTCGTCCAGTATCGCGGTCCAGCTCGTGTGTTCGCGTTGCAGGCGCGCGAGCACGGCGGCGCGATCGTCGTGCGGCATCAACCCGTACGGCAGCCGCAGCGGGATCGCGTGCGGCGCGGCAACGCCGGCGCGGCGATACACATCGCGAATCAGCGCATCGGTCATGTCGATTTCGTCGATCAGTGCGGCGTCCGCGAGCGCGCCCGGCTTCGCGTGCGAATAGGTGTGATTGCCGAGCCGGTGGCCTTCGCGCGCGATGCTCGTTGCGACGCCGAGCGCGCCCGCCAGATGCTTGCCGAGCACGAAGAAGGTCGCCGTGCACGACGCATCGCGCAGCACGTCGAGCAGCGCGGGCGTCGAGGGCCCGGGGCCGTCGTCGAAACTGAAATGAATGGATATCATCGGTTGCCCGGGCCGCTCACTGAACTGGCTCGATGGCCAGCGGGCACGTGCCGACCGGACGCAGCCGGGTGCCGGTCCATTCGTAGAAGAATCGGGCCGCTTTCGCATTGCCGTCGCCGCAATCGTCGTTGAAGCAGCCGGCGACGATCAGCAGCCTGCTGCCGGCACGGAAGTCGACGCGCTCGTCGTCGTTGCCCATCACGCCCGAGACGGCCGTCACGCCGGGCATCGTGTACGTCGCGCCCGTGTCCTTGTCGACGATCGCGAAATTTCGGCAATCCGTTCCGCAACCCCAGATCGCGACGCGGTAGTGACCGGCAAAGTTGGCCGGTTGCGCGAACGCGTCACGAATAACGGTGCGATAGAGGCGCGCTTCGTGGCTGGTGAGCCGAGGCGCGGCAGCCGGTTTGCGCGGCGCGCGGGCGGCGGCGGCCGGTGCCGGGTAACGGTCGAACGCAGGCGATGCACAGGCCGCGGCCGCCGTGGCTGCGGGCGCAGCACCGGTGGCGCCGGCCGTCAGTGCGGCCGATGCGCCGGCGATCAGCAGAAGTCGATGGGCGAGCGCCACGCGAGTGTCTTTCATGGTCGAGATCGAGGTCGGGCCGCGGCGGCCGAATGGCCGGCGGCGACGATTGTATGACGCTTCGCGCGTGCGGGCGCCGGGGCAGCGCGCATGCACCGTACCCCGACAATCGTTCCGGCCGTGACGGTCGTCACGGCGAAAGGGCGTCGCGCCCGGCGACACCGCGACTCGCGCACCGGGCGGCGCCGGCGCCGCTCAATCCGCCAGCCGCTTGTCGGCGAGCGCCTTGCAGCAGTCCTCGTACACCCACTGCACGAGTTTGGCCCGATAGTCGAGATCGTCGGTATCGACGATTTCCTCGACCGCGTCGCGCGCCCACGACGCGTCGACGAAGCCCGCATGCCGCTTCGCGATGTCCTGCGCGAGCGCCGCGAGCCGGGCGACCGAGAGCCAGTCGGCCTGGCGGTGATGGCGGTCGAGCCAGCGGTGCGCGGCCTGGACCTGGAACGCGGCGTCCGGCCAGGATTCGTTCAGGTAAAACGCGCCGAGGTTGCCGCAGGTGAGCCAGCAAAGCAGCTCCAGGCGGTCTTGCGAGCCGAGGGTATGGGATGCGTCGGACATGGCAGCGCTCACGAAGTGCGTCGATTCCGGGCGGCGCCGGCCGCAACGGGCCGATGCCGATATTAAAAACATAGCACGATGCGGGCCCGGCCGCGCACCCGGGCGGATGCCGACGTGACGGCGGCCCGAAGCGTGCGGCGCCTGCCGTGCGCGGCGCGCGGCGGAGCACCGGCGCTAGGGCGCGCCGGTCCTTTCGAATGGCTGTCATTCGTCACACCAGCCACCGAAACGCTCGCTAGAATGGCGGCTTCCCTGGAGGCGGAACACGATGAAAATCTACGACCAGTTCTACATCGACGGCGCGTGGCGCAAACCGGCCGGCGCCGGCACGATCGACGTGATCGATTCGGGCACCGAAGCCGTGATCGGCCGGATTCCCGAGGGCGTCGCGTCCGACGCGCAGGACGCGATCCGCGCGGCGCGCGCGGCCTTCGACGCGTGGGCGGCCACGCCGGCCGCGACGCGCGCGGGCTACTTGCGCAAGATCGTCGAGCATCTGCAGGCACGCAGCGAGGAACTCGCGCAGTCGATCACCGGCGAAGTCGGCATGCCGATCAAGCTGTCGCGCGCAATCCAGGTCGGCGGCCCGGTCTACAACTGGAAGGCGTACGCGAAGCTCGCCGAATCGTTCGAATTCGAGGCGCGGGTCGGCAATTCGCTGGTGGTGCGCGAGCCGGTCGGCGTCGTCGCGGCGATCACGCCGTGGAACTATCCGCTCAACCAGATCACGCTGAAGGTCGCGCCGGCGCTCGCGGCCGGCTGCACGGTGGTGCTGAAGCCGTCTGAAGTCGCGCCGCTCAACGCGTTCATGCTCGCCGAAGCGATCCACGAAGCCGGGCTGCCGGCCGGCGTGTTCAACCTCGTGTGCGGGTATGGCCCGGTCGTCGGCGAGGTGCTGGTCACCGATCCGGACGTCGACATGGTGTCGTTCACCGGCTCGACGCGCGCGGGCAAGCGCGTGGCCGAGCTGGCGGCCGCGGGCGTCAAGCGCGTCGCGCTGGAGCTGGGCGGCAAGTCGGCGTCGGTGATCCTCGACGATGCCGATTTCGCGACGGCGGTGAAGGGCACGGTCAACGCGTGCTACCTGAACGCGGGCCAGACCTGCTCCGCGCATACGCGGATGCTGGTGCCGGAAGCCCGCTACGACGAAGCGCGCGAGATCGCGAAGGCCGCGGCCGAAACGTACGTCGCGGGCGACCCTCGGCAGGAGACGACGCGCCTCGGCGCGCTGGCGTCGGCCGCGCAGCAGCAGCGCGTGCAGGCGTACATCCAGCGAGGCATCGACGAAGGCGCGGAACTCGTGACGGGCGGCACCGGTTTGCCGGAAGGGCTCGCGAAGGGCTTCTTCGTGAAACCGACCGTGTTTGGCCGCGTCGATCCGAAAGCGACGATCGCGCAGGAAGAGATCTTCGGGCCGGTGCTGTCGATCATCACGTATCGCGACGAAGACGAGGCCGTGCGGATCGCGAACGATTCGCCGTACGGGCTCGGCGGCGCGGTGTGGGCCGGCAGCGACGAACGCGCGATGCGCGTCGCACGCCGCATCCGCACGGGGCAGGTCGACATCAACGGCGGCACGTGGAACGCCGCCGCGCCGTTCGGCGGCTTCAAGCAGTCGGGGCATGGCCGCGAGAACGGCGTGTACGGGCTCGAGGAATACCTCGAATACAAGTCGATGCAGCTGAGGCCGGCGAAGCCGGCCTGAGCGTTTCATCCCGCATGACCGCGCAACGGCACGCTCGCGTGCCGTTTTTTATTGACGGCCGTCAAGGTGCGCGGCGGTGGATCGTCGATCATCGCGATTTCGATGTTCCGACGAGGTTTCAGATGACCGTACGCACTTCCTTTCCGCCGCTGACGATCCGCGGTCGCACCTTGCTGCCCGTCGTGCAGGGCGGCATGGGCGTCGGCATCTCCGCGCACCGGCTGGCGGGCAGCGTCGCGCGCGAAGGCGCGGTCGGCACGATCGCGAGCATCGACCTGCGCCACCATCATGCGGACCTGCTCGCGCGTTGCCGCGCGCACCCCGATCGCGCGACGCTCGAGGCGGCGAACCTCGACGCGCTCGCGCGCGAGATCCGTCTCGCGAAGACGTACAGCGAAGGGCGCGGGATGATCGCGGTCAACGTGATGAAGGCGGTGAGCGCGCATGCGGACTACGTGCGGGTCGCGTGCGACGAGGGCGCGGACGCGATCGTGATGGGCGCGGGCCTGCCGCTCGATCTGCCCGATCTCACGCAAGGGCACGACATCGCGCTGATTCCGATCCTGTCGGACAGCCGCGGGATCGCGCTGGTGCTGAAGAAGTGGATGAAGAAGGGGCGGCTGCCCGATGCGATCGTGATCGAGCATCCGGCGCACGCGGGCGGCCACCTCGGCGTCACGCAGATCGACGACATGCACGATGCGCGCTTCGATTTCGCGCGCGTGCTCGACGAGACCGCGCAGGTGATGGCGTCGCTCGGCCTCGCGCGCGATACGATCCCGCTGATCGTGGCCGGCGGGATCAACAGTCACGACACGGTGCGCGCGGCGCTCGCGGCCGGCGCGAACGGTGTGCAGGTGGGCACGCCGTTCGCGGTGACGGAAGAAGGCGACGCGCACCCGAACTTCAAGCGTGTGCTGGCCGATGCGCTGCCCGACGACATCGTCGAATTCGTCAGCGTGACGGGGCTGCCGGCACGCGCGGTGAAGACGCCGTGGCTCGATCGTTACCTGCGCAACGAGACGCGCATTCGCAACAAGCTCGGCGCGTTCAAGCAGCGCTGCCCGACCGCGCTCGAATGCCTGAGCGTATGCGGGCTGCGCGACGGCATCGAGAAATTCGGCCACTTCTGCATCGACACGCGGCTTGCGGCCGCGCTGCGCGGCGACGTCTCGAACGGGCTGTTCTTCCGCGGCCGCGAAGCATTGCCGTTCGGCCGCGCGATCCGCAGCGTGCGCGATCTGCTCGACCTGCTGCTGACAGGCAGTGCGACCGAGCCTGCGGCAAACCGTCCCACGTTTACGCTGGCTTGACCAATATCAAGATGACGAAAAGACCCTACAGGGAGAATGGAAACCATTCTTTGGGGGTCCGTACCATGCATAAAACGATTCGAACATGTGTCACCGCAGCCGCCGTCGCGGCCAGCCTCGTCGCGATGCCGTCGCTGTCGCACGCGGCGTCGCCGGGCGACGGCATCAATCAGGGTGACGTACTGGTCCGGCTGCGCGCGATCAGCATCCAGCCGAACGAGCGCGCGAGCGACACGCTCGGCGCGATCAACACCGGCGTGAACAACGCGATCGTGCCCGAGCTCGACTTCACGTACATGATCCGCGACTACCTCGGCGTCGAGCTGATCCTCGGCACGTCGCGGCATCAAATGACGTCGAGCCTCGGCAATCTCGGCGGCGTGGGCGTGCTGCCGCCGACGCTGCTGCTGCAGTATCACTTCAACCATGCGGGCAAGGTGCGTCCGTACGTCGGCGCCGGGTTGAACTACACGTACTTCTACAACAACGGGCTCAACGTCGGCGGCGAGGGCGTGTCGATCAACAAGAGCAGCTTCGGTCCGGCACTGCAGTTCGGCGTGGACGTGCAGTTGACGAAGAAGGTGTTCATGAACGTCGACGTGAAGAAGATCTGGATGAGCACCGATGCGACGCTCGGCGACAAGGGCATCGGCACGCTGCACATCGATCCGCTGATCGTCGGCATCGGCGTCGGGATGAAGTTCTAGACCCGACGCGCTCGCGCGAAAGGAACAGAGTTGGGGTTGGCGGCATGGCGGTCGGCATGCCGCTCTTTTTTTGTGCAGTGGATTTACAGCTTGTCGTACTGGAAACGCATCGCGGTGCCTTCGCGCGTGATGCGCTCCCACACCGCGCGCTTTTCGTCGTCGCTCAGGAACACCCAGTTCGACACTTCGGCGGCCGTGCGGCCGCAGCCCTTGCAGACTTCGTCGAAGAGCGTCGAGCACACGCCGATGCAGGGGCTGTCGGGGAGGTCGTGAAGATTGGAGGCCATCGGGAGGGTTCGCGCAGTTGAATCGTCAGCCGCCATTTTAATGCATCGCGACGGCCCGGCCGGCCGCCGGCGCCGGGCGCACGCGCCCGCCATCCGAACGCCGCTTCGCCGCTGCCCGTTTTTCCCGGTGGACAGCCGCCGATTACCCGATAGAATTCCCCCGGAACGCCCCGCCGCACGGGCGGTTCGACCGACCGGCGGCGGGAATCTGTTCCGTTTGCGCGACACCGGCATGATTTTTTTGTGACGGGGCGCGAATGATGGTAGTTTTCGGGGTTTTCGAGGGGCGGCGCGCCAGAATGCGCCGCCATGACGAGGCAGACGGCAGCCGGGCAACGCGTCCGGCCGAAGGGAGAACGGGATGAAAGCAAAGGTAGTGGGCCGGTTCGCAGCGCTCGCGCTGTGCGTGGGGGCGTCGGCGGCAGCGGCGAAGGATACGCAGCTCAATGTCTATAACTGGTCGGACTACATTGCGAAGGACACGATCCCGAACTTCGAGAAGCAGGCGGGCGTCAAGGTTCGCTACGACAACTACGACAGCGACGACACGCTGCAGGCGAAGCTGCTGACCGGCAGCTCGGGCTACGACATCGTCGTGCCCACCAGCAACTACGCGGGCAAGCAGATCGCCGCCGGCATCTTCGCGCCGCTCGACAAGTCGAAGCTGCCGAACCTCAAGTACCTCGATCCGCAACTGATGGCGCTCGTCGCCGGCGCGGACCCGGGCAACAAGTATTCGGTGCCCTGGGCATATGGCACGACCGGCCTCGCATACAACCTGACGAAGGCGCAGCAGGCGCTCGGCAAGGTACCGCTCGACAACTGGGACATCCTGTTCAAGCCGGAAAACCTCGCGAAGCTGAAGACCTGCGGCGTGTCGGTGCTCGACGCACCCGACCAGATGTTCGCGGCGACGCTGCACTACATCGGCAAGGACCCGATGAGCACGAACCCGGCCGACTACAAGGCCGCGATGGACGTGCTGAAGAAGATCCGTCCGTACATCACGCAATTCAACTCGTCGGGCTACATCAACGACCTGGTCGGCGGCGACATCTGCTTCGCGTTCGGCTGGTCGGGCGACGTCGTGATCGCGAAGCATCGTGCGATCGAGGCGAAGAAGCCGTACAAGGTCGAGTACTACATTCCGAAGGGCGGCGCGCCGGTGTGGTTCGACGTGATGGCGATCCCGAAGGATGCGAAGAACAAGGAAGCCGCGCTGCAGTGGATCAACTACATCGAGGATCCGAAGGTGCATGCGGCGATCACGAACGCGGTGTACTACCCGAGCGCGAACGCCGAGGCACGCAAGTACGTGCGGCCCGACGTCGCGAACGACCCGGCCGTGTATCCGCCGGCCGACGTCGTGAAGACGCTGTTCCTGCTCAAGCCGCTGCCGCCTGAAATCCAGCGTCTGCAGACGCGTCTGTGGACCGAGCTGAAGTCGGGCCGCTGACGCGAGCCGAAGTGAACCCGCAGTCATGAAGCCCCTGGTGCCCCCGGGGGCTTTGTTCGTCTAACGCAGGAGAGAAGCAGCACATCATGAATAGCCAGTCGGGCGCGCCGGTCGCGGGCGCGCCGTTCTCCGTTTCCTCCTCCGGCGCCGATGCGCGCGCCGAGAACTTTGTCCAGATCGTCGACGTCGTCAAGAAATTCGGCGACACCGAAGCCGTGCGCAGCGTCAACCTGACCGTGCGCCAGGGCGAGCTGTTCGCGCTGCTCGGCAGCTCGGGCTGCGGCAAGTCGACGTTGCTGCGGATGCTCGCGGGCCTCGAGACGGTCACGTCGGGCAAGATCCTGATCGACGGCGAGGACCTCGCGCAGATGCCGCCGTACAAGCGGCCCGTGAACATGATGTTCCAGTCGTATGCGCTGTTCCCGCACATGTCGGTCGAGTCGAACGTCGCGTTCGGGCTGAAGCAGGAAGGCACGCCGAAGGCCGAGCTGAAGGCGCGCGTCGCGTCCGCGCTCGAACTCGTGCAGATGGGCAAGTATGCGAAGCGCAAGCCGCATCAACTTTCCGGCGGCCAGCAGCAGCGCGTTGCGCTTGCGCGTTCGCTGGTCAAGCGCCCGAAGCTGCTGCTGCTCGACGAGCCGATGTCCGCGCTCGACAAGCAGATCCGCCAGCGTACGCAGATCGAGCTCGTCAACATCCTGAACAAGGTCGGCGTCACCTGCATCATGGTCACGCACGATCAGGAAGAGGCGATGACGATGGCGAACCGCCTCGCGGTGATGAGCGAAGGGCAGATCGTGCAGATCGGCTCGCCGAACGAAGTGTACGAATACCCGAACAGCCGCTTCTCGGCCGAATTCATCGGCTCGACGAACCTGTTCGACGGCGTGACGGTCGAGGACGAACCCGATCACGTGTACATCGAATCGCCGGAACTGCCGAGCCGGCTGTACGTGAGCCACGGGATCTCGGGCCCGCTCGGGATGCCGGTCACGGTGTCGGTGCGCCCCGAGCGGATCGCGCTCACGCGCAAGCCGCCCGAAGGTGCGTTCAACTGGGCGCGCGGCCGGATCAGCAACGTCGCGTACATGGGCGGCTATTCGCTGTATCACGTGAAGCTCGACGGGGGCAAGACGGTGATCGCGAACGTGTCGAGCCTCGCGATTTCCGAACTCGACACGCCGGTGCTCGCCGACGAGATCTACGTGCGCTGGAGCGCGACCGCCGGCGTGGTGCTGACGTCATGAACGCGTTCAAGTCCCTGCTCGAGTGGCCGGTGCGGCGCTTCAACCTGACGGGCGCCACGGCGGTCGTGGCCGGGCCGTTCACGTGGCTCGTGCTGTTCTTCCTCGTGCCGTTCGTGCTGGTCGTGAAGATCAGCTTCGCGGAGCTGCAGCTCGGCATCCCGCCGTATACGGAGCTCGCGTCGTACGCCGACGGCGTCGTGCACGTCGCGCTGAACCTGTCGCACTACGCGTTCCTGTTCACGGACAGCCTGTATTTCGCGACCTACGTGAACTCGGTGTGGGTCGCCGCGATCACGACGCTGCTGTGTTTGCTGCTCGGCTATCCGATGGCGTATTACATCGCGCGCTCGAACCCGGCCACCCGCAACCTGCTGATGATGGGCGTGATGCTGCCGTTCTGGACGTCGTTCCTGATCCGCGTGTATGCCTGGATCGGGATCCTGAAGAACAACGGGCTCCTGAACAACTTCCTGATGTGGATCGGGCTCACGCATACGCCGATCGAGCTGTACCGCACGAACTATGCGGTGTACATCGGGATGGTGTATTCGTACCTGCCGTTCCTCGTGATGCCGCTCTACGCGCACCTCGTGAAGATGGACCTGCGCCTGCTCGAAGCCGCGTACGACCTCGGCGCGAAGCCGTGGAAGGCGTTCGTGCAGATCACGCTGCCGCTGTCGAAGAACGGGATCATCGCGGGCTGCCTGCTGGTGTTCATCCCGGCGGTCGGCGAGTACGTGATTCCGGAGCTGCTCGGCGGCGCGAATACGCTGATGATCGGCCGCGTGATGTGGAACGAGTTCTTCAACAACGCGGACTGGCCGATGGCGTCTGCCGTGACCTGCGCGATGGTGCTGCTGCTGCTCGTGCCGATGGCGATGTTCCAGCACTTCCAGGCGAAGGAACAGGGAGGCCGTCGATGAAGCCGAATCGCTACCTGCAGTTCGCGGCGTTGTTCGTCGGCTTCGCGTTCCTGTACATCCCGATCATCAGCCTGATCGTCTATTCGTTCAACGAGTCGAAGCTCGTCACCGTGTGGTCGGGTTTCTCGTTCCGCTGGTATGAGGCGCTCGTCGAGGACGACGAGTTGCTGACGGCCGCGTGGCTGTCGCTGAAGATCGGCGTGCTGACCGCGTTCGCGTCGGTGTTCATCGGCACGTGGGCCGGCTTCGTGCTCGCGCGGATGGGCCGCTTTCGCGGCTTCGCGCTGTTCAGCGGGATGATCAACGCGCCGCTCGTGATCCCCGAGGTGATCCAGGGGATCTCGCTGCTGCTGCTGTTCATCGAGCTCGCGAAGTGGATCGGCTGGCCGGCCGAGCGCGGCGTGTTCACGATCTGGCTCGGCCACGTGATGCTGTGCATCTCGTACGTCGCGATCATCGTGCAGTCGCGCGTGCGCGAGCTGAATCCGTCGCTGGAAGAAGCCGCGCTCGATCTCGGCGCGACGCCGCTGAAGGTGTTCTTCACGATTACGCTGCCGCTGATCTCGCAGGCGCTGATCGCGGGCTGGCTGCTGTCGTTCACGCTGTCGATCGACGACCTCGTGCTGTCGGCGTTCCTGTCGGGCCCCGGCTCGACGACGCTGCCGCTCGTCGTGTTCTCGCGCGTGCGCCTCGGGCTGAACCCGGAGATGAACGCGCTCGCGACGCTGTTCATCATCGCGGTGACGGCCGGCGTCGTGATCGCGAACGTCGTGATGCTGCGTCAGGAACGCAAGCGGATGGCGGGGTTTGCGGCCTGATACGGCGGTTGTGGCCTTCAAGAAAAACGCCCGGTGCCGACGACGAGTCGGCCCGGGCGTTTTGTTTGGCGGCGCGTAACGATCGCCGGCCCATCGCCGGCGTTTATGCGCCGAGCGCCGCCTTCGCCAGCAATCCCAGCGCGACGCAGACGAGCACGGCCGCGAACCCGGCCTGCACGTGCCGCGCGGCGAGGTGGCGCGACGCGCCGCGGCCGGCGGCCATGCCGAGCGCGGTCGCGACGCTGAACCACAGCGTCACGTCGAGCGGCGCGCGCGTGCCCGACACGAGCGTCGCGAACACGCCGCCGGTACCGACCAGCGCGATCACCATCAGCGACGTCGCGACCACCCCATGCATCGACACGTTCGTGAACTTGCGCAGCATCGGCACGATCACGAAGCCGCCGCCGACACCGAGCAATCCCGTCATCAAGCCCGTGACCGCGCCGGTCGACGCCAGCGCGATGCCCACGGGCCACGACCACACGAGCCGGCCCGTATCGGGATTCACGCGGCCGACGCACAGCGGCGACGCGTCCGCGTCGGTCGCCTGCCGCCGCAGCGCCTGTCGTAGCAGGCGGCTGGCGACGACCAGCATCGTCAGCGCGAACAACGTGAGCAGCAGGCGCTGCGGCAGTACGTGCGCGAGTCGCACGCCGAGCGTGGTCAGCGGCACGCCGGCCACGGCCATCAGCAGCGCCGCGCGATAGCGCACGAGCCCGCGGCGGAAGCCTTCGAGCGCGCCGAGCGCGGCGCTGCCGGCCACTGCGACGAGCGCAACGGGCGTCGCTTGCTGCATCGGCCAGCTCATCCCGACGACGAGGGCCGGCACCGCGAGAATGCCGCCGCCGGCGCCGGTCAGGCCCAGCACGGCACCGACGAAGCCGCCGAGTACGAGGGAAATCAGCATGACGTCATCGCGCTCCGGTCAACGGGCGATCGCGGGCTTCGCGAGCCATTCGCGGCCCTTGAGCATCGCCTTCCAGTAGAGCGGCGGCAGCACGCGTTCCTTCAGCAGCCACGCGAGCCGCGATGGCCGTTTGCCGTCGATCAGCCACGCGGGGAAGGTCGGCGCGACCTTGCCGCCGTACAGGAATTCGGCGAGCACGATCTTGCCGCGCTCGACGGTGAGCGGGCACGAACCGTAGCCGTCGTACGCGGCGTCGCCCTGTGCGCGGCCGAGCGACGCGAGCAGGTTGTGCGCGACGACGGGCGCCTGCTTGCGGGCGGCCGCGGCCGTTTTCGCATTGGTCGTGTTGGTGACGTCGCCGAGCGCGTAGATGTCCGGAAACTGCTTGTGGCGCAGCGTCGCCGGATCGACGTCGATCCAGCCGGCCGCGTCGGCGAGCGGGCTCGCGCGTACGAAATCGGGGGCCTTCTGCGGCGGCACGACGTGGATCATGTCGAACGAACGCTCGACGGTTTCCCTGCCGCCTTCCGGCAGCGCGCGCGAGAACGTCGCACGGCGCGCGGGCCCGTCGATCGCGACGAGGTTGTGGCCGAACGACAGCGCGATGTCATAGCTTTTCACGTACTCCATCAGCGCGGGCACGTAATCGGCGACGCCGAACAGCGCGCCGCCCGCATTCAGGAATTCGACGTTCGCGGCGTCGAGGCGCCCCGTGCGCCGCCAGTGATCGCACGACAGGTACATCGCCTTTTGCGGCGCGCCCGCGCACTTGATCGGCATCGGCGGCTGTGTGAAGAGCGCGTGGCCGCCGCGGAACGCGCGCACGAGCTCCCACGTGTACGGCGCGAGATCGTAGCGGTAGTTCGACGTGACGCCGTTGCGGCCGAGCGTGTCGGCGAGGCCGTCGATCGCATGCCAGTCGAGCTTGAGCCCCGGACACACGACGAGCCTGCGATAGCCGATGCGCCGGCAACCGTCGAGCACCACCACGTGCGCGTCGGGCTCGAAGCCGGCGACCGCGGCCTGGATCCGCTGCACGCCGCGCGGCAGTACGTCGGTCATCCTGCGCGCGGTCGTCTCGGGGCAGAACACGCCCGCGCCGACCATCGTCCAGCCGGGCTGGTAGTAGTGAACGTCGGCGGGATCGATCACCGCGATGTCGAGCGACGCGTCGCGCGCGAGCAGGCTCGACGCGACCGCGATGCCGGCCGCGCCCGCGCCGACGATCACGATGTCGTGTCGCGCGTCCACGGCCGGCGCGCTCTGGCGGCCGTCCTGCGCGATACGCGAGGCGAGCGCGCTCAGGTCGTAGCCGGCCGCGCCGGCGGTGGCGATGAGGTCGTCCAGCGGGCGCAGCCCCGCCTGCGACAGCGCCCACAGCGTGGCCGACCGCGTGCCGCTGCGGCAGTACGCGAGCACGGGCCCATTCAGCGACGCGACGAGCGCGCCGAACTGCGCGGCCTGGTCGTCGGTCACCTTGCCGGTATCGACCGGCAGGTAGTGCACGTCGATGCCGAGCGGCGCGGCGGCCGCGCGGATCTCGGTGACGGTCGGCTGGTCGGCGCCTTCGCCGTCGGGCCGGTTGCAGATGATCGCGCGAATGCCCGCTGCGTGAAGCGCGGGCAGGTCGGCCGCCGCGATCTGCGGCGAGACCGACAGCGTGTCGGTCAGCTTGCGGATGGTCATATTGGGGGGGCTCCGTTTGGGGGCGCGCGGCTCAGATCGCGTCGAGCGGGATCTTCAGGTAGCGCACGCCGTTGTTCTCGGGTTCGGGCAGGTGGCCGGCGCGCATGTTGACCTGCACCGACGGCAGCATCAGCACCGGCATGTCGAGCGTCGCGTCGCGCGCGGTGCGCATCGCGACGAAATCGTCCTCGCTCACGCCATCCCTCACGTGCACGTTCGCGCGGCGCTGCTCGGCGACGGTCGTCACGAACTGCACGTCGCGGCCGCCCGGCTGGTAGTCGTGGCACAGGTACAGGCGCGTGTCGGGCGGCAGCGCGAGCACGCGCATGATCGAGCGGTACAGCGTGCGCGCATCGCCGCCGGGGAAGTCACAGCGGGCCGTGCCGTAGTCGGGCATGAACAGCGTGTCGCCGACGAACGCCGCGCGCTGCGTCGCGTCGTCCACGCAGTAGGTCATGCACGCGGGCGTGTGGCCCGGCGTGTGCAGCGCGCGGATCGTCAGCGCGCCGAGTGCGAGCGTGTCGCCGTCGTCGACGAGCCGGTCGAACTGGCGGCCGTCTTCCGCGAAGCCGGGGCCTGCGTTAAACAGCGTGCCGAACACGTGCTGCACGCGGCGCACGTGCGAACCGATCGCAATCCGGCCGCCGACCTGCGCTTTGAGGTAGGGCGCGGCCGACAGGTGGTCGGCGTGCACGTGCGTCTCCAGCAGCCAGTGCACGGTCGCACCGAGTTCGGCGACGCGCGCGATCAGCCGGTCGGCGCTGGCGGTGCGCGTGCGGCCGGATTTCGGGTCGTAGTCGAGCACGCTGTCGATCAGCGCGCATGCGCGGCTTGTCGTATCGAGCAGGAGATAGCTGACGGTGTGGGTCGCCGGGTCGAAAAAGCCTTCGACCGACAGGGCGGGGGCGTTGCTCACGGGGTGTCCTCGATCGGGTGCTGCATCTGCAATCGCGGTCTTTATCTCAAGAAGCATGCCAACCTGCGGCGCGGTACCGGCCGATGTGGCAGGGGCTTGATTCGGCTCGGGTTTTCGGGACGTCGGCGGCCCTGTGGAGATGTCAACGACATCCGGTGGCGGACGAGAACTGCCACATCTGGCAGTGTCGTGGCAGAATTGGCAGTCAGCCCGGCAGTCCATCCGGGCGCCCCTTCGCCGAGCGAGCCGCCGCATGAATCCGCACGACACCATTCCGATCGTCCCCTCCGCGCGTCACGACGCGATGCCCGACGTACGCGCGCTCGTCGCGTATCTCGAGCAGGACCCGCAGCCGATGATCGTCGTCGACCCCGACTACCGGATCCTCGCGGCGAACGATGCGTACCGGCGCCAGTTCGGCGTGGCCGGCGTCGAGCATGTGGGCCGGCACTGTTTCCAGGTGTCGCATCACTACAACGTGCCGTGCGACCAGGCCGGCGAGCATTGCCCGATGAAGCAGGCGCTCGAATCGCGCGGGCTCAACCGCGTGCTGCACATCCATCACACGCCGCGCGGCCCCGAGCATGTCGACGTCGAACTGCGGCCGATCTTCGACGCGGACGGCAACGTGATCGCGTACGTCGAGCGGCTGACGACGGTGCGCAGCGCGTCCGCGCAGCCGAGCGCGGAAGGGCTCGTCGGCGGCTCGGACGCGTTCAACGCGGCGCTCGGCGCGCTGCAGCGCGTGGCGCCGTCGACGCTGCCGGTACTGCTGCTCGGCGAATCGGGCACCGGCAAGGAGCTGTTCGCCCGCGCGCTGCACGAGGCGAGCGATCGCGCGATGGGGCCGTTCGTCGTCGTCGATTGCTCGGGGATCGCCGAGACGCTGTTCGAGAGCGAACTGTTCGGCTACGAGAAAGGCGCGTTCACGGGCGCGAACCAGCGCAAGCCGGGCCTCGTCGAGACCGCGCAGGGCGGCACGCTGTTTCTCGACGAGATCGGCGACGTGCCGCTGCCGATGCAGGTGAAGCTGCTGCGGCTGATCGAATCGGGCACGTTCCGGCGCGTCGGCGGCGTCGAGGCGCTGCGCGCCGATTTCCGGCTCGTCGCGGCCACGCACAAGCCGCTGCGCGAGATGATCGACGACGGCCGGTTCCGGCAGGATCTTTACTACCGGATCAACGCGTTTCCGATTCCGCTGCCGGCGCTGCGCGAACGGCAGGGCGACGTCGCGCTGCTGGCCGAATCGATCCTGCGGCGGATCGCGAACGCGCGCGGCAACGCGGGCGACGCGAATGCGCGACCGTTCACGCTGACCGAGCGTGCGCGCGCGTGCCTCGATGCGTATGCGTGGCCCGGCAACATCCGCGAGCTGCGCAACGTGCTCGAACGCGCGTGCCTGTTCGCGGACGACGGGACGATCCGCGTCGAACATCTGCCGGCCGAGCTCGTCGTGGCCGCGGCGGCGCCGCATGCGCAGGCGGCGGATGCGGGCGGCGTGTCGGATGCGGAGCTCGTCCGGATCGCGCGCGCGTTCGACGGCACGCGCAAGGCGCTCGCCGCGCAGCTCGGCTTGAGCGAACGGACGCTGTACCGCCGGATGAAGGCGCTCGGGCTCGGCACGCGCGAGCGCTGAACGGGCGTGGTGCGTGCCGCTGGCAGCGGCACACGGCTTTGTCGATAATGGCGCGTTCGATTCCGGCTCTCTCCATCTCCGATGAAAAGGCATGTTCTTTCGAGTTGTCTGTTGCTCACAGTCGCAGCGCTGGCCAGCCAGGCGCACGCCGCCGATTACACGTGGACCGATGCGGCCGGCGCGCACGCGGTGACGCTCGCCAGAACCGCGTCCGGCGACGACGTCGAACTCAAGGTGTCCGCGACGCTCGACGGCCGCCCCGACTGGGCAGTGCGCGACTACGTGAAGGCATGCCCGGTCGACGTGATTCTCGACGTCGTGCCGAAGTCGATCGAAATGCGCGACCTGCTCGGCAACGGCCGCAAGCAGTTCCTGTTCGCGTACAAGATCGGTTGCCGCGGCGACGTGAGCGCCGATCAGGTCAAGTACTTCCTGATCGACGCAGGGACGAAATACGTGCTTCGTGGCGAGGAGATCGTCACGGTCAACGGCAAGTTCGTCGACGGGGGCGCGGCGCCCGTGCCGAACGCAGACCTGAAGGCGCAGCCCGCGTTTCTGCGCTATATGACGAAGCATTGGCGCGGGATCAGCATGCGCAACGACTAGGGCGTGAACACGCCCTAGGCGGATGCCCGGCCGTTGCGTGCGGTACGGGCGGGTCGATACGGGTTGAGCCTGCCACGCAATAAAAAATCACAACAAGACGACAATTAATTATCGTTTTACGATAATTATCGACGTACAATCGACGCTCGTTCAATCGTCGTCGAGGAGACGCCATGCATTCCGATCGCATTGCCCGTATCAGCCAGCAGATGGCCACCGTCACGCTGGGGTTCATCGTCTGCATGCTGGTGCTCAACGCTGCGTGCTGGCTGTTTCCGTCGCTGAGCGCAGCCTCGGGGCCCGGCTTCGTATTCGGCCTCACGGATTCGGTACTCACCAACCTGCACGTGGACGTTGCCGCGTTCCCGTGGTGGCAGAAGGCGGTCGGCATCCTGCTGTCGAGCGTGCCGCTCGTCGCGCTCGCGAATGGCCTGCGGCATCTGCGCGCGCTGTTCCGCACGTATGCGCGGCGCGACTATTTCTCCGCACAGGCGGCCGGCCATCTCGGCAAGACGGGGCGGGCGATCGGCCTGTGGGTGCTGCTGAGCCTGCTGTGCGAGCCGCTGCTGAGCGTGTGGGCGACGCTGCGCGAACCGGTCGGCCATCGGGTGGTCAGCCTCGGCTTCACCATGCCGTACGTGGTCGCGTTGTTCACCGCGGCCTGCATCGCGATCATCGCGCACATTCTCCGGCAGGCGAGCGAGCTCGATGCCGAGCATCGGCAGTTCGTCTGAGGCGCGCGATGACGATCGTAGTCAAGCTCGACGTGATGCTCGCGATGCGCAAGGTCCGCTCGAAGGATCTGGCGGCCGCCGTCGGCATCACCGAACAGAATCTGTCGCTGCTCAAGCAGGGGAAGGTGAAGGGCATCCGCTTCGCGACGCTCGACGCGATCTGCCGTTATCTCGACTGCCAGCCGGGCGACCTGCTCGCGTTCAGCGATGACGGCGGCGGCACGCCCGACTGACGCAGCGCGCTCGCGGCGTGCCGATGCGGCGGGGCGCCGTCGGTCGCGCGTCGTCGCGCTCGCGGTCGTGGTGTCCGTATCGCTCCACCTGCTCGGATGGTTGCTGATGCAACGAGTGCCGCCAGCGGGTAGCCCGAAATCCGTCGAGCGGCCGCGCACCGCGCTGCGCGTCGAGTTGATTCCCGCGCGGCCGACGCCAGAGGTGATCGCACGCGAGATCGGGCGGGTCGGCCCGAATGCAGGCGGGCGCGGCAACGTGCAATCGGCGAAACGTTCTGCGGTGGTGGCGAACGCGCAAAGGGCCGCGCGTTCGTCTGCGGATATGCCGGATGCATCGCACAGGCAAGGCCAGACGACGGCCAGTGCAAGTGCCAACGAGCCAGCGACCGCTGCGAGCCCCGATCTCGACTGGCGTCGCGATCTGGATGCAATCGGTGCACAGCCACGCACAGCGCGCAGCCCCGCGCAGGCGGCCGTCGGCGCGCTGGGCGCATCGTCGGGCGACACATCTGCGCATCGTCGCGCCGTCGACGCCAGGCTGGCCGACGGCATGTCGGGCGCGCGTCGCGCCGATTGCCGCAACGCGTACGCGGGTGCCGGCCTGCTCGCGTTGCCGATGCTCGCGCTGGATGCGGTTCGCGATACCGGCTGCCAATGGTGAAACGGGCGGCCCACGGGAACCCCGCTTGCCGCCCGCGAATCACGCGATCAGCGCGCCGGCGCCAGCTGCGCCATCGCCTCGCGCATGAAACCGAGCAGTGTGTCGTCGGTCCACGAATCCTTCGTCAGCGCCGGCTCGTTCATCAGCGCGTGGCGGAATTTCGCGTGCGTGGCCGGATCGTGGCCCGCGTAGCTGCAGAACAGCTCGAGCCAGCGCTGCGCGAGCGCGCGGCCTTGCGGCGAATCGGGCCGCGTGCCCGCATCGATCGCGTCGCGCACATCGGCCATCAGTTGCGGCCATTCCATCGCCCGTTGACGGTAGTGCGCGCGCATGAAGCGGCTCTCGTCCGGCGTGAGGTACTTCTCGAAGAGCCGCATCTTCGTTTCCGACGAGGCCCGCAGCACATAGTCGCGCAACGTGGTCGAAATGCCGATCTTCGACTGCATCGACGGTTCTTGCTCATGCATCAGGTTCAGCTTCGCAAGCAGCCGCGGATCGTTGTTCGTGTCGCGTACCAGCAGCGCCATCCAGCGCGCGGCAAGCGCACGTACGCGCTCGTCCTCGGCGGGCACACCCGCCTCGTGCAGCGTACGGACCTCGTCGACGAGCGCGATCCATTCCGCGTCGCCGGCCTGGCTCTTCTGGTACATCGGCAGGCGCGCGAGTTCTTCCTCGGAGAAATATTTGTCGTACACGGTCATCAACTCCAGTGTGGTGAGCCAATCGGCCAGTTCCGGCTCGGTGCCCGCCGCGAGCTGCGCATGCAGACTCACGAGCCGCTCGCGCAGCTGCGCGGTTTGCGCAAGCTGACGGTCGAGCAGCGCGATCTGCTTCGCGACGAGATCGACGAGCGGCGTGCCGGGCCGGTTCAGGTAATCGCCGATTTCGGCGAGCGACAGTCCGAAGCGACGCAGGGCCTGGATCTGGTGGAGCCGGGCGACGTCGTCGCGGTCGTACAGCCGGTAGCCGTTGTCGGCGCGCGCCGAAGGCGTCAGCAGACCGATTGCGTGATAGTGATGAAGCGTGCGGACGGTCAGCCCGCTGCGTTTCGCCAGGTCTCCCACTTTCAGCCGCATTCGTTCCTCCGTTCGGTACGCACACTGGAGTCTCGAACGTTACGCTACGTGAGGGTCAAGCGGAAGATCGGCGATCGAACGCGCGTGGCGGGGCGCCGCACGCACGTTCGATCGGAGGGGGGGGGATGGCGGTTATTGCGCCGAAGGAGCGGGGTCGGGCGCGGCGGCGCGTGCTTGCGTGCCGGTCGTGCCGTCGCCGGCGGCGTGGCCGCTTTTACCGGACGTGTCGCCGTTGTCGGCCGGCGGCGTGCCCATCGCCTGGTAAAGCCGCGCGGTATCCGCGAACCGTGCGCCGGTCGCCCGAATCTCGTCGAGCCGCGCATTGCGGTACTGCAACTCGCTCGCTCGCGCGGCCGACGGCGGCAGCGCGCCGAGCCGCACGCGAGCCGCCGCGTCGTCGTACGCGCCACGCGCGGACAGCGCGGCGCGCGACGTCGCATCGAGCGCCTGGGCGTCGTGCTCGAGCGCCGCGAGCGAATCGGCGACGTTCTGGAACGCGCCGAGCACCGCCTGCTTGTACTGGTCGACCGCGGCCTCGTAGGTTGCCTTCGCCGCGCGGCGCTGCGCGAGCAGCGCGCCGCCGTGGAAGATCGGCTGGCTCAGCGACGCGCCGACGTTCCAGATCGCGCCGGCGCCCGACAGCATCGCCGGCCAGCTGAAGCCACCTTTGCCTATCGCCGCCGACAGCGACAGTTGCGGAAACATTTGCGCGGTCGCGAGGCCCACTTCGGCGGCGGCGGCCTTCAGCCCCGCGTCGGCGGCCTGGATGTCCGGGCGGCTTTGCAGCAGGTCCGACGGCACGACGACGGGCACCTGCTCGGGCAGATGCAGATCGGCGAGCGCGAGATCGGCCGGCGGCCGGTCGGGCGTACGGCCGACCAGCACGGCGAGCGCGTGGCGCGCCGAGTCGCGCTGCTGGCGCAGCGCGGGCAGGCTTGCCGCGAACGTGTCGGCGCTTTGCCGGGCGTTCAGCGCGTCGCTGCGCGAGGCCGAACCGAGCGCATGGCGGCGCTCGGCGTCGTGCGCCTGGTCGTTCGCGAGCGCGACGAGTCGCTCGGTCGTGTCGATCTGCGCATTGAGCACCGATACGGTGATCGACGCGGTCACGATGTTCGCGGCCAGCGCGCGCCGCGCGGATTCGAGCTGGAACGCGCTGACGTCGACGCGTTTCGCGAGCGCGCGGTTCGCGAAGCGCGACACGCCGAACAGGTCGACCGTGTAGCTCGCCTGCAGTTGCCCGACGAACGTGTCGTACAGCAGCGTCGGTGCGCCGAGCGCGGGAATCGGCACGCCGAGCGCGCGCTGGCGCGTGGCCTGGCCGACCGCGTCGATCGACGGCAGCATCGAGCTGCCGATCTGCCCGCGCAACTGCTCGCGCGCCGCATCCAGCGAATGCGACGCCGCGCTCAGCGTCGGGCTGTTGCGCAGCCCTTCGTCGACGAGCGCGTTCAGCGCATCGGAACGGTACTGTTTCCACCAGTCCGGCACCGGCTGCGCGCCGACCTCGAACTGTTGCGCGACGCCTTGTGCGGACACCGTCTGCTGGACTTGCGGCGCGGCGCCGTAGTGCGCGGGCGACGGCATCGCGGGCGGCTCGCCGCTCGGCGCGAACCACGCGCAGCCCGCGAGCGGGCCGGCGACGCTCGCCGCGGCGAGCACCCGCACGGCTTTCTTTTTCAGGGTCATCGATCGATCCATGGTCAGGCTCCCGACGGCGCGGCAGGCGTGCCGCCTGGCGGCGGGCCGTCCTGCGGGTCGCGTTCGTCGCGCTTCACGCGGAACCACGTCGCGTACAGCGCAGGCAGGTAGAACAGCGTCAGCACGGTCGCGCTCGTGATGCCGCCCATCAGCGCGGTCGCCATCGGCCCGAAGAAGTTCGAGCGCAGCAGCGGGATCAGCGCGAGCACCGCGGCCGCGGCCGTCAGCGTGATCGGGCGGAAGCGCCGCACGGTCGCGCCGATGATCGCGTCGACGCGGCCGTGGCCGGCCGCGATGTCCTGCTCGATCTGGTCGACCAGGATCACCGAGTTGCGCATGATGATCCCGAACATCGCGATCACGCCGAGCATCGCGACGAAGCCGAACGGCTGGCCGAACAGCAGCAGCGTCGCGACCACGCCGATCAGCCCGAGCGGCGCGGTCAGCACGACCATCAGCACGCGCGAGAAGCTCTGCAACTGGATCATCAGCAGCGTGAACACGGCGATCGCCATCAGCGGCATCTGCGCGTTGATCGACGCCTGCGCCTTCGCGCTTTCCTCGACCGAGCCGCCGATGTTGATCTGATAGCCGACCGGCAGTTGCGCGCGCAGCGGGTTCAGCTTCGCGTCGACCGCATGCGTGACGTCGATGCCCTGGGCGCCGGCGCGCACGTCCGACTGCACGGTGATGGTCGGCTGACGGTCGCGCTCCCACACGACGCCGTATTCGAGCGTCGGCGTGAAGCGGCCGAGCGAGCCGAGCGGCACGGGGCCGTTCGGCGTCGGCAGTGCGAGGCCCGCGAGCTTCGCCGGATCGACGCGGTCGGCGCGCGGCGCGCGCAGGTCGACGGCGATCAGCTTGTCGCGCTCGCGATACTGCGTGACGGTCGTGCCGGACAGCGTCATCGCGAGGAAGCTCGACACGTCCTGCGACGTGACGTTCAGCTCGCGCGCCTTCTTCTGGTCGAGCTCGAAGCGCACCGAGCGCTCGGCCGGCTCGTCCCAGTCGAACTGCACGTTGACCGTGCGCGCATCGCCGCGCATCGTCGCCGCGACCTTCTCGGCGATCGAGCGGACCGTCGCGATGCTGTCGCCGCTCACGCGGAACTGCACCGGATAGCCGACCGGCGGGCCGTTCTCGAGCCGCGACAGGCGCCAGCGCACGGCAGGAAATGTGTCGCGCAGCGTGGTTTCGAGCCAGGTCGCGAGCTTCTCGCGATCCTCGACCGATTTCGCGGTGATCACGAACTGCGCGAAGTTCGGCAGTTGCAACTGCTGGTCGAGCGGCAAATAGAAGCGCGGCGCGCCGCTGCCGACGAAGTTCACCGCATGGTCGATCTCGGGCCGCTTGTCGATCGCTTTCTCGAGGCGCTCCGTCTCGCGCAGCGTCGCCGCGAACGACGCGCCTTCGGGCAGCCGCAGGTCGACCAGCAGCTCGGGCCGGTCGGAGCTCGGGAAGAACTGCTGCGGCACGAGCGAGAAGCCCATCATCGCGACGACGAACAGCACGCCCGTGATCAGCAGCACGACGAAGCGCCGCTCGATGCACCAGTCGATCCAGCCGCGCAGCCGCCGGTAGAAGCGGGTGTCGTAGATGTCGTGCTCGTGATCATCGGGCAGGTGCGCCTCGTGCGCGTGCCGCTTGCGCTCGGGCAGCATGTGGAAGCCCAGCAGCGGGATCAGCACGACGGCCGCGAACCACGACGCGATCAGCGCGATCGCCGATACCTCGAAGATCGAGCGCGTGTATTCGCCGGTGCTCGATTTCGCGAGCGCGATCGGCAGGAAGCCCGACACCGTGACGAGCGTGCCGGTCAGCATCGGGAACGCGGTGCTCGTGTACGCGAACGCGGCGGCGCGCGCGCGGGTGTAGCCCTGTTCGAGCTTCACGGCCATCATCTCGACCGCGATGATCGCGTCGTCGACGAGCAGCCCGAGCGCGAGCACGAGCGTGCCGAGCGACACCTTGTGCAGCCCGATGTCGAACAGGTACATGAACAGCGCGGTGACCGCGAGCACGACCGGGATCGAGATCACGACGACCATCCCGGTGCGCAGCCCGAGCGACACGAGGCTCACGACCAGCACGATCGCGACCGCTTCGGCGACGGCTTCGAGGAAGTCGTCGACCGAATGCGAGACCGCGTGCGGCATGCTCGACACCTCGGTCAGCTTCAGTCCGGCCGGCAGTTGCGCCTGCAAGTCCTTCGATTCGGCGTCGAGCGCCTTGCCGAGCCGGATCACGTCGCCGCCCGGCTGCATCGTCACGCCGATGCCGAGCACGGCATGGCCGTTGGTGCCTGGACCGGCCGTACGCATTTGCGTGACTTGAGGATCGTCGTAGCCGCGCTTCACAGTCGCGAGATCGCCGAGCCGGAACGTGCGGCCGTTGATGCGGATCAGCGTATTCGCGATCGCGTCGACGTTGTCGAACTGGCCGCTCGGCCGCACGAACACGCGATCGTCCGCGGTCGTCAGCACGCCGGTCGACGAGATGTCGTTCTGCGCGTTGATCGCCTGGCCGAGCTGCTGGGGCGAGATGCCGAGGCGCGTGAGCTGCGCGTTGTTGACCTCGATGAAGATCCGCTGGTCGGGGTCGCCGAAATAATCGACCTTGCCGACGCCCGGCACGCGCAGCAGCACGGTGCGCAACTGGTCCGCGTAGTCGTGCAGTTGCGCGGGCGTGAAGCCGTCGCCCTCGAGCGTCCAGATGTTGGTGTAGACGTCGCCGAATTCGTCGTTGAAGAACGGGCCCTGCACGCCGGGCGGCAGCGTATAGCCGATGTCGCCGACTTTCTTGCGGATCTGGTACCAGGTTTCGGGCACGTCCTTCACGGGCGCCGAATCCTTCATCGTGAAGAAAATCAGCGATTCGCCGGGGCGCGAATAGCTGCGCAGGAAGTCGATGGCCGGCGTTTCCTGCAGCTTGCGGCCGATCCGGTCGGTCACCTGCTCCTGCACCTGCCGCGCGCTCGCGCCGGGCCAGAAGGTGCGGATCACCATCACGCGGAACGTGAACGGCGGGTCTTCGGATTGCGCGAGCCGCGTGTAAGCGAGGATCCCCGCGAGCGTCGCGAGCGCGATCAGGTAGACGACCAGCGCCTGGTGGCGCAGCGCCCATGCGGACAAGTTGAAGCGGCCTTCTTCGTGGGAGACGCTCACGATGCGAAGTCCTCCGGATGCAGCGGCGCGATCGCGCGCACCTTCTCGCCCGCGCTGACCGTATGCACGCCCTGCAGCACGACGCGCTCGCCCGGCTGCAGCCCGTGCGACACGGTGACCGTGCGCTCGTTGAAGCGCGCGACGTCGACGCGGCGCAGTTCGAGCGTGTCGTCCTTCGTGCGCACGACCCACACGGCCGGTTGCGCGCCGTCGTGGAACAGCGCGGTCGCGGGCAGCGTGATCGGCTGCGTATCGCCCGCGGCCGGCGCGCCGTCGAACGCGACGTCCGCGGTCATCCCGAGCCGGATCGCCGAATCGGGCGCGCCGAGCGTGAGCTTCACGCGGTAGGTGCGGCTTTGCGGATCGGCGGCCGGCGCGATTTCGCGCACCTTCGCGGCGAACTGGCGGCCCGGCAGCGACGGCAGCGTGACGGTGGCGGCATGACCGGGCGCGAGCGACGCGAGCGCGGCCTCGGGCACGTCGCTGACGACGTCGACGTCGCCCGACCACGCGAGCTGGTAGACCGGCTGGCCGGCCGACACGTTCTGGCCGGTGTCGGCCTGTTCGGCCGTGATGGTGCCCGCATGGTCGGCGACGAGCGTCGCGTAGCGGAGCTGGTTCTTCGCGAGCGCGAGCTGCTGCTGCGCCTGGTCGCGCTGCGCGAGCGCCGACGTGTAGCTGTTCTGCGTCTGCTCGAGCTGCGCGGTCGCGATCAGGTTTTCGCGGGCCTGCGCGCGATCGCGGTCGAGCTGCTGTTTCGCGAACGCGAGGCTGTGCGACGCGGCATCGAATTGCGCCTGCGCGCTTGCCGCGTTCTTCTCGACGTCGGACGGATCGAGCAGCGCGACGACCTGGCCGACCTTCACCGTATCGCCGAGCCGCACCCGGCGCTCGATGATCTTGCCGGCGATGCGGAACGACAGCGGGGTCGCATAGCGCGGCTGGATGTCGCCGGGCAGCGTGCGTGCGGCCGCGACGGTGTCGGCCCGCGCGGGCAGCGCGACGACGGGGCGCGGGGCGGGCGGCGCGGATTCTTTCGGATGACAGGCGGCAAGGACGAGCGCGGCGCCGATCAGCAGCGCGGCGCGGGAACCGGAGCGATTCACGAAACCCCCAGGTGAGGTGGAGCGGAACGAGGCCGGCAAGCGCGGCGGGCGCTTGCCCCAAGTGGCGCCGGCAGCGGCGCACACGGACAGACGAACGACATCTTCGGAAACTGTGGCGGATTCTAATACACACCTGTATCTGAATGCAAAGATGAATCCGAAAGGGAAGAGATGCTAGACTGCGCGGCATGAAACCACAGCGCTTAACTCGCGAGCAGAGCAGGGACCAGACGCGCGAGCGTCTGCTGAAAGCCGCGCATCGCATTTTTCTGAAGAAAGGCTATGTGGCCGCGAGCGTCGAGGACATCGCAGCGGCGGCCGGCTATACGCGCGGCGCGTTCTACTCGAATTTCCGCAGCAAGTCCGACCTGCTGCTGGAACTGCTGGAGCGCAATCACGAGGAGGTGCGGGCCGACTTCGAGGCGATTTTCGAAGGGGGCGGCACGCGCGAGCAGATGGAATCGATGGCGCTCGCGTATTACCGGACGCTGTTTCGCGACGACGAATACTCGCTGCTGTGGGGCGAGGCGAAGCTGCAGGCGGCGCGCGACGCGAAGTTCCGCGTGCGCTTCAACCAGTTCCTGCACGGCAAGCGCGTGCAGATGGCCGAATTCATCGAGCGCTTCGCCGAGCGTTCGGGCACGCCGCTGCTGCTGCCGGCCGACACGCTCGCGTTCGGGCTGATGTGCCTGTGCGACGGCGTGCAGTCGTACTACACGGCCGATCCGCAGCACGTATCGGTCGACGTGGCCGAATCGGTGCTCGCGGGGTTCTTCGCGCGGGTCGTGCTGGGGCGCGCGCCGGACTGAACACGGCAGGCGGCGCGGGCGGTGCGCGTCAGCGCTCGCCGGTCATCCGCCGGTACGCGTCGAGCAGCGACGTCTTGTAGACGACGCCCGCGAGCGTCGGCTCGGCTTCGCTCTCGATCACCGGCAGCCGCTCGCCCTGGAACGCCATGAAGCGCTCGAGCGCGGTCGCGAGCGGCATGTCGGGCGTGAGCAGCGGAAACGGCGTATGCGCGTAGTGCGCGGCTGTCTTGTCGGTCGTGTCGCGCTTGTCGAGCAAATCGGACGTGATGTCCTTCAGCGCGACCGCGCCGCGAAAGCGCCCGGCGTCGTCGGTCACGTACAGATATTTCACCGGATATTCGAGAAACACGCGCGTCATGTCGGCGACGCTGGCGGTGAGCGGCACGACGGTCTGCGCGGGCTGGATCAGCTCGCGCATCTGCGTGGTGCGCAGCCGCTGCCGCTCCTGCGCGTCCTGGTAGTGGTGCTGCGTGATCTCGTACATCGACGTCGTGCCCGTCGCGCGCGCGACGAAATACGCGAACACGCACGACACCAGCAGCGGCAGCACGACCTGATAACTCAGCGTCATCTCGAAGATCATCAGGATCGCCATCAGCGGCGCCTGCGTGGCGCCCGCCATGAACGCGCCCATCCCGACGATCGCGTACGCGAAATACGCGGACGTATGGCCCGGCCACAGCGCGTCCATCGCGAGCCCGAACAGCGAGCCGAACACCGCGCCGACGAACAGCGTCGGCGTGAACACGCCGCCGATCGCGCCCGAGCCGGCCGTCGCGGCGGTCGCGATCACCTTGAACACGAGGACCGCGACGAGCGCCTGCCAGGTCC
Source organism: Burkholderia sp. BCC0398 (assembly GCF_902833245.1). NCBI lineage: Bacteria > Pseudomonadati > Pseudomonadota > Betaproteobacteria > Burkholderiales > Burkholderiaceae > Burkholderia > Burkholderia sp. BCC0398. Next base: position 206,846 of record NZ_CADFEM010000003.1, read on the forward strand.
ACGGCGAATGGAGGATGTGGTTCACGACGCTGTAGCCGTTGCCCCACACGTCAGGAATCCACACCGAGATCACGCCGACCACGAGGCCGCCGAGCGCGAGCCGCACGGGCAGCGGCACCGGCAGTCGCTTGAACTGCGTCTTCGACGCGTCGAGCAGATGCAGGAACTGCGGCGCGAGCACGCCGCACAGCGCGCCGAGCACGACGAACGGCAGCACCTCGGCGCCCGTCACGGCCGGAAACACCGGCATCTCGTACGGCGGCCGGTAGCCGGCGAATTCGCGCATCACGATGTTCGCGACGACCGACGCGACGACCATCGGCCCGAAGCTCTCCATCGCGATCGTGCCGAGCACGATCTCCGACACGAAGAACGCGCCGGCGATCGGCGCGTTGTACGCGGACGTAATGCCGGCCGCGGCCCCGCACGCGACCAGCAGACGCAGGCGCGGCGGGTCGAAGTGCGCGAAGCGGCCGACGAGCGACGCGGCGAGCGCCGCGAGCTGCACCATCGGGCCTTCGCGGCCGATCGAGCCGCCGCTGCCGATCGTCAGCAGCGACGACACGCTGCGCCACAGGCTCTGCCGCACCGGCACGACGCCGTTGCCGAGCGCGACCGATTCCATGTAGTCGGTCTTGGCGGCCGCCTTGTCGCCGCGCGTCGCGAGCAGCAGCACGCAGCCGGCGAGGAAGCCGCCCGCGGCCGGCATCCAGAATCGCACGTACCACGGCAGGCTCTTCGCCATCTGCACGAAGCTGCCGCTGTGCCCCGAGATCAGGCGCTGCATCAGGTCGATGCCTTCGCGGAACGCCATCGTGGCAAAGGCGCCGCCGACGCCGACGATGGCCGACCAGATCAGCATCGTATGGGCGTCCGACAGGCGGAGCAGCGTTCGCGCGCGAGTGCGCAGCTTCAGCAGGAACGAGAGCACGGCTGAAAGGGGGCGATGGAAAACGACGCGAAGCATAGCACTGCGCCGCGCCCGCGGGACTTCCCCGTCGGGCTTCCCGTAGGGCGCGGCGCGCGAGCCGTCGCGGACGTGCGGCTCAGCCAAGCCAGTGCTGCACGGCCCAGGTGATCGCGTAGCCGCCGGCGATCAGCCACACGTACAGGATCAGGCCGGTCATCAGCGCGCGCGGGCCGGCCGCGCGGATCTGCGCGACGCGCGTCTCGATGCCGAGTGCGGTCATGGCCATCGTCAGCGCGAAGGTGTCGAGCACGTTCAGCGTATGCGTAACGTCCGCGGGCAGCACGTTCAGCGAATTGACGATCACGAAGCCGAGGAAGCCGAGCGCGAACCACGGCACCGCCACCTTGCGCTTGCCGTGCGTGCCGCCGGCCGCGTCGTGCGCCGAGCGCGCCGAACGGGCGAGCCACCAGCCGAGCGCCAGCAGCACCGGCACCAGCAGCATCACGCGCGTCATCTTCACGATCGTCGCGACGTGCACGACCTGCGGGCTGATGTCGCTCGCCGCGCCGACCACCTGCGCGACTTCGTGGATCGTGCCGCCGAAGAACAGACCGAGGCCGGCCGGATCGAGGTTCAGCAGCCCGGCGTGATAGGCGAGCGGATACAGGAACATCGACAGCGTGCCGAACAGCACGACGCTGCCCACGGCCATCGCGCTCTGGTGCGGTTTCGACTGCAGCGTCGATTCGAACGCGAGCACGGCGGCCGCGCCGCAGATCGCGCTGCCGGCGGCGGTCAGCAGCGCGGCGTCGCGGTCGAGCTTCATCAGCTTCATGCCGACCCAGGTGCCGATCGCGAGCGTGCTGACGACGACCAGCACCGATACCGCGAGGCCCGGCAGCCCGACCTGCGCGATTTCCTGCAGGCTCACGCGCAAGCCGAAGAACGCGACCGCGATGCGCAACAGCTTGCGGGCGGAGAAATTGACGCCGGCCGCCCAGCTGGCCGGCATGCCGTCGCGCAGCGCGTTGCCGTACAACGCGCCGGCGACGATGCCGACGATCAGCGGTGACAGGCCGAGCCCCGCGATCGCGGGAAGCTCGGACAGGCTCGTGACGGCGGCGGCGAACAGCGCGACGAACAGCACGCCGTTCAACTGGCCGCGCATCGACGGCGCGGCGTGGCTGAGAGAGGGAGTCGGAGCAGTGGACATGGAAGTACCGTGATGGAGCGTGTGGCGATGGTGTAATCCTAATTTCGTTATATCGATATGAAAAATTGTGATTTGTGACGTAAACTATCCGGAAAGCCGATAATTCGTTCCCATGACCCCGGATCAACTGATAACGTTCGCCGCCGTCGCCGAGCATCTGAACATCAGCCGCGCCGCCGTGGCGCTGCATCTGTCGCAGCCGGCCGTATCGGGCCAGTTGCGGCTGCTGCAGGACGAGTTCGGCGAGCCGCTGTACCAGCGCGACGGCCGCGGCATCCGCCTGACGCCGGTCGGCGAACAGCTCGCGCAGTACGCGAACGCGCAGCGCGACACGTTCGCGCAGGCGCGTGCGTTTCGCGACGCGGTGCGCGGGCTGGAAGCCGGCACGCTGCGCATCGGCGCGAGCACGACGCCCGCGAGCTACCTGCTGCCGTACCTGATCGCGGCGTTCCAGCCGCGCGCGCCGCGCGTGGCGATCCAGACGATGAGCGGCAATACGGCCGACGTGGTCGCGGCGCTGCCGTCGCTCGACCTCGCGCTGATCGAAGGGCCGCCCGGCGAGGCGCTGCCGCCCGGTACGGCCGTGCACGCGTGGCACGAGGACGAGATCGTCGCGATCGTGCCGGCCGGCCATCCGCTCGCGGCGCCCGGCTACGACGCGGGCGTGACGCTCGACGCGCTCGCCGCGCATCCGCTCGTGCTGCGCGAGGCGGGCTCCGCCGTACGGCAGCTCGTCGAGCGCGCGTTCGCACATGGCGGCGCGCCGATGCGCGTCGCGTTCGAGATCGCCGGGGTCGAGGCCGTGAAGGAGGCCGTGCGCGCGGGGATGGGCGTCGGGTTCGTGTCCGCGATGTCGCTGCGTCACGACGATGCGGCGCTCGTGCTGCGCTCGCTGGCGCCCGCACCGCTCACGCGGCATTTCTCCATTCTCGTCCCGCATGGCGGCGCGCCGTCGCGGCTCGCCGCGCAATTCCTCGAAATGAGTCTCGCGCAGCGCCTCGCGTAGTCGACCGAAGTCGCGCCGGGAACATGCGTTGCACGCGGGCGCGGCGCGCATTCATGCGATAACGGAGCGTTAGGGATTTCCTCTATGGCGTGCGTCCGAGGCGAAGCGCACCATCCGTCTCAAGCAAATGGAACCGGTTCCATTCCGGTGAAAAAGGGCAACATGGCAGACATCGTGATCGTGGCGAGCGCATTCGGGATGGACCGGGTGCGCCAGGAGGGCCACAGTGCATTCATCGCGACCGTGGCGGCATCCGGCGCGACCGGTTTCGAGGTACGGCGCGAACTGTTCGCGTCGGACGACGACACGGCGCCCGGCGCGCTGGCCGCGCTCGGCGCGCAGATCTCCGGCCACGGGCTGTGGTCGGTCTATTCGACGCCGGACTCGCTGTATACGGAAACGGGCGCGCTCGATGCCGACGCATTGCGCGACGGGCTCGCGCAAGCCGATGCGCTCGGCGCACGCTTCGTGAAATTCCAGCTCGGGGGCTTCGCCGGCGACGCGCACGCGGCCGAAATCGTCGCGCTGTCGCGCGGCGCGCAGGCCCGCGTGGTGGTCGAGAACGGCCAGCTCGAGGTCGGCGGCGCGTTCGCGCAGTTCCGTGGGCTGTTCGATGCGCTCGCCGATGCCGGCATGCGCGATGCGCTCGGCATGACGTTCGACATCGGCAACTGGCAGTGGCGCGGCGAAGCGCCGCTCGACTGCGCACAGGTGCTCGCGCCGCATGTGGAATACATTCATTGCAAGGCCACCGAAGGCGAGGGCGCGCGCCGGTTCGCCGTCGCGCCGGCGCCGAACGATCCGCTCGTGACCGGCGTGCTCGCGGCGCTGCCGCAGCATGCGCCGCGCGGCATCGAGTTTCCGTTCGACGCGGCCGACCTGGCCGGCGATGCGTGCCGGCGCGTCGCGTGGCTTGCAACCGCGTGACCGCGGAAGGATCCTGAGGAGTTCAGTCATGAAAGCAGCACTCGATGTCGTGACCTATGGCGAAGCGATGGCGATGTTCGTCGCGACGGAGCCCGGCCACCTCGCGCACGCCGGGCAATTCGCGAAGCGGATCGCCGGCGCCGATCTCAATGTCGCGATCGGGCTGTCGCGGCTCGGCTTCCGGGTCGGCTGGATGAGCCGGGTCGGTAGCGATTCGTTCGGCCGCTACGTGCTCGACACGCTGGCGCGCGAGGGCATCGACGCGTCGTGCGTGACCGTCGACCCGCGCTACCCGACCGGTTTCCAGCTGAAGTCGCGCAACGACGACGGCAGCGACCCGACCGTCGAATATTTCCGCAAGGGTTCGGCGGCGAGCCACCTGTCGTGCGACGACTACGTGGCCGACTACGTGCTCGGCGCGCGCCACCTGCACCTGACCGGCGTCGCGCCGGCGATCTCGGCGACGTCGTGCGAACTCGCGTTCCGGCTCGCGCGCGAAATGCGGGCGGCCGGCAAGACGATCTCGTTCGACCCGAACCTGCGCCCGACGCTGTGGCCGTCCGCCGACGTGATGGCGAAGACGCTGAATGCGCTCGCGACGCTCGCCGACTGGGTGCTGCCGGGCCTCGCCGAAGGGCGGCAGCTCACCGGGCACGACACGCCGGCCGACATCGCGGGCTTCTATCTCGCGCAGGGCGCGCGCGGCGTCGTGATCAAGCTCGGCGAACAAGGCGCGTATTTCCGCACGGCCGACGGCCGCGAAGGCACGGTCGCCGGCGAGCGCGTCGAGAAGGTCGTCGATACGGTCGGCGCCGGCGACGGCTTCGCGGTCGGCGTGGTCAGCGCGCTGCTCGAAGGGCGCAGCGTCGAGCAGGCGGTCGCGCGCGGCAACCGGATCGGTGCGCTCGCGATCCAGGTGATCGGCGATTCGGAAGGATTGCCGACGCGCGATGCGCTCGACCGGCTCGAAAAGGTCAGCAATCGCGCCGATCGCTTAGAGGAAACCGTCACCGCGCAATGAGAGGCCGGACACGGCACAATCCGCGGATCCATTTCGTGCTTCATGCACGGTTTTGCATGAGACCGGACGACGCAACGATGCGCCGATGCCGGTCTACTCAGGAGACACTCTGATGGCAGCCAATCTCGCAGCTCGACGCTGGTGGACGATCATGCCGATCGTCTTCATCACGTACAGCCTCGCCTACCTCGATCGCGCGAACTACGGGTTCGCGGCCGCAGCCGGCATCAACCAGGATCTCGGCATCAGCAAGGGCCTGTCGTCGCTGATCGGCGCGCTGTTCTTCCTCGGCTATTTCTTCTTCCAGATCCCCGGCGCGATCTACGCGGAACGCCGCAGCGTGAAGAAGCTCGTGTTCGTCAGCCTCGTGCTGTGGGGCGGCTGCGCGGCGCTGACCGGCGTGGTCAGCAACATTCCGTCGCTGATGGCGATCCGCTTCGTGCTCGGCATCGTCGAGGCGGCCGTGATGCCGGCGATGCTGATCTACATCAGCAACTGGTTCACGAAGAACGAGCGCTCGCGCGCGAACACGTTCCTGATCCTCGGCAACCCGGTCACCGTGCTGTGGATGTCGATCGTGTCCGGTTATCTCGTGCATGAATTCGGCTGGCGCCACATGTTCATCGCCGAAGGCGTGCCGGCCATCATCTGGGCCGTGTGCTGGTGGGTGCTCGTGCAGGACAAGCCGGCCGATTCGCCGTGGCTCAGCGCCCAGGAAAAGCGCGATCTCGACGCCGCGCTCGCGGCCGAGCAGGCGGCGATCAAGCCGGTGCGCAACTATGGCGAGGCGTTCCGCTCGCCGGCCGTGATCAAGCTGTGCGCGCAGTATTTCTGCTGGAGCATCGGCGTGTACGGCTTCGTGCTGTGGCTGCCGTCGATCGTGAAGAACGGCTCCGACCTCGGGATGGTCGCGACCGGCTGGCTGTCCGCGCTGCCGTACCTCGCGGCGACGATCGCGATGCTCGCCGCGTCGTGGGCGTCCGACAAGGTCGGTTCGCGTCGTGGTTTCGTGTGGCCGTTCCTGCTGGTCGGCGCGGCCGCGTTCGCCGCGTCGTACGCGCTCGGCTCGTCGCATTTCTGGATCTCGTATGCGCTGCTGGTCGTCGCGGGCGCCGCGATGTATGCGCCGTACGGCCCGTTCTTCGCGATCGTGCCGGAACTGCTGCCGAGGAACGTCGCCGGCGGCGCGATGGCGCTGATCAACAGCATGGGCGCGCTCGGCTCGTTCGTCGGCTCGTATTTCGTCGGCTACCTGAACGGCGCGACCGGGTCGCCCGTCGCGTCGTACGCATTCATGAGCGCCGCGCTCGTCGCCGCGGTGATCCTCACGCTGTCCGTCAAACCCCAGGCGCGCGATGCGCATCCGCTCGCCGCGCCGCTGCAAGGAAAATGAAACGATGAAGCCCCGTATCGTCGCGTACAAGCCGCTGCCCGATGACGTTCTCGCGTACCTGCGCGAGCATGCGGACGTCGTGCAGGCCGACGGCGCCGACGCACTCGCCGCCGCGCTGGGCGACGCAGACGGCGCGATCGGCGCGAGCCTGAAGGTCACGCCGCAGATGCTCGATCGCGCGCCGCGGCTGAAGGCGTGGTCGACGATCTCGGTCGGCTACGACAACTTCGACGTCGCCGATCTCACGCGGCGCGGCATCGTGCTCGCGCATACGCCGGACGTGCTGACCGAGTCGACGGCCGATACGGTGTTTTCGCTGATCCTGGCCTCCGCTCGCCGCGTGGTCGAGCTGGCCGAGTGGGTGAAGGCCGGCCACTGGCATCGCAGCATCGGCCCGGACCTGTACGGCACCGACGTGCAGGGCAAGACGCTCGGCATCGTCGGGCTCGGGCGGATCGGCGGCGCGGTCGCGCGCCGCGCGGCGCTCGGCTTCCGGATGCAGGTGCTGTACGCGAACCGGTCCGCGCATGCGGAGGCCGAGACGCAGTACGGCGCGCGGCGCGTGACGCTCGACGAATTGCTCGCGCAGTCGGATTTCGTGTGCCTGCAGGTGCCGCTGTCGCCCGACACGCGCCACCTGATCGGCGCGCCCGAATTCGCGAAGATGAAGCGCGGCGCGATCCTGATCAACGCGTCGCGCGGGCCGGTCGTCGACGAAGCCGCGCTGGTCGACGCGCTGCGCGCGGGGACGATCCGCGGCGCGGGGCTCGACGTATTCGAGAAGGAGCCGCTGCCGGCGGATTCGCCGCTGCTGCAGATGAAGAACGTCGTCGCGCTGCCGCATATCGGCTCGGCGACGCACGAGACGCGCGATGCGATGGCGCGTTGCGCCGCGGAGAACCTGGTCGGCGCGCTGGCCGGCACGCTGCGCACGAATCTCGTCAATCCGGATGCGCTGGCGCATGCCTGAGCCGCCTGCGATAACCGCCCGGCGCCATTAGAGTCGATGATCTTGGTGCGAGAGGGCCGGCTGCGTTATGATCGCCCGCGCTCGTCGTATCGACGGCCGGCCACGCGGCCGGCGGTGTCGCGCGACGGGCATCCGCGCCAGGTCCGGTGCGGCCGACTGCCATAGCACGCTGCTGGCGGGCGCGGCTCGACAGCGCACCGGGCCAGCGCAGGCGCCCACGCGCCACGACAGGGGAGGCCGCCGGTTGGCTTACGTTTCCAACAACAATGGTCCGTCTGCTCACGAAGCGGCGCGGATCGTACGTCGCGAGGCACGACAGTGACCGATTCGCAACCTTCCACGACGCGTCCGGCGACGATCAGCGACGTCGCGCGCGAGGCCGGCACGGGCAAGACCAGCGTTTCGCGCTATCTGAACGGCGAGACGCATGTGCTGTCCGTCGATCTGCGCCAGCGGATCGAGGCGGCCATCGCGCGGCTCAACTACCGGCCGAACCAGATGGCGCGCGGGCTCAAGCGCGGCCGTAACCGGCTGCTCGGCATGCTCGCCGCCGACCTGACCAATCCTTATACCGTCGAAGTGCTGCAGGGCGTCGAGGCCGCGTGCCATGCGCTCGGCTACATGCCGCTCATCTGTCACGCGGCGAACGAAGTCGAGATGGAGCGCCGCTTCCTGCAACTGCTCACGACTTACCGCGTCGAAGGGCTGATCGTCAACGCGCTCGGCGCCGACGAAGACGTGCTGCGCCCGCTGCGCGGCGCAGGCATTCCGGCCGTGCTCGTCGACCGCACGGTCGAGGGCTTCGAGGCCGACCTGATCGGCCTCGACAATACCGACGCGATCGAGACGGCGCTCGCGCACCTGGTCGAACACGGCTTCGACGCGATCCATTTCGTCGTGCAGCCGTTCGAGCGGGTCAGCTCGCGGCGCGTGCGCGAGACCGCGTTCCGCGCGGCGCTGGCGGCGCGCGGGTTGCCGGTGCCGCCGACGATCGTGCTCGACCTGAACGAACCCGACGCGGCCGCGGCGGCGCTCGCCGACGTCGATGCCCGCCTCGACGATGCGGCCCGGCGCGGCGTGCGCGCCGCACTGTTCGCCGCGAATGCACCGGTCGCGCTGGCGATCGCGCGCCATCTGCGCGCGCGTTTCGGCGCCGCGTGGCAGCAGCAGGCGGCGCTGCTGTCGATCGACGATCCGGAATGGGCCGAGCTGATCGGCATCACGACGATCCGTCAGCCGACCTACGAAATCGGCTACAAGGCCGTCGAATTCGTGCACGAGCGGATCGACGGCGCGGCGGGCGACGTGCGCGTCGCGATGCTGCCCGGCGAGCTGATCGCGCGCGCGTCGACCGCAAGCTGAGTATCATTCGGGGCACGCGGCGCGTCAGGTGCGCTGCCCCGAACCAAGGAAATACATGACTGTCGCTCCCGTCACGCTGGCGGCGCTGATCGCCGCCACGCTGATCATCGCGCTGCTGCCGCTCGTCCTTTACCGCATCCTGCGCAAGCCGCTTGCGCTCAACCGCCGCGACACGATCGTCGGCGTCGCCGTCTTCACGTTGTTCGCGATGATTCTCGAGCGCGCGTTCCACGGTCTCGTGCTGAGCCACACGCCCGAGGACGGCTGGCTGACGCAGCCGCTCGCATTCGTCGCATACGGCGCGCTCGCGACCGCCGTATTCGAGGAAGTCGGCCGCTATCTCGGGATGCGTTTTCTGGAGCGCCGCTACGGCGCATCGGCCGGCGACGGTCGCGGGATCGGCTACGGGATCGGTCACGGCGGCGCCGAAGCGTGGTTCGTCGGCGTGCTCGTGTGGGGCCAGTGGTCGTATCTCGCGTGGCTCGCGAGCCGCGGCCAGCTCGAGACGCAGCTGGCCGACCTGCCGGTGGACACCGTGGTGCGGCTGCACATGATGCTCGCGACGCTGTCGACCCAGTCGATCCTGCTGTTGCTGCTCGAACGCTGCGCGGCATTCGCGGTGCAACTGGCGCTGTCGGTGCTGGTGTGGCGCGGCGTGCGGGCCGGCCGAATCGCCGTGCTGCCGCTCGCGATCGTGCTGCATGCGCTCGCGGCGACGCCGACGCTGCTGTACCAGGTGCGCGTGCTGCCGGCCGCGTGGGTCGAGGCCGCGTATTTCGTGCTGACCGCGGTGCTGGTGGTCGTGCTGGTGAAGACGTGCCGGCCGTCGCGTGCGGCGGCCTGACGGGAGAGACGGAATGGACGACTACCTGATCGAATGCCAGAGCGCGGAATTCGACGCGCTCGCGCGCGTGATCTGCGATCTGTTTCCGGAGCAGACGCGCTTCGCCGAAAGCAGCGACGCGCGCGGGCGCTTCCTGTCCGTGCACTGGCTGGCGATGCGGTTCGGCGCGACGCCGAAGCGGATGACGCTCGACATCCGGATCGTGCCGGCCGCGCTCGCGCGCTATCTGGCGCTCAAGCCGATGCAGCGCGCGCGCAGCCATGCGGTGCTGCATGCGTATACGGAAGCGATGCTCGGGTCGCTCGAAGAACGGCACGCGGCCGGCGAGGCCGTCGAGCGCGACGCGGAACTCGAGCTCGACGAAGACTTTGCGTGAGCGGTGGCGCCGGCCGCGTGCCGGCGCGTGACGCGTTACGCGTCGCGGTAGACCTGCGCGAAGCGCTGCGCCTGCACGACGCCGTAGTCGCCGGGCGCGTATTGCATCACCCAGTCGCCGGCCACGCCGCGCAGCGTGTCGCCGTTTTCCGAGCGGGCGATCGTAAACGGTTCGTCCATCCGGCGCGCGAGCACGACGGCCGGCCGGTTGCGGTAGGCGCCCGCTGCGCCGTGCGCGAGCGCCGGGTCGGCGGGCAGGTATTTGGCGTCGAAGCGCGCGCGCGACACGGCCCAGCGGTCGCCGGTCGAGCCGGTGATCAGCGCGTCGCCCGTCACATAACGGTTCGGGCCTTCGAGGCTCATCAGTTCGCCGTCGGCGTCCGCGAAGGACACGGCGACGGTTTCGTCCTTGACGACACGACGGGCCTGCGGATCGGTACGCAGATCGAGTTGCTTGAGTTCGAGCATGGCGGGGAAGGGCGGGAAAGCGGGAAAAGCCGGGAGCTTATCCCGAATTCGGCGCGCCGTGTGACGCGCCGTCGCCGATCGCGGCGCGGCGCCGTTCGGCCCGGGCGGGCCGGCACGGCGCCGGCGGGGCGCGTCAGGGCTGCGCCGGCGCGCTCGCGGCCGGCGCGGCGGCCGCCTTGCCTTCCTTGCCCTTCGTCCTGCCCTTGCCGTGGTGCTCGCCGCCGTGGTGCAGCCAGCTGCGGAAGGTCGTGTCGGCCAGCGCCTTCTGCTCGGCCGGGAAGCTCTCATAGAGCGGCGCGAACGCGTCGGCGAGCTTCTTCGCGCCGTCGGCATTCGCCTGCGACAGCTCCGCATACTGCTTGATGTCGTCGAGCGCGGACACGTCGTGCTTGGCCATCCGTTCGCTGTAGAGGCGGCCCATCGTGGCGCCGTTGTCGCGCATCGTATCGGCGAACGTCTTCCATTGCGGCTCCTGCGCCGACGTGATCTTCAACTGGTCGTGCAGGTACTTGATGCGCTGCTCGGTGCGCGCTTCGTGGCGTGCCGCGCGCTGCTCGGCGCTCGGGGCCGATGCCGCGGCCGTCGTGGCCGGCGCCTGGGCCGGTGCTTGCGGCTGCGCCGGGGTTTGCGCGAATGCGCTGGCTGCAACGACGAGCGTAGCGAGGGTGAGCGAGATTTTCTTCATGGTTGGCTCTCCGGGGTGGTGTCTTGCGAGCGGGCGCGGCGGCCATCGCCGCCGGCGCGCCTCTCGCGTCGTCGTTATTAGTAGCACGTTGCCTGCGGGGCGGCAGTGAATGCGACACTTGCTTACATCCGATACGAATCGAAATCGACGGTTCGTATCCGGGCCATGCCGGTTGGGCGCGCCGGCGTTCGGCGCTATCATCGCGTCACTTTCCACTCCGCCGGCACGTGCGTGCCGGCCCAGCGTCATGCGTCCACCCCGCCTCGACCAACTCGACGATCTCGACCGGCAGCTCGTCGCGCTGCTGCAAGCCGATGCGCGCGCGAGCGTCGCGGATCTCGCGCGCCAGCTCGACGTGGCGCGCACGACGGTCGTCGCGCGCATCGCGCGGCTCGAACGCACCAACGTGATCGCCGGGTACAGCGTGCGGCTCGGGCAGGACGTGCTCGATGCGAGCATCTATGCGTACGTCGGCATCATCCTCACGCCGAAGTTCGGCAAGGACGTATTGCGCAAGCTAGACCGGATGCCGGAAGTCCAGCTGCTGTGCGCGGTGAGCGGCGAGTATGACTACGTCGCCTGGCTGCGCGCCGATTCGCCCGAACGGCTCAACGATCTGCTCGACCAGATCGGCACGCTCGAAGGCGTCGAGCGCACGACGACGTCGATCATCCTGTCGCGCAAGATCGATCGCGGGACGATCGGCGGCTGACTTGTTGCTGCACGCGGCGCGTGCATGACGGCGCGCGTGCATGCACCGCGCAGGGAGCGGTGCATCACAGGTGCTCGGCTTGACGACGGGTACGTCTCCGCTCGCATTCGTATTGGCCTTCGTCGTACTTCATGATCGACACGGATGACCGCGGTCGTCCCTTCGCGCATCTCTCCCGAATCTCCTTTCGTATTCCGCTTTGACCGGCGTGTTGCATCTTGACGCACGGTCAGTGCGTGCGTCCGATGTCACGCGGTGTGTCCTCGTTTTCGTCCTCGCAATGCGCAACCGCCAACGGCCGGTTTGCGGCAGTGCCTCTACGCGATTTTTAGATGAATTGGTCGTTTAGACGAAATGTATCGTCATAACGTCGAAACTACAGGTCGTTTCGCATCATTCTTCGTCTTGGAACTGATTTTGAGCGTCCCTACACTGTGTCCATGGCTCAACGCCGTCCACAACACCAACCCATCATCAGGAGATAAGCGCATGAAAATCGCCATCGTCGGCGCAGGTCTGATCGGCCACACCATTGCTCACATGCTGCGCGAAACGGGCGACTACGAAGTCGTCGCGTTCGACCGCGACGCGGATGCGCTCGCGAAGCTGTCGCGCGAAGGCATCGCGACGCAACGGGTCGACTCGGCCGACGCGAATGCGATTCGCGAAGCGGTGAAGGGCTTCGATGCGCTCGTCAACGCGCTGCCTTACTACCTCGCTGTCAACGTGGCCGCCGCTGCGAAGGCCGCGGGCGTTCATTACTTCGACCTGACCGAAGACGTGCGCGCCACCCATGCGATCCGCGAACTGGCCGACGGCTCCGACCGCGCGTTCATGCCGCAATGCGGCCTCGCGCCAGGCTTCATCGGCATCGCCGCGCACGAGCTCGTGAACGGCTTCAGCGAAGTGCGCGACGTGAAGATGCGCGTCGGCGCGCTGCCCGAATATCCGACCAACGCGCTGAAGTACAACCTGACGTGGAGCGTCGACGGCCTGATCAACGAATACTGCCAGCCGTGCGAAGCGATCCGCGACGGCCGCAAGCAGTGGGTGCAGCCGCTCGAAGGCCTCGAGCACTTCTCGCTCGACGGCACCGAATACGAAGCGTTCAACACGTCGGGCGGCCTCGGCACGCTGTGCGAGACGCTGTCGGGCAAGGTCGAGACGCTCGACTACAAGTCGGTGCGCTACCCGGGCCACCGCGAACTCGTGCAGTTCCTGCTGGAAGACCTGCGCCTGTCGACCGATCGCGACACGCTGAAGTCGATCATGCGCCGCGCGGTGCCGTCGACGAAGCAGGACGTCGTGCTCGTGTTCGTCACGGTGACGGGCGTGAAGGACGGCCAGCTGGTGCAGGACGTGTTCACGCGCAAGATCTTCGCGAAGGACGTGTGCGGGATGCACATGAGCGCGATCCAGATCACGACGGCCGGCGCGATGTGCGCGGTGCTCGATCTGTTCCGCGAAAAGAAGCTGCCGCAGAGCGGTTTCATCCCGCAGGAAAAGGTGTCGTTGAAGGCGTTCCTGTCGAACCGCTTCGGCAAACTGTACGAAGGCGGCACGATGGAGCGCGTGCACGCGGTCGCCTGACCGTCGTTATCAGACGATTCGCCAGCCCATCTCCGGCACGAGGGCCGTACGACGCCGGGAGCGCAGCAGCGCTTCCGGCGTTGTTTTTTGGGAGAAGCGGGAACGGCGCCGGGCGGCGCGCTCAGGCCGGCAGCGGCGGGACGATCGTCGCCGGTTGCGGCGGCGGCACGATGCGGTGCAGCAGCGCGTCGATGTCTGCGTCGGACGGCGCGGTGTTGTCGAACATCACGATGCCGTCGCATTCGCGGCCGGTCGGCACGAAGCGGCGCTGCCGGTATTCGTCCCAATGCGCGAGCTTGTACGCATCGTTCGGATTGGCGCGCGCGACGATCCGCTGGTGCGCGACGTCTTCCGACGTGTGGACCCAGACGACCGTCAGCGTGACGTCGGGCGCGATGCCGAGCCATGCGCGATCGAGGATGCGCCGGTCGCGCACTTCGCGCGACAGCGGGCCGACGACCAGCGCGCCGATGCCGAGCGCGAGATTTTCACGGGCCGTGTCGAGCAGGCCCTGGTATTCGGGATCGCGAAGATGTTTCAGGTAGAGCGGGCTGTCGCGGTCGTTCGGATCGTCCGTGAGCGCGCCCATCGCGGCCGCGCTGTAGCGGCCGTACAGCGTGTCCTTGTCGAGCAGGCAGAACGCCTCGCCGGTCGCGCGCATCAGCGGCCCGATGAGCCGCTTCGCGAGCGTGGTCTTGCCGGTGCCGGCGTGACCGCAGAAGAACACGAGATGCGTCACGAATACCGGCTCCCCGCCTCCTGGCGCGACGTGTCGCTGCGCTTGTCGCCGCGCGAGAACACTTCCGCTTCCAGCCACATCGCGTTGATGATGCCGAAGCCGAGCGCCACGCCGATGCCGAGTATCCACGAGAAATACCACATAGGTCTGTCTCCTTGACGGTGGGGTCGCACGGTCGTTGTGCATTGCGCAACGCAGGCCCGGCGGGCCTGTCGACGTGCCCCGACGCGCGTGCTGCGGCGCACGCAGCACGATCATGACCAATATCGGCGTACCGCGCAAGCCGGGCCGTCCGTGCAGCAAACCGGTAAACTGATGCGCAAACCGCAACATCGTGGACAACATGCTGATCAACTGCGCTGCTTACCAGGACGGCCGCAAGCTGGCCGACATCGACATCGACGCCATCAGCGATTACGTGTCGAAGCCCGAATGCTTCGTATGGGTCGCGCTGAAGGATCCGACGCCCGAGGAAATCGACCTGATGGGCGAGGAATTCGGGTTGCACGAGCTGGCGCTCGAGGACGCCCGCAAGGGACATCAGCGGCCAAAGATCGAGGAATACGGCGATTCGCTGTTCGCGGTGCTGCATACCGTCGAACTCGAGGATGACGGCGAATTCAAGGTCGGCGAACTGAACGTGTTCGTCGGTCCGAATTACGTGCTGTCGATCCGCAACCATACCGAGCACGATTTCCGCGACGTGCGCAAGCGCTGCGAGCGGGAGCCGCATCTGCTGCGGGAGGGGTCGGCGTTTGTGTTCTACGCGTTGATGGACCAGGTCGTCGACCGGTATTTCCCGATCCTCGAAACGCTCGGAGCCGAACTCGAGGAACTCGAGGATCGCATCTTCGCGAAGGCGACGCCTGCGTCGTCGCGCGCGATCATCGAGGATCTCTATTCGCTGAAGCGCCGGCTCGTGCTGCTGTACCAGCACACGGCGCCGCTGATGGAGCCGCTCGCGAAGCTCACCGGCGGGCGCGTGCCGCAGGTCTGCAGCGGGATGGCGGCCTATTTCCGCGATGTGTACGACCATCTGCAGCGGATCGTGAAGACGATCGAAGGGCGCCGCGAGATGGTCGTCACCGCGATCCAGGTCAACCTCGGGATGATTTCGCTCGCGGAGAACGAGGTGACCAAGCGGCTCGGCTCGTTCGCCGCGCTGTTCGCGATACCGACGATGATCGCCGGCATCTACGGGATGAACTTCGCGAACATGCCCGAGCTGCACCTGAAATACGGGTTCTACGGCTGCATCGCGGTGATGGCCATCGCCGATCTCGCGCTGTGGTGGCGCTTCAAGCGGGCAGGGTGGCTGTAGGGCCTGTTCACGCTAATAACGGGCTTGCGCAGGCCCGATTTCACGCGGGACGCGGCGCGTGCTTGCCGACCACGACGCGCCACGGCCGCACGCGCCACGACTTCACGAGGCCGTTCTGCACGTACGGATCGGCGCGCGCGAACGATTCGGCCGCTTCCGGCGAATCGCCTTCGAACACGAGCACGGCCTGATCGGCCGGCTCCGCCAGCGCGCCGGCGAGCACGAGTTCGCCGCGCTCGGTCGCGGCCTGCGCGAGCGCGAGATGCTCCGCACGGAACGCGTCGCGCCGCGACAGGTAATCGTCGACGAGTTCGTAGATCAACTGGTAATGCATGATCGCTCCAGGAGTCGGTTTCCGCCGCGGGAGGGTGGGCGGCCGGCTCAGTATAGGGCACCGGGAAAGCCGTTGGCGACGGGGTTGGCTGGCGTGCCTTGGGGTGCACGCTTCGGAACAATGCGTGCCCGCAGGTATCCTGGTGTTCTTCCTCGAATGCAACTAACGGTCTAGTGTCTGTACATCGGCTAATTGCCGGGCGCGACCGCATCTACGTGCGCACTGCCCAAAATCTGTCTGCGGAAGTGAGGGGCTGCGAAACGTATTCCGGGGCCCGATTTCACATGCCGGCGAGGGCGGGCGGCCCGGACGGAAGCCGAGGGCGGCGGCTGCCGGGCCGGGTGGACTGGCGTCGCACACGAGCGTTTCCATTGGGCCGAAATGCGACCTATGCTGAACGAATCAAGAGCGAACGCCGTTCGCCCGATTGACCCGATTCGCCCAGACGAGGTGCGCCATGCCGGTCTCAGCCACCCTGCAGGATTGCCTGCGCCAGAAGTCATCGCGGTACGAAGTCGTGTACCACCCCTATAGCCATACGAGCATGGAGACGGCCGCCGCCGCGCATATTCCCGGCGATCGCCTCGCGAAAACCGTGCTCCTCGAGGACGCCGAGGGTTACGTCGCCGCCGTGCTGCCGACGACGCACGCCGTGCGTCTGTCGGATCTCTGGGTGAAGACGGGACGCCATCTCGTGCTCGCTCGCGAGGTCGAATTGCGCGAGCTGTTCAAGGATTGCGACATGGGCGCGCTGCCGCCGGTGTGCATGGCGTACGGGATGAAAACGTTCCTCGAGGAGCACCTCGCGCAGCAGCCGGAAGTCTATTTCGAGGCCGGCGATCATGAGGCGCTGATTCACATGACGCAGGACGAATTCCTGATGCTGATGGAGACGGCCGAGCGCGCGCATTTCTCGCACCGGATGCAGGGGATGATGCTGTCCTGAGCGATGCCGGGCGTTCGTCGAGGAAGGATGCGCGCGGGCATTTTCCACCGGTTCGGTGAGGGGGAGATGCCGGTGCGCGCTGAGGGCGGGGAATGAATTCATGCTGATACGGCGGAGTCCTGAGTCGAAAATTAGATTGGTTGTGCGAATCATTTAATGGAAACCGGACGAGCAGAGAGATCTATTGATTTTGATTTGGAATCCTTGATATATGGTCGATGCGAGCGCCATCCGAGCATCGCCGAGCCGCCGTGGAATCGGCTAGAGCCTGTTCGCGCGGATGCAAGCCCGTTCCCGGCATGCGTGAGCTGTGGCCTCGCACGGTATGCATGCGCGGCAGTGGTTCATCGGCTGCCGTCGCCGGGCGCGCCCACGAAACACATCCGGCAACACGCGCACCGAGCGGGCCAATTCGGTGCGCCGCACTAAACTGGTGATTATTTATGCTCAAGTCACTAAATGAGTGCGATACCATACAAATCAATTACTAAATAAATGAAAAATGATTCATGAAGTTTACTAACTCGTTATTCGAGCAATGCCTCCAAACTTTGTATTCGGCTATCAAATAAAGTTTGACGCCCAAATTTTTTCCTTGCTATCTTCTGCACCCAAGACGAACGGCTTGGCTGACATCGGCGTGTAACGACGATCCAGTCGTCATGCGAAAAGTGTGACTATGTCGACGCAGCTGACAATTGCCTGAATGCGCTGGTTCGGGGTAGACGCCGGATAGGGCGGCTATCCCGTTGCGGTTGAAACGATTCCTTGAAATTGCACAAATCAGGATCCGGATTCGATGCTTTCAATTCGGATTACCAATTGAATTAAGAATGAAATTTCGGGTTGAGGCGGAGACGGAACCGATCCGGTTCCGGCGCCGGCCATCATCGCGAAACTGGGCGATTCGCTTGGGGGAAGGATAGTGGGCATGAAAGTCGAAGAGCATCTGGTTGCTTCGAACAGCGGACTGGCCACGCTGGGCCGTCCGCGGGAATTCGGCAAGAAGCAGCAGAATCCGGTGCGCCGTTTCGGCGGCATCGCAGTCGTCCTCCTGTTGCATGCAGTGCTGATCTACGCATTGCTCAACGGCCTCGCGACCAAGGTCGTGCAGGTGATCCAGCATCCGATCGAAACCCGCATCATCGAGCCGGTGAAGCCGCCGCCGCCCCCGCCGATGCCGGTCGTCAAGCTTCCGCCGCCGAAGTTCGCGCCGCCGCCGCCGCCGTTCGTGCCGCCGCCCGAAGTGCCGGTGCAGGCGCCCCCGCAGCAGGCAACGATCACGCACCAGTCGGCCCCGGCGCCGTCCGCGCCGGCCGTGCAGGCGCCGGTCATCGCACCGCCCGCGCCGGCCAAGCCGGTCAGTCACGAAGTCGGGGTCGTCTGCCCGAATTCGGACTCGATTCGCGCGTCGATGCAGTACCCGAAGGAAGCGCAGGAAAACAACATCACGGGCGACGTGACGATCGAGTTCGTCGTGGATGCGGAAGGGAACATCACGAACGAACGCGTGGCCCAGTCGGCCGACCCGGTGCTCGATCGTGCGGCCTACAACACCGTGAAGCGCTTCAAATGCGTGGCGCAAGGCCAGGCGGTGCGGGTCCAGGTGCCGTTCTCGTTCAATCTGAATTGATGCAGTGGGCGGTCCGGCGGGAGCCGGACCGGGGAAAACCGGCTTGAACTCAAATCGTAAGTTCAACGAAAGAATTGGAGTGGGGTATGACGAAACGTTCTCTGGCCGCGCTGGCGGCAAGCCTGTTGATGTCCGTCGCTGCGATCGACGGGCTCGTTGCGCCGCAACTCGCTTACGCGCAAGCGAGCGGAGCCACGGCGACATCCGACGCGTCGACACAGGCCGCGGCGTCGACGCAGGCGCCCGCCGCCGCCGAGTCGGCCCCGCCGCCGGCGCCGGCCGCGACCGAAGCGGTCGAGAATCCGTACGGGCTCGGCGCGCTCTGGAGGAACGGCGACTTCGTCGCGCGCTTCGTGCTGATCCTGCTCGTGATCATGTCGATGGGGAGCTGGTACATCATGATCACGAAGTTCGTCGAGCAGTTGCGGGCTAACCGCCGCGCGAAACTCGCCGACGCGCAGCTCTGGAGCGCACCGTCGCTGGCCGAGGGCGCGAAGCTGCTCGACGAGGCGTCGCCGTTCCGCTTCATCGCCGAAACGGCGATCGAGGCGGGCGAGCATCACGACGAGGCGCTGCTCGAAGCAGTGGACCGCAACACGTGGATCGACGTGTCCGTCGAACGCTCGATCACGAACGTGTCGAACCGCATGCAGGACGGGCTCGCGTTCCTCGCGACGGTCGGCTCGACCGCGCCGTTCGTCGGGCTGTTCGGCACGGTCTGGGGGATCTATCACGCGCTGACGGCGATCGGCATCGCGGGGCAGGCGTCGATCGACAAGGTCGCCGGCCCGGTGGGCGAGGCGCTCATCATGACGGCGATCGGCCTCGCGGTCGCGGTGCCTGCCGTACTCGGCTACAACTTCCTGGTCCGGCGCAACAAGTCGGTGATGGAGCGGGTGCGCAACTTCGGCGCCCAGCTGCATACCGTGCTGCTGGCCGGCAGCAAGCGTCCCGCTCGCGTGCCGTCGGCCGCCGCGTCGCTCGTGAACTGACCGGCTGACGGAGGCGCGCGATGGGCATGAACGTCGGGCAGGACGAAAGCGACGAGGTGATCGCGAACATCAACACGACGCCGCTCGTCGACGTGATGCTGGTGTTGCTGATCATCTTCCTGATCACGATTCCGGTCGTCACGCACACGATCCAGCTGCAGTTGCCGAAAGAGGTCGTGCAGCCGCTGCAGACCACGCCGAAGAGCGTCGAGATCGCGGTGAACCGCGACGGCGATTTCTTCTGGGGCGAGCAACGGGTGGACGCGTCGGCGTTGCTCGCGAAGCTGAAGGGGGTGTCGCAGCAGCAGCCGCAGCCGAGCGTGCACGTGCGCGGCGACCAGAACACGCGCTACGAGTTCATCGGCCGGGTCATCACGATGTGCGAGCGCGCGGGTATCGCGAAGGTGTCGTTCATTACGGAACCGCCGGCGCGTGGTGGCTAACGTTGCCTGGAAACGGCATACGCACCGCTGCCGATCGACGGCGACGCAGCGGATCGGAGCAGGCATCGACAGGAGCAGACGATGGGAATGAACGTGCCTTCGGGCGGGGGCGGCAGCGAGCCGGACGTGATGGTCGACATCAACACCACGCCGCTGATCGACGTGATGCTGGTGCTGCTGATCATGCTGATCATCACGATCCCGATCCAGATGCATTCGGTGAAGATGGACCTGCCGGTGGGCAATCCGCCGCCGCCCGCCACACAGCCGGAAGTCGTGCAGATCGACATCGACTTCGACGGCACGACGACGTGGAACGGTGCGCCGGTGCCGGACCGAGCGGTACTCGAGGCGAAGCTGACGCAGGTCGCGCACGAGCCCGTGCAGGCGGAGATCCATCTGCGGCCGAACAAGCTGGCGCCGTACAAGGACGTGGCGGCCGTACTGGCGTCCGCGCAGCGCGTGGGCGCGACGAAGATCGGCCTGATCGGAAACGAGCAGTTCATGCAATGACGGGACAGGTCGACCGATGAACCAGCGACGATGGAAACGGATGATGGCGCTGACGGCGCTCGGTGCGGCCTGCTTGCTTGGCCGGCCGGCGTGGGCGGCCGACGCGTTGCGGCCCGATGTGGCGAAGCCGTTGGCGGCGGCACAGGACCTGTATCGCGCGCACAAGTATCGCGACGCGCTCGGCAAGATCGCGCAGGCGGCCGCCGTGCCCAACCGCACGCCGTATGAAACCTATATGGTTGAAGCGACGCGCGGCGCAGCGGCGATGGCGGCCGGCGATACGGGCGTGGCCGCGCAGGCGTACGAAACCGTGCTGAATTCGGGGCGCCTGTCGGGCGAGGACGAGCAGCGGACGACGGCGGCGCTCGCGGGGATCTACTTCCAGCAGAAGAACTATCCGCAGGCGATCCGAATCGCGCAGCGCTACCTGAAGGCGGGCGGCACGGATCCGGAAATGCATACGCTGCTCACGCAATCGTATTACCTGTCGAACGATTGCGGCCAGGTCGTGAGCCAGTTGAAGGCAAGCGCGGACGCACAGGTGAAGGCCGGCCGCGCGCCCGACGAAGGGCAGTTGCAGATGCTCGCGACCTGCGCGCAAAAGAGCAAGGATGCCGGCGCGTATCGCAGCGCGCTCGCCATACTGGTGGCTTATCATCCGAGCCCCGCGTACTGGGAGGAAATGGTCTCGGCGATTCGCGGCAGCCCCGGTTACCTGTCGTCGCTCGACCTCGACATCTACCGGCTGCGCAGGGCGACGGGCTCGCTGACGACGGCCGACGCCTATATGGAGATGACGCAGCTCGCGCTGGTGGCGGGCACGCCGGCCGAAGGCCGGCAGGTGATCGACCAGGGTTTCGCATCCGGCGTGCTGGGCAAGGATGCGCAGGCGGACCGCGAGAAACGGCTGCAGGCGCTGGCCGCCAGGCGCGCGCAGTCGGGCGCGGACGCTGCCAATCCGGTGGCCCCGATCGACGTCGGCATGAATCTGGTGTTCGCGGGCCACGCGGCGCAGGGGCTGTCGATGATGGAGCAGGCGATCGCGAAGGGCGGGCTCGAGCATCCCGATGCGGCGCGGCTGCGGCTTGGCGAGGCGTACTACGTGGCGGGCGAGAAGGCGCACGCGGTTCAGGTACTGCGCACGGTGAAGGGTAACGACGGATCAGGGGATCTGGCGAAGCTCTGGACGGCCGTCGCGTCGCGGTAACGACGGAGGGGGAAGCAGGCGCGCGATGCGGGATGGGCGCCGTGCCGCATACACGTGGTACCGCGGCGACCTGAAGGCGGGGAAGTCTGTCTAGGTGAAGAAAAGGGGCAGTCTTGTTAATTAGTAAACCGAATGAAATGAGCGTGAATCGCACGGCCACGAAGCGGGAATCCCGTTTCGCGGCACGTGCGACGTGCGCCCGGCGGCGAAGGGGACCGGAGTTTCGCGCCGCGGCGGCAGTCTCATGGCACCGGGAAAGGCCTGCCGACATCAAACCGATTTCGATTGAGAGGTTCCGTTCTTCCATGGTCTTGCCTCCCGATGAATCGGTGCTCGTTGCGGTTTCGCTCGGCAACAAGATCCGCGCGCTTCGGCAGCGGCTGAAACTCACGCTCGACGAAGCGGCCACGACGGCAGGGATCTCGAAGCCATTCCTGTCGCAGGTCGAGCGCGGACGCGCGACGCCGTCGATCACGTCGCTGGTCCGAATCGCTAAGGCGCTCGGTGTGACGATGCAGTACTTCATCGACACGCCGACCGAGGCGCGCTCGGTGTGCCGCGGCGACGCATTGCAGTATTTCCAGTTCGCGAACTCGGCGAGCTCCTTTGCGCGGCTGACGAATCTCGTGGACGGTCGCAAGCTCGACGCGATTCTCGTCAGGATACCGGCGGGGCAGTCGCCGTCTGAAGTGACGACGCATGCCGGGGAGGAGTTTCTCTACGTGATGCGCGGAAGGGTCGTGCTCACGCTGGAGGATTGCACGTTCGTGTTGAGCGCGGGCGACACCGCGCACTACGAGTCGACGCTGCCGCATGCGTGGCACAACACGGCCGACGAAGAGGCGGTGATCGTCTGGGTCGGTACGCCACGGCTGTTCTAGCGGAGGCGGCAGGTGCTGCACGCCGCGATGCAGGAGAAGTACCCGATCGATGGAAGGCAGCACGCAGTATGGCGCGCGAGCATTTTCGTCGACGGCGGGGCTGGGCTCGCCATCCCTCGAATCGGAAGTGGCAGGAAGCGCGCTCAGGACATGTAGTAAGTATCACGAATCGAAATATAACGAGATGGTGATGCCGAGTGGCACGGGTGCCCTGAGGCCGATCCGTTCGAGTCACGGCAGTCGGAAGAGTGGCTATCGCGGGTTCCGTTAGACGGGCACCCAGGACGCGCAAGGAATTCACAAGGTTCCGGCACGCAGCAGGCGGGGTCTTACTACGAGCGAGAGGGAACAAGATGAAGCAGAGAGTTTTGGCGTTGGCCATCAAGAGGATAGTCTGGGCGGAACTGGCGCTGACGGCCGCGCTGGTGCCGCCGGCGTTCGCCCAGAGCCAGCCGGCGCCGGGCGCCGCATCGATCGCGGATGCGGTCGCGAACGGCGCACCGATGACCGTTGCACAGGCGGACGGTGCGACGAGCGCTGTCGCTGCCACGGGCGCCTCGGCGTCCGGTGCGGCAGCCGAGGCGACGCCTGCCACGTCCGGCGCGAACGGACAGGGCAAGGTAGCGCAGATCAAGCGGTTCGAAGTGACCGGTTCGCTGATCCGGCAGGCCGACAAGGTCGGCTTCAACCAGGTTCAGACCGTCACGAGCAAGGACATCGAGAACAGCGGCCAGACCAGCGTCGCTGACTACCTGCGCAGCACCTCGGCCAACTCGGCAAGCAGCTGGAGCGAGGGCTCGACGAACAGCTTCGCGCCGGGCGGCGCAGGTATCGCGCTGCGCGGCCTCAGCGAGAAATACACGCTGGTGCTGATCGACGGCATGCGGGTGTCGCCGTATGCGTTCGCAGTGAACGGCAGCGATCAATTCTTCGACCTGAACACGCTGCCGCTCAACATCATCGACCGTATCGAAATTGTCAAGACAGGCGCGGTGTCTCAGTATGGTTCCGACGCAATCGCGGGCGTGGTCAACATCATCACGAAGAAAAACTTTCAGGGTCTTGAATTGGGGGGCAGCTACGGTGGCGCGACGAACGGTGAAGGCGGCCAGGGCACGACGAAGTTCAGCATCCTCGGCGGCTTCGGTGACCTGAACGCCGACCGCTTCAACGTGACGGCGGCGGCCAGCTACTACAAGTCGAACGGCATCTCGATCGCCGATCGCGACACGACGCAGAACCAGAACTTCTCCAATTTCCCGGGCGGCTTGTCGAACCAGAGCGTCTCCTACTGGCGCAATCCGACCACCGGCGCGAAGGTGCCGCTGAGCCCGTGTCCGAACGGAGGCCAGGCCGTGCCGGGCACCTCCGTCGCGCAGGTCAACGGTCCCGGCACGGTCTGCGCAAACAACACCGCGTACGCATCGTCGCTGTCGCCGTGGACTGAACGCCTGAGCGCGAAGGTGCACGCCGACTTCAAGATCAACGACGCGATGCAGGCGTTCGCCGATCTCTGGGAAAGCAACAATACGACGGTCACGAACAACTTCGTCGGCCGCCTCGGCAACAGCACGCAGACCTATGATCCGGCAACGGGCGGTCTCGCGCCGATTTCGAACCTTGTGCCGGGCAGCAACCCGTATAACCCGTTTGGCGTGCCGGCCAAACTGGTCTACGCATTCCCGGCCGCGCAGGCCGTGCATACGAGTTCCAACTTCTGGCGTGCCGCGACGGGCGTGAAAGGCTCGTTCAGCACGCCACGCGTGGGGGATTGGGACTGGACGGCGTCCTACACGCATTCGCAGGACACGGTGTCGAACAACTATTCGAACCTGATCAACGCGGCCGCACTGGAAAATATCGTCCAGAACGGCGTGTTCGACTTCGCCAATCCATCGTCGACACCGAACGGGTTGAACGGACTGTACGGAAGCACGTCGACACAGGCCATCACGAAGCTCGATGCTGTCGACGCGACGCTGTCGACGCCGAACCTGTTCACGTTGCCCACGGGTAACGTCGGCCTGGGTCTCGGTACGCAATTCACGCACCAGAGCCAGTACATCGGTACGGGCGCGGACTACGCGAATGGCACGCTCATCCAGCCGTCGCTGCAGTCGGTCAACGGGGAGCGCAACGTCGCGGCGGTCTACTACCAGATCGACATTCCTATCCTGAAGAACCTGACGTTCAGCCAGTCGGGGCGCTACGACCACTACAGCGACTTCGGTGGCGCGTTCTCGCCGCGCTTCGCGTTGCGCTTCCAGCCGATCCGCGAGCTGACGATGTACGGTTCGTACAACCGTGGCTTCCGCGCACCGACGCTGATCGAAAACACCTCGTCGAGGACCTACGGCGCGCAGGGCGCGGTCGACGCGAACGATCCTAACAACCCGAACGCATACAACCTCGTCGAGGAAGTGCAGACCGGTAACAGCAAGCTGCAGCCGGAGCGGACCAAGAACTACAACATCGGCTTCCAGCTGTCGCCCACCCGCAATACCGATTTCGGCTTCGACTGGTACAAGATCCACATCGACAACGTGATTGGCACGGAAGACATCCAGACGGTGGTCGACCAGAACGATCCGTCGAAGGTGATCCGTAACCCGAACGGCTCGATCGCGTATGTGCTGCTGCCGTATATGAACCTCTCGTCGCTCGATACGGACGGCTTCGAGACCACCTTCCGCCAGTCGGTGTCGACCAAGATCGGTACGTTCACGCTGTCGGGTGACTGGGCCTACGTGTGGCACTTCAAGATGCCGGTGGGCGGCGAGACGACCGACTTCGCGGGCAACAACGGTTCGCTGAACGAGCCGTTCGGCGGCAGCTTCCCGCGCTGGAAGGGCAACACGAGTCTGAACTGGAACTACCACAACCAATGGAACGCGACGTTGACGTGGATGTTCACGGGACCGTACAGCCAGGCCATCCTGTCGCCGGGCCAATATCCGAACATGCAGGACAGCGTGGCTTCGTACAGCCAGTTCAATCTGATGGTCAGCTACACCGGCTTCAAGCATTGGACGATCTATGCGGGCATCGACAACATCTTCAATCGTGCGCCGCCGTTCGACCCGGTTTATATGAACGCGAGCTACCAGACGGGCTACGACACGTCGCTGTACACGTATGTCGGTCGATTCGCGCAGGTTGGCGCGACCTACAAGTTCTGATGGCGATTGCGATGCACCGATAGGCTTTAGACCGGCCGCTCCACGTCCACCTCCCCATTTTTTGGAGCGGCCCTTTTTCGCCTGGCGCCACGACGGCCTGCAACCGGGACGTGCGGCGATGCAGTTCGCAGGATCGTTTTCAGCACGAACAACCAGTGGGATGCAGGTGGCACGCGGCAACCTGCACAGGAATCTACCGCGCGCAGGCCTCGCGCCCGCACGCTTTCGGACAGACCGACCATGAAACTGTTGAAATGGCGATGGGCAGGCGTGCCGCGCGCGGCGCTGTTCGCATGCGCCGTGCTGCTCGTGTCGGGTAGCGCCATGCCACGTGCGGCGCTCGCGGTGTCGGCGATCGCGCAATACGACCAGCCGAAATACCCGCCGGACTTTGCGCATTTCGATTATGCGGACCCACAGGCGCCGGACACCGGCGCGCTCAACTTCGAAAACTACGACGAAGCGCAGAGCTACGACTCGCTGAACCCGTTCCTCGTGCGCGGCTCGCCCGCACCGGACATCAAGAACCTGATGTTCGACACGCTGATGCAGCGCAGCTGGGACGAACTCGCGTCCGAATACGCGTTGATTGCCGACGACGTCGAGGTGGCGCCCGACGGGCAGTCGGCCACGTTCCACATCAACCCGGCCGCGCGCTTCTCGAACGGCGACCCGATCACCGCGGCCGACGTCAAGTATTCGTTCGATACGCTGACGAGCCCGCAGGCGTCGCCGCTGTACAACGCGCAGTTCTCGATCATCCGGCGCGCAGTGGTCGTCGACGGCCACACGATCCGCTTCGAGTTCAGGCACGCGGAGCGCGACGCCGCGCTGATCGCGGGCGACCTGCCGGTGTTCTCGCCGAAGTGGGGGCAACACGCGGACGGTACGCGGCCGCCGTTCGACCAGATCGCGAACGAGCCGCCGATCGCGAGCGGCGCGTACCTGATCGAGCAGCGCAGGAACGACAAGCAGATCGCGTACGTGCGCAACCCGCACTACTGGGCCGCGAACCTGCCGTCGCGGCGCGGGATGTTCCGTTTCGCACGCGTGTCGTTCAAGCTGTATCTCGACCAGTACACGGCGCTCGAGGCGTTCAAGGCCGGCGATGTCGATGCGCGAATGGAGTACAGCTCGACGCAGTGGGCGCGCAAGTACGTCGGCAAGAATTTCGGCAACGGCATGCTGAAGAGGGGCGAGTTCCCGGACGGCCCCGCGCAGATGCAGGGCTTCCTGATGAACCTGCGCAAACCGATGTTCCAGGACGTGCGCGTGCGGCACGCGCTTGCGCTGGCATTCGACTTCGACTGGATGAGCCGGATGATGTTCTACGGGCAGTACCGCCGCACCAACAGCTTCTGGGACGCGAGCCCGTTCGCCGCGTCGGGCATGCCGAGCGCGAAGGAACTCGCGCTGCTCGAACCGTACCGCTCGACGCTGCCGCCGGAGGTGTTCGGCCCGATGGTCAAGCAGCCGTCGACGTTGCCGCCGGGCTCGCTGCGCGCGAACCTCAAGCAAGCGCGCGACCTGCTCGCTCAGGCTGGCTGGCACTACCGGGACGGCGCGCTGCGCGACGCGAACGGCACGCCGATGTCGATCGAGATCATCGACGACCAGCCCGGCATGGATCGCCTGATCCTGCCGTACACGCAGGCGCTCGCGACGCTCGGCATCCATGCGTACCTGCACGAGATCGACAGCGCGCTCTACCAGAAGCGGCTCGACAATTTCGAGTACGACATGACGACGTATATCTACTCGCCCGTGACGATCCCGGGCGCGGAACTGACGCGTCGTTTCGGCAGCGAGGCCGCATCGCAGCCGGGCTCGGAGAACTATCCGGGCGTGAAGTCGAAGGCCGTCGATGCGCTGATCCGCGCGGCGCTTGCGGCCAATACGCTCGACGATCTCGAGACGGCCACGCACGCGCTCGACCGCGTGCTGATCAACCTGTACGTGCTCGTTCCGCAGTACTACATGCCGAACGCGCGGATCGCGTACAAGACGACGCTCGGCCATCCGCCGGTCGTGCCGGCTTCCTATCAGTACGAGGACTGGATCATCGACTACTGGTACGTGAAGAAGCCGGTAGCACGGCCACAACCCGCCGCCGCGGCCTGACGAGGGAGCGACGATGCTTGCATACATATTGAGGCGCCTGCTGCTGATGATCCCGACGCTGATCGGCGTCGTGACGATCACGTTCGCGGTTACGCAATTCGTGCCGGGCGGCCCGGTCGAGCAGGTGCTCACGCAATTGCGCCACGGCAGCGCGCGTGGAGGCGAGGCGGGCGGAGGCGGGGGCGGCTACCACGGCAGCCAGGGCGTCGATCCGCAGCAGATCGCGCAGATCCGCAAGCAGTTCGGCTTCGACAAACCGCCGCTCGAACGCTACGCGCTGATGCTGAAAAGCTATGCGACGTTCGACCTCGGGCAGTCCTATTTCGCGCACCGCAGCGTATGGGCCGTGATCCGCTCGAAGCTGCCGGTGTCGATCACGCTGGGCTTGTGGACGGTGATCCTCACGTACTTCGTGTCGGTGCCGCTCGGCATCGCGAAGGCCGTGCGCAACGGCTCGCGTTTCGACACGGTAACGAGCGTGCTCGTGCTCGCCGGCTACGCGATTCCGGGCTTCGTGCTCGGCGTGCTGCTGCTGATGCTGTTCGGCGGCGGCACGTTCTGGCAGGTGTTTCCGATGCGCGGCCTGACCTCGGACGACTTCGACGAGCTGACGCTGATCGGCAAGGCTCTCGACTATCTGTGGCATATCGCGTTGCCGGTGACGGCGTCGGTGGTCGGCAATTTCGCGATCGTCACGATTCTCACGAAGAACACGTTCCTCGATGAAATCGGCCGGCAATACGTGCTGACCGCACGCGCGAAGGGCGCGCCGGAGCGCGACGTGCTGTGGAAGCACGTACTGCGCAATGCGGCGATCCCGCTGCTCACCGGGTTGCCGGCCGCGTTCGTCGGCGCCTTCCTGAACGGCAACCTGCTGATCGAGACGCTGTTCTCGCTCGACGGGATGGGGCAGCTCTCGTACGACTCGGTGATTCGCCGCGACTATCCGGTGGTGCTCGGTTCGCTGTTCCTGTTCACGCTCATCGGCCTTCTGACCAAACTCATTGCTGACGTCTGCTATGTCCTCGTCGACCCCCGTATCCAGTTCAACCGCCTGGACCACTGATCCGGCCGCCGTCGCATGCGCGGCGTCGCCGTCGCCATGGCGACGCACGTGGCGGCGGTTTCGCGCGCAGCGGCTCGGCTACTGGAGCCTCGTGATCTTTGCCACGCTGTTCGCGCTCAGCCTGCTGGCCGAAGGACTGTCGAACGACCGGCCGCTGGTGGTGCGCTACGACGGGCATTTCTATTTCCCGATCGTGAAGGACTATCCGGAGACGCAGTTCGGCGGCGATTTCCCGGCGAAGACCAACTATCTCGATCCATACATCCGCGCGAAGATCGAGTCGCACGACAACTTCGCGATCTACCCGCCGAACCGCTACCGCTACGACACGATCGACTATTTCGCGTCGCGGCCGTATCCGGCGCCGCCGTCCGCGAGCAACTGGCTCGGCACCGACCAGTTCGGCCGCGACGTGCTCGCGCGGCTGCTGTACGGATTTCGGCTGTCGGTGCTGATGGCGTTCGCGCTGACGGTTTCGGGCGTCGCGATCGGCGTGCTGACGGGCGCGCTGCAGGGCTTCTACGGCGGGCGCACCGATCTCGTCGGGCAGCGCCTGATCGAGATCTGGAGCGCGCTGCCCGACCTGTACCTGCTGATCATCTTCGCGTCGATCTTCGAGCCGTCGCTGTGGCTGCTGTTCGTCCTGCTGTCGATGTTCGGCTGGCTCGTGCTGTCCGACTACGTGCGCGCGGAGTTCCTGCGCAACCGCGCGCTCGACTACGTGAAGGCCGCACGCACGATGGGACTGTCGAACTGGCAGATCATGTGGCGGCACGTGCTGCCGAACAGCCTGACGCCGGTGATCACGTTCCTGCCGTTCCGGATGAGTGCGGCGATCCTGTCGCTGACGAGCCTCGACTTCCTCGGCCTCGGCGTGCAGCCGCCGACGCCGAGCCTCGGCGAACTACTGCAGGAAGGCAAGAACTACCTCGACGCGTGGTGGATCTCGATCTCCGCGTTCTCGGCGCTGGTCGTCACGCTGCTGCTGCTCACGTTCATGGGCGACGCGCTGCGCAATGCGCTCGACACGCGCGCGCGCGGCTCGGCCTTCGGCGGGGAGCAACGATGACGACTCCTTTGCTGGACATTCGACGGTTTTCCGCGCACTTCGGCGCGAAAGCCGCCGTGCAGGACCTGAGCCTCGCGGTCGGGCGCGGCGAGCGCGTGGCGCTCGTCGGCGAGTCGGGCTCGGGCAAGAGCGTGACGGCGCTGTCGATCCTGCGGCTCGCGCAGCAGGCGACGCTGTCGGGACAGATGCTGTTCGACGGCGAGGATCTGCTCGCGAAGACCGAGCAGCAGATGCGCGGCATCCGCGGCGCCGATATCGCGATGGTGTTCCAGGAGCCGATGACGGCGCTCAATCCGCTGTATACGATCGGCAAGCAGATCGCCGAGAGCCTGCGGCTGCACGAGGGACTGCGGCCGGGCGACGCGCGCGAGCGCGGCATCGCGCTGCTGCGGCGCACCGGGATTCCGGAGCCGGAGCGGCGCATCGACAGTTTTCCGCACCAGTTGTCGGGCGGCCAGCGGCAACGCGCGATGATCGCGATGGCGCTCGCGTGCCGGCCGCGGCTGTTGCTCGCGGACGAGCCGACGACGGCGCTCGACGTGACGGTGCGCCAGCAGATCGTCGACCTGCTGATCGAACTACAGGAACAGGAGGCCGCCGCGCGCGGGATGGCCGTGCTGCTGATCACGCACGACCTGAATCTCGTGCGGCGCTTCGCGCAGCGCGTGGCCGTGATGGAGCAGGGCGTGCTCGTCGAAACGAACACGACCGGCGCGCTGTTCGCCGCGCCGCAACACGCGTACACGCGCCGGCTGCTCGACAGCGCGCCGCAACGTGCGGTCGAACCGGTCGCGGCCGGTGCGCAGACGATCCTCGACGTGCGGCAACTCGCCGTCGATTACCGCATCGCGACGAAGGGCTGGCGCGCGGTGTTCGGCAAGACGGCGTTCCGGGCCGTGCACGACGTGAAGCTGAGCCTGCGGCGCGGCGAGACGCTCGGGATCGTCGGCGAATCCGGGTCGGGGAAATCGACGCTGGCGGCGGCCGTGCTCGGCCTGCAGCGGCCGGCGTCGGGCGGCATCGAGATCGACGGCATGCCGCTGGCGTCGCTGCGCACGACACGCGGCCGGCGCGCGCTGTACGGCCGCATGCAGGTCGTGTTCCAGGATCCGTTCGGCTCGCTGTCGCCGCGCATGACGGTCGAGCAGATCGTCGGCGAGGGGCTTGCCGTGCACCGGCCGGAGGTGGCCGGCGCCACGCGGCGCACGCGGGTCGCTGCCTTGCTGCAGGAGGTCGGCCTGCCGGCCGACGCGATGCTTCGCTATCCGCACGAATTTTCCGGCGGCCAGCGTCAGCGCATCGCGATTGCGCGCGCGCTGGCCGTCGAGCCGGAGCTGCTGGTGCTGGACGAGCCGACGAGCGCGCTCGACGTGTCGATCCAGAAGCAGGTGCTGAATCTGCTGACGAACCTGCAAAAGAAGTATCAACTGAGCTACCTGTTCATCACGCACGATCTCGCGGTGATGCGCGCGATGGCCCATCGGGTCATCGTGATGAAGGCGGGGCGCGTGGTCGAGGAGGGCGATACGCTCGACGTGTTGCACGCGCCGTCCCACCCGTATACGCAGGCGCTGCTCGCGTCGTCGATGCTCGCACCGGAACCGGGTCCGCTGCAGCGGGAAGGGGGCGCGGATGAGTGACGTGAAGCGGGCGCGGCGCGCCTGCACCGTTCGCTGACGCACGCCGATGCCATCGTTCTTCATCGACCGCCCGGTGTTCGCGTGGATCGTCGCGCTCGCGATCGTCGTCGCGGGCGTGCTCGCCATTCCGCAATTGCCGATCGCGCAGTATCCGCGCCTTGCGCCGCCGCGCGTCGTGATCACCGCGACCTATCCGGGCGCGTCGACCGAGACGGTCGACGCCGACGTCGGCAGCATCATCGAGGAAAGCCTCGACGGTGCCGACGGGCTGCAGTACTACGAGACGAGCAGCGACGGTCACGGCAATCTCGAGATCGACGTGACGTTCGCGCCCGGCACCGATCCGGACATCGCGCTCGTCGACGTCAACAACCGGCTGAAGCAGGTCGAGCCGCGGCTGCCGCAGCAGGTCGTGCAGCAGGGCATCGGCGTGTTCAAGGCGGCCAACACGTTCCTGATGCTCGTCACGCTGACGTCGACCGACGGCACGCGCGACTCCGCCCAGCTCGGCGACTATCTGAACCGTTACGTGCTGCGCGAGCTGAAGCGCGCGCCCGGGGTCGGCGCGGCCCAGTTGTGGGACGCCGACGAGGCGCTGCGGGTCTGGCTCGATCCCAGCAAGTTGCGCGAATACGACCTCGGCGCCGACGACGTGATCGCGGCGATCGGCGTGCAGAACGCGACGGTGACGGCCGGCGCGATCGGCGATGCGCCGTTCGTGCGCGGCCAGCAGCTCACCGCGACGATCGTCGTCAAGGGACAGCTGACGTCGCCGGAGGAGTTCGGCCGGATCGTGCTGAAGTCGAAGCAGGATGGTTCGGTCGTGCGCGTCGCCGATGTCGCCCGCATCGAAATCGGCCGCGACGACTATTCGTTCTATTCGCGGCTGAACGGCCGTCCGGCGGCCACCGTCGGCATCCAGCTCGGCCCGCGCGGCAACGCGCTCGAAACGTCGAACGCGATCCGCGCCCGGCTTGCCGAGCTGTCGAAGACGCTGCCGCCGGGCGTCGCGGTCGAGATTCCGTTCGACGGCGCGCATTTCGTGAAGATCGCCATCCGGGAAGTCGTGCTGACGCTCGTCGAGGCCGTCGTGCTGGTGTTCTGCGTGATGTGGCTGTTCCTGCGCGAGCTGCGCTACACGCTCGTGCCGACCGTCGTGATTCCGGTCACGCTGATGGGCGCGTTCGTCGCGATGTGGGTGTTCCGGCTGTCGATCAACGTGTTCACGATGTTCGGCCTCGTGCTGGCGATCGGCATTCTCGTGGACGATGCGATCGTCGTCGTCGAGAGCGTGCACCGGGTGATGGAGGCGGGCGTGTCGCCGCGCGATGCGACGCGGCACGCGATGAAGCGGATCGGCGGGGCGATCGTCGGCGTGACCGCGGTGCTGACCGCCGTGTTCGTGCCGATGGCGTTCTTCCCGGGCAGCGTCGGCGGCATCTACCGGCAGTTCGCGGTGTCGATGATCGCGTCGATGCTCGTGTCGTCGTTCATGGCGCTGTCGCTCACGCCGGCGCTGTGCGCGAATTTGCTGAAACCGGTCGTCCGTCACGAAGGCGGGGGCGGGGGCGTGCCGCGCCGCAGCCTCGGCGCGCGCGTGGCCGACCGCTTCGGCGTCGCGTTCGCGCGCGCCGAGGCCAGCTATCGGCGCGTCACCGTGTCGGCGGTACGCCGCACGGGTGCGGTCGTCGGCATCTATGTCGCACTCTTGGCCGTGTGCGGGCTGCTGTACTGGACGATGCCGGGCGGCTTCCTGCCGACCGAGGACCAGGGGCAGCTGCAGGTGATGATCCAGTTGCCGGCCGGTGCCACGCAGGCGCGCACGCTCGCGGTCGTCCAGCGCGTCGAGGCGATCCTGCGCGCGGAGCCGGCCGTCGCGAACGTGACGAGCGTGATCGGCTGGAGTTTCGCGGGCAGCGGGCAGAACGTCGGGATGGCATTCGTCGACCTGAAGGACTGGGCGCAGCGCGACGTCGATGCGATGACGTTGCGCGATCGCCTCAACCGGCGTTTCGACGCGATTCTCGACGGCGACGTACAGGCGACGCTGCCGCCGTCGGTGCCCGGCATCGGTCACGCGGACGGCTTCACGTTCCGTCTCGAGGATCGCGGCGGGGTCGGGCTCGACGCGCTGAAGGCCGCCCGCGAGCAGTTGGCCGCGCGTGCAAAGGCGGACCCGGCGCTCGCGTCCGTGCATTTCGAGGACTTGCCGGACGCGCCGCGCATCGAGCTCGACGTCGATCGCGCGAAAGCATATGCGCTCGGCGTGCCGTTCGAGCGCATCGCGGGGCTGCTCGGCGGCACGTTCGGCTCGAACTACATCAACGATTTTCCGGCGTCGGGCCGGATGCGCCGCGTGATCGTCGAGGCCGACCCGGCCGCGCGTGCGACCGACGCGCAACTGATGGCGCTGACGGTACCGAACCGGACGGGGGACATGGTGCCGCTGTCGGCCATCGCCGCGCCGCACTGGACGGTCGGGCCCGTGATGCTGAATCGCTACGACGGCTATCCGTCGCTCGACGTCAGCGGCCGGGCGGCGACCCACACCAGTTCGGGTGCGGCGATGGCGGAGATGGAGCGGCTGGCCGCCATGCTGCCGGCCGGGATCGGTTACGACTGGGTCGCCGCGGCGCGCGAGGAGCGGATTGCCGAGCGGCAGACGCCGCTGCTGGTCGGGTTGTCGGTGCTCGCGGTGTTCATGGCGCTCGCCGCCTTGTATGAAAGCTGGACGATTCCGCTGTCGGTGCTGACGATCGTGCCGCTCGGCATCGTGGGCGCGTTGGCGGCGGCGTTCGCTCGCGGGATGCCGAACGACGTGTACTTCAAGGTCGGGATGATTACGGTGATCGGATTGTCGGCGAAGAATGCGATTCTGATCGTGCAGTTCGCACGCGAACTCGTCGGGCGCGGCGTGCCGCTGCGGCAGGCTGTGGTGGAGGCCGCGGCCGTGCGGTTTCGGCCGATCGTGATGACGTCGATGGCGTTCCTGCTCGGCGTCGTGCCGTTGGTGCTGGCGACCGGCGCGGGTGCGGAAAGCCGGCGTTCGATCGGGACCGGCGCGTTCGGGGGCGTGCTGGCGGCGACGATATTCGGGCTGGTGTTCGCGCCGGTGGCGTTTCGGGTAGTCGTGTCCATAGGCCGGCGCGGGCGGCATGCAGCGGTGACGAAGCGCGAGGCGCCGCGCGTGGAAACGGCCGGGAATCTGGAGATCGATTGATGGTAGTGATGGGGATTCATCGACCACGCGTTCGGACTGTTTCCATGCCAAGGATTCGCGTCTTCCCTCTGGTAAACAAAAAAGTTCGGACTGGCGAGTACCGGCCGCATGCTCCATTGCGGCGCATGCGCGAACGGGTGAAAAAGCAGCCGAACAAGGAAGACAAGACAACGGTAGCGGCTGATGAACCATATCGATTTTTATTCGGCACCAACCGAGTGCATCTATTGCACCTAAACAAAGTTATGTGGCATCAAATATTTTTTGACGCGTCGATTCTGTCCTGCTATGTTCGCGTCCAATGTAAAACTTGGTAGTAAACGGTAATTCATGTTCCGTGAATTAATGCTTTCAAAGTGAATACGTAAAGAAGCCTTTCAACGGGAGACTGCCTTCCTGGCAACCCGTACGCACTGATTGACGAAGCGCCATGGTGAGAATGTTCCAGGGCGTAGCGCGTATGCAGCCTTTCGATACGCGGAAATACCGATCCATGTAATTAGGCTTCCTAATTCTATAGAAATTCAGCTTCTTGTATTTCAAATTCATTCCACTCATAAGCGGAGGAAATAATTTTGAAAGAAATGGGAAGGTGGACGGAATGGTTGTGATCGTCAGATGACGAATCAGGAACGCGGGGCAACGCTATTTAAAGGCCGGCGAGTCTCCGTGCATACAAAAAGGTCAGGCCTTGCGACGACAAAGGGAAAGGGGTGTTATGAAACCAACGGCTTTGGGATCGGCAATACGCAGCATCGCATGGGCTGAAGTCGCGTTGACGGCGGCTTTGGGTACCTCCGCTTACGCGCAGACAACGCCTGTCGACGGGAGCGTCGCCGCCGAGCAAACCGGCAGCACGGCCGCCGCCGCGCCCGCGCCGGCGTCCGGCGCCGCTGCGGGCGGGCAGACCGTGAAAAAGCTCGACAAGTTCGAAGTGACGGGCTCGCTGATCCGCACATCGGATAAGGTCGGCCACACCGAAGTGCAGGTCATCACCGCGAAGGAAATCCAGCAAAGCGGATACACGACGGTCGCCGATTTCCTGCGTTCGACCTCGGCCAATTCCGCAAGCAGCTGGGGCCAGACGACGATGAACAGCTCGGCACCCGGCGGCGCCGGCATGGCGTTGCGCGGGCTCAGCGAGAAATACACGCTCGTGCTCGTCGATGGCCAGCGCGTCGCGAACTATGCGCAGTCGGTGAACTTCACCGACACGTTCTTCGATGTCAACGCGATCCCGCTGAACATGGTGGAGCGCGTCGAGATCGTCAAGACCGGCGCGGTATCCGTCTACGGCTCGGACGCGATCGCGGGCGTCGTCAACATCATTACGAAGAAGAACTTTCAGGGCCTGCAGATCGACGGCCAACTCGGCAAGGCGCAGCATCCGGGCGACGGGCAGGGCAACTTCAGCGTACTGGCCGGCTTCGGCGACCTGAATTCGGATCGCTTCAACGTCACCGCGGCCGCCAGCTATTACCGCGATTCGGGTTCGACGCTCGGCGATCGAGACATGACGTCGGCGCAAGACTTCACGCAATATCCCGGCGGACTGGCAGCGCCGCTCGGGCCGAACCAGCAATCGTACTGGTCGCTGGCGGACGGCTCCAAGGTGCCGCTTTCGCCGTGCCCGCCCGGCAGCAAGACGAGCGCGACCAATTGCACGTATAACCCGGCCGCGTCGACGTCGCTCGTTCCGTCCACGACGCGCCTGAACGCGAAGGTGCGCGCCACCTTCAAGATCGACGACAACACGCAGGCCTATGCGGGCTTCTGGGTAAGCCGCGATGAAACCGTCCAGTTGCAGGGACCGGCGTCGATCTCGAGCACGACGAACGTCTACAACCCTTCGACCGGGTCCGTTTCGCCGCTGCCGCGCACCGTACCGGTGAGCAATCCTTATAACCCGTTCGGCGTGCCGACGGCGATCAACTTGACTTTCCCGGGCAACGTCGTGAGGGCGGACACGGTATCGACGTTCTGGATGGCGAACACGGGCGTCAAAGGCTCGCTCGACGCGGGCAGATTCGGCGCGTGGGACTGGTCGGCCGATTACGGCCACTCGCAGAGCACCGTCGATACGACGTATCGCAACCGGATCAACGCCGCGGGCCTCGAGAACATGCTCGCGAACGGCACCTATAACTTCTCGAACCCGGCCTCCACGCCAAACGGCCTGAACGGCGTTTTCACGGACGACGATCAGCAGGCCATCTCGAAGGTCGACAGCGTGACGGCCAAGGCCTCGACGTCGAATCTCTTCACGCTGCCCGGGGGCCCGGTCGGCCTGGGCCTGGGCACCGAGTTCCGCCACGAATCGTCGACGATCAACCCCCAGACGCTCGCGTCGCAGGGCGTATCCGCACCGGCGAACGTGCAGACGGTGGAGGGTTCGCGCAACGTCGCCGCCGCGTTCTACCAGGTCGACATTCCGATCCTGCGCAATCTGACGTTCACGCAGGCGGGCCGCTACGATCACTACAGCGACTTCGGTGGGGCGTTTTCGCCGAGCTTTGCGCTGCGTTTCCAGCCGGTGCAAATGCTGACGACGTATGCATCGTACAGTCGCGGCTTCCGCGCGCCGACCCTCGTCGAAAACTCGCAGGCCGTCTATCTCTCTCACCAGAACCTCGTCGATCCGAACGATCCGAGCGGTGTGCCGACCAAGCACTTCACGACGGAGCAAGTCGCGGGCAATCCGAATCTTCAGCCGGAGCACACGAAGAACTACAACATCGGCTTCCAGCTTTCACCCGATGCGATGACCGATATCGGCGCGGCGTTCTACAAGGTCCGCATCGACGGCGTCATCGGCACGGACGATCCGAACGCGGTGCTCGTCGCCAACGATCCCTCGCGCGTCGTGCGCAACGCTGACGGGTCGGTGCGTTACCTCGTTCAGCATTTCGTGAACCTCGGTGCGCTCGATACCGATGGCTTCGATCTCAACTTCCGCAAAGCGCTGCGCACCAAGTACGGCACGTTCACGCTCGCAGGCGACTGGACTTATGTGTGGCACTTCAAGCTGCACAGCCCCGGAACCGCACCGCAGGACTTCGCCGGCAACAACCTTGCGCTGCTGCAGCCGTTCGGCGCGAGCAACCCGCGCTGGAAGGGCAATACGAGCCTGAGCTGGGACTACCGGCAGCTGACTACCACGCTGACCTGGCAATACACCGGGCCATATACGAACGCCGTGGCCGCGGAATTCGGCGACGGCGGTACGGGATCGGTGGCGTCGTACAGCCAGTTCAACCTGATGTTCAACTATCGCGGCTTCAAGCATTGGACGATTTACGGCGGCATCACGAACCTCTTCGACAAGAAACCGCCGTTCGACGTCGAGTGGCAAGCCGTGCCCGACATCACTGGCTATGACCAGTCGCTCTACACGGATCTCGGCCGCTTCTTCCAGATCGGGGCGACGTACCGGTTCTGACGGCGAGGAGGCCGCCAGGCGGCAACCGGTCCCGGCGCGCGGCCCGCGCCGGGACGACGAAGAATGAGCACATCGACTCCTACGAGGATCAGAGGTGGAGGGTTTGAATGCGAAGGCGCTCGGCCAGCAGCACCTCGTGCAGTCGATCTTTGTTATTTGACATAATCAACACCGCCCCGACCGCATTTCCTTCCGCTGGCGCGGGTTGCGTGGGGGTAGGTGTCACAAAATTTGTGACAGCGGCGTCTGCCTCGTTAGGCGTCGTCGAATAGATCGCCAGTCCAAGGGTCACGGTCGCGGCTACCCCGGCCGCGCGTAGGTTTCCCAAGGCTCGTGCCCATACCGATGCGTTCTTCTCGTCGATCTCTTGCTCAACTTCGGCGAGTGTCTCGAACGGCGGTAATCCCGCCATTTCAGCCAGCCGCATGATTTGGGCTGGGTCTGGTCGGCGTGTCCCTTTCCGCCAGTTCGAAAGGCGTGACTGCTCGATGCCAAGTTGGTCGGCGACAGCGCCGAGTGAGCCTTGCTTTCGCTTGGCTGCGTCGAGTAATTCGCTAATCGTCATAAATATCCCCTTGACAGTTTTGCCAGTTCGCACAAATAATCCCACTCAGATTTAGACGAACCGGCAAATTTTTGCCGTATCAGTCAAGACCGCAGTCTAGCAGTCTGGTGGGAAAGGTAAACCCCGTTGGTCGGGGTTTTGTAAGTTAACGGACGGGGGTCTCCGTGGCTGCATATCGAGTCCATGCCTATACGCCGCACGCGCATACGCGTGTCGCGACGATCGAAGTCCGCGCTCGTGATGGCGAGAGCGCGCGTCAGAAAGCCCGTGCCGAGTTGTGTCGGCAGGGCCGTCAACCGGATTTCCTAACGCTCGTGCCCGTGGAAGTCGGCGCGACGTTCAATCCCTTCCGAGTGTGAGCCGTGGCAAAGAGCCCGACCGATTACGTCACGCCTGATCTGTTCGACGGTCGTACGTCGGTGCCGCCGCGCCGGATGCCGATCGACGTGCGGCGTCGCGATATGCGGGCGGTCCCGGTAGAGGTCGCGGACGAGATTTGCGGCTGGTGCGGCGTTGACCGTGCTGGCGGCTGTGGTGCCTGTAGTGATCTGAGAGTCGTTGAGCGCTGAGAGCGCATTTTGTCGCCCGACATGGGCTTATTTCGTGTGATTAGTGATCCTAATGGAGATAGGTATGAACAAGCAAAAGTTGTCCATTCTGCAAATCATCAAGCGCGACGGCGTGTCCCAAAAGACGGGCCGGCCGTGGGCGATTCATTCGGCGCAATGCGTCTTGGAACAGGACGTCGATGGTCAAAAGCAACTGCTCGTTGGCACGATCAACTTGCCGGATCACCTCAAGGCCGTGGAGCCGGGTGAGTACTTGGCGGATTTTGGGTTCTTCCAGTCGATGGAGGGCCGGCTTGAGCCGCGTATCACGTCGCTGGTGCCGTTCGGCATGCCTGTTGCGAAGCCCAAGCCGGGCGCGGGCGTGGGCGTGGGAGCGACGGCGTAAGGCCGTGGTGGCTCGATGCGGCTGCTCGGCGTGCACATGGGTGTACCTATGGCGCGCTCGGTTGCTTGACGCGCTGTCGGCAGGCGATCACGGGTTGGCGGCGTCGAGCCTTGCGATGCTCGGCGGGCTGTGTGGAGTGTGGTGAATGGAGAGTCTTCCGATAGATGCGTTGGATCGGATCGCATTGCAGTTGGCGTTGTTGAACGTGCTTCTGTGTGTGTATCTCGTCTGCAAGGGTGTCGGGTACGCGTCGGCCGTCATCGGTCGGCGCGATCCGCCGAAGAAGTTGAATCGTTCGAAGCTGGCCCAATCGGACGGTTCCTAATCGGTGGGCTGAATCAGGGAGAAAGCAATGTTTCAAATCAAGAAAGTGATGGCTGGTTCGAAGCGTGCGGCTGTCGGCGTGGTGGCTGCGGTCGCTTCGGTGGGCGCGTTTGCGCAGTCGAGCGGCGGCACGACGGGTTCGTCGTTCGACGTTACGCCGATCGTCAACTCGATCAACTCGGTCGTGCCCGCTGTGGTTTCCGTTGGTGGCGCGGTGTTGGGCGTCGTCGCGGTGGCATGGGGTATCAAGATGGTGCGCTCGTTCGTGGGTCGCTGATCGGGAGCGGTGGTGTTGGGGCGGCGTTCTGGTGTCCAGGGCGTCGCCCTTTTTGTTGGCGAGGGCGTGAGCATGGGCGGATCGATGAGGGCGGGTTTCGGTGTGCGGCGGTGGTGCGGTGCGTGGCGCGTGCTGGCCGTGCTCGTCGTTGCGCTCGCCGCTACCGGCGCGCGTGCTCAGTCCTCGGCGTTGGCGGCAAACATTGTTGTCTGCGGCCCGCAAGGCTTGGCGGGTGTCACGTATGTGAGTGCTGCGGGTCAGTCGGTATCGTGCGGCACCGACGCGAACGGCAATGCACTGGTTCTGCAGATGAGTACGCAATTGGTCGCCTTGAACGCGAACGATACGACCGATGACGGCGGCGTTGCGGTCGGCTCGGCGATTGGCGCTGCGGTCCTTGGCGTGCTGGCGGTGGCGTACGGGTTTCGCGTGGTGCGTAATTGGATCAATTCATCGTCCGAGGGGTAAGCGATGCATATCGGCTTCTGGTTCGAAGTGGCGCTCATCGTGGGGACGTGCTGGTCGGTCGGCTTGATTCTCTTTCTCTGAAGCGATACGCGGGGGCGTTATGCGGTTTTCTCACTTCGTTGCGTCGTGTGCTGTTCTGCTGTACGGCATCTTTGCGACGATGCCGCACGACGTGGCTTATGCGCAGGTGTCGCCGGATTCAACGTCGGTGCCGCGTGCGATTGCGCAGTTGATTGCGAACAAGGCGGGGCAACTCGGCTACACCGGCACGGCGTTGGATGAGATCGTTGTGGCGACGGAAAAGGCAATGTCGGCTGCCGCGCAAGCTGAGGCGGCCGCAGCGGCGGGGGCGTCCTGGCTGTTGGTAGGGCTACAGGCGGTTGTAGGGGCGGGACTAATGGCGACCCCTACATCGTTGGGTAACGATACGTTGACGACGTGGCAATTCAATAAGGACGGGACGGTAACGCTTGCGCACGGATCGGGGGCAACGGTTTCAAGTCCTTATCCGCCGTTGAATCCGGGCGTTGCCTTGTGGTGCTACACCGGGTGGTGCGGTTCGTCTGGCGAGGCCGCTGTGCAGTCGTTTTCGCAGTACAACAGCGGGATCATCGCTTCAGACGGGAAGTCTGAGCACGTGGTGAGTTGTTCCGCCGGTTCAAGTAGTAATTCAGTAACATGCACAGTTGAAATCGATCGAGCGTCAGATGGTTTCAGCTATACGCTGGATGGCTTTATCGCAAACAGAAATGGCACGTATGGCGGCGGGGCATGTGCAAGCGGGATGCTCGATAAGACCGGCGGTTGTACGGCCTACGTGCCGCCGAAGTCAACGACGCCGGCCCCGGTAAAGGAGTCGTTACCTCAGGCTATTAGCGGCTTGTCGAGCGACGAATTGAGTCAACCGCTGAACCCCGAGGTTCTCGCGGACGTTGTTGATGCGCTTTGGCAGGATGCATCGCAACAGTCCGGCTATCAGGGCATTCCGTATCCGGTTAATAACCCGGTTACGTCATCGGATGCGGGCGCGGTTCAGCAGTCGAATCCTTCGGCATGGCCGACAGTGGGCGGTGCGGCTGCACCGGTTGCGGCACCTTCCGGCGGTGGTAATCCGTACGTGATTCCGAGTCCGTCGACGGGTACCGGCACTGGGACAGGTACGGGCACGGGAACAGGCACTGGAACGGGTACCGGTACCGGCACGGGAACAGGTACCGGTAGCGGAACGGATCCGGGAACAGGAACGGGAACGGGAACGGGAACGGGAACGGGTACAGGTGGTGGTACGTCCGGCGGATCGTCCGACACGTCGGACCTGTGCCGATTGAACCCATCAATTGTTGCGTGTCAGCAGTTGGGCTCTGCGTCGGCGCC
This sequence comes from Burkholderia sp. BCC0398, assembly GCF_902833245.1. NCBI lineage: Bacteria > Pseudomonadati > Pseudomonadota > Betaproteobacteria > Burkholderiales > Burkholderiaceae > Burkholderia > Burkholderia sp. BCC0398. The sequence continues at coordinate 249,027 of NZ_CADFEM010000003.1, forward strand.
GACGTTGCCGTCGAGCAGCGCATCCGTTTCATTGTCGCCGGTCTCGGTGGGTGGCCCGTCGAATCCGGTCTGCCCCGCACCTGTCAGCGTTGATGTATTCGGGAGCCGACTGGTGATCCAGTATCAACCCGAGTGCGATTTCATGGTCCGCGTTAGGCCATTTATCGTGGCGATGTGCGGGATCGTCGCGGCGGGGATTTTTGTTGCGGGGCTTCGATCATGACGATTGCCGCGTGGTTAATGTCTTTGGTCGGGCCGATGCTGATTCAGGCGTTGATTGCGCTCGGCGTCGGCGTCTTGACCGTCGCTGGAACCGATGTGGCGTTGAATCAGGCCATCGGATGGATTACGAGCGGCGTCGGTGGGCTGCCGAGCGACATGGCGAATGTGCTGGCGCTCGGCGGCGTTTTTCAAGGCGTCTCGTACATCGTCGGGGCCTTTACAGCGCGCGTGACGATGTTCGGCCTGTCGGCTGCTAAACGGTTCTTCCTGAAATGATTACGCTCATAACGGGGGTGCCCGGTAGCGGCAAGTCGTTGCGGGCCGTGTTCGAAATGTCGCGCGAGGTTAAGGCCGGTCGGCGGCTCATGGTCGATGGCATCAAAGACTTGGCGCTCGATCATGTCATGGTCGATGAGCCGTGGTTGCGCAAGTGGTTCGAGCACGCGCAGGCGCAGGACCTGATCGTCGTCGATGAGGCTCAGCGGATTTGGCCGCCTACGTCCGTGAGCGTGAAGCCGGGCGAGGATATCGAAAAGCTGCATGTGCATCGCCATATGGGCGTCGATTTCATCCTGATCACGCAACACCCACAGCGAATCAATAAGACCGTGCGCGATCTGGTCGGCCGGCATGTGCACGTGCGCAAGCTGTTCGGGCTCAATCGGGCGATGCTCTACGAGTGGGACCATTGCCATAACGTCGCGAGCCTTAAGGACGCGGTAAAGACGGTGTGGGCATATCCGCGCGAGGTGTTCAGGCTATACACAAGCGCCGAGGTCCATACCAAACCAAAGGCGGTCATTCCAAAGTCGCTGTTTCTGATTCCGATTGCTGCTGTCGTCGCGGTCGTCGCGGCATACGCCGGTTTGAAGTCGATTCATAGCGGCTTCGGTGCGACGAATAAATCGGGCGGTCAAGTATCGGCCACCGCCCCGGCACCTTTGGCCGCCGCAGGGATACCGAGCGTTTCGTCAGCATCGGATAGTGCCTCGGAAAGTTGGCGAGTCGTCGGCCGCTATGCGTTGGGTAGCCGCGCGTTCGTAGTCCTCGCGAATGAACGCGGTGCGCTGCGGGTCGAGGATTCCGCGCGTTTCGTGGGCGAAGGGTTGGCGACGGTCGGGACCGTTGACGGGCAACGCGTCGGGATGTGGTCGGGCAAGCTACGGGGAGCAGAGAAATGATGCGTGCGTTAGGTGTTGCGCTGTTGATGGTTTGCGGTGCGGTTTGGGCGGACGTGCCGGGTTTGCCTCCGTTGCCGCCGTCGCTCGCGTCTGCGCCTATGTCTGCGGTCGCGTTGAAGCCGCTGCCGCCGGTTCGCAATGGAGCGTTCGACCTGCGATTCGTGAACGTCGGTCAAGTGGTCGATCTCGTATATGGCGACGCGCTCAAGGTGCCGCACGTGATTTCGTCGGACGTGCTCGAAGATACCCGGCTCGTGTCGTTTCAGTTCGATAGCAGCAAGGGCGATTTGCACGATTTCTTCAAGGCGTTCCTCGATTCGCAAGGCTTCGAAGTGGTGACGCGTAACGGCGTGGATTTCGTCGGGAAGAAGCGTGACGCGAGTCCGGCTCAACGCGAGACCTTCGTCTATACGCCGCGCCATCGCAGCGCGGGCTACCTGCTGAAACTCGTGCAGCCGCTTTTCGGGAGTCGGCTTGCGAGTGTCGCGCAAGTACCGCCGGTGCAGTCGGTCGCCGCGGCTGTACCCGCTTCGGCGTCCGGCGTTCCCGCGGCTGTGCCGAGCGCGGCCATGCCGAGTAATGACGGGCCGATGGCAGCGGCCGGTGATCAGCTCGTTTTCGTCGGTGCGCCAAGCGACGTGAAGCAAGTCAAGGCGCTGTTGCCCGAACTGGATACGGTGGTGGGCGAGGTCGTCGTACGGGGATGGGCGTATGAGGTTGACGATACGGACGGGGGGAATACGGGTTTTAGCATCGTCTCCCGGCTGCTCGGCGTGGGGGTGCAAGTCGGTGGTGGCTCGACGGCCATCGACACAACGGCCCTGCAATTTGGCGCCGGCCGGCTGGGTTTCGCGATATCCGCACTCAGTACCGATTCCCGCTTTCATGAGGTGTCGTCGCCGAACGTGCGGTGCGTGTCGGGGCAGCAGGTCAAGCTCAATGTCGGACAACGGGTGCCGACGGTGTCGAGCATCAGTTACCAAGGGACGAGCGGCACGCCTGTGCAGTCCATCGAATACCAGGATGCCGGCGTTATCTTCAACGTGACGCCGACCGTGCTTCAAGACACGATCCAGTTGAGCATCGATGAAGAAATTTCCAGCTTTGCGGCGACGACGACGGGCGTGAACGGCTCGCCGACGAAAAGCACTAGGTCACTGCAAACCGTCGCGGCGCTCAAGGATGGCGAGGTGATCGTTCTCGGCGGGCTGATTCAGGATCAAGACAGCGAGACGCATAGCGGTCAGCGTTGGTTGCCGTCGTTCCTGCACGGGCATACGCGTTCGAAGGGACGAACCGAAGTTGTGCTCGTGCTGCAAGTGCAAAAGGTGTAAGTGCCGGCGTGCGGGCGGGGCGTCTAGCGTTAGGAGTGTCCCGCCGTGTTCGAAGCGACGTACCGCCTCGGCGGTTGTGCGAAGTCGGGGCGGCTGCGGCCTCTCAAGGCCCCTCGCGGGACCGAGTAGCGGGTATCGGCGCAGGCCGTGAACGTAGGCGGTGCGTCAATGCCGGGGCACCCCTCATTGCTAAGCCGATTTTCCGGGGCGTCTACCGCGCTATAGGGGCCGGCGTAGGGCGCTCTCGCGAGCCGGCCGATGGTTGTGTAGGGGAACATGCTGGCGGGGCGCGCGCGGGCCTCCCGCGAGCCGCAGGCCGCGAAGGCCGGCGCGCGCAGCGCGCCTAAACTTGTACCTCTAACACTTAACGGAAACGGCCTACAGCAGGGCGCTGGCAGCAAGGCGGAGACAGGCGGCAGTAAAAGAAAAACCCGGCGATCGCGGCAACGATCCCGGGCGGTGGCAAACATCGGATAAAGGGCTATCCAACGTGAGCAACGATATTGTAGTCGATGTTGGGCGCGAGTACGGCGATGGCTTGATGCAGTTTTCGCCGTTCAGTGACGAGTACATCGTCCGCACGCGGCGCTTTGCCGATGGCCAGCAAGAGGTCGTGTCTTTTGCTGCGCGCATCCGGCGACACTTTCAAGAGATCAGGTTACGTCCCAGGGCAGCAAGGGGCGAGCGCGAAAAAGCTGACGGTGAGACTGATGAGCAGGTTACGGCGAGGGCGTCGAAGTCGTTGCAAACGTCTGTCGAGCGATCAAAGCGCATGGTGCGGTTGAGGTGCAAGGCGATCGGCGCCGACCGCATGCTGACGCTCTCAACGCGTGAGAACGAGACTCGAGTCGAGGTGTGGGCAAAGTGGTGGGACGAGTTTCGGCGCCGGCTGAATCGTATCCATGATTTCCACTACGTGGCGGTGCTCGAGCGACAGCAGCGCGGTGCGTGGCATATCCATGTGGCGGTGAGCGGCCGGCAAAACTGGAAACTGCTGCGTTCGATCTGGCTGTCGGTCGTCAGCAAGGCGGGCACCGATGGTGCGGTCAATGACAGCACCGGCAACAAGAAATGGCGTGCGCTGGTGCGCCGGATGGGCGGCAAGGGGCGTGCGATGCGCCATCGGATCGCGACGTATATCGCGAAATACATCGGCAAGGATGCCGACGCATCGACGTTCAACAAGAAACGGTATTGGACGAGCCGGGGCATTGTGGTGCCCGAGGTCGAGCCGTACGCGCATCTGGGACCGGAGTTTGGCGCGAAGGATGCCATTGTCGAGGCGCATCGCGCGGTGCTGTCGGCCGGCTCCTCGTGCGATGGGGCGCAGTTTTACTGGAATCAGGGAATAGGTGTTTTCTGGATGGCGACGGGCAACGGGACGTAATGATTTTGAATGCGTCGGTAATGTATTCGAAGCCAACGTAACAGATTGCAACAGATTGTAGTCAGTGTTTGCTTAAATAGCGGACATTCGTGTTTTTTGTCGGGGTGGGTATGCACGGATTGCTTCCGATTTTAGCTGTCGGTCTGGTTGCGATTCTTCTAATGACTGGTGGCGCTAAGAAAGGTGCCAGCGCCCCTAGACGCGGCGGTTCTGTGCGTTACGTTCGCCGTCGGCTCATGACGGCTCGGGAATTTCAGTTTTTTGGCGCGTTACGGGCGGCGCTTCCTGATGCGGTGATTCATTCGCAGGTGGCTATGGCTGCGCTTATTGATGTTGAGGGGGCGAACCGCTCGGCGCGGAATTCGTTCGACCGAAAGATTTTCGATTTCGTGGTATGTCGCGCGGACGGGGACGTACTGTACGTAATCGAGTTGGATGACAAGTCGCATGCGTCGGGGAGCGCACGTCGTCGTGACTCGGTTAAGGACGATATTGCGGCTGCTGCTGGTTTGCGTGTGGTGCGATATCGGAGTGTTGGTACGGACGCGGCCGTTTTGCGACGCGATTTCGAGTCGCTGGTGGCGTTGGCGACGGGTAGCGCGAGGCGTGTCGCCTAGCTATGGTTCAATTGGAATTGTGGGAACGTGAGCCGTTGTCTGGGGCTCAGTTGGCGGTGGTGGTCGGCGAGATACGGAATTTGTACTGGCATATTCGCAACACGCGTCGAGGGCTGCATGACGCACGTCGTCGGCGCGTGTATCGTCAAATCGCGGTTCAAAAAAAACGCCTGCTCGTGGCAGGCGTCTCGAAGCGTGAAGTTTTGGACTTTCTAGCGTGTTGCCGGGCGAGGCAGTGTCGGGATACATGTTGCATAGGCTGCGTTCAGCCAGCGGCGTAGCCTTCTCATCCAATTTGACATAATCAACATTATCAACATTTTTTGTTGTAGCGGCCATATCCTAATGTCGTGTTCTGGCTATTTACAGATGTCGTGTTTTTGACTGCTGGCATGCTGGACGGCTCGTTGAGTAAGCCCGGGAGCCGACCATGCAGCCAGCCGGATTCGACCTCGCCGGCACGAGCGACGATCGAATCGACTGAACGTCCTGCCAACGACGTTGCAGCGAAGGCAACACCGTGGTTCGCGAATCTGGCTTCCGGGACGAATCGCTACACGATACCGTTGTTACCGTTGTACTGAACGCTTACCCTTCAACGGAGCACATCATGCGATCGAGGATTTTATTTTCCGCGATTCTATGCACTTCAGCGGCACTAGCGGTCATCCCGGCGATCGCCAGCGCGGCGCCGTTCACCATCATGGTCGATGACCTCAGTCACGGGCATTTTACGAACGAACACGTGTACGGAGGCTTTGGCTGTCGCGGTCAGAACGTTTCGCCGCGAATTTCGTGGACTCACGTTCCGCGCGGCACGAAGAGCATCGTCGTCACAATTTTCGACCCCGATGCGCCGACCGGCGGGCTCGGCTGGACCCACTGGGAGATCGTCAATATTCCACCTTCGGAGTCGTCGATCGAAAAAGGCGCTTCCGGCAATCCGAAATTCCTGCCGGCGGGCGCTGTCGAGACGTTGACGGACTTTGGCGAATCCGGATACGGTGGGCCCTGCCCGCCTCCGGGGGCGTCGCATCGATATGTCGTGACGGCGTCGGCCTTGGACGTGGAAAAAATTGACGTGGCGCCGGCGGCGAGTCCTGCACTCGTCGCCTATCAGATGCACGGGAAAGTCATCGCTCAGGCGAAATACGTCGCCCGATATCGTCGCGCATTGACTCACGATTGATGGTTGTCATTACGCCAATGACATTCCACCATCACTAGAAATTGCGCGCCACGCCGACCATGAACATGTCCTGGTCCTTGTCGTTGCCGGTTGCGACACGATTGAAGCGCAAGCTCGCCGCCCACTCGTCCGTGATCCGATAGGCCACTTGCGCGCTGAGCAACGCATTGAGTCGTGTCGTGCCGGAAACGTCGTTCCGATCCCGCGAGAGATACGGACCGACGCCGGCCGAAAGCGTCCATTTGCTCGTGACCGGCGCGACGTACCAGAATTGCGCGGCCACGCCTCGTCGGCCGGCCACGCCATTGTTGCCTTCATAGATGAAGCTCGCCGAATAGGCCCACGCATTGCCGAGCGGCCGCTTGACTTCGACCATGTATCCTTTTTCGATCGGCACTCGAGGGCGGTTCGTCTGCGACGTCCCGGCCCAAACGCCGACCTGCGTCTTGCCGTCCGAAAACACCGGGCCAGGAGCGCCGCCGAAATCCGAGCCGATACCGAAGAGCACCGCGTCGGAATTGAATCCGCCAATCATCTGGACGTGGTTGTACTGCAGCTTGAGGAAGAAGCGGTTGGGAACGACGTAATACCGCACCGCTGCCGACGCACGCACGCCCCAGCGCTTTTCATTGCGTGGCTGGTCGTCGACATGTGTCGTGTCCATGCTGAAATACGGGCCCGCCGAAAATTCGAGTGCCATACGACTGCCGAGCGGCCAACGAAACGAACCCAACGCGGCGAAACCGTCACGGTGGTGATCCAGCGGATGCCCCTCGTTCAAATAGGCAAGATAGACGGAGAGGTAGTCATTCAAGACGTCGCCGAAGCCGACTTCGTACGCACGCCAATGCATGTCGCCGCCTTCGGTCGCGCGTCCGTCGCCATACACCGCATAGGCGTTGAGCGTTCTCTCCGATGATTTGGGCCCGCTCGGCGAGCTCGAAGGACCGTCCTCGGCGTGCGCGTGTACCGGGCACGCCAGTATTGTCAGACCAGCGATCGAGCTTGCGAGGACGAAGCGCGAACGGATGCGACGGCACGGTCCCATTTGGACACCCCCTCACCTTGGTCACCGCGATTTCGTGGAGAAGTTGATAGCGATTATAGGCGGCGTCCGGTCAGACGGCTGACGTGCATCGCATGCCGACATCGGGCAGGCGCATCGACGACGAAGCCATCGACGATGCAACCGCTCGCCTGCTCGCCCGTCGTTCCCGCGAGCCGCGCGACGATGTCGCAAACCGTTCGCAGAACGTGCGGCTGAAATGCGACATGTCGTTGATCCCCGCCGCAACGCGACGCCCCGTTTTTGTCTACATAGATCAGGCTCGTGTCGCCCTCTCCCGATCCCGCCAAACCGCTCATTCACCCTGCAACTACCACTACTGCCAGTACCTGCGCTGTCCCTGCCCCCTTAACCTTGTCGTCATCGCTGGCGCGCCGTCGACGGCCGCGCCGCTTCGACCGGAGACACGACAGATGCCATTCGACTGGACACAGGAACAGCACGCGACACGTGCGCGCTTTCGCGATATCGGCGCGGAGATCGCCGCGGCCGTGGAGCAGGACGGCCGCACGCCGGCCGAATTCGACGAGGCCGGCTGGACGCGGCTTGGGCACGAAGGACTGTGGGACATGATCGTGCCCGACACGTATGGCGGCGACGGTCACGGCTGGTGGCATTTTTCCGCGGCGCTCGAAGGGCTTGCGTCGTCGATCCGCCGCCCGGCGCTGCTGCTGTCGGTGATCGCGCAGGCCGGCATGGTGCGCGCACTCGAGCGCCATGGCACGGCGGCGCAGCAGGACCGCTATTTCGGCGCGATCCTGCGTGGCGAACTGAGCGCGACCGCGATTGCCGAGCCCGGCACCGGCACCGACGTGCGCAGCATCGCGACGACGCTCGCCGAGCACGGCGACGGCTACCGGCTGACCGGCAGCAAATTCAATATCGCGCATGCGCCGCTCGCGCGCTTCATCCTCGTCGTCACGCGCATCGAAACGCCGGGCCGGCGCAACACCGCGCTCGTCATCGTCGATCGCGATCAGCCGGGCATGACGGTGTCCCCGCCCGACCGCAAGCTCGGCCTCGAAGACCTGCCCACCGGCGCGCTGCATTTCGACGACTGTCCGATCACGCGCGGCCAGTTGCTCGGCGAACCGGGTGCCGGGCTCGGCAACCTGATCGACATCATCTCGCTCGGCCGTCTCTATTACGGCCTCGTCGCGGCGCAGGTGACGACGCCCTATCTGCGCGATGCGATCGGCTATTGCCGCGAGCGACGCAGCTTCGACAGCACGATCGATGCCCACCAGTACGTGCAGCGCCGCCTCGTCGACCTGCAGATCGGCATCGAGCGCGGCACGTGGCTCGCGCGTGGCGCGCTCGCGCAGTTGCTGACGGATCACCCGCAGGCGTTGATGACGTGCTCGATCGCGAAGCTGGTCGGCGCGCAGGATCTCGTCGACGGCGCGATCGGTCTCGTGCGGCTGTACGGCAGCCTCGGCTATCAGGCCGGGCCCGTGGCCGCGTTCGCGGCGGACGCGCTGGGCTTCATGAGCGTCGGCGGCACCGAGGAAATGCATCGCAAGAACATCTTCAACCAGATGATGCGCGCCGGCTGAGTGCTCGCGCCATCGCCACGCGCACCCCGCGCCCTACAGGAAACCACGCATGACACCGACGAACCGACGCCCTTCCCGCCTGCGCCGCTCCTGGCTGTTTCTCGCCGGCGCCGATCACGATGCGCTCGTTGACGGCACCGCGAGCGGCGCGGATGTGCTGATCCAGGAACTCGAAACCTTTACGCCTCCCGACCGGCGCCCGGCCGCGCGCGAACTGAGCGAGCGGGTGCTCGCCGGTTGGCGCGACGCCGGCGTGCTGGCGTCCGTACGCGTGAATCCGCTCGACGCGGGCGGCATCGACGACCTGCGCGCCGCGATGCGCGGCCGCCCGGACATCGTGATGATGTCGTACGTCGCGACGCCCGAGCAGGTCGTCGCGCTCGACGAAGCCGTCACGCGTTTCGAGCGGGAATACGACATCGCGCCGGGCTCGACCGAACTGGTGCCGAACGTCGAGACGACGCTCGGCCTCGTGAACACGATGGCGATCGCACGCTCGAGCCCGCGCGTGTCGGCCGTGCTCGTCGCGACCGAGGACATGGTGGCCGACATGGGTGCCGAGCGCACCCGTGCGGGCCGCGAGCTCGACTACGTGCGCTCGCGTTTTCGCGTCGAATGCGCGGCGGTCGGCGTGACCGCGATCGACTGCCCGTACAGCTATGCCGACAACGAAGGCGCGGAGCTCGACATGCGCGTGTCGCGCGACCTCGGCTACCAGGCGAAAGCGATCGTCAACGCGCAGTTCGTGCCGGCCGTCAATCGCGTGCTGACGCCGACGGCCGATGAAGTCGCTCTCGCCCGCCGCGTGATCGACGCGTTCGATCACGCGCGGCGTACCTCCGGCGGCCGTCGTGTAGCCGCCGCCGTCGTCGACGGCTTCCTCGCGGAAGTCCCCGACTATCTCGCCGCGCATCGGCTGATCGCCCGCGCGACGCAATTCGGCATCGCATGAGTGTCGCCATGGATACGATCGCCACGCGCCTGAAGGCGCTGAAAACCCTCGCGCATGCCGCGCCGCACGTGCCGGCCGACCACTGGGCCGATACGCCGCACGCGCAGTTCGAACGCTGGCTCGACGAGGCCGTGACCGCGGGCGCGCTCGAACCGCAGGTGACGACGCTGTCGACGGTCCGCCCGGACGGACGGCCCGATGCACGTTCCGTCGTGCTGCTGAACCTCGACGCGCGCGGCTGGCATTTCGCGGCGAACGCACGCAGTCCGAAGGGGCGCCAGCTCGCGAACCTGCCGTTCGCGGCGCTGACGTTCTACTGGCCCGCGATCGCGAGCCAGATCCGGCTGAGCGGCCCGGTCGAGCGCTTGCCGGACGCCGAAGGCCATGCCGATTTCGCGAGCCGCCCCGAGCGGTCGCGCGCGAGCATCCTGGCCGGACGGCAAAGCGAACGGCTCGACGATCCGGCCGACCTGGCGCGTGCGATCGACGCGCAGCTCGAACGGCTGGCCGCCGATCCGGCGCTCGTGTCGGACGACTGGCACCTGTATACGCTGGCGCCGGACGACGTCGAGTTCTGGCGGGCCGACAGTTCGCGCCGTTTCGCGCGGCAGGCGTATCGCCGCGCCGGCGAGCGCTGGGAGCGGTGCGCGCTATGGCCGTGAAGCGTGACGAACCGCCGTCGCTGCCGCGCGACGGCATGCATGACCGCCTGCACGACGACACGCGGCTCGCGCACGCCGGCCGCGACAGCGCCGCATGGCACGGCTTCGTCAATCCGCCCGTCTACCATGCGTCGACCGTGCTCAGCCCGACGGTGTCGGATCTGCTGAACCGCACGCAGCCGTATATCTACGGCCGTCGCGGCACGCCGACGACGGACGCGCTCGAGCGCGCGGTGACGAGCCTCGAAGGCGGCGCCGGCGCGGTGCTGTGCCCGTCGGGCCTGTCCGCGTGCACGCTCGCGCTGCTGTCGTGCCTGACACCCGGCGACCATCTGCTGATGACCGCATCGGTCTACGGCCCGGTGCGTCACGCATGCGAAGGCGTGCTGGCGCGGCTCGGCGTCGAGACGACGTGGTACGACGGCAGCACGCCCGTCGCGGCCGCGTTTCGTCCGAACACGCGCGCACTGTACGTCGAGGTGCCCGGCTCCTACACGTTCGACATGCACGACATCCCTGCCCTCGTGCGGCTCGCGCACGCGCACGGCGCGCAGGTCATCGCGGACAATAGCTGGGCCACGCCGCTGTTCTTTCAGCCGCATGCGTTCGGGATCGACGTGTCGATCCAGGCCGGCACCAAGTATCTGGTCGGGCACTCGGATGCGATGCTCGGCACGGTGTCGGCCAACGCGCGCGCGTGGCCCGCGCTGAAGCAACTGCACGGCGATCTCGGACTGTGCGCGGGCCCCGACGACGTCTATCTCGCGCTGCGCGGATTGCGCACGCTCGGCGTGCGGCTGCGGCAGCACCAGCGCAACGCGCTCGCCGTCGCGAGCTGGCTCGAGCGGCGTCCCGAGGTGCAGCGGGTGCTGTATCCGGCATTGCCGGGCGACGACGGCCACGCGCTGTGGCGCCGCGATTTCCGCGGCGCGTCGGGGCTGTTCTCGATCGTGCTGCAGCCCGCGCCCGCGCATGCGATCGACGCGTTTCTCGATCACCTGACGCTGTTCGGGCTCGGCTATTCGTGGGGCGGCTACGAGAGCCTCGCGCTGCCGTTCGAGCTGGACGCGCATGGCCTCGCGGCGCGCTGGCCGTCCGGTAGCCGCGGCGTGCGCCTGCACATCGGGCTCGAGGATGCGGACGACCTGATCGCCGATCTTGCGGCGGGCCTCGACCGCTATGCGGCATGCGCGTCGATCGCCGCTTGCGAGGATGCCGCGCGATGCTGACCGTCTGGGGCCGCCGCACGTCGTTCAACGTGCAGAAGGTGTTGTGGCTCATCGGCGAGCTCGGCCTGCCGTACCGGCATATTGCGGTCGGCGGCGAGCATGGCTCGCTGCAGACGCCCGCGTTCGCGGCGCTGAATCCGACCTGCCGAATTCCGGTGATCGACTGGGACGGCGACGTCGTGTGGGAGTCGCACACGATCCTGCGCTATCTTGCCGCGCGCGTGCCGAACAATCCGTTCTGGTGCCGCGACACGTTCGCCCGCTCGCGCGCGGAGCGCTGGATGGACTGGTCGCAGACCGCGCTCGAGCCCGACGTGATGACCGGCTTGTTCTGGGCGCTCGTGCGAACGCCGCCGGAGCGGCGCGACGAGGCGATCGTGCTCGACAAGGCCGCGCGCAGCGCGACGCATTACCGGCTGCTCGACCGGCTGCTGTCGACCCAGCCGTTTCTCGGTGGCGCGTCGCCGGGCCTGGCCGACATTCCGGCCGGTGCGACGCTGTTCCGCTATTTCTCGCTCGACGTCGAGCGGCCGCCGTTGCCGCACGTCGAGGCCTGGTACGCCCGCCTGTGCCGACGGCCCGCCTATCGCGAACAGGTGATGGTGTCGTTCGACGCGTTGCGCGGCCAGCCGGGCTGACCTTCTACCGAACACCCGACATGACGCACTTAGCCCTTCGTCCGATCCTGATCGTGATGCATCGCGAACAGTCGAGCCCCGGCCGGATCGGCCGGCTGCTCGCCGCCCGCGGCCATCCACTCGACATCCGCCGCCCGCCGCTCGGCGATCCGTTGCCGGCGACGCTCGCCGACCATGCGGGCGCCGTGGTGTTCGGCGGGCCGATGAGCGCCAACGACGGCGATCGCTGGATCCGCGACGAGATCGACTGGATCGGTGTGCCGCTGCGCGAGGCGGCGCCGTTTCTCGGCGTCTGCCTCGGCGCGCAGATGATGATTCGCCATCTGGGGGGGCGCGTGAATACGCATCGCGACGGGCGCGCGGAAATCGGCTACTGGCCGATCGCCGCGACGCCGGCCGGCCGTCGGCTCGGTTCATGGCCGTCGCACGTGTACCAGTGGCATCGCGAAGGCTTCGAGCGCGTGGCCGGGCTCGAGATCCTCGCGACCGGCGAGCATTTCGAGAACCAGGCCGTCCGTTACGGGCCGCGCGCGTACGGTGTCCAGTTCCATCCGGAAGTGAGCTATTCGATGATGCGGCGCTGGAGCACGGCGGCCGCGCACAAGCTGACGGTGCCCGGCGCGCAGGACCTGGCGACGCAGGCCAGCGAAGGCTGCCGGCACGACCGCGCGACGGCCGCGTGGCTCAGCGCGTTTCTCGACCGCTGGCTCGACGAGACGCCGGCGTCAGGTCGGCACCGTCACGTCGGAGATGCTGATCAGCCCCCACTCGACCGCGCGCAGCACGGCTTCGTGCCGACGTGACACGTTGAACTTGCGGCGGATGTTCATGAAGTGGAAGTTGATGCACGACTCGGTCACGTTCAGGATGTGGCCGATTTCCCAGGAGGTCTTGCCGGCCGCATGCCAGCGCAGGCACTCGACCTCCCGCCGGCTGAGGCGCGGCACGCTGTCGGGCGGTGCGTGGCAGCGTGTGCCGGCGATCGCTTCGCAGGCGATGTCGCGCAACAGCGTGAGCGCCGCCAGATGCCGGTCGCAGCGCTCGCACGTGGCGGCGAGATCGTCCGCGCTCGCGCACGACAGCATGCCGACCTCCCCCTTCGGGCCGCGCACGGGCAGCGCGACGCCGCTGCGCATGCCGTACGCGGCCGCCGCTTCGTAGCATGGCCGTTGCTCGGGCAGCCCGAACAGCGCGCCGTCCCAGACGAGCGGCAGCGCCGAACGGAAGCAATGCTGCAGCATCGGGTCGATGCGGTCGAACTGCCGCTGCCGGTACAGCGCCGTCCAGCCCGGCACGCCGCTGCTCCACTTGCGCGCGAGATCGAACGACGCGCCGGCGAACGGCAACACGATCAGCACGACCTTGTCGAACCCCATGCCGGCGGCCGCGTCGGTCATCCGCTGCCATGACGCGTCCGTGTCGCCGGGTACCAACCATTTCAGACAATCCAGTCCTTTCATACAGGCCACCCCGTTTAATTGTTGGAATCTGCAATCAGGCGGACTTGCGCAACCGGTTCGAGGCGTTGCGCGCGAACGGGCCGCGCTAGACCGCCTCCGTCAAGCGTCGCCGACCGGCCTGCTTCGCGTCGTCGAGCGAAGCCGTCACGTCGAACGGAATCCCGAACGCCTTTTCGATGCCGGCCGCGTTGGCGATGGCCGCTTCGCGCTCGCGCGGGTCCGGTTCGACCGACACGAGCGCGCGGCAGACCGCGGCGAGCGCGGCGCGGTTCTGCTTGAGCCACATGCCGCGTTCCTTGCGGTCGTCGTGCTGCTCGTCGGGCCGGGCCGGCGGAAAGATCATGACAAACGGCTCGCCGTGCCGCATCAGCGCGTGCATGTCGTCGAGCCAGCGCTGCGCGTAGCCGGCGGATGCGATTGCATCGTTGCGCACGACGACGAGCGGAAATTCCGTGACGTCGAACACGGCGAGCGCCGCCAGTGCGGACGGCGCGTTTTCAGCGTGGTGGGTAGGCATCGGGTCAATCTCCATCGAATTGAACAGCATGGGTTGGAACGGGCCGCGCGGCGCCCGTTTCATCGTTTCGCGGCGGCGCCGGGGCCGAATGGCGGGCGGGCGAGCCACACCACCGCGATCACCGCGAGATACACGCAGCCGAGCGCGAACGACACGTCGTTGAACGAAATCTGGTAGGCCTGAGCGTCGACCAGGTTGCCGAGCAGCGTCGCCGCGCGTTGCGGATCGCCGCCGCCGAGTTGCGCGAGTTCGGCGCGAACGGCCGGATCGAACTTGCTCAGGTGCTCGCTGAGCTGCGCGTGATGCAGGATCGCGCGCCGGTCCCACAGGAACGACGTGATCGACACGGCGAAGCTCGCGCCGAGCGTGCGCAGGAACGTGGACAAGCCGGAGCCCGCGGCGATCTCGTCCGGCTTCAGGTCGGACAGCAGGATGCTGTTGATCGGCATGATGAACAGCGCGAGGCCAAGGCCCTGCAGCAGCTGGATCAGCGCGATGTGCGTGAAGTCGACGTCGGGCACGAAGCCCGCGCGCAGGAACGACGACGTGCCGAGGATCGCGAACGCGCAGCACACGAGCACGCGCATGTTGAAGCGCGGTGCGTACTTGCCCATGAACGGCGTCATCAGCACGGGGATCACGCCCATCGGCGCGACGGCCAGCCCCGCCCAGAACGCCGTATAGCCGAGCGTGCGCTGCAACCACTGCGGCACGATCACGTTGACCGCGAAGAACGCCGAGTACGCGAGCACGAGCGTCAGCGTGCCGGCCGCGAAGTTGCGATGCTTGAACAGCCGCAGGTTCACGATCGGGTTCGGCTCGTTGAGTTCCCAGATCAGGAACAGCGCGATCCCGAACGCGGCGACCACCGACATCACGACGATGAACGTCGAGTTGAACCAGTCGGCTTCGTTGCCCTTGTCGAGCACGATTTGCAGCGCGCCGACGCCGACCACGAGCGCCGCGAGACCGACATAGTCGACGCGCGCGGCAACCGTCGTCTCGACGCGCGCGCGCATCTGCGCGAACACGCACATCGCGGCGAACACGCCGATCGGCAGATTGATCAGGAACGCCCAGCGCCACGAGTAATGTTCCGTCACCCAGCCGCCGAACACGGGGCCCGCGATCGGCGCGACGACGGTCACCATCGCGATCATCGACAGCGCGAAGCCGCGCCGCTGCGGCGGGTAGATCGACAGCATCAGCGCCTGGGTGGTCGGGATCATCGGCCCGGCCACGAGGCCCTGCAGCGCGCGGAACGCGACGAGCTGCGGCAGGTTTTGCGCAAGGCCGCACAGCAGCGACGCGAACGTGAACGCCAGCGTCGCCCATACGAACAGCCGGACCTGCCCGACGCGCTTCACGAGAAACCCGGTCAGCGGCAACGCGATCGCATTGCTGACCGAGAACGTCGTGACGACCCATGCGCTCTGCGTCGTGCTGACGCCGAAGTTGCCGGCGATCGTCGGCAGCGACACGTTCGCGACGGTGCCGTCGAGCACCTGCATGAACACCGCGAGGGCGAGGCCGAACGTCGTCAGCGCGACGCTCGACGGACGAAAGCCGGCGTCGGCGGCCGGCATCGGGCCGCTCATCGCACACGCTCCGCATGCACGGCCGCCGGCAGGTTCGCATGCACGACGTCGGCGATCAGGCTGTCGGCGCGCGCGAGCTCGTCGCGGTACACGTCGGTCCGGAACACCGGCGCATCCTGCGCGCGATGCGACAGCATCGCACCGCTGCGGTCGTGCTGGTCGACGCGCGCATGCATCGACAGGCCGATGCGCAGCGGATGCGCGTCGAGTTGCGACGGGTCCGTCAGTTCGATGCGCACCGGCAAGCGCTGCACGATCTTGATCCAGTTGCCGGTCGCGTTCTGCGCGGGCATCAGCGAGAACGCGCTGCCGGTGCCGACGCCGAGGCTCTGCACGCGGCCCGTATAACGCACGGCGTCGCCGTACAGGTCGGCGGTCAGCTCGACCGGTTGGCCGATCCGCATGTGTTCGAGCTGCTTTTCGGTGAAGTTCGCGTCGACCCACAGCTCGCGCAGCGGCACGACCGCGAGCAGCGGCACGCCCGGCGACACGCGCTGCCCGACCTGCACCGTGCGCTTCGCGACATAGCCGGTGACGGGCGCGACGATGTCGGTGCGCGCACGGGCCAGGTAGGCGGCGCGCAGCCGCGACGCCGCGGCCTGGACGTCGGGATGCGACGCGACCGCGGTGTCGTCGACGAGCGCCTTGCTCGTCTGGTGCTGTTCGGTCAACGTCGCGAGCGCGCTTTGCGCGGCGGCGTACGCGCTTTGCGCGGACGTCAGCGTGTCGAGCGCATGCGCGAGCTCCTCGCGCGAGATCGCGCCGGAGCGGCCGAGATCCTCGCGGCGCCGATAGTCGGCTTTCGCCTTGTCGAGCGCGGTGCGCCGTGCGTCGAGGTCGGCGCGCGCGCCGTCGATGCTGTTCGCGAGCCCGCGCTCGTTGCTGTACAGGCCGCGCACCTTGCGCACCGTGGCCGCGAGGTCGGCCTGCGCGGCCGCGAGCGCGATCTGCGCGTCGCTCGCGTCGAGACGGACGAGCGGCGTGCCGGCGCGAACGAGGTTGCCGTCGTCCGCGTCGATCGACACGACGGTGCCCGTCACCTGCGGCGTCAATTCGACGACGTTGCCTTGCGCGTACGCGTTGTCGGTGGACTCGTACCAGCGGCCGACGATCCCGTACCAGATGCCCCAGCCGACGATGCCGAGCGCGAACACGGCGACGAGCGCGCGCACGAGGTGCTTGCGTCGTGCGGGCGGCGGCGTGGCCGGTGCGGCGCCGCCCGGCGCCGGTTGCGTGCGGGCGTCCGACCCGCCCGGCGCGCGCGGCGCACCGGTGTGGTCGGCCGACGGGGGCTGGCGGGCGCTGGCGGGATCGGCGGTTGCGGGCCGCGCGGGAGTCTGCAGGGTGTTGTCGCTGCTCATGGTTCGATGTCAAGGACGGTGGGAAGGAGTGGCGGCGAGCGCGACGTCGTCCGGCTCGGCATGGAAGCCGCCGCCGAGCGCGGCGACGAGCTGCAGCGACTGGTCCGCGCGCTGGGCGCGCAACGCGGCGACTTCGCGACTCGCGATCAACAGCTGCTGGCGCACGACGAGCGCGTCGAGGTAGCTGCCGACGCCGGCCCGGTAGCGCGCGTCCGCGAGCCGCCATGCATCGGTGGCGGCGTCGAACGCGCGCTGCTGCGCATCGGCCTGCGCCGCGAGCGAATGCAGCCGGTGCAGATCGTCGGCCACCTCGCCGATCGCGCCGATCAGCGTCTTGTTGTAGCCGGCGACCGCGACGTCGTATTGCGCGTCGCGCTTGCGCAGCACGCCGCGCCGTTCGCCGCCGTCGAAGATCGGCAGGCTCACGGCCGGGCTGACGTTGTAGGTGCGCGAGGCGGCCTGGAACAGCGATGCGCCGCCGCGCGTCGCGAGACCGATCAGCGCGGTGAGACTCACGTCGGGCAGGAAGTCCGCGCGGGCGGCCGCGACGTTGCGGCTCGCGGCTTCCACCCGCCAGCGTGCGGCGACGAGATCGGCGCGCCGGCCGAGCAGCGCGGCCGGCAGGTCGGCCGGCACCGCGAGCGCGGCGGTGGGCAGCGGCGCGGGCCGCACGAGCGCGAGGCCGCGATCGGGGCCTGCGCCGAGCAGGATCGCGAGCGCGATGCGCGCGCTGTCGATCGCCTGCGCCGCGCGTGCCTGCTCGCGCATCGCGGCCGCGACTTCGCTTTCGGCCTGGCGCTGCTGCGCGACGTTGTCGATGCCTTTCGTGACACGCTGACGCGTCAGCGACAGCGCTTCGTCGGCGCGATCGTATTCGGCGCGCGCGACGTCCTGCTGATCGAACGCATAGGCGAGATTCACGTAGGCGCGCGCGACGTTGACGGACAGCAGCACGCGCGCGGCCCGTGCATCGATCTGCGCGGCCCGTGCTTCGCCGAGCGCGGCTTCCCACGCGGCGCGGCGGCCACCCCACAGATCGAGATCCCAGCTCAGGCCGAGATTGATCTCGCGCGTGTGGCTGAAGACACCGCCGCCCTCGCCCGGCGAGAACTGCGTGGCGGACGTGCGTTCCCCTTTCGCGCCGGCGCGGCCGACGAGGTGCGGCAGCCGGGCGGCCTGCGCTTCGATCACGAGCGCCTGCGCTTCGCGCGCACGCGCATCGGCGGTCGCGAGATCGGGATTGCCGGCAAGCGCTTCGTCGATCAGCGCATTCAGCTGCGCATCGTTCAGCGCAGCCCACCAGTCGGCGGCTGGCCAGTCGGCGACCGGCGCATGCGCGAGGCTGCGCGATGCGGCGAGCGTATCGGCGCCGCGCAGCGTGCCGGCGGGCGTGAGCCCGTCGCGGCTCGCGCAGGCGCCGAGCATGGCGAGCACGACGGCGACGGCCATTCGCGACAGGACGCGCGGCGCGACGGCATCGCGCGGCGGCGGAGCAAGTACTGCATGCATCGCATTCCTCGGATTCGTTTGAGTTTGAATACGACACGCATTGTTGGACGCTCCCCGGCAAAGCTGATAATGTTGTTTAGACAAAAAATAATGAAATCCGGCCATGCCCATCCGAGACACCTCTCCCGCCCGCGCGGCGCAACGCGCCGACGCCGATCCGAGCGAACGCGCGGACGGCCCATCGCTGATCGCCGTCTGGGGCGAGGACGACGGCAGCAACACCTACCAGCTCGGCACGCGCGAGGTCGACTGGCACAGCCATCTGCGCGGTCAGGTGTTCTGCGTCGAAAGCGGGTTCGCGCACGTGCGCACGCCGCACGGTTCGTGGCTGCTGCCGCCGCATCGCGCGGGCTGGATTCCGCCGGGCGAGCAGCACAAGGTCAGCATCAGCGGTGCGCTGAGCGGCTGGAGCGTCGTGATCGCACCGGCCGCGAGCCGCCGGATGCCCGACCAGCCGTGCGTGATCGCGATCAGCGAACTGATGCGCGCGCTCGTGCGGCGCGCGGTGTCGTGGGCCGACCAGGACCGGCTCGACCTCGAGCAGGCGCGCATGAGCGTCGTGCTGCTCGACGAGATGCGCCGCGCGCCGCACGAACCGCTGCACTTGCCGATGCCGCGCGACCGGCGGTTGCTGCGGATCGCCAACGCGATCCTCGGGCAGCCGCACGACAGCCGGACGCTCGACGCGTGGGCCGAATGGGCCGGGCTGTCCGCCCGCACGCTGAGCCGGCTGTTCGTCGCGGAAACCGGCACGAGCTTCGCGCAGTGGCGGCAGCAGGCGCGGCTCACGCATGCGCTCGAACGTCTGGCGAACGGCGACAGCGTCGCCAACATCGCGGACGCGCTCGGCTATGCGACGCCGAGCAATTTCATCGCGATGTTCCGCCGCGCGTTCGGCGATTCGCCCGCGCATTACTTCGCGAAGCGCAAGCAGCCGTAATGCCGTGCGGCATCGCCCGGCCCCCTATCACCCCTGCCAGTACTGCGCGCGCATCGACGTCGCTATAGTCGCCGTGCGACCGGCCGGTCGGTCGCCCAATGTGACCTGTGGAGGATGTCGATGTCGAACGCCGTCGGATCGGACAACACGCCGATCGTCTCCGAGCAGCAGCTCGCCGATCATCTGGCCGCCGGCTGCAAGCCGGCCGCGCAGTTCCGGATCGGTACCGAGCACGAGAAATTCGTCGTTTCCCACGCGACGCACGCGGCTGCGCGTTATGAAGGACCGTCCGGCATCGCCGAGGTGCTGGCGCGGCTGCGCGGCGACGGGACGCCGATCGTCGATGCCGGGCAGACCGTCGGCGTGATCCAGCGCGACGGCGCCGCGATCTCGCTCGAACCGGCCGGCCAGCTCGAACTGTCGGGTGCGCCGCTCGATACGCTGCACGATACGCACACCGAACTGCATGCGCACCTCGCCGCGGCCCGTGCGGCATGCGATCCGCTCGGCCTGCGCTGCGTGCCGCTCGGTTTTCACCCTCACCTGTCGCGCGACGCGCTGCCGTGGATGCCGAAGCAGCGCTACGCGATCATGCGGCGCTACATGCCGCGCGTCGGCACGCGCGGGCTCGACATGATGCAGCGCACGTGCACCGTGCAGGTCAACCTCGATTTCGCGTCGGAAAGCGACATGGCGCGCAAGCTGCGCGTGTCGCTCGCGTTGCAGCCGGTCGCGACCGCGCTGTTCGCGAATTCGCCGTTCCGCGACGGCCGCCCGTCGGGCTTGCTGTCGACGCGCGCCGACACGTGGCTCGATACCGACGCGGATCGCTGCGGCGTGCCGGCGCTGTTCCTGTCGCGCAGCTTCGGCTTCGAGCGCTACGTGAGCTGGCTGCTCGACAACGTGCCGATGTACTTCGTACGGCGCGGCGATCGCTATGCGGACGCGACCGGGCACACGTTCCGCGATTTTCTGCGGCGGCGCATTCCGCATCTCGAAGGCGAGATGCCGACGCTGGGCGATTTCGCGGACCATCTGACCACGGTGTTCACCGAGGTGCGGCTGAAGCGCTATCTCGAGATGCGCGGCGCCGATGCCGGCTCGCCGGACATGATGGTCGCGCTGTCCGCGTTCTGGACCGGCCTGCTGTACGATCCGGCCGCGCTGTCGGAAGCCGAGACGCTGGCTGCCGAGATCGACCGCGGCACGCTGCTCGCGCTGCGTCGCGACGTGCCGCGTACCGGGCTCGACACGCCGGCCGACGGCCGGTCGTTACGCGCGGTGGCGGCCGATACGCTCGCGATCGCGCATCGCGGCCTGCGCGCGCGGGCGCGCAACGATGCGGCCGGACGCGACGAATCGATGTATCTCGCGCCGCTCGACGAAATCGTCGCCGGCGCGCCGACCCAGGCCGAACACTGGCTGGCCCGCTATCGCGATGCGTGGGCCGGCGACGCGACGCGGATCCATGACGAAGCCGCCATCTGAGCGCGTCGCGCCGGGCTGCTCACGCGCAGCAGGCAAGCAGCGGCTCGTGCGCGAACTCGGCGCCGAGCGGCAGCGCATGGCCGCGTCGCCGGGTACGCACGGCGTGCGCGAGCGTCTCGAACAGCTGCGCGGTATCGGCGAACGACAGGCACGCGTCCGTGATGCTCTGCCCGTAGCGCAGCGGCACGCCCGGCACGAGATCCTGCCGCCCTTCGATCAGGTGCGACTCGATCAGCACGCCGACGATGCGCGTATCGCCGGCCGCCACCTGCGCGGCGACTTCCGCGCCGACGGCGAGCTGGTTCCGGTACTGGCGTCGGCTGTTGCCGTGACTGACGTCGATCATCACGCGCGGGGCGACGTGCGCGGCCGTCATCCGCTCGCAGGCGGCATGCACGGCGGCCGCGTCGAAGTTCGGCTCGCGCCCGCCGCGCAGCACGACGTGCGTATGCGGATTGCCGGGCGACGCGCTCGCGCATAGCCGGCCGTCGGCATCGATCGACAGGAATCGGTGCGCGTGCGCCGCCGCGCGCATCGCATCGACGGCGACCTGGACATTGCCGTCGGTGCCGTTCTTGAAGCCGATCGGAATCGGCAGCGACGACGCCAGCTCGCGATGCACCTGCGACTCCACGGTGCGCGCGCCGATCGCGCCCCAGGCGACCAGATCGGCCAGGTAGCGCGGCGACAGCGGATCGAGAAACTCGGTCGCGGCCGGCATCTCCGCGCCGTTGAGGTCGCACAGCAGCGCGCGGGCCGTCTGCAGCCCGACGTCGATCCGGTCGCTGCCGTCGAGCAGCGGATCGTTGATCAGCCCCTTCCAGCCGACCGTCGTGCGGGGCTTCTCGAAGTACACGCGCATCACGATTTCCAGCTCGTCCGCGAAGCGCGCGCGTTGCAGCGCGAGCCGTGCCGCGTAGTCGCGTGCGGCGTCGGGATCGTGTATCGAGCACGGGCCGGCGATGACCACGAGCCGGTCGTCCGCGCCGTCGAGCACGTCGACGATCGCGCGGCGGGTCGTGTGAACGGTGCGCGACGCGCGCCACGCCGGCGGCAGTGCGCCGGCCAGATCCGCAGGGGACGGCAAGCGCGACACGGCGTCGCGGTTTGTCGTCCAGGCGTTTGCATGCATGGGGACTGCCCTCCTGTCGATAATGAACGGGATTTTTTCACTACAGCGCGACTGTATTGAATGGCGCTTTCTACGCGCAACTAACATATTTATCAGTTTCTAATTCATAACTTTATGAATGATAAGAATAAGAGTCGGATTCGATAATCGAGGAACCCGGTGCGTGTACGTTTGCGGCGTGTGGAACCGCATATTCATTGGGTTTCATTCGAAAATGGGGATGTGATTTCGCAGAGGGGACTGCAGGCTGATGCGACTTTCCGCCGCGCGTCGCTATTCGTTCTGATAGTGGCGGCCCGATAGTCGTTCGATTAATTTTCGGATGCCCGAGGGCCATTCGGGCTCGAAAATATAAATCAACCCAGTCATTGCGGAGAGTCACCATGTCGAAACGACATTACGAAACCCCTATTCACGTCAAGTATCGCGATACGGATTCGATGGGGCATGTGAGCAGCCCCGTCTATTACGACTACCTGCAGCATTCGTATCTCTGCTACATGTTCGACCTGCTCGGCCTGCCCCGCAGCGAGAAACTGCCGCACATCATGGTGAAGACGCAGTGCGAGTACCTCGCGCCCGCGCAATTCGGCGACAACCTGACCATCCGCTCGAGCATCGTGCGCTTCGGCAGCAAGAGCTTCGATCTCGAACACCTGATGGAGCGCGACGACCAGACCATCGTCGCGCGGGGCGTGTCGACGCACGTGATGTTCGATTACGCGAACAACACGACGCTGCCCGTGCCCGACGAATTCAAGACGCGCGTGCTCGAATTCCAGGGGTCGCTGTGATGCGTGCGCACCCATTCGGGGGCGACACGTGAGCTGCGCGGTGGCGCGCGCCCGGCGCCGGATCGGCGCGATCGTGGAGCGGCGGGACGATCGCGCGATCGTGATCGTCCGGCATGCGGCGCAGGCCTTGCTCGGGCCGGCTGCGCTCGAGCGGCACCGTGCGCTCGCGTATCGCCACGAGGACGAGCTGGAGGTGCTGCTGCAGCCGTGCGGTGGCGCGCACGACGGCGTGCGGACGCTGCTCGGCCGGCTGCGGGACGCCGGCGTGGCCGTCGCGCTCGACGCGGCGACGGTCACGCACGATGCGTCGCTGCTCGAATTCGCGAGCTGGGTCACACGGTGTACGACGACGCCCGACGGCTCGGCGATGGCACGCGACGACGCGGCCGTGCCGGGCGGTGCGCTGCTCTCCGGGCTGGTCGTGCGATGGCGCGATCTGCACGACAGGTGGCGACGGCCCGACCGCGACGCGGGGCCCGAACGCACGCCGCGAACCATTGCGGCGGATGCGGCCGAACACATCGCGGCCGGCGATCCGGACGAGCCGATACTCGGCGCGCTGCTCGACGCCGATGACGCGTCGACCGGCGCGGCGCTCGACACGCTGTCGGACGCAGTGCGCGCGCGACGGATCTGTCTGGCGACGCGGGCGCGCTGGCCGCTCGCGCGACGGTTATGAACACCGCCGTAGCGACGGCAGGCGGGCGCGCGTTTCTGGTCGGCATGATGGGCGCGGGCAAGTCGACGCTTGGCCGCGCGCTCGCGGCGTCGCTCGGCTGGTCGTTCGCCGACAGCGACGACGAGATCGAGCGGCGCATGGGGCGCTCGGTCGCCGCGCTGTTCGACCGGGTGGGCGAAGGCGGCTTTCGGCTGCTCGAAGCGCAGATCGTCGACGAGCTGACGCAGCGCGCGAACGTGGTCGTGGCGACCGGCGGAGGCGCGGTTCTGAATCCGCGCACCCGCGCACGCCTGAGCGAACGCGGCAGCGTGATCTATCTGCATGCGGACCCCGATGTGCTGTGGCGGCGTACGCGCGACGACGCGCGGTGTCGGCCGCTGCTGCAGGCGGGCGAGCCGCGGCAGACGCTCGCCGCGCTGTACCGGATGCGTGACCCGCTGTATCGCGAATGCGCGCACGCGCTGGTGGACACGACCGCACACGACGTCTCGCGCGCAACGGCGGAGGTGTTGACGGTGCTGTTTGCGCGGATGAGCGCGCCGGCGTGATGGCGCATTCAGTTCCCTGCCCTTCGAATCGAGCGCACGTTCGGTGGCCCGCGCGTTTTTGAAACGGCGAGTTTGGTTTATCGACAATGCTATTGTGATAAGAGAAGTTATCCGGATAGATGCATTGTTTTATCCAACTGCATGTTCCGCGACAGAAGGTTCAGGTCGTCAAACCACCGGAAAATCGGTTCCCTCGCGAGCGCTCGCCACGTTTCGACATTCGCGCGCGGCGATCACCTTGCCGAGCGTCCGAACCCTATCGGCCAAGAACCAGAGCGGCGAAACCGCATCGTCTACCTGGCGGCCGTGGTTCATTGGGGGCGAAATCGCCTGAAAGCCTTGCCAGGAAAGGCGCTGGCCGTTTCAGATACATTGAAATACAAAATATCGCATACGATTTAATCGAATACGCTTGACGCAAGCGGCAGCCAGGCGGAAACTGCGTCGCATGCGATCGAATCGCATCTGACACAAACCTCAACTGACGGAGCAAATGATGAGCAAGATCGACAAAGTGCTGTACACGGGCAAGACGCATACGACTTCCGGCGGCCGCGACGGCGCGGCGCGCAGCTCCGACGGCCGCCTCGACATCCAGTTGTCGTCGCCGGGCAGCGCCGGCACCGGCACCAACCCGGAACAGCTGTTCGCGGCCGGCTGGTCGGCCTGCTTCATCGGCGCGATGCAGCTTGCGGCGCGTGCCGAGAAGGTGACGCTGCCGGCCGATCTCGCGGTCGACGCCGAAGTCGATCTTGGCACGGCGGGCAACGCGTACTTCCTGCAGGCCCGGTTGAACGTGAGCGTGCCGGGGCTCGAACGCGACGTCGCGCAACGCATCGTCGACACCGCACACCAGACCTGCCCGTATTCGAAGGCGACGCGCGGCAACATCGACGTCGAGATCCGGATCGCCTGAACGTTGCATCGGGCGGCCGAACGCCGCCTTCTCGAATTCCCGATTCCTTTTCTATCGAGGTGAAAAATGAAGACTCAATTGATCGCTGCGCTGCTCGTCGCTGTTTCGTCTGCCGTTGCCGCTCCGGCGTTTGCCAATGAGTCCGCCGTGACGCGTGCGCAGGTGCGCGCCGAACTCGCGCAGCTTCAACACGTCGGCTATCCGCTGAACCGCGCGACCGACGCCACCTACCCGAACGATCTGCAGGCCGCGCTGACGCAGATCCACGCCGACGATGCCGTCGCGGCCAACGCACAGGCTGCCGGCTACGGCAGCAACGGCGACACCGCGACGCAATCCGGCCGCCGCTATGTCGCCAGCGTGGCCGAGCGCTCCGTGTACTTCGGTCACTGAGTACCCCACCGGTACGTGAACCGCGAGTCCTTTTATTCCTGATGCCATTTTTTCGAGGTGAATGATGAAAACCCCATTGATCGCTGCCCTTCTCGTCGCCGTTTCCGCTTCCGTCGCCGCACCGGCGTTTGCCGACGCAGGCGTCGTGTCCCGCGCGCAAGTACGCGCCGAGCTCGTCCAGCTTGAACAAGCCGGCTATCGGCCGGGCCGCGCGAACGATCCGCATTACCCGGCCGACCTGCAGGCCGCGTTGACGCGCATTCATGCGAACGATGCGGTGGCGGCCGATACGTCGGCATCCGGTTACGGCAACGATGCCGCCGCCGCGACGCAGTCGGGCAGCCGGCCGGCGACGCGTATTGCCGAACGCTCGATCTACTTCGGCCATTGAACGAACACGCGAACGACGCCGATGGCCGGCGTGCGGTGCGCTTCCCGAATTCCTTTTCTATCGAGGTGAAAAATGAAAACCCCACTGATTGCCGCCCTTCTCGTTGCCGTGTCGGCCACCGTCGCCGCGCCGGTTTTTGCAAGCGAAAGCACCGTCACCCGTGCGCAGGTGCGTGCGGAACTGGCCGCGTTGCAGCAAGCCGGCTACCAGCCGAATCGCCCCAACGATCCGAACTACCCGGACAATATCCAGGCGGCGCTGAAACGGATTCGGGACGACGGCGCCGTCGCGGCCGACACGAAGACAGCCGGTTACGGCAACGACGCCGGCGGCGCCTCGCAGTCCGGCAGCCGAAACACGCTGCGCACCGCCGAGCGCTCGATCTATTTCGGACATTGAGCGCGGTACGGCGAATTCGGTCGCCGAAGTCCCCCATATAAAGCGCATGCGATGTAATCGCATACGATTTTTTCATGTTGCGCGGATCTGCGTTGACGGAGCTACCTGCCCGGCCCATCCAGGATTATTCTGTGCGGCCCCCATCTTCCACCCAGGAGCCGCCGATGCCGGACGCGATGACCTCAAACACGACAGGCGATGCGCACGTGCTCGACCGGGTCGTCTGGAATGCGCTCACGGGCAGGCAGCGCCGTTTTGCGCTCGGCGACGGCCGTGCGCTGCGGTTCCCGACGGCCATCGCGCCGTTCGCCGCGATCGACGACACGAGCCCGGCGTCGTTGGACGCACTGCGCGCGCTGATCGCCGCACACGGGCCGGCGGCGCTCGTTACGCCGAACGAAATCGAGTCGCCGGCGGGATTGTCGGTGATCCGGCGCGCGACGTTGCTTCAGATGACTTGCGAACGGACGTTCGAGCCGGCCCCCGAATCGGAGCATGTTCCGCTCGGCGAAGCCGACGTGCCGGACATGCTCGCGCTGACCGCCGCCGCGCAGCCGGGCCCGTTCGGCCCGCGCACGTTCGAGCTCGGCCACTACATCGGCGTGCGCCGTGACGGCCGGCTGGCCGCGATGGCCGGCGAGCGGATGCAGGTGGACGGATATACCGAGATCAGCGCCGTCTGCGTGGATGCCGCGTTTCGGCGGCAAGGGCTGGCGGCGCGGCTGATCCGGTCGCTGATCGCGACGATCGGTGCGCGTTCGCAAACGCCTTTCCTGCACGTCCTCACGACGAACCAGGTGGCGATCGAGCGCTATCTCGCGCTCGGTTTCGTCGTCCGTCGCGAGATGCACCTGCGGGTGCTGGACGATGCGCGCGCATGACCGCGCGGCCGGCGCGATACCCGCGTCGGCCGCTTGTCGCGCCTGAGTGTTTTTATGCGTCGGTCGAGCGGATCAGGTTGCCGCGCAGCGTGACGATCGCCTTCTGCACCTTCGCGAACTCGTCCGGCTTCAGCCCGGTCGCTTCGACCAGGTTCATGTCGAGCCCTTTCTCGCGCACGCGGCGGCCGCTTTTCGTCAGGCTGACGAGCACCTGGCGCTCGTCGGACGGATCGCGGTGCCGCTCCAGATAGCCCATTGCCTCGAGCTTCTTCAGGATCGGCGTCAGCGTATTGGATTCGAGGAACAGCTTCTCGCCGAGTTGGCCGACGGTCTGGTTGTCCTGCTCCCACAGCGCGATGATCGTGATGTATTGCGTATACGTGAGGCCGAGCTCGTCGAGGATCGGCTTGTACGCCTTGCCGAACGCGAGGTTCGCCGAGTAGATCGCAAAGCACAGGAACTCGGACAGCTTCGGCGCGGCAGGCGACGGGGTTTCGGTCGGTTTCATGGACTTCCTCCAGCGACACGAACGGTCGCAGACAATCGCATTATATATCGCATGCGATCTTATCGGAAGCATGATAATCGGGGGCGATCGGCCGACGGGCCGCGCGCTCAGCCCGGCTTGCGGCGCTTGCCGGTTTGCTGACGGCTCACCGACAGCAACGTGCACTGCACCGGATGCGCGATTTCGGTCGCGAGCCCGCCCGCGGCAAACAGCAGGATCATCAGCCAGCGTTTCATGCGTCCTCCACGACCGAGAGGCTCGCGCCATCGGCGACCGCCGCGTCGAGCGCATACGGATCGACGCCGTCGAGGCAACCGAGATTGACGCGCCAGCAGGCCGGATCCTTGCGGGTCTGGTGGAACGGATAGACGCCGCAGCCGCTGCAGAAGTAGTGACGCGCGGTGTGCGTGTTGAAGCGATAGCACGTCAGTGCGTCCTCGCCTTCGATGACGCTCAGATTGGCGGCGGCGAACATCGGGCTCATCAACGCGCCGCGTCGGCGGCACAGACTGCAGTTGCAGCGAATGGCCGGCGCAATCGCCGTCGTGACTTCGAATTTGACGGCCCCGCAATGGCAGGACCCCTTGAACCAGGTTGCAGACATGATGGACTCCGGAAGAGGTCATGCCTGCTTTATAGCGAACCCGCGCGCGGGCGGTGTATCGCACTGTATCGGTAGTCGGCGCGGATACAGGACATTGCAAATCTACCGCGCGCGGCGACAGGTATCGCATTTCCGGTTTCATCCCTAGAATCGGCGTCATGGTTTTCCCGGGCCAAGGGATCGCGCGGGTGCGCATCGTTTTCGATATGCACCCGCCCGCCACGCAGGCTGCAACGGCCTGCCGCGCGAATCTGGCCACCGCGCGCGCCCCACCCTTTCTGCTCAGGAAAGGAGGCTTGAGACATCCTCAATTATCACGTGCCGCCGATTTGCCCACCATGTATCGGACGATCGGCGCAACCCGCATGGCAGACGCTTGCGCGAGCCCGGCGATGCCTGTCGTCGCGCCGGGCGGCCGACGTGTTACGCGGGTCGCGAACGGCCAGAGCCCGCAACACCGCATATCGATAATCAGGAGACACGATGAACAGCCAATCCCTCGACCTCGACGGCCACGCGGGCGGACCCGCGTCCGCCCGCCCGCCGGCCGCCTCCGCAGGCGCCGGCGTCGACACGGCGACCCTCCCCGGCCGCCGCGTCACGCTCGGCGATTTCATGGACGATCTGCCGGTCGGTGCGTTGCATCGATTCGTCGTCTGGGTGATCGGCATCGGGTTGTTCTTCGACATGTACGAGATCTTTCTCGTCAGTACGATCGGCTCGGCGTTGCAGCACGAATACGGGCTGAGTCGACAAAGCGCCGATTTCAAGCTGTTGCTGGCGTCCGCGTTCATCGGCATGTTCGTCGGCGCGATGTGCCTGGGCAGCCTGGCCGACCGTATCGGCCGACGCAAGGCGTTCCTGCTCACGCTCGGGTGGTACAGCGCGTTCTCGCTGGTCGGCGCGTTTTCGGTGAACGCCGACATGCTCGTGGCCTGCCGTTTCCTGACCGGCATCGGCGTCGGCGCGATCTATCCGGTTGCCGACAGCTTCCTGTCCGAAATCCTGCCGAAGGACAAGCGCGGCCGGCTCGCCGCGTGGGCCTATACGACTTCGTATGTCGCGGTGCCGCTCGTCGGCTTTCTCGCGCTGTGGCTGAACCCGCTGCATGTGGCGGGCGTCGCCGGCTGGCGCATCATTCTCGCGATCGGCAGCCTCGGCGCCGTGTACGTGCTGTTCGTCCAGCACCGGCTGCCGGAAAGCCCGCGCTGGCTGCTCGCGCAAGGCCGCACGGCCGAGGCGCACGCGGCGCTGCGGCGCTTTGCGGAAAGCGCCGGCGTGCGCG
This sequence comes from Burkholderia sp. BCC0398, assembly GCF_902833245.1. NCBI lineage: Bacteria > Pseudomonadati > Pseudomonadota > Betaproteobacteria > Burkholderiales > Burkholderiaceae > Burkholderia > Burkholderia sp. BCC0398. Next base: position 278,463 of record NZ_CADFEM010000003.1, read on the forward strand.
CGCCCGAACACTTCGCGGAACCGGCCGAGCCGCAGCGGCCGCTCGGGCTCGGCGAGCGCATCGCGCTGCTGCGCCGCCAACCGTATGGCGCGCGCTACCTGATGCTGGCGATCTTTCACCTGTTCCAGGGCTTCGGCTATTACGGATTCGGTACGCTGGCCGGCACGGTCGTGAAGAGTCGCGGTTTCGACGTGACGGACAGCACGCTGTTCATCGCGCTATCGTTCATCGGCTATCCGATCGGCTCGCTGCTGTCGATTCCGCTGCTCAACTGGATCGAGCGCCGCACGCTCGTGATCGTGTCGATCCTGTCGATCGCGGTGTTCGGGCTGTGCTTCGCGTATTCGGGCAATACCGTGCTGATCGTCGGCTTCGGATTCCTGACGACGTGCGCGTCGAACGTGTTCAGCAACGCGTATCACGTGTATCAGGCCGAGATATTCCCGGCACGCGTACGCTCGACGGCGATCGGGAGCACCTATGCGCTGTCGCGCATCGTCAGCGGCGCGCTGCCGTTCGTGTTGCTGCCGGTGCTCGTCAACTACGGCGCGGGCGCGATGTTCGGCGTGATCTCGGCCGCGCTCGGCGTCGTCGCCGTCACGCTGCGCGTGCTGGGGCCGCTGACCACGCGGCGCAGCCAGGATGAGATCAATCCGGTTTGACGCGGCAGTCGGCACGGAGCGCACGGGCGCATGCCCGTGCGTCGCCGTTTCATCGCACCATCGCACCATCGCACCATCGCATTCACCGCGCCGACATGAAATCAAACAGCTTCGCGACGTCGGTCGTCAGCACCGTGTCGGCCTTCACGCCGACCCACAGCGTGCGCGTTGCCCACGCGTCGTCGAGCTTCACGACACCGAGCCGCGCCGCGCGCTCGCCGGTCACCGCGTCGCGCGGCAGCACGCCGATGCCGAGGCCGGCCTCGATCATCCGGCTCACACCGTCGAAATTCGATACCTGGATCCGCAGCTTCAGCGAGCGCTCGGCCGCGAACGCGGCGTCGGTCATCCGCGCGAGCAGCGAGCTGCCGTCGCTCAAGCCTACGTAGTCCTCGTCGAGCGTATCCGCGAAGCGGATGCTGTCGCGCGCGGCGAACCGGTGCGTGCGCGGCACGAGCAGCACGAGTTCGTCGCGCCGGTACAGCCGCCGGTCGATGCCGGGCGCCGGCACGTTGTCGGCGAATACGCCGAGATCGGCCTTGCCCGACGCGAGCGCGTCGACGATCTCGTGGCTCAGCCGCTCCTCGAGACTGACCTTGATGCCGGGGTGGTCGGTGAGGAACGCGGCAAGATCGGCGGGCAGGAACTGGACGATCGCTGACGTATTGGTCCACACGTGGATATGGCCGCGCACGCCGGCGACATAGTCGCTCATCTCGTGCGCCATCCGGTTCACCTGTTCGATCACCTTCGCCGCATGATCGAGCAGCGCGCGGCCCGCGGGCGTCAGCTCGACGCCGCGCGCATGCCGGACGAACAGCGCGCTGCCGGTCACGCTTTCGAGTTCGGCGATGCGCTTGCTGACCGCGGACAGCGTGAGCTGGCCGTGTTCGGCCGCCTTCGTCAGGCTACCGTGCTCGGCGACGAGCGCGAACACGCGCAGCGACTGCAGATCGAAATGAAGCGGGTTCACCATGTCGTGGAATCCTGGAAGGCCGTGCCGGGGTATGCCGTCAGCGCGCCGGCCTGACGCCGATCATACGCCGGGCCGTGCGCGTGCGATATGGCGGGATATGGCCCGGCTAGCGCGGCGCGATTGCATGCAAGGCGTCGAGCATCGCGCCGTCCGGCGTCGCGAGATCGTCGAGCACCGCGAAGTGCTGCATGCCGCGCAGCCATGTGCGGACGATCCGCTCGCCGGCGGCTTCGCACGCCGTCGCGTAGACGTCTGCTTGCCGGATGAGTTCGGGCAGTTCGGCGTCGCCGACCGCAATGACGGTCGGGGCGCCGGGCCCGATGTGATGCAGCGGACTGTATGCGTCGACTTCGCGCGCGGTGAGCTGCAGCTTGTCGTTCAGGCAGCACAGCGCGATCGGTTCGAGATCGACGAGCGGGCTGATCGCGAGTGCCGACACGACGGCCGGATGCGCGCGATGCATGGCCGTCAGGTGGCCACCCGCCGAATGGCCGCTCAGGTAGATCGGCCGCCCCGCGGTGCCGAGGCCGTCGCGGTCGGCCGCGAGATGGTCGAGCAGCGCGCCGATCTCGCCGACGATATCGGTCATCGTCGCGACCGGCGCGAGCGTGTATTCGGCGAGCACGACGTCGTAGCCACGCGCGAGCGGCCCGCTCGCCGCATACGCGAAATCCTCTTTCGTGCAGTGCTGCCAGTAGCCGCCGTGAATGAACACGAACAGCGGCGCGTCGGGCTGTCCGCACGGCAGCCAGTCGAAGCGCTGCGCGGGTTGCGCGCCGTAACGCAGGTCGCGCCGGCCGGGCGTTGCCGCGTACAGCGCCGCGCTGCGCGTCTGGCATGACGCCAGCAACGCGGGGAAATCGGGAACGGCCTTCGTGTTCAGGTACGCGGCGTCGAGCGCCGTGCGGTCCATGCCGCGATAGAGGATCGTCATTCGGAAAGTGCCTGGATCGGGTTGCGGATGCGCGCGGCCGGTGGGTTCCGTGCGCGGCGAAGGCGGCGGCCGCGCCGACGCCGTGGCGCCATTATCCGCAGCGCGGCCGCGCACGGCTATCCCGAATCGGCGGGCGCGGCGCCTGCGTGTCCGCTTTCGGCGAAGGATTGTGGCGGCGTGCGCGCAGCGTGCCGGTGCTCGCGCGGCCGGTCAGATCGGTTCGGAGATTTCGATCAGGTTCAGGTCGGGATCGCGCACGTAGACCGAGCGGATCTTCTGCGTCGCGCCCGTGCGTTCGACGGGCCCTTCGACGATCGGCCAGCCGACGCGCCGCAGGTGCGCGATCACGTCGTCGAGCGGGACCGACGCGATGAAGCACAGATCGAGCGCGCCCGGCACCGGTACGTGCGCTTTCGGCTCGAATTCCGCGCCGCGCACGTGCAGGTTGATCTTCTGGTTACCGAAACGGAACGCGAGCCGGCCCGCGCCGAAGGTGTCGAGCTGCATCTGCAACACCTCGGTGTAGAAATGCTTCGTCCGCTCCGGATCGACGCAGGTCAGCACGAGATGATCGAGGTGGTCGATCAGCGCCATGGGATTCGCTCCTGTTTCTGTTGACGTTCACGAGAAAGCGCGTTGCGCGGGCATGTCGCAGGTATCGGCGCGCGGGGGCGGATGAAGGTCCGAGCGGCGCCCGGCCTTCAAGATCTGGCTCGGCACGTCGTGCCCGATCAGCGCGGGCAGCCGCGCCGACGCGGCGAGCACGGCCACGAGGTCGATGCCCGTATCGTAGCCGTCGAGTTCGAGCATGTGCACGAGTTCCTCGGTGCACGCGTTGCCGGTCGCGCCCGGCGCATACGGGCAGCCGCCGAGCCCGCCGAGCGACGCATCGAAGCGGTCGATGCCGGCGTCGAGCGCCGCGAGCGTGTTCGCGAGCGCCATCCCGCGCGTGTTGTGAAAGTGCAGCGTGAGCTGCGACGCCAGGAAGCGCTCGCGTGCGCGGCGCGACAAGTCGCGCACCTGCGACGGAAACGCCATGCCCGTCGTGTCGCACAGCGTGAAGCCGTGCACGCCGAGATCCGCGAAGCGCTGCATCCACGCGAGCACCGTTTCGGCCGGCACGTCGCCTTCCATCGGGCAGCCCATCGCGGTCGACAGCGACACGTTGATCGCGACACCCGTGCCGCGCACCGCGTCGATCACGTCGCGCAACTGCGCGAACGACTGCTCGCGCGTCATCCGCAGGTTCGCGCGGTTGTGGCTCTCGCTCATCGACATCACGAGGTTGACCTCGTCGACGCCGCACGACAGCGCGCGCTCGGCGCCGCGCACGTTCGGCACGAGCACCGTATAGACGACGCCCGGCGCGCGCGCGATGCCGTGCATCACGGCTTCCGCGTCGCGCAGCGCGGGAATCGCCTTCGGCGACGTGAACGACGTGACCTCGATCTTCGCGTAGCCGCAGGCGCTCAGCGCGTCGACGAGCGCGATCTTGTCGTCGGTGTCGACGAACGCCGCTTCGTTCTGGAAACCGTCGCGGGTCGCGACTTCGTGAATATGGAGTCGTTGCGGATGGGGGTTCATGTCTTCGTCCCGGTGGTCGTTTCAGATCACGCCGCGCGTGCGCCAGTCGTCGCGGGTCGCCGCGTCGATGCCGAGCGATTCGAGCACCGCATCGGTATCCGCGCCGAGCGCGGGCGCCGGCCGCTCGATGCGCCCGGGCGTCGCGTCGAGTTTCGGCACGATGCCCGGCACGAGCACCGGGGTGCCGTCGGGCAGCGCGGCGTCGACGATCATGTCGCGCGCACGGTAGTGCGGATCGGCCGCGATGTCGGCCACGTCGTAGATGCGCCCGGACGGAATGCGCGCGTCGTTCAGCGCGGCGAGCACGTCGTCGAGGTCGTGACGCGCGCTCCATTCGCCGATCGCCGCATCGATGCGCGCGACCTGGGCGACGCGCCCGTCGTTGTGCGCGAGCGCCGGATCGTTGCCGAGATCGGGCCGGCCGATCAGTTCCATCAGGCGCCGGAAAATGCTGTCGCCGTTGCCGGCGATCAACGCGTACCGGCCGTCGCGGCAGCGGTACGCGTTGGTCGGTGCGATGCCCGGCAGGCTGCTGCCGGCCGGCTCGCGCACCGCGCCGAACGCCGCATATTCGGGCAGCAGGCTTTCCATCATGTTGAACACCGATTCGTACAGCGCGACGTCGACGACCTGCCCCTTGCCGCCCTGCTGTTCGCGATGCCGCAACGCGAGCAGCACGCCGATCACGCCGTGCAGCGCGGACAGCGAATCGCCGAGCGAGATGCCGACGCGTACCGGCGTGCGTCCCGGCTCGCCGGTCAGGTGGCGCAGGCCGCCCATCGCCTCGGCGATCACGCCGAAGCCGGGGCGGTCGCGATACGGGCCCGTCTGCCCGAAGCCCGACACGCGCAGCATCACGAGCCCCGGGTTGATCGCGGACAGCGCGTCCCAGCCGAGCCCCCAGCCTTCGAGCGTGCCGGGCCGGAAGTTTTCGATCAGCACGTCGGTGTCGGCGACGAGGCGGCGCACGACGTCCTGCCCTTCGGGCGTGCGCAGGTCGAGCGTGAGCGAGGTCTTGTTGCGCGACTGCGCGGCCCACCAGACCGACGTGCCGTCGTGCAGCAGCCGCCATTTGCGCAGCGGATCGCCGACGCCGGGCGGCTCGACCTTGATGACCTCCGCGCCGAATTCGGCGAGCATCCGGCCCGCGAACGGCCCGGCGATCAGTTGGCCAAGTTCCAGCACGCGGATGCCGTCCAGGGGGCGTGTCATGACCGTCTCCGATGAAATCGTGTTGTCGATGACGACGATCATGACGGCGTTCGCGCGTGGCGAAAATCGATCGATGGTCAACCAGACTTTCCGAAACGGAAAGGCGGACGACGGCGCGAGCGCGGTATCGGCCAGGTGTGACGCACCAGCCTTTCCATCCGGGAAAGCACGCTCCCGCAACGGTCAAACGGCGGCGCGCGCGCCGCGCGCAAAATCGGATCCGTTCCGCGCCGCCGGGCGCCTGTCAGCGAGACCTGCCATGTTTTCCGTTTCTTCTCCCGCGAAGATCGTGTTCCTCGATCGCGCGACGCTGTCGCCGCAGACGGTGCTGAAGCCGTTTCCGTTTCCGCACGTGGTGCAGACGTTCGACCGGACGGCCGCGCACGAAGTCGCGGCGCGCATCCGCGATGCGGACATCGTCGTGACCAACAAGGTGCGGCTCGACGCGACGGCTCTCGCCGACGCGCGGCGGTTGCGGATGATCGCGATCGCCGCGACCGGCACCGATATCGTCGATCTCGATACATGTGCGGCACGCGGCATCGTCGTGAGCAATATTCGCGGCTATGCGATGCGTACGGTGCCCGAGCACACGTTCGCGCTGATCTTCGCGCTGCGCCGCAGCCTCGTCGCGTATCGCGACGCGGTACGTGGTGGGCGCTGGCTCGACAGCGGGCAGTTCTGCTTCTTCGATCATCCGATTCGCGACCTGGCCGGTTCGACGCTCGGGATCGTCGGCGACGGCGTGCTCGGGCATGCGGTGGCCGCCATCGCGCGGGCGCTCGACATGCGCGTGTTGTTCGCCGCGCACGACGACGCAGCGGGCGACGGTTATGCGCCGCTCGACACGCTGCTGCGCGTCAGCGACGTGATCACGCTGCACTGTCCGCTCACGCCCGCGACGCGGCATCTGATCGACGCACATGCGTTCGCGCGGATGGCGCGCCGGCCGCTGCTGATCAATACCGCGCGCGGCGGGCTCGTGGACGAAAGCGCGCTCGTCGACGCGTTGCAGTCGGGGCAGATCGCGGGCGCGGGATTCGACGTGGTTACGCAGGAGCCGCTGCCGGCCGCGCATCCGTTTCACGCGATCCTATCGCATCCGGCGTTCATCCTGACACCGCATGTCGCATGGGCCAGTGACGAAGCGATGCAGGCGCTGGCCGATCAGCTCGTGGACAACGTCGCCGCGTTCGTCGGTGGCGAGCCGCGGCATGTCGTGTGATACGCGCAGACATGCACAAACAGAACGGCCCCGCTCGATTGCTCGAAGCGGGGCCGACCGGATGCGGGGCTGCTTATGCGGGCGACTCGGCACGTAACGGGTTCGTGCATTCGCCGCTGTCTTGCGGCCGGTTTCCGAATACGTGACGAGACGACTTCAGGGCATTGAGACCGGCAGTGACGTCGCCCAAGCCCGAAAAGCGGAAAGCCGGCTCAGTAAGCGGACATCTCGACGCAAGGGTCGACCTTGGACGGCGAGCAGATGACCGAGTACTTGGCGCTCTCGCGCATCAGCGCTTCGCCTTCGTGCAGTGCGATCCTGATCTCGGGGTGACGCTCGTACGCGAGGAAGGCCGAGCACACGACGGCGGACATCACGACGAGGGAAAACACAAATTTTTCAAGGGTTTGGAAGCGTTCAGGCATGGGATGACCTTTCTCTCATGGCCGGAATTATACCTTGAGATAAGGGTTTTCCCTATAACCCTGGCTGCATACCGAGGATGCGTTCAAACGAGATAGGCGCGATGCTCGCGCCCTTTTTTATCGGGAAAAAGCAGCAGTGCGGTCCAGGCTGGCCGCCCTCGCGTCACTTCGCCGCCGACGCGCCGCTCGCCGCATTGCCCGGCCAAGCCTTGCCGATATGGTCGATCAATGACTTCGCGGTGCCCGTCACGAGCGCCGCATCGACGCCGGACGTCTGCCATGAGCCGTCGGCCGCCTTCACGAAGGTCAGGTTCGCGCGCGACGGCGAGTAATCGGCATTCCGCCACGTGACCACGACGTCGCACGAGTACGTGCGGTCGCCGAGCTTCTTGCAGTCGCCGTCGGGTTTCGCCGACACGACGTCGGCCGACACGGGCAACGGCTGGCCGAACAGCGCGTTCAGCCCGCCGTGGTTTTCGGCCTCGAGCGCGCGGCGCACGGCGGCGTCGACGTCGCTCGATCCGGGACCGTCGTGGAGCAGATTGCAGGCGGCCAGCAGCGTCGAGGCGCCGGCGAGTGTCAGCAGCGTTTGAAACTTCATGGATATTCGTCGATCGGGTGAACGCCGCGTAGTCTGCAACGTCCGCGTATCGTGCGCGGTATCCATTTGTAACCAATTGCACGGCGGCCCGGCGTGTCCGTTGCCGCCCTCGCCTACTGCCGCTCCTGCTTCACGCGGCTCACGAGCTGGGTCGGACTGACGAACTGCAACGCGATCACGACCCACACGAGCGTGATGGCCATGTAGATCATCGCCATCGCGTCGATCGACTGCGGCGCGCGCACGCCGGTCGAGAACACCGCGTAATACAGCGCGACGACGAGCGTCTGCGTGCTCGGCCCCGCGGTGAAGAACGTCAGTTCGAACATCCCGATCGTGCGCACCAGCACGAGCAACCCGGCCGCGAGCATGCCGGGCACGAGCAGCGGCAGCAGCACGTAGCGGAAATAGCGCGACGTGTTCGCGCCGAAGATACGCGCGGCGGCTTCGAGGTTCGGATCGATCTGCTCGATGAACGGCGTCATCACGAGGATCACGAACGGCAGCGCCGGCACGAGATTCGCGAGGATCACGCCCGGCAGCGTGCCCGCCAGCCCGATCTTGTACATCACGGTCGCCATCGGAATCCCGTAGGTGACGGGCGGCACCATCAGCGGCAGCAGGAACACCAGCAGCGCGAAGCGCTTGCCGCGAAACTGCACGCGCGCGAGCGCATACGCGGCCGGCACGCCGAGCGCGATCGACAGCAGCACGACCGCGCCGACGACCTCGACGGTCACCCACAGCACGCTCGCAAGCTGGAAATCCTCCCACGCCTTCGCATACCAGTGCAGCGTGAAGCCCTGCGGCAGCGGCGTGCCGAACCAGCGCGTCGCGACCGAGTTCACCGCGACGGTCGCGATCAGCAGCATCACGTTCAGCAGGAAGAATGCCATCAGCCCCCAGACGAGCGCCTTCCATGCGCGGCCGGCGAGATTGCTTTTCATCCGGTGCGGTTCCCTTGCGTCGACGGGTCGCGCATCGGGCGCGTCGTGCTTCGGCGGCCACGTGCGAGCGGCATGATTGTCGGTCGCCATCAGCCCTTGCCTCCCGTGACCGCACCCGTATAGAAGAAGCGGCGCGCGCCGAGCATCGACGCGACCACCAGCAGCTGCACGAAGCCCATCACGATCGCGATCGCCGACGCGAGCGAATAGTCGTAGCTCTCGAACGCGGCTTCGGCCGCCGCGATCGAGATCACGCGCGTCGGGCCGGCCGGCGCGCCGAGCAGCACGGCCGACGGGAACACCGAGAACGCCTGCACGAACGACAGGCACGCGGCCATCGTGAGCCCCGGCACGAGCAGCGGCAGGTAGATCCGGCGAAACTGCTGCCACGGGTTCGCGCCGAGCGTCGCGGCCGCGCGCGCGAGCGTCGGGTCGATGCCGCTGATGTACGACAGCATCAGCAGGAACGCGAACGGAAAGCCCGACACGATCAGCGACAGCAGCACGCCCCAGTAGTTATGCGTGAGGCGCACTTCGTCGGTGTACAGGTGCAGCCCCTGCAGCGCCTGCGGAAACCAGCCGTTCGGCCCGAAATACGTGAGCATCCCGTCGGCGACGAGCACCGTGCCGAGCGTGACGGGAATCACGAGCAGCGTCGTGACGAACTTCTGGTACCGCGAACTGCGGCGTAGCGCGAACGCGACGGGCACCGCGATGCCGACGTTGAGCAGCGTCGCCGGCACCGCGAGCTTCAGCGTGACGAGCACGGTCGGCCACATCGCGGTGTCGGTGAAGAACTGCACGTAGTTCGCGAGCGCGCCGCCGCCGTTCGTCGGCTGGAACGACAGCACGAGGCCGTACGCGAACGGATAGATGAACAGCGCGGCGATGAACGCGAGCGCCGGCGTGACGAGCCACGCCTTCGCATCGCGCGGCGTGCCGCCGGTCGCGAGCGTGCTCATGCGGCCTCCGGGCGAGGTACCCCCGCGCATGCCGATTGGCGCAGCCCGTTCATTGCACGTCTCCCGCATAGACGAGCGCGCGCGCCGGCGCCACGCGCAGCCGCAGCGCCTCGCCTTGCGCGAACTCGCCGGCCACGCGCGCCCAGATTGGGCCGAACGGCGTGATCGCGCGGATCAGCGAGTCGCGGCCGCCGTATTCGACCGTCTCGACGGTCGCGTCGAACGCATTGTCGGCACCCGCTTGCGCGCGTTCGATGTCGTCGGGGCGCAGCGCGATCACGACGTCCTTCGCGTCGAAGCCGGCCATCGGCACGCCGAGGAGGCGCACGCCACCGGCTGTCACCCGAACGCAGTCGCCGGCCATCCCTTCGAGCGTGAACGGCAGCACGTTGCGATAGCCCATGAAGCGCGCGACGTGCAGGTTGTGCGGACGCGTGTAGACGTCCTTCGGCGACGCGACCTGCTGCACGACGCCCTCCTTCATCACGACGATGCGGTCGGCCATCGACAGCGCCTCGTCCTGGTCGTGCGTCACGTAGATCGTCGCGCGTTCGAGCTGCGTGTGGATGCGGCGGATCTCGGCGCGCATCTCGATGCGCAGTTTGGTGTCGAGGTTCGACAACGGCTCGTCCATCAGCACGAGCGGCGGCTCGATCACGATCGCCCGCGCGATCGCGACGCGCTGCTGCTGGCCGCCCGACAGTTGCCCGGGCAGCTTGCCTTCGTGACCGACGAGCTGCACGAGCTCGAGCGCCTGCTGCGCGCGCCGCCGCGTTTCCTGCTTCGCCACGCCGCGCATCTTGAGGCCGAAGCCGACGTTGTCGAGCACCGACATGTGCGGAAACAACGCGTAGTTCTGGAACACCATCCCGAAGCCGCGACGCTCGGGCGGCAGCACGTCGATGCGCGTGTCGTCGAGCCAGATGCCGCCGCGCGTGAGCGGCTGCAGCCCGGCGATGCAGTTCAGCGCGGTCGATTTGCCGCAGCCGGACGGGCCGAGCAGCGCGATGAATTCGCCGCGCCGGATCTCGAGGTCGAGGCCGTTCAGCGCGGCAACCTGCGCGCCTTGTGCATTGGTGAAACTGCGGCACACGCCGTCGAGCCGCAACCGTTCGAAACTGTGCTTCATGTACGCGAACTCCATCGACGCGGGCGCCCGAGCGCCCGCGGGTTCATGCGTTATTTCGATTTCTGCGAACCGATCTCGCGATCCCACTTCTGGAACGCGGCGACCATCGCCTGCGCGCTGAGCGGCTGCACGTGCGGACGATCGGCGAGCAGCTTCGCGTATTCGGGACGGCCGAATTTCCTGATCACTTCCTGGCTGTGCGCGGGCGCCATCTCGAGCGTCACGCCCTTCACCGCCGGGCCCGGATAGAAGTAGCCGTCGTCGTAGGTCGTCGCCTGCTGCGCCGGCTCGAGCAGGAAATTCATCAGCTTGAACAGCACGTCGAGCTTTTCCTTCGGCACGCCCTTCGGGATCACCATGTAGTGCGCGTCGTTGACCCACGTCATGTTGTCGAACGCCTGGACTTTGAATTCGGCCGGTACGATGCCGAGCGCGCGCGGGTTGAGATCCCAGCCGGTGACGGTCACGGTCATGTCGCGCGTGCCCTCGCCGAGCTCCTTCATCACCGCCGACGTGCCGCCCGGGTAATACGGCACGCAGTCGTTCAACTGTTTCAGGAATGCCCAGGTCTTGTCCCAACCGTTGATCGGGTCCTGCGGATTCTTGTCGCCGAGCACGTACGGCAGCCCCATCAGGAACGTACGGCCGGGGCCCGAGTTCGCCGGGCGCGCATAGATCAGCTTGTTCGGGTGCGCCTTGCACCATGCGAGCAACTGGTCGGGCGTCTTCGGCGGGTCGGAGACCTTCGCCGGGTTGTATTCGAGCAACGGGCCGGCCGGCATGTAGGTGACTTCGAGGCCGAAGCCCTGCGCCAGATCCTGCATCTTGCGCGGGCCGGGCGCGTACTTGTCGAGCACGCCGGGGAGCGCGGCTGCGTTGTCGGGCAGGAGCTTCTGCCACAGGTTCTGTTCGATGCCGGCGGCCAGCGCGTCGGTGCCCGTCAGCACGAGGTCGATGTCGGAGCGCCCCGCCGCCTGCATCGCCTTGATCTTGCCCGGCAACTGCGGCGCGGGTGCGTTTGTGAACGTGACGTTCGCGACGAGGGTCGGGTTCTTCTCCTTGAACGCCTCGATGGCCTTCTGCGTGAGCTGCAGGTTGCCTGCGACGTCGACGATGTTCAGCGATACGGGGGCCGCAACGGCCGCGCCGGCCGACAGCGTGAAGCCCAGGGCGAGTGCGATCCGGCGGACACGGCGAGCGATCGGGGTGGTGTTCATGTCTCCTCACTTCGGTCGGTGGATGGGACCTTTCTTGTCAGGAAATCATGACGGCGTTATACGATGTCGGTCAACAAAAAACCACGGGATGCGGGGCGGGACTTTCCCTGACAAAAAGCTTCCGTTCGTTGACGAATTGCGCGGTGGTTGATTTTGTGGGCGGTTGTGCCGTCGCCTGGCACGGTGTGTTAGGACGTCGTATCTCGGGGGGGGCGGCGGGCATCGAGCCGTATGCGGTCCGGCGGCCGACGGACACGCGTTGCTCGCCGTGTCTTGCGGCACTGTGAACGACGCCGGCCACGGCTACCGTGTCGAACAACCGGCGGCCGACCGACCCCTGCATCGATTTCCCGGATCGGCTACAGTGGGCGCTTTCGGCGCGCTCCGCTCCGCCGCCGAGCCGTGAACCGTGCGCGAGCGCGACGGCACGGGCGGAGCGCGGATCATTCACTTCGACGAGCGAACCTTCATGCCCGATCTGTCCGCCTTCCCGATCACGCAAAAGTGGCCGGCCCAGCATCCCGACCGTCTCCAGCTCTACTCGCTGCCGACGCCGAACGGCGTCAAGGTGTCGATCATGCTCGAGGAAACCGGCCTGCCGTACGAGCCGCACCTCGTGCGCTTCGACACGAACGACCAGTTGTCGCCCGAATTCCTGTCGCTGAACCCGAACAACAAGATTCCGGCGATCATCGATCCGAACGGCCCGGACGGCCAGCCGCTGCCGCTGTTCGAATCGGGCGCGATCCTGATCTATCTCGCGGACAAGACGGGCCAGCTGATCCCGAAGGATCTCGCGGGCCGCTACGAGACGATCCAGTGGGTGATGTTCCAGATGGGCGGCATCGGGCCGATGTTCGGCCAGGTCGGCTTCTTCCACAAGTTCGCCGGGCGCGATTACGAGGACAAGCGACCGCGTCAGCGCTACGTCGACGAGTCGAAGCGCCTGCTCGGCGTGCTCGACGCCCATCTCGCGAACCGCCAGTGGGTGATGGGCGATACGTACACGATCGCCGATATCGCGATCTTCCCGTGGGTGCGCAACCTGGTCGGTTTCTATGAGGCGGGCGATCTGGTCGGGTTCAGCGAATTCCGGAACGTCAAGCGGGTGCTTGATGCGTTTGTTGCTCGTCCGGCTGTCGCGCGGGGGCTTAATATTCCGGCGCGGGGTTGATCGGTTACGCGGGCGCACCACGTGCGGCCCGCGCCCTGCGACCTGCGACGCCCGCCGCATTGTGCGGAGGGTTTTTTTGGGTCATCGCGAATTTTCGGGGAACGCTGGGAAGACTGTCGGTCTTCGGCCAGGAGCGGACTAGTCGACAACCGTTGCGCAAAGCGGCCATTGGCGTCGTCCGCAATCGTGAAGAACAATCGAAAATGAACTTCTCACAGTCGGATTGTATTGAAACCACCCTATGAACATCGATCGTTCTCGCGTCTACGATTCGTCGGATGACTTTTTTTCCCTCGATGGAAGCATCGTGATGAAGCTTTCTACCGACGCGGCAATTGCAGTTTGTGAGCGGGCGGCCCAACACGGCTTGGTTGTCGCTCGAATCGAAGGCGGCATATGGCATTTTCCTGGATTCGAAGCGAGGGTCGATTGCATTTGGGATGGTGCTGATCCTCCTATTGATCTGAGCGCTGCGGAACGAAATAATCAAAGGGCAGCCGAGTTCATTAGATCGGAGAGCCCGCCGCACGATGTTTTCTTGATGACGGCCCCGCCGATGACAGGTTGGAAATCCAGACAACCACAGGGCTTTTGACGCCCCCATGATGCATTTCGGCCACGCAGATTTACACCCAGGTCACGGTCCCGCTCATTCCACGGTAAACGTCCGTTTTGCCAAGACGTCCAGGTCCGCTTCGGGTCGGCAAGCGACGCCCACGAAAATTCACGAAGAAATTTTTTGCCCGCCGCGTACGTTCCATCACGCATTCTTCAACGCGACGTCCCTTCCCCCCCTTCCGGCGCCCCACCTTCCAGCCCCGCCAGCAACTTCCCCAGCAGTTCCGACAACTGCGCCTGCTCCGCCGCCGACAACACAGCCAGCACCTCGCGCTGATTATCGATATGCGCACCAACCGCCTCATCGATCAGCGCCCGCCCCGCATCCGTCAGCGCGACGAGCGTGCCGCGCCCGTCGGCCGGGTTCGGCCGACGCTCGACCCACCCCGCCTTCTGCAGCCGGTCGATGCGCGCGGTCATCCCGCCCGACGACATCATCAGCGCGTCGTACAGCGCGGTCGGCGTCAGCGCGAACGGCGCGCCACTGCGCCGCAGCGTCGCGAGCACGTCGAATTCGCCCGGCTGCATGCCGTAGCGCGCGAACAGCGGATTGAGACGGTCCCGCGCGATCACGAGCGCGGCTTCCTGCAGCCGCCCCATCACCACCATCGACGTTGCGTCGATATCCGGACGCTCGGCGCGCCATTGCGCGAGCGCATGCTCGGCTCGATCCATTAACCCTCCTCGGCTCACCAGTTATCTTGACGTCAAGATAACTCGCCATATATCTTGATGTCGAGATACTTTACCGGAAAAACGCGCGGCGTCTCGCTGACAGCCGCGCACCGATATCGAGGGCCTTGCAATGAATCGCTTCACTTCCCCCGGATGGCGGCTCGCCGCGATCGTGCTCGTCGGGCTGAACCTGCGGCCGGCGCTCGCCGCGGTCGGCCCGTTGCTCGACATGATCCAGCGCGCGACGGGTATTGGCGACGGCGCGGCCAGCCTGCTGACGACGATCCCGATCCTGCTGATGGGGCTCGGCGCGCTGAGCGCGCGGCGGCTGCAGCGCATCACCGGGATCGTGGGCGGCGTGTGGCTCGGCGTCGCGTTGATCGGGCTGGCCTGCGCGTCGCGCGTCGGTGCGCAGCACGCATGGCTGCTGCTCGCGAGCGCGTGCTGCGCGGGCGTCGGGATCGCGATGGTGCAGGCGTTGTTGCCCGGCTTCGTGAAGGCGCATTTCGCGACGCGCATCGGCGGCGCGATGGGCGTCTATTCGACGTCGATCATGGGCGGCGCGGTGCTCGCGAGCGTCGTCGCGCCATTCGCCGCGGCGCGCTGGGGCTGGCTCGCCGCGCTCGCGGGCTGGGCGCTGCCTGCGGCGCTCGCCGCACTGGCGTGGCCGCTGGCCAGCCGCGGTGGCGACGCGCTGGCCGGCGGGCCGGCGTCGGTATCGAATGCACGGCCGACGCGTTCGCCGCGCGCATGGCGGCTCGCGCTGTTCTTCGGCATCGCGACGGGCGCTTACACGCTCGTGCTCGCGTGGCTGCCGCCGTACTACATGCGGCTTGGCTGGTCGCCGACCGTGGCCGGCAGCTTGCTCGGCGGCGTGACGCTCGCGGAAGTCGTCGCGGGGCTGACCATTTCCGCGACGATCGACCGCCTGCCCGATCGCCGGCCCGCGCTGCATGCGGCGATCGCGTCGCTGTTCGTCGGCTTGCTGGTGATGCTGGCCGCGCCCGACGCGCTCGCGTTGCCGGCCGCGCTGCTGCTCGGCGCGGGGATCGGCGCGCTGTTTCCGCTGTCGTTGATCGTCACGGTTGACCATGCGGCGACGCCGGCCGATGCCGCGTCGCTGACGGGGTTCGTGCAGGGCGTCGGCTACCTGGTCGCAGGCTTGTTTCCGTTCGCGGCCGGCCTGGTGCGCCAGCATCTTGCGGACCTGACGCCCGCGTGGATCGCGATGGCGTGCCTCTGTGTCGCGCTGTTCGCGCTGGCGGCGGGGTTTGCGCCGAAGCGGGTGCGACGCATGGCGCGGGCCTGAGCGACGCCGCGGGCCAGCGGCGCGGGCGCGAGTGCGTTCAGCCCCCGCTCGCGTACAGCGTCGAATCCGCGAACCCTTCGGCGTCGAGCACGCGCCCGATCAGGATCAGCGCGGTGCGCTCGATCTGCGTGCCCTGCACCTTGTCGACGATGTCGGCCAGCGTGCCCGTCACGCGTTCCTCGTCGGGCCAGCTAGCGCGATAGATCACCGCCACCGGGCAATCGGCGCCGTAATGCGGCAGCACTTCGTCGACGATACGCGCGAGATGGCGCACGCCGAGATGGATCGCGAGCGTCGCGCGATGCGCGGCGAGCGCGCCGAGCGCTTCGCCTTCCGGCATCGTCGTCTTGCCCGCGAAGCGCGTGAGGATCACCGTCTGCGCCACGCCGGGCAGCGTCAGCTCGACACCGAGCGTCGCCGCGCACGCAGCCGTGGCCGTCACGCCCGGCACGATTTCGTACGGAATCCCGAGCGCTTTCAGGCGGCGGATCTGTTCGCCGATCGCGCCGTACAGCGACGGGTCGCCGGAATGCACGCGCGCGACGTCCTGCCCTTTCGCGTGCGCGGCGGCGAGCAGCGCGACGATCGCATCGAGGTCGAGCTCGGCCGTGTTGACGACCTGCTCCGCGCAATGACCGTCGAGCACGGCGGCCGGCACGAGCGAACCCGCATACAGGATCACCGGGCACATGCGCACGAGGCGCTGGCCCTTCACCGTGATCAGCTCCGGGTCGCCGGGGCCCGCGCCGATGAAGTACACCGTCATCGAAAATTCTCCGTCAATTCGTAGGATGACCGCTGCGTCGCGTCAGGCGCGCGCGGCCGGATCGAGTGCGTCGATGAGCGCCGTGACCGAGTCGAATGCGCGGTCGGCATCGGGCAGCGGCGGCCGACGCAGCATCACGACCGGCAGCCTGCGTTCGCGCGCGACGTCGAGCTTGGCCTCGGTGGCCGCGCCGCCACTGTTCTTGCTGACGACGACGTCGATGCCGGCCAGCGCGAATAGCGCGCGCTCGCCGTCGGGCGTGAACGGCCCGCGCGCGGCGATGACCTGCGCGCGGGCGTTGCCGGGGTGCGCATCGAGGCAGCGCACGAGCCAGAACTGGTGCGGCGGGATCGCGTCGAGATGCGCGAGCGGCTCGCGGCCGAGCGTGAACAGCGGACGCCTGAACGGCGCGAGCGCGGCCTCGATGCCGGCCCAGTCGTCGACCATCCGCCAGTCGTCGCCCGGTTGCGGCGTCCACGGCGCGCGGCGCAGCGCCCATAGCGGCACGCCCGCGTCGCGCGTCGCCGCCGCGGCGTTCGCGCTGATTTGCGCGGCATACGGATGGGTCGCGTCGATCACGAGGCCGATGCCGGCGTCGCGAAGATACGCGGTCAGCCCGGCTGCGCCGCCGAAACCGCCGACGCGCACGTCGCAGCGCAAATCGTCGGGCGTCTTGCCAAGGCCGGCGAGACTATAGACATGATGCGGGCCGAGCGCGCGCGCGATTTTCAGCGCATCGCCGGTGCCCCCGAGCAGCAGGATGCGCGGGCTCATCGCGCCTCCCCGACGAAGCGGCCCTGTCGATCGATCGCGAACATTTCGACCGCGACCGACGGCGGCACGATGTCGCGCGCGACCCGCAGCGCGTGCGCGCAGACCAGATCGCCGAGCGGCACGCCGTCGGCCTGCGCGAGCTTCAACGCTTCCTGGCTCGTGTTCGCGGCGCGCATCGCGGCCTGCAGCGCATCGCTCGCGCCGGCTTGCGCCGCCCACTGCGCGAGCAGCGGCAGATCGATGCTCGAATGGCGGCTGTGCAGGTCGAGATGGCCGGCCGCGAGCTTGCTGAGCTTGCCGAAGCCGCCGCACATCGACAGGCGCGCGACCGGCGCGCGCCGCAGGTGCTTGAGCACCGCGCCCGCGAAATCGCCCATCTCGATCAGCGCCATGTCGGGCAGATGGTAGTGCGCGCGCATCGCATCCTCGCTCGCGTTGCCCGTGCAGGCGGCGATGTGCGCGATGCCATTCGCTCGCGCGACGTCGATGCCCTGATGAATCGACGCGATATAGGCCGAGCACGAAAATGGCCGCACGATGCCGGTCGTGCCGAGGATCGACAGCCCGCCGACGATGCCCAGGCGCGGGTTCATCGTCTTCAGCGCGAGCGCCTCGCCGCCTTCGACGCCGATCGTCACGTCGAAACCGCCCGTGTAGCCGTGTTCAGCGGCGAGCGCTTCGAGGTGCGTGGTCATCATCTGGCGCGGCACCGGGTTGATCGCCGGTTCGCCGACCGGCAGCGTGAGCCCCGCACGCGTGACCGTGCCGATGCCCGGCCCCGCATGAAAACGCACGCCGGGCGCCCCCGCGAGCGCGACGCGCGCGAAGATCAGCGCGCCGTGCGTGACGTCCGGATCGTCGCCGGCATCCTTGATCGTGCCGGCTTCGGCGCCGTCGGCCGTGACGCGGCAGAATTCGAGCCGCATCATCACGCGCTGTCCCTTCGGCAGCACGATCTCGACCGCGTCGTCCGCGTGACCCGCGAGCAGCAGCCGCGCGGCCGCGAGCGACGTCGCGGTCGCGCAGCTGCCGGTCGTGTAGCCGAAGCGCAGCGGCGCGGGCTGTTCGGGGGTTTCGTCGCGCATCACGCGTCCGCTGGGTTCGACGGGTTCGCCCTATTCGACGAACCTGCCGCGTCGGCCGCGTCTGTCGCGTCTGTCGCGTCGGGCTTGCGCCCGTCGTACAGCGTGACCGGCAGCGGCTGCCGCCACGTGTCGAAGCGGCCGAGCGGTTCGGCGTGCGCGAGCGACACGCGCGTGAGCGTGCCGCCGTGCGCATCGCGCCACGCGGCGAGCGCCATCTCGCCTTGCAGCGTGACCGCGTTCGCGACCAGCCGTCCGCCGGGTTTCAGCGACGCCCAGCACGCGTCGAGCACGCCGGGCGCCGTCGCGCCGCCGCCGATGAAGATCGCGTCGGGCGCGGCGAGCCCCGCGAGCGCATCGGGCGCACGGCCCGCGACGAGTTGCAGGCCCGGCACGCCGAGCGTATCGCGGTTGTGTTCGATGAAGCGCTGCCGCTCCGCATGCGCTTCGATCGCGATCGCCTGGCAGGATGGATGCGCGCGCATCCATTCGATGCCGATCGAGCCGCTGCCGGCGCCGACGTCCCACAGCAGTTCGCCGGCCGCGGGCGCGAGGCGCCCGAGCGTCATCGCGCGCAGGTCGCGCTTGGTGAGCTGGCCGTCGTGGCGGTACGCGTCGTCGGGCAGGCCGGGCGTGAGCGCGCGGCGCGGCGCGTCGGGGCCCGCCCGGCAGTCGAGCGCGACGAGATTGAGTGCGGCGGTTTCGTCGATGTTCCAGTCGTGCGCGAGGCCGTCGATCCGCCGTTCGAGCGGGCCGCCCAGATGTTCGAACACGCTGATGCGCGTCGGCCCGAAGCCGCGGGCGACGAGTTCGGCCGCGGCCGCGGCCGGCGTACGGCCGTCGGCGCTCAGCACGAACAGCCGCCGGCCCGGCAGCAGGTGGCGGCCCAGCGTCGCGAGCGGACGCCCGACGAGCGAGACCGCGCCGACGTCCTGCAGCGCCCAGCCGAGCCGCGCGGCCGCGAGCGACAGCGACGACGGCGCGGGCAGCACGCGCCATTCGTCGGGGGAAAGCGCGCGGGCGAGCGTCGCGCCGACGCCGAACAGCATCGGGTCGCCGCTTGCGAGCACGCACACGGGCGCGCCGCGGCGCGCGAGCAGCGCCGACAGGTCGAACGGCGACGGCCATGCTTCGCGCGCGGCGCGCAGCCGCGCGGGCAGCATGTCGAGATGCCGTTTCGCGCCGACCACGTGCGTCGCATCGAGCAGCGCGCGCCGCGCGTGGCGTCCGAGCCCCGCGTAACCGTCGTCGCCGATGCCCACTACCGTCAGCCACGCCGTCATGCACCCTTCCCCATCGTTCGATTCCATCGTGTCGCCGCACGGCCGTGAAAGCGCCGGTGCCGCCGTCCGCATTGCAAAAAACGGCATGGTACCGTGTTCCACCCGGCGTTTCATCTGCCGGCTTGCCCGCTCCCGACCGTTGCCCGCTTCGCCGGCCTCGAACGGCCGGCCGGTCGCGAATCGCGGCCGAAATCGGGTATCCTACGGCCGTTCGTTCGCCGGTGCCCTTCGGGGCCGAAGAGGGAACACAGGGCGCACCGCGCGCCGCTGTGGCTGCCCCCGCAACTGTAGACAGCGAGCCGATCTCCCCCTCATGCCACTGGTTTCACCGGGAAGGCCGGGAGGCGGCGCCGACCTGTCAGCCAGGAGACCTGCCGGCCAGAAAGTGCGTGCGTGCCAGTCGGCGTCGGGCGGGGTGTACCGATGCGTTGGCCGTGGCGCCACACTGTTCCGGTATCCCGTTGAATTCCGCCCCCGATTCGATTCCTGCGTCGCCCATCGTGCGCCCGTCGGCTTGCCCGGGGCTCGTGCGCGTGGTCGCGGCCGCCGACGGCGGGCTGTGCCGGATCAAGCTGCCGGGCGGCCGGCTCGACACGCGCCAGGCGCGTGCGATCGCCGCCGCCGCGCGCCTGCACGGCTCCGGCGAGATCGATGCGACCAATCGCGCGAATCTCCAGTTGCGCGGCATTCGCGACGGTGCGTCCGATGCGCTCGCGCGCGCGCTGCTCGAAGCAGGGCTCGGCCCGCGCACAAGCGCCGGCAACACCGCCATCGATGCGGCCGCGCTCGCGGCGAGCGACGACGTTCGCAACGTGATGCTGAGCCCGCTCGCCGGGCACGACCCGGCCGCGCTCGTCGATAGCCGGGCGCTCGCCATGCCGCTGCTCGACATGCTCGCGAGCGAGCCGCGCCGCGGCGAACTGTCGCCGAAATTCTCGATCCAGCTCGACGGCGGCGAAGCGGTCGCGGCGCTCGATCATCCGCACGACGTCTGGCTCGCCGCGTGGCGTCGCGGCGATGGCGCGGTACGTCTCGCGGCGGGGCTGGCCGGCTGCCCTCCGGTTGCGCACGACGACCGGCCCGCGTCGGTCGACGTGTCGATCGATCAGGGCGTCGCACTGGTCCGCGCACTGCTGCTCGCGTTCCTCGATCTCGCGCCGGCCGACGTCACGCGGATGCGCGCGTTGCTGTCGATGTGCGGCGAACGCATGCTGCTCGAGCGCGCGCAACACTATCTGCCGTTCCCGCTCGCGGCCGATCCGACGCTCGCCGGCTGGCGGCGCACGCCCGCGGACGCCGCGTTGCGTTTCGGCGCATACCCGTCGCGCGACGCGGCACGCTGCAGCATCGGCGCGCAATTCGCGCTCGGGCGGCTTGACGCGGCGCAACTGGAGCGGCTCGCCGCGCTGGCCGAAGCCGACGGCGACGGCACGCTGTCGATGACGCCGTGGCAAGGCGTGTTCATGCACGGCGTATCGAACCAACACGCGGCTGCGACGCGCGAAGCACTCGCGTCGCTCGGCCTCGTGTGCGCGGCGTCCGACCCGCTGGCGACGCTCGTCGCCTGCACCGGCAGCGCGGGCTGCGCGAAAGCGCACGCCGACACGAAACGCGACGCGCTTGCACTCGCCGCGCGCATCGGCCATCCGCTCGACGTGCATCTGACCGGTTGCGAACGCCACTGCGCGCTACCGCACGCTGCCGTGCATACGCTCGTCGCGGTGGCGCCCGAACGCTACGACCTTTATCGGCGCGACGCGGCCGCGGGCCTCGGCGCCCTGCTCGCGCGCCGTCTGACGATTGACCAGGCCGCGGTCCGCCTCATGGACGCGCGGCACAGCCAGGACACCACCGATGCTTGACTACATTCGCGACGGGCAGGAAATCTACCGTCAGTCGTTCGCGACGATCCGCGCCGAGGCCGACCTGTCGCAGGTGCCGCCCGATCTCGAGAAACTCGCGGTACGCGTGATCCATGCGAGCGGGATGGTCGACGTCGTGTACGACCTGCGTTTTTCCGCCGGCGCCGGCACGGCCGGCCGCACCGCGCTCGCGACCGGCGCACCGATCCTGTGCGACGCGAGGATGGTCGCCGAAGGCATCACGCGCGCGCGGCTGCCCGCGGCCAACCGCGTGATCTGCACGCTCGGCGAGCCGCAGGTGCCCGATCTCGCGCAACGCCTCGGCAACACGCGCTCGGCCGCCGCGCTCGAACTGTGGCGTCCGCATCTCGCGGGCAGCGTCGTCGTGATCGGCAATGCGCCGACCGCGCTGTTCCACCTGCTCGACATGATCGACGCCGGCGCGCCGCGCCCCGCGCTGATCGTCGGTTTCCCGGTCGGCTTCATCGGCGCGGCCGAATCGAAGGCGGCGCTCGACGCCGACAGCCGCGGCGTGCCGTACGTCACGCTGCTCGGCCGGCGCGGCGGCAGCGCGATGGCCGCCGCCGCGGTGAATGCGCTCGCGACGGAGGTCGAATGACGCGCGCGCGCGGACGGCTGTTCGGGGTCGGGGTCGGCCCCGGCGATCCGGAACTGATGACGATCAAGGCGCTACGCGTGCTGCAGGCGGCGCCCGTGGTCGCGTATTTCGTCGCGAAGGGCAAGAAAGGCAACGCGTACGGCATCGTCGAAGCGCACCTGCTCGACGGACAGACGCAACTGCCCCTCGTCTATCCGGTGACGACCGAGGCGCTGCCGCCGCCGCTGTGCTACGAGACGGTGATCGCAGATTTCTACGACACCGCGGCCGAGATCGTCGCCGCGCACCTCGATGCAGGCCGCGACGTCGCGGTGATCTGCGAAGGCGACCCGTTCTTCTACGGCTCGTACATGTACCTGCACGACCGTCTCGCGCCGCGCTACGACACCGAGGTGATCCCGGGCGTGTGCGCGATGCTCGGCGGCACGGCCGTGCTCGGCCAGCCGCTCGTCTATCGCAACCAGAGCCTGTCGGTGCTGTCGGGCGTGCTGCCCGAGCACGAACTGCGCGAGCGGCTCGCGCGGGCCGACGCGGCCGTCGTGATGAAGCTCGGCCGCAATTTCGACAAGGTGCGGCGCGTGCTCGACGAACTCGGGCTCGCGAAGCGCGCGCTCTACGTCGAGCGCGCGACGATGGCGAACCAGCGCATCGTGCCGCTCGACGAAGTCGATCCGATGGCGTCGCCGTATTTCTCGCTGCTCGTCGTGCCGGGGGAAAAATGGCAAGGATGACGACGCCGCCCGCGATCGTGATCCTCGGCGCGGGCGCGCTCGATACCGCGCGACGTATCCAGGCGCGTTATCCAGATGCCCTCGTGCACGGTCTCGCGTCGCGCGTCGACGCCGACGTGCCGTTCGACGAACTCGGCCCTCACCTGCGCGAACTCTATGCGCGCGGCTTGCCGATCGTCGCGCTGTGCGCGGCCGGCATCGTGATCCGCTGCCTCGCGCCCGCGCTCGCCGACAAGGGCGTCGAGCCGCCGGTGCTCGCGGTCGCGGAGGACGGCTCGGCCGTCGTGCCGCTGCTCGGGGGGCTGACCGGCGTCAACGTGATCGCGCGCGAAATCGCCGAATGCGTCGGCGTCGCGCCGGCGATCACGACGAGCGGCGAACTGCGCTTCGGCGCGTGCGTGCTCAATCCGCCGGAAGGCTATGCGCTCGCCGATCTCGCGCAGGGCAAGCGCTTCGTGTCCGACCTGCTCGCGGGCGCGTCGATGCGCATCGACGGCGCCGCGCCGTGGCTCGACGACGTCGCGCTGCCGCGCGATGCCGCAGCCGCGCACGCGATTCGCGTGACGCCCGATGCGTGGCGCGGCGCGCGCGACGAACTCGTGATTCATCCGCGCAGCGTGGTGGTCGGCGTCGCCGCGAATGCCGCGCATGCCGGCGAAGCGCTTGCTGCGCGCATCGAAGCCCTGCTCGACGCACAGGGCCTCGCGCGGCTGGCGCTCGCGGCCCTCGTCGCGCCCGCATCGGCGATCGGCGAACCCGCGCTGGAAGAAGCGGCGAACACGCTCGACGTGCCGCTGCGTTTCGTCGATAGCGATAGTGACCGCGACGCGCCCGCCGACGCCACCACGCTGCTCGGCCGCGCATTACGCGTCGCCCACACGCTACGTGAAGAATCGAACGGCCTCGCGTGCGCGATCGCATCGCACCCGGTCGATCCGGCCACGCTCGGCCGCGCACGCGGCCGCCTGACGGTGCTCGGCCTCGGCCCGGGCGGCGCCGCCTGGCTCACGCCGGCCGCACGCGCGGCGCTCGCGGATGCGACCGACATCCTCGGCTATACCACCTACGTGAACATGGCCGGCCCGTTTCGGGCCGACCAGCGCGTGCACGGCACCGACAATCGCGAGGAAATGCAGCGTGCGCGCCATGCGTTCGAACTGGCGGCCGAGGGCCGGCGCGTCGCGGTCGTGTCGTCGGGCGACCCCGGCGTATTCGCGATGGCCGCGGCCGTGCTCGAAGCGCTCGATGAAGCCCGAGACCCGCAATGGGCCGCGGTCGACCTGCGCGTGGAGCCCGGCATCTCGGCGTCGCTCGCGACGGCCGCGCAGGCCGGCGCACCGCTCGGCCACGATTTCTGCGCGATCTCGCTGTCGGACAACCTGAAGCCGTGGGACGTGATCGAGACGCGCCTGCGGCATGCGGCGCAAGCCGATCTCGTGATGGCGTTCTACAACCCGATCTCGCGTGCGCGGCCGTGGCAGCTCGACCGTGCGCTCGATATCGTGCGCGTGCATCGCGCGGCCGACACGGTGGTCGTGCTCGGCCGCGACATCGGCCGGCCGGGCGCGACGCTTTCGACCACGACCCTCGGCGCGCTGCGCAGCGACCAGGTCGACATGCGCACGATGGTGATCGTCGGCTCGTCGACGACGCGGCGTTTCGCGATCGGCAACGCACGCGAATGGGTCTATACGCCGCGCTGGTATCGTTGAACGCCGCTGCGCCCGCCGGGTTGCGCATACCGCATCCCGGCGGGGTTCGCACGAATGTGAATGCGCATGCGAGCGAGCCGTTGATCGGCATGCCGGTTCGCTGGAACCGGTCCATCCGCGCGGCGGCGCGCGATCGATCGGAAAAAGTGCCCTCCGCGCGTTTCGATATTCGACCGAATCGGCAAGTTCGTTACGTATCGGAAATCGAATAACAAAAAGAAGAACACCTAAGTTTCCTATTCGACGCGAATCCTCCAAGATAGGCACGCCGCCGGCGGGACACGTGCGTTGCCCCCCGGCGACGATACGCAGGCCAGCGTATCCCTCTTCCACTTGGAGAACACAGAATGAACAACAATGTGTTGCCGCGTTTCATTCCGCGTGGGTTTGCCGCGGGTTGTCTGCTCGCGATGGCGAGCGTGTCGCACGGTGCCGGCGTCTATGCGCCGTATGTCGACGTGACGCTTTATCCAACGCCGTTGGTCGATCAGATCGGCGTGCGCCAGGGCATCCAGCAGTTCACGCTCGCATTCGTGGTCGCGGGCAACGGCTGCGTGCCGTCGTGGGGCGGCGTGCAGCCGATCGGCAACGGCGCGAGCGGCGGGCTGCTGACCGCGCTGTCCACGTCGATCGCGAGCTACCGCGCGAAAGGCGGCGAAGTCGCCGTGTCGTTCGGCGGCGCGAACGGCACGCCGCTGATGCAGGCGTGCTCGACGGTTCCCGCGCTGAAGACCGCGTACCAGACGGTGATCGACACGTACGGCCTCACGCATATCGACTTCGACATCGAGGGCGCGTCGCAGCAGGACACGGCGGCGGTCACGCGCAACTTCCAGGCGGTCGCGCAGTTGCAAGCCGACTATGCGGCGAAGGGCAAGCCGCTGCACGTGACGCTGACGCTGCCGACGATGCCGACCGGGCTCACGCAGGACGGCGTGAACGTCGTCAACGCGGCCATCGCGAACAAGACCACGTTCGACGCGGTCAACGTGATGGCGATGGATTACGGCCCCGCGAACATCGACATGGGCGCCGCCGCGATCAGCGCCGCGCAGGCGCTCTATTCGCAGCTCGACACCGCGTTCAAGTCGGCCGGCCAGCCGAAGACCAACGCGCAGCTGTGGCAGATGGTCGGCGTCACGCCGATGATCGGCGTCAACGACGTGCAGGGCGAAACCTTCACGCTCGCGAATGCGCAGACCGTGCTGAACGCGGCCGTCGCGAACGGCTACGGTTTCTTCGGCAACTGGTCGGTCGGCCGCGATCAGGCGTGCCCGTCGGGCGGCACGTATGCGTCGCCGACCTGCTCCGGCGTCGCGCAGCAGCCGTACGCATTCGCGACGATCTTCAAGAAGCTCGACGGCAAGTGGGGCGCGGGCGTCACGCAGGATCCGAACTACGGCGGCGGCTCGGACGGCGGCACGCCGCAGCCGGGCGCACCGTGGGCGGCCGGCCAGGTCTATACGGCCGGCGCGACGGTCACCTACCAGGGCACCACGTATCAGGCGCAGTGGTGGACGCAGGGCGACGTGCCGGGCCAGGCGGCCGTGTGGAAGCCGATAAGCGGCGGCACGCCCGCGTGGTCGGCGACGACCGCGTATCAGGGCGGCACGTGCGTGACGTATCAGGGCGCGAAGTATTGCGCGAAATGGTGGACGCAGGGCGACAACCCGAGCGCGGGCGGCGTGTGGGTGAAGTCGTGACGGTGCGACACACCCGCGCGTGACGTGCGGCGGGCCGCTTCCGGCGTGGCGGGACCGCACGCCGGCGACGGCCCGTTGCCCGCGCCGTCGCGCGCCGCTGCCCTACCCGCGCGCGTGCTCGGCCTGCAGCCGCGCCTTCGCGTCGACGAGCAGCGCCGCATGCGTGTCGCGATGCTGGCGGATCCGCTCGGTCGGCCCGACGACCGACAGCCCGTACCAGTCGCCGTCGAGCGTCAGCGCGACCGCGATCGCCGATAGCTCCGGCGCGCTCTCGCCGAAATTCTCGGCCCAGCCGAGTTCGCGAAACCGCGCGGTCTGCGCGACGAGCGCCGGGAGGTCGGCCACCGTCGCGTCGGTAAAGCGTTCGAACGGCAGTTGCGCGCCGAGCGCCTGCTGCGCATCGCTCGCGAGTTCCGCGAAAATCGCCTTGCCGATCGAGTTCGCATGCAGCGGCCGCAGCTCGCCCGGCTGACGCGTATAGCGGATCGCCTGTTCCGATTCGACGACGTCGAGATACGTGACCGACGCACCCTGGATCTTGCCGAGCACCGCCGTTTCGCGGCTCGCGTCGCGCAGCGCGATGAGGTGCGGATGCACGATGTCGACGACCGGATCGGTCGCGTCGATCGCGGCGGCGACCGTCTGCAGGCGTCGCGTCGGATAGTAGCCGCCGCGCTTGCGCACTTCGTACAGATAGCCGCGGCTCACGAGCGTGCGCGCCATCGCGAGGCAACTCGACGCCGGCACATTGAGCAGGCGCGCGAGTTCGGTGAGCGGCAGCGGCCGCCGTTCGGCGGCGAACAGCTCGAACAGGTCGAGCGTGCGGGCAACGAGTTTGACGTCCATGACGAGCGCTTGATTCGGAACGGGAAACCGCGCGCCGGGCGGGCCGCCGGGTCGCTACGGTCAGTATGACTTCGGCAGCCCGAGCACCTTCTCCGCGATGTAGCACAGGATCAGTTGCGGACTCACGGGCGCGAGCCTCGGAATCATACACTCGCGCAGATAGCGCTCGACGTGATATTCCTTCGCGTACCCCATCCCGCCGTGCGTCGCGATCGCCGTCTGGCACGCGTGGAACGCGGCTTCCGCGCCGAGGTATTTGGCCGCGTTCGCCTCCGCGCCGCACGACTGGCCCGCGTCGTAGCGCGTCGCGGCCTTCATCACCATCAGCCACGCGGCCTCGAGCTGCATCCACGCCTGCGCGAGCGGATGCTGGATCGACTGGTTCTGCCCGATCGGCCGGCCGAACACGACGCGCTCGCACGCATACTGCGTCGCGCGGCGCAGCGCGGCCTGCCCGAGGCCGATCGCCTCGGCCGCGATCAGGATCCGTTCGGGGTTCAGCCCGTGCAGCAGATAGCGGAAGCCGTCGCCTTCGTGGCCGATCAGGTCGTCGCGCGACACGCGCAGGTTGTCGATGAACAGCATGTTCGAATCGACCGCCTTGCGGCCCATCTTCTCGATCTCGCGCACTTCGACATGCGAACGGTCGAGGTCGGTATAGAACAGGCTCAGCCCGTCGGTCGGCTTCGCGACCTGGTCGAGCGGCGTCGTGCGCGCGATGATCAGCATCTTGTTCGCGACCTGCGCAGTCGAGATCCAGATCTTGCGTCCGCTCAGCACGTAGTGATCGCCGTCGCGGCGCGCCTGCGTGCTCAGGTGCGTGGTGTCGAGCCCCGCATCGGGTTCCGTTACTGCAAAACACGCCTTGTCGTGGCCGGCGATCAGCGGCGGCAGGAAGCGCGCCTTCTGCGCGTCGTTGCCGAACACCTGCACCGGGTTCAGCCCGAAGATGTTCATGTGGACGGCCGACGCGCCGGACAGCCCCGCGCCCGACGCGCTGATCGTGCGCATCATCAGCGCCGCCTCTGTCATCCCGAGCCCGGCGCCGCCGTAGGCCGGGTCCATCGCGATGCCGAGCCAGCCGGCGTCGGCGAGCGCCGCGTGGAAATCGGCGGGAAACCCGCCGGCGCGATCGCGTTCGAGCCAGTAGTCGTCGCCGAAGCGTTCGCAGATTTTCTCGATCGCGCTTTCGATCGCGCGCTGGTCGTCGGTCAGGTCGAACTGCATGGACTGCTCTCCCGGAAAGCGTGAACGGCCGCGCCGCTCACAATGGAAACAGGCCCGTCGCGACCGCGGCGAAGACCATCAGCACGGTGGCGGCGAACAGGAACGGAATCGTGAATTTCTGGTGCTCGGCGAGCTCGACGCCGGTCAGGCCGACGATCAGGAACGTCGCGGGCGTGAGCGGGCTCACCGGAAAGCCCGTCGTCATCTGGCCGAGCAATGCGGCCTGCGCCATCTGGATCGGCGGCACGCCGAGCAGCTTGCCGCTCTCCGCGAGCACCGGCAGCACACCGAAGTAGAACGAGTCGGGATCGAACAGCAGGCTGAGCGGCATCGACAGCAGCCCGAGCACGAACGGCATGTGGCGCGCATGCTCGACGGGCACGTGCGCGACGACGACCTCGGCCATCGCCTTCAGCATCCCTGTGCCGGACATGATGCCGGTGAACGCGCCGGCCGCGAGCAGCACGCTCGCCATCATCAGTGCGGCCTTCGCATGCGCGTCGATCCGCTCGCGCTGTGCCTGGACGTCCGGATAGTTGATCACCAGCGCGGCGACCGTGCCGAGCATGAACATCACCATCGGGTCGACGATGCCCGACACCAGCGTGCCGAGCACGACGAGCGTGAGCGCGACGTTGATCCCGAAGCGTCCCGGGCGGCGCAACGCGCGTTCGGCGTCGGTCAGCTCGCGCGGCGCGATCGCGAGCGCGGCCGCGCCGGCGCGGTCGAGCCCGAGCCGTTTCGCCTCGCGCACGCCGAGCACGTACGCGGTGCCGAACACGAACACGAGCCCGACGATCTGCACCGGGATCATCGGCGTGAAGATCGTCGAACCGGGAATGTGCAGCGCGGCCGATGCGCGCAGCATCGGGCCGACCCACGGCAGGAAGTTGACGCCGGCCGCCATCGACGCGACGCACGCGAGGATACGGCGATCCATCCCGAGCCGCGTATAGAGCGGCATCATCGCGGGCAGCGTGACGAGAAACGTGACCGCGCCCGAGCCGTCGAGATGGATCAGCAGCGCGAGCAGCGCCGAGCCCATCACGATGCGCGGCGGATGGCAGCCGATCACGCGCAGCACGCCCGCGATGATCGGGTCGAGCATCCCCGCATCGGTGAGGATTCCGAAAAATAGAATCGCAAAAACGAACATCCCGGCGATCGGGCCGATGTTCTGTACGCCGTGCACGACGAACTTGCCGGTCTGCAGTCCGAAACCGGCCGCGAGCGACGCGGCCACCGGCACGACGATCAGCGCGACGAGCGGCGACAGCCGCTTCGTGATGATCAGGCCGAACAGCGCGACGATGGCGACCGCGCCGATCCATGCGAGCATGATGCGTCTCCTCTTCAGCCGGCGCGCATCGACGGGCGTGTCGATGCGCGGGCCGACGTGATGTCCGAATGTGGGTGTGCGCGGCGCGCGGCCGTGCGCCGCTGTGCGGCACGGCCGACGCCGCGATGCCGGTCAGGTGCGGCGGTGGTCGTCGTTGCCGTTGTCGTCCTCGAACACCTGCGCCGCATGTTCGTTCAGCGCGGGCGGCGGCCGCCGGTACGTGGCCGGCGTGCGGCCGAGCTTGATCGGCGACGCGATGCCGCGGTGCCGGCCCAGCTCGACCTTCATCTTCCGGTGCGCGACATGCGGATGGTCGAGCGCCGCGTCGAGCCCGAGCACGGGCGCGCACGGCACGCCGCGGCGCATCAGGTGCTCGGCGAGCGTCGCGCCGTCGTGCGCGGCCAGCGCCGTTTCGAGCAGCGTGCGCAGCGCGGCGCGGTGCTGGCTGCGCGCGCGGTTGTCCGCGAAACGCGGATCGTCGAGCCAGTCGCGCGTGCCGAGCACGTCGCACAGCGCGGCGAACTGCCCGTTGTTGCCGACCGCCAGGAAGATGTCGGCGCCCGCCGTCGGAAAGCTGTCGTACGGCGTGATGTTCGGATGCGCGTTGCCGGTGCGCACGGGCGCGTTGCCCGAATGAAAGAAGTTCGGCGTATGCGGATGGAGGATCGACAGCGCGCAGTCGAACAGCGTCGATTCGACGAACTGGCCGCGCCCGCTCGCATCGCGCTCGCGCAGCGCCATCAGCACGCCGAGCGCCGCGTTCAGCCCCGTGACGAGATCGACGATCGGCACGCCGACGCGCAGCGGGGCACCGCCGGCTTCGCCGTTGACGCTCATCAGCCCGGCCAGCGCCTGCACGGCCGCGTCGTAGCCCGGCAGCCCGCCGAGCGGGCCGTCCGCGCCGAAACCCGACACGCGGCAATACACGAGGCGCGGAAACCGCGCCTGCAGCGCGTCGAACCCGAGCCCCCAGCGCTCCATCGTGCCGATCTTGAAATTCTCGACCAGCGCGTCCGCGCGTTCGAGCAGCCCGAGCAGCCGCTCGCGATCGGCCGGCTGCGTCAGGTCGAGCGCGATGCCGAGCTTGTTGCGGTTCACGCCGAGGAAATACGACGCGGTGTCGCCGTCGAACGGCGGGCCCCACGTGCGCGTCTCGTCGCCGGACGGCGGCTCGACCTTGATCACCTCCGCGCCGTGGTCGGCGAGGATCTGGGTCGCGTACGGGCCGCCCAGCACCCGCGACAGATCGATGATGCGCAATCCCGCCAGCGCGCCCTGCTGCTCGTGTTCCGCCATGCGTCTCGCTCCTGGTTCCGGTCGATCGGACTGCCGGTTCCGGTGGCCGGGCGCTTGCGCGCGGCTTCTCCGGATTCGACGAATAATTCTTGTACGTGAATTTATATTCACACCGGAGAATTATGTTGTCAAGCCCGGAGGGACCCGGCTGCCGCGCGGATCGCGTCGTCGCGCGCAAGCGGGAACGACGCCGAACGCAGGCCGGTTGCGGTGACGCCCCGCCGTTCGCTAAGCTGACGGATCACGTTCATCCCGAACGACACGAGACGGAATCTCCATGAAACGATTGTGGCTGGCGGCCCTCGTGCTGGCGTCGACGCTGGGCGTCGCGCATGCGCAGAACCAGACTTTCCATTTCGGCGAAGGGCAAACCGGGATGCCGGGCGCCGCGCCGCATGCCGCCGCGCCGGCGGCCCGGCCCGCGCCCGCACGTCGGCACGTGACCGCGCCGTCGCCCCATCACCGGCGTGCGGTTCACAAGCGCCGCCATTCGCGCCACACGAAGCCGACGCGCAGCGGGATCTACACGCACGCGTGAGCTTTCGTCCATTCCGCCGTGCGACCGCGGTGCACGGAACTGTCACGAACGGCCGGTAACATCGGCGCGGCGGCTTGCATGCCGTCGCCGCCTGCTGTCGGACGACGGCCGCCGGCGTGCACTTCTCTCCACGATTCAGCACCTGTCTTGCCAGAACATGAGCACCGGGCCGGATACCCTCGCCGTCATCAAGGAACGCGCCACGATCGTGTGCCGCCAGCGCAGCAGCGTGCTGCTGGTCGCGCGCACCACGGCGCGCTGGTCGCTGCCGGGCGGCACGATCCGGCGCGGCGAGACGCCGCTCGAAGCCGCGCGGCGGGAACTCGCGGAGGAAACCCGGCTCGAGGGACTCGCGCTCGACTACGCGGTGCAGTTCGGCGGGCTGACGAAGTTGCATCACGTGTTCGTGGCCGACGTGCCGGCGCACCTGATGCCGCGCGCGAGCAACGAGATCGCCCACTGCAAGTGGTTCGCGGTCGACCGGCTCGACACGCTGCGAGCGAGCGTGCCGACACGCAAGATCATCGAGCTGCTGCGGCTCGACTGTTTTCTGCATTCGTGAGCGAACCGCTTCGCTAAGGTCGATGCCGGCTCAGGCTTGGGCACGGCTCGCGGCGATTACGCGCGCAGGAATGGGCCAGCCTTGCGTTCGAGCAGCGCGACGAGTTCGGGCTGCATGAACGCGTAGCGGTCGGGGATATCGAGGCAGACGATCTTCCGGTGCTTCAGATGCGCACCGAATTGCGCCGACAGTCGCGCTTTGTGCGCGCGCTCCATCACGAACACGATGTCCGCCCAATCGAGCTGCTCGGCGGACAGCCGCACGTCCGCGTCGGGCGCGAGGCCCGCGGAGTCGGTTTCGACGCCCGGCCACGCGGCGAACACCGCTTCGGCCGTCGGGCTGCGCAGCCGGTTGCGGCTGCAGAGGAACAGAGCACGTGCCATGTCGCTTCGCGGCCGCCCGGAGGCCGGCTCAACCCTGCGGAATCGTGCCCGGCCGCACGTAGGCGAGCATGTGCGGCACGTAATCGGCCTTGCCGAGTTCGACGCCGTGATGGCGCAGGATCGCGTACGCGGCGATCGCGTGAAAGTAGAACTGCGGCAGCGCCCAGTCGCGCGCGTACTGTTCGCCGGTCATGTCGAACGCGATCCCGTTCGGCATCTCGAGCGAGATCGGCAGCGCTGCGCCGCCATCGAGCGCATCCGGTGCGAGTTCGCCGAGAAAGGCGAGCGTGCCGGAGATGAGCGCCTGCGCATCGGCCGGCGAGCCAGGTTGCGCATCGGCATTCCAGCCCGCCTCGCGCAACGCGAGCAATGCCGCCGGCAGCGGTTCGCCGCGCAGCCGGTGCACCGGCTCCATCGCCTGGAAACACGAGAAGCGCACCTGCGCGGCGAGCGGATACATGTCGGGCGCGAGCCTCAGCGTCATCGCCGCGTCGGGTTCGTCACCGGCGGCCTGCCGGTGGGCGACGGCCTTGTCGAGCCACGCTGACTGGGCGCGCAGCATCTGGGTGTAGGTCGGAACGAGAAGTTGGGTCGGTGACACGCATGCGCTCCTGTGCTGAGGGTTCGCGCCACACGATAGCAGCGTCGGCGCGAACCTGCATCCCGGCCGGGCGCAGACGGGCGCAAACGCATGCCGTTACGGCTTGCCGTGCCGCGCGAGGAACCGGTCGAACTGCGACGCGAACGTCTTGCCGTCGCGCGCGCTGAACGGCGCCGGCCCGCCGGTGTCGATGCCCGCGCTGCGCAACTGGTCCATCATCGCGCGCGTCGACAGGCGCTCCTCGATGTTCTCGCGGCTGAACCAGTTGCCGCGCGGGTCGAGCGCGTGCGCGCCCTTGTCGAGGACGGCGGCGGCCAGCGGGATGTCGGCGGTGATCACGAGGTCGCCGGGTTCCGCCAGCTCGACGATGCGCGCGTCGGCCACGTCGAAGCCGGCTGGCACCTGCACGGCCTTGATGAACGGCGACGGCGGCGTACGCAGAAACTGGTTCGCGACCAGCGTCACGTGGATTTCGGCGCGACGCGCGGCGCGAAACAGCATGTCCTTGATGACGGCGGGACATGCGTCGGCATCGACCAGTACTTGCATGGCGGGAGTGTCCAGTGGGCAGAAGCGCAAACGCCGATCATAGCGCACCGCCGACCGGCCATCAGCCGGCGAGATCCGTGCGAAGCGCGTCGACCGTCATCCATCGCGCGCCCCACGCCGCGGCGAGCCGCGCGCCCTGCCCGATTCGCACGGCCGCATCGTCGAAGTCGACGAACACGACGTGATCGGCCGCCGCGGGTCTGGCCGGCATCTCGCGCGTGCGGCCGTCGGACAGCACCCACAGCCAGCGCTGCTTGCCGGGCTCGCGGCGAGCGGCGCGGGCAAGCAACTGCGCGGCGGTCGCGATACCGTCCGCGAGCGGCGTGCCGCCGCCGCCGTCGACCGGCTCGAGCCAGCGCGCGTTCCACCAGCGCGGTACGGCCGGGCCGAAGCGCCGCGCGGCGCCGTTGCCGCCGAAGCAGATCAACGCGGTTTCGACGCGTGCGCGCGCAGCCTGATCGAAATACGCGACGATCAGCCCCTTCGCGAGCGCGAGCCGCTCATGCGACAACATCGACGCCGAACAGTCGAGCACGAAGCAATGTAGCGCGTGCGGCGTGCCCGCGCGTTTCCCGTAGCGCAGATGATCGCGATGCAGCGGGCCGCCGCGTTTCGCGGCGAGCGTCGCCGGCCACGCGACGGCCGTGCCGGCGCGCGCCGTGCCCGGCACGCGCGCGGCGGCGCCTGTCTGCCATCGAGGACCGCGAATCGCGTTCGCGGCGGCGCCGGCTCGATGGCTCAGCGTTTTTTTAGCGGCAGCGGCACCACGCTTTTCACGTCGCGCAGCCCGGTCGGTTCGGGCGGCAGGTAGCCCCAGTCGCCCTGCGATGCGGACGCGTCGGCCTCTGTGTCGTCGGTGCCGCCGTGTCGCTTGTCGGGCTGCCGTGGTGTATCCGAGCGCAAACGATCGTCGTGCTCACCACCTTGCTGCGACGGCGGCGGCCCCGCATGGCGCCGATGCCGCAGCACGGCTTCGGCCACGCGCGCCACATGCGACACCGTCACCGCGTCGGCCTGCTCCAGCGCGGCCAGCGCACGCGCGGCGCGCAGCATCACGAGATCGGCGCGCAACCCGTCGACGGCCGCGTCGATGCACAGCGCGCTGACGCGCGCATGGACCGCATCATCGAAATCCAGCGTCGCCAGCCGCGCACGCGCCGCATCAATCCGGTCCGCGAGTGCCCGCTGGGCCGCCGCGTGACGCGCGCGAAACGCATCCGGATCGAGATCGAACGCGAGACGCGCCTTCACGATCCGCTCGCGCTGGGCGGCGTCGAAGCAGTTCTCCAGCTCGACCATCAGCCCGAAGCGGTCGAGCAGTTGCGGACGCAACTCGCCTTCCTCGGGATTCATCGTGCCGACGAGCACGAAGCGCGCGTCGTGCGCATGCGACACGCCATCGCGCTCGACGATGTTCACGCCGCTCGCGGCGACGTCGAGCAGCGTATCGACGAGCCCGTCGGCGAGCAGGTTCACTTCGTCGACATACAACACGCCCCGATGCGCGCGCGCCAGCAGGCCCGGCCGGAAACGCACGCCGTTTTCGGCCAGCGCGTGCGCGAGATCGAGCGTGCCCGTCACCTGCTCGTCGCTTGCCGACAGCGGCAGCGTGACGAACTGCCCTTCCGGCAGCAGCTCCGCGAGGCCGCGCGCCGCGGTCGATTTCGCGGTGCCGCGCGGGCCGCTGACGAGCACGCCGCCGAGCGACGGGTCGATCGCGGCGAGCAGCAGCGCCTGCTGCAACGCGTCCTGCGCGACGAGCGCCGCAAACGGAAAAACCGCGCGGGCGCGGTGCGTCGTCGGATCGGTCATCGCCGTCCTCCTTCCTGACGTTGTTCGCTGGCGAGCCAGATCGCCTCGATCCGCTCGCGATAAGGGCCCGGCTGCTGCCACAGCCCGCGCTGCATCGCTTCGACGAAGCGCTCGCAGATGCCGTGCAGCGCGTTCGGGTTGTGCCGTTCGAGAAACGCGCGGGTGGCGTCGTCGAACAGGTACGCGTCGGCGACGAGCGCGTACTGGTGATCGGACAGCACGCGCGCGGTCGCGTCGTAGCCATACAGGTAATCGACGGTCGCGGCGAGTTCGGCCGCACCCTTGTAGCCGTGACGCTTCACGCCGTCGAGCCATTTCGGGTTGACGACGCGCGAGCGGATCACGCGCGCGATTTCCTCGCGCAGCGTGCGCATCTTCGGCGCGACCGGGTTCGCATGGTCGCCGTGATAGATACTCGGCTGCTGCCCGGACAGGTGCCGCACCGCCGCCGTCATTCCACCCTGGAACTGGTAGTAGTCGTTCGAATCGAGAATGTCGTGCTCGCGGCTGTCCTGGTTCTGCACGACGACGTCGATCGTCGCGAGCCGCTCGCCGAACACGTCGGGCGCGGCGTCGCCCGCACTGTTCTGCGCGTATGCATGGCCGCCCCATCGACGGTAGGCATCCGCGAGATCGGCGTCGGTCTGCCAGCGCCGCTGGTCGATCAGGTCCTGCAGGCCCGCGCCGTAGCTGCCCGGCCGCGCGCCGAACACGCGCCAGCCGGCGCGGCGGCGCGCTTCGTCGGGCGCCATGCCCTGCGCGACCCACTTCTCGCGTTCGCGCTCGATGCGCGCGCGGATCGGGTTCAGTTCCTCGGGCTCGTCGAGCGCGGCAACCGCCTGCACGGCCGCGTCGAACAGATGCATCAGGTTCGGGAACGCATCGCGGAAGAAACCGGACACGCGCAGCGTCACGTCGATGCGCGGCCGGTCGAATATCTCGATCGGCAAAATCTCGAAGTCGGTCACGCGGTGGCTGCCGTGCGCCCATTTCGGCCGCACGCCGAGCAGCGCGAACGCCTGCGCGATGTCGTCGCCGCCGGTGCGCATCGTGGCCGTTCCCCAGACCGACAGCCCGATCGCGCGCGGATAGTCGCCGTGATCCTGCAGATGGCGTTCGATCAGTTGCTGCGCGGATTTCAGCCCGAGCGACCACGCGGCCTGCGTCGGCACCGCGCGCGTGTCGACCGAGTAGAAATTGCGGCCCGTGGGCAGCACGTCGGGACGGCCGCGCGACGGCGAACCGCTCGGCCCCGGCGGCACGAAGCGGCCGTCGAGCCCGCGCAGCAACTGCCGCATTTCCTCGCCGCCGCACGCGTCGAGCGCAGGCAACAGCGTCGAACGCACGCGTTCGAGCACCGCGAGCGTATGCGGCCATTCGCCGGGCGGCGGAATGTCGAGGCCGGAATCCTCCGAAGCGGTTCCGCACACGACGTTGAGCCAATGCTGCGCCAGCCGTTCGAGCCGCTCGCGCGTATCGCCCGCATGCCGCCACGGCGACGCGTCGAGCGTTTGCAGCACGGCCGGCCGCGGCCCGGTCCACGGTGCGGCCCAGTCGGCCGAAAGCGGGTCGAAATCGTTGCCGAGCCCCAGATCGCGCGCGAGCGCGCCGATCAGGCCAGCCCGTTCGTCCTTGCCGTCGCCGACCGGAAAACGTGCCAATGCAAGCAGCGTGTCGCGCCGCTGGCGCTCGACCGGCGACGCGCCGAACACGTGCAGCCCGTCGCGGATCTGCGCTTCCTTCAATTCGCACAGCCATGCATCGACGCGCGTGAGCAGCGCGTCCTCGTCGCCCGCATCGCGCGGCGGCGACACGCTCAGTTCGTCATGCAGACGATGCTCGGCGATCGTCGCGAGGATCGTCTTGCGCAACAGCTTCGCGCGCCGCGCATCGACCATCAGCGCTTCATAGTATTCGTCGACCTGCCGTTCGAGATCCTGCAGCGGGCCGTAGTTTTCCGCGCGCGTGAGCGGCGGCATCAGGTGATCGACGATCACCGCCTGCGCGCGGCGCTTCGCCTGGCTGCCCTCGCCCGGATCGTTGACGATGAACGGATACAGATGCGGCAGCGGCCCGAGCGTCAGGTCGGGCCAGCATGCGTCGGACAGCGCGACGCTCTTGCCCGGCAGCCATTCGAGGTTGCCGTGCTTGCCGAGATGGATGACCGCGTCGACGCGATACGCATCGCGCAGCCAGAAATAGAACGCGAGATACGCGTGCGGCGGCACGAGATCCGCATCGTGGTAGCTCGCGTAGTCGTTGTCGTCGCGCGAGCGCGACGGCTGGATGCCGACGAACACGTTGCCCGCGCGCCAGCCGGCGATCGTGAAGCGCTGCTGCCGCAGCGTCGGGTCCGCTTCGGGCGGCCCCCAGCGTTCGTTCAGCGCGTCG
Organism: Burkholderia sp. BCC0398; assembly: GCF_902833245.1. Taxonomy (NCBI): domain Bacteria; kingdom Pseudomonadati; phylum Pseudomonadota; class Betaproteobacteria; order Burkholderiales; family Burkholderiaceae; genus Burkholderia; species Burkholderia sp. BCC0398. The sequence continues at coordinate 316,189 of NZ_CADFEM010000003.1, forward strand.
CGCACGGCCGCCGGCAGTCGCGCGAAGCGCGCAACGTAGTCGGCCAGCGCGTAACTCTGAAACGCGGGACGCAGCGTGCGCACGGCGGGATCGTTGGTCACGCCTTCGGTGAGTTGCGCGATCAGCGCATCACCGTCAGACGGCAGATCGGCCACCGTGTAGCCCGCATCGCGCAGCGCCGCGAGCACGCGCAGCGCCGATGCCGGCGTGTCGAGCCCGACGCCGTTGCCGATCCGCCCTTCGCTTTGCGGATAGTTCGCGAGAATCAGCGCGATGCGCTTGTCGGCGTCATCCAGCGTGCGCAGCCGGCACCAGCCGCGCGCAAGCGCCGCGACGAACGCGATCCGCTCCGCATCCGGCTGGTAGCGCACGACGTCGACTTCAGTGTGCGGGCAACGATACGCGAGCCCCTTGAAGCTCACCGCGCGCGTGACGATGCGCCCATCGACTTCGGGCAGCGCGACATGCATCGCGATGTCGCGGGCGTGCAGCCCCTGGTTGTCGGCCACCCACGCGTCGCGATTGCCGCCGGACAGAATCACCTGCAGCACCGGCGCGTCGCCGGCCAGCACGTCGGGCTCGGCGCTGTCGATCGCGCCGGCCGCGAACGCGGTGGTGTTGAGCACGAGCGCGACGCCATGCGTGTCGCACAGCTGCGTGATGACCTCGCGGCTCACCGCGTCCTTCAGCGACGTCACCGCGATCGGCAGCGGATTCAATCCTTCGTCGATCAACGCATCGGCCAGCGCGTCGAACACGGCCGTGTTCGCGGCCTGCCAGTGCGCGCGATAGAACAGGATCGCGACGACCGGCGCGCCCGGCGTCCAGCGCGGCCGCCAGTCGTCGACGCTCGCGCGGTCGCGCGCCGGGTGATACAGCGCGGCGGCCGGCAGCGGGCGCGGCGGTTCGGGCTCGTCGCCGAACCCGAGCGTGTGAAACGCGATACTGCGCAGCAGCGCGTCGGCGTTGTGCACGCCGCCTTCGCGCAGATAGCGCCACCACAGCCGGCACAGCTCGGCCTCGACCGTGCTCTTCGCGACGAGGTTCGGGTCCTCCTGCAGGTCGCCCGAGAACATCGCGAGCTGCTGCCCGCGCTTCGACGCGAGCGACACGGCCTGCTCGATCCCGTACGGCCAGTACGCTTCGCCGCCGAGATGATCGATCACGACCGTCTTCGCGTGACGCAGCACGTCGTCGACATAGAAATCGACCGACGCAGGCTGCCGCAGGAACGTGACGTTCGCGAGCCGCACGCTCGGGAACCCGGCCGGCAAGTGCGGCACGACGCTCGCGAGCAGCGACAGCGTCGTGTCGGCCGAACTCAGGATCACGATGTCGGCCGGCTGCTGGTCGATCCTGACGACGCCCTGCGTATCGTCGACGAAGCCGCCCGGCGTGGTGCGCAACAGATGCATCGTGCGTTACGCCTGTTGCGGCTCGGCCGCGCATGCGGCGTCGAACGCGCGTTGCAGCGCGGCCGCGTCGAGATCCTCGCCGATCAGCACGAAGCGGCTCGCGCGCGTTTCGCCGTCCTGCCAGCGGCGGTCGAAATAGCTGTCGAAGCGGCGGCCGACGCCCTGGATCACGAGCCGCATCGGCGCGCCGGGCAGCGCGGCGAAACCTTTCGCGCGATAGATCGTGTGCGCTTCGACCACCCGCTGCAATGCGGCGATCGTCGCTTCGCGCGTGCCGGCGTCGCCCGACACCACCACCGAATCGAAATCGTCGTGATGATGATCGTGATCGCCGTCGTCGGCCGAGCCGTGATGGTCGTGCCGCAGATGGATCGTGTCCTCCGACGCCGATTCGAGGCCGAGCAGCATCGCGAGATCGAGCTCGCCGCGCGTCGCACGCACGATCTTCACCTGCGGCGGGATTTCTTCGCGGATCGCGGTTTCGATCTGCGCGAACTCGGCGTCGCCGACGAGGTCGGCCTTGTTCACGATCACGAGATCGGCTGACGACAGTTGATCGGCGAACAGTTCGTGCAGCGGCGATTCGTGGTCGAGGTTCGGATCGGCGCGGCGCTGCGCGTCGACGGCCTGCGGGTTTTCCGCGAACTGGCCACTCGCGGCGGCCGGCCCGTCGACGACGGTCACAACCGCGTCGACCGTGAAGCTGTTGCGGATCGTCGGCCAGTTGAACGCCTGCACGAGCGGCTTCGGCAGCGCGAGGCCCGACGTCTCGATCAGCACGTGGTCGATGTCCGCGCGGCGCTCGACGAGTGCTTCCATCACCGGATAGAACTCTTCCTGCACGGTGCAGCACAGGCAGCCGTTCGCGAGTTCGTACAGCTGGCCCGACGCTTCGCTCTGCGCGCCGTCGGCATCGTCGCAGCCGATGCCGCAGCCCTTGAGGATTTCGCCGTCGATGCCGAGCTCGCCGAATTCGTTGACGATCACCGCGATGCGGCAGCCTTCGGCGTGCTGCAGGATATGGCGCATCAGCGTCGTCTTGCCGCTGCCGAGAAAGCCCGTGACGATCGTGACGGGCAGCTTGCGTAGGGTCATGGTAGGTCCGGTGTCGAAGAGGGAATCAGGACGGGATCGTCGCGTCGGGGGCGGCGCGGCCATTCAGCGGGCGGTGCGCGGGAAGCTCGCCGCGTGATCCGCGCGGACAGTCGCACGGCGGGCGGAACAACGAATCGGACATGGTGCTTCCTTGCGAACGGTCGACATCGTGAATGCCAACACGGCTGCGGCCGTGGACGATGCGCCGCCTCCCCGCGGCGCTGAACCCCAACGTTTAGGCCGGTATCCGGGCTGACGAACACGCCGCTTCGCCTTCCCGGATGCGCGGCATCCAGTGGCAGTCGTCCGCATGCGCATGGCATGCGGCGAAGCGGCGCTGCGTGGCGCTTCTCGCGCGACGCGTTCGCTTACCGTTGCGGGGGCAGCACAGGTTGGCTCGACTGCGGTGCAGGCAGGCTCCCTGTTTCCCGTTTAACTGCGCGTGCCGGAGCGGCGCGCGCGAGCACCAAAACGCGTGCGAGTGTAGGCGGCGGGGCCGGGAGCGTCAAGGCGAGCGGCCCTCAGCGAACGCGAATGATTGTCGTTTTCAACTGATCGGGATAAACTTCGCCGACAACAACGCAAACCACCGCGCAACGGCAATGTGAGGCAATCACTCAGTCATCCTTAAATTTTCATGTCGAAACGACAGATATCCGGGCGGCGCTTTCCTGTGCTGGCCCTGTCGCTGTGCTCGCTCGCCGGCGTGGCCTCCTTCCCTGCGCCGGCGGCCGAGTTCGACGACGAACTGCCCGCGCTCGAGGTGCGCAGCCGCCGTCATCCGAACGATCCGCGCGCCGAAAGCGTGAGCACGGCAACCCGCACCGCGAGCGATCCGCGCGACGTCCCGCAAACCATCGACAGCGTCGCAGTCGACGAAACGCTGTCCTACGGCGGCCGCACGCTGGCCGACGCGCTGGCCGGCGTGCCGGGCGTGTCCAATACGTCGGATACGCGCTTCGATTCGTTCCGCATTCGCGGCTTTTCCGCCGCGGGCGACCTGTTGCTCGACGGCATGCGCGACGATGCGCAATACGTGCGCAGTCTCGGCAACATCGAACGCGTCGAAGTGCTGAAGGGGCCGGCGGCGGCGCTGTACGGGCGCGGCAGCGGCGGCGGCGTCATCAACCGGATCACCAAGCAGCCGTTGCCGGAAAACTTCGGCCATCTGTCGGCGGCGACCGGCAGTGATGGACGGCTCGGCGCATCGGTCGATCTCAACCGGATGCTGTCGAGCGCATGGAGCGTGCGGCTCAATGCCGGACGCGAACACGCCGGCAGCTTCCGCGACCACGTCGACGGCACGCGCCAGACCATCGCGCCGTCGATCAAATGGCGGGACGCGCGGCGCAGCTGGCTGCTGCAGTTCGAATACGACGCGTACCGACGCGTGCCAGATCGCGGCATCCCGGCGCCGGTCGCCGCGCTCGACGCGGCCGGCAAACCCGTTGCGTACTCACTGCCGTCCGAGCGGCGCGCGACCTTCTTCGGCGCGGCGGGACGCGACACCATCCGCGACCAGAACATGAACTGGCGCTCGGTCTTCACGCACGCGCTCGGCGGCGACTGGGAACTGCGTCATACGCTGGGCGTGCTGGATTTGCGCAGCACCTTCGACAATACCTACGTCACGCAAAGCTACGTCACGAAGCCGCGCGACTACCGGCGCGTGCAACGGGCGCGCTACCTGCAGGACATGACGCATCTCAACGTGCAGACCGGCGTCGAACTGGGCGGCAAGGTCGCGACCGGACCGGCGCTGCATCATCTGCTGTTCGGCATCGAATACGGCTGGCAGAAACGCAGCCCGACGCTCTGGCAGGCCGACGCGACGCCGGTCCCGATCAGCGGACCGGATCGTTTCGCTCTGGCCGGTTCGGCGCCGCGCCCGTATGCGATGAACCGCCATCGCGTGAGCGACTACGCGATCTTCGCGCAGGACCGCATCGACCTCGGTCGAGCGTGGAAGTTGCTCGGCGGCCTGCGCGGCGAACGTTTCGACGTCGATTCGACCAACGTGCTGAACGATCTGCATTCGCGGCGCACGACGACGGCATGGAGCCCGCGGCTCGGCGTCGTGTGGTCGCCGGTCCGCGCGCACGGCGTGTATGCGTCGTACAGCAAGAGTTTCGCGCCGGTCGGCGGCGACCTGATCGGCATCACGCCGGACGCGCGCGGCAACGCCAACGATCTCGGCCCGCAATACAACCGCCAATACGAGATCGGCGTGAAAAGCGACTGGCGCGGCGGCGCGCTCACCACGACCCTCGCACTGTTTCAGCTCGATCTGTACAACCGCCGCGTCGCCGACCCGGTTCGGCCGGGCTTTTTCGACCTCACCGGCCTCGAACGCAATCGCGGCCTGGAACTGGGCGTCGCCGGCCGGCTCACGGGCGACTGGTTCGTCCGCGGCGGCATCGGCTGGCAACACGCGCGGGTGGTCGACGCCGAGCCGAAGTACGCGGGCAAGCGGTCGGCGGGCGTGTCCGGGGCGAACGGCAGCCTGTTCGTCAGCCATGCGCCGCTGCGCGGATTTTTCGCCGAACTCGGGCTGGTGTACGAAGGTGCGCGTTACGCCGATCGCGACAACCTGCTCGAACTACCCGCCTACGTTCGCTGGGACGGCAAGGCCGGCTATCGCACGCGCGACTTCGAGGTCACGCTGGCGGCCGTCAACCTGACCGATCGCGACTATTACGCGAATGCGACGGGCCTCGCGCAGATCATGCCCGGTGCGCCACGCACGTTCACGCTGACGGCGGCGTACAAGTTCTGACCGCGCGGGCCGCGCCGACGCCCCGCACGGCCGGCCCGCGGGGGACGGCGTCAAGACGAGCGGTCGTCGCGACCGGCGTTTCGGTCCGGATGCTCAGCCGGTTCGCGGCGACTGCTCCGCGATCGCTTCCTGCAGCGCTTGCACTGTATCGGGACGCCCGAAATACCAGCCCTGCGCGCCGATCGACAGCCCCGGGATGTCGAGCATCTGCGCCTGCTCACGGGTCTCGACGCCCTCAAAGACCACGCCGACCCCGAGCCGACGGGCAATCGCGAGGATCTCCGGAATGATCGAGGTGCCGTCATGCTGCGGCGCGGCTGGCAGAAGCGAACGGTCGACCTTGATGTAGTCGATCGGAAGATGCTGCAACAGGCTCAGGCTGGAGTAGCCCGTGCCGAAATCGTCCATGTAGACGGGATGCCCGAGATCGCGCAATTGCCGAAGCGCCGGCACAATTTCCGGCAGTTCCACGGTCGACCGCTCGGTCAGTTCGAAGCCGACATGCTTGCGCGACAATCCGGCCGGCCAGCAACGGTCCAGCGTCGCCATCAGGCTGCCGTCCCGCAGTTCGTCAGCGCTGACGTTGATGGTCACGCGAAAGTCCGGCTCGCTGTCGAACAGCAGGCGCATCTCCCGCAGGACCGTGCGCACGACGAAGGCCGTGACGTCGGCGATCATGCCGGCGCGTTCGGCGTCGGCAATGAATACGTCGGGTGCGGCTGGCCCGTCGATCCAGCGGATCAGCGCCTCGGCGGAGACGATCCGCGATGATGCGCCCAGCGCGACGATCGGCTGATAGCGCAGGACAAATTGCCCGTTTGCCAGCGCTCGACGTATCTGCGCGGGAAGCGCCGTCCACCGTCGGTGCAGCATCAGCGCCCCGAGCCCCAGACAGCAGCCCGCCGCGCCACCGGCGATCCCCAGCAGCCAGGCGGCGTGCCGACTGGCGTTTGCCAGTGCTTGCGGTGTCACGACGACGATCGTGCACACCGGCACGCGGGCCGAGCAGAATGATTTGCCGTCCCGAAACCCCGGCACCTGGCTGGCATCGACGTACGCCGGGACGCCGCGCGCGTCGAGCCCGATGACGAGCGCGGTTGGGTGGCCTTTGAGCCCGATCACGTAGTGCAGACCTGACGGCGGCAGTACCCTGAACGCGTCCAGATCCATCAGCAGGTTCGCCCTCCTTCCCGCGACCACGAGCCCAAGCGTGTCGGGGCTCGACAACAACGGCACGGTCCAGAAGGCCGACATCGCGTCGGTCAGCCGGAATGGCTGCCGCTTCGGAGAAAAGGGCCTGGGCAGCATGCCCAGCATCGTCGTGCAAAGCAGATCGGTGCCCGACAGGCGTCCGACGTCCTTGACGTACTTCGACTGCACGGAAGCCGATCGCAACAGGCGCAGGTCTCGCGGCGAGCAGTCCGCGTACGGGGAGGCATCCACGTCGGCAAGCGTCCTGGCCGCCGAATCGAACACAAGGTCGATCTGCTGCACGACTTGCGCCCCCAGCCCCGCAACCGATTGCGCCAGCACGGTCTTCGTAACAAGCGGCCAGGCTTTCAGCGCCAGTCCTGCCGAAACGACCAGCATGCCGATCGCGAGTGCATAACCGGCCCCACTGGAGGTTGTCCATCTGCGTACGTTCGCCATAGGCGCGGCACTTCGCGATGTAGTGGCCATCGCCCTGCAGGTCCGGCAGAGCGAGCCGATTTTGGTATGGGTCTCGTCAGCTTCGTGCGACTGGCAGCCCGAAGCCGGCGCCTTGCTTACGATGTCGACCAGATGATTGCACACCAATATTGCGGGTACGCAATGCTTCTTCCCCGGATTGAGTCCCGGACGGATGCGGGCGCGGTTCGCCGGCCTCGCGCCCGACGCACGCTGTGCTATCGTATGCGCCGCGTTCGGTGCTCGCATGCGCATTCCGCGCATGCAGTTAAACGGGAAACAGGAGGCGGACATCCGCCCGGCCTGTGCTGTCCCCGCAACGGTACGCCGCCCGCGCAACGCGCTTTCCCGCGCGTGCGCCCAGGCCGCCCGCGATGCCACTGCCCTTCGACGGGCGGGAAGGCTGCGGCCTGGCAAGCGGCCAGCCCGGATACCGGCCGACGCAAGGGGCGAGCGCGATGCTCGCCGAACGCCCGATCCGCGGGGAACGGATGGGGTGCGCATTCCACCCGCGTTCGCGCGGGTTTCGCCCGATCCGACATGCACTGCCTGCCCGCCGGCCGCCGATGCGCCGCCCGCCTTCCCTGTTCCACTGTTTCGACACGGTGCGCGCCGTGCCGCGCGCGATGAGCCGCGCGTGGCTGATCGGCGCCGGCCCCGGCGACGCCGACCTGCTGACGCTCAGGGCCGTGCGCGCGATCGGCGCGGCCGACGTGCTGCTCGTCGACGATCTCGTGAACCCCGAGGTGCTGCGCCATGCGCGCGCCGATGCGCTGATCGAGCACGTCGGCAAGCGTGGCGGCCATGCGTCGACGCCGCAGGCGGCGATCGTGGCCGCGATGCTCGCGCACCTGCGCGCGGGCCGCAGCGTCGCGCGGCTCAAGGGCGGCGATCCGTTCGTGTTCGGCCGCGGCGGCGAGGAGCTGATCGCGCTCGGTGCGGCGGGTTGTCCGGTGGAAGTCGTCAACGGGATCACCGCGGGCATCGCCGCGCCGGCCGCGCTCGGCATCCCGGTCACGCACCGCGGCGACGCGCAAGGCGTGATCTTCGTCACGGGCCACGGCGCGGGGGCCGACGAGCCCGACTGGCGCGCACTCGCGGCCACCCGCATGACGATCGTGGTCTACATGGGCATCCGCCGGCTCGACGCGATTGCCGCGGCGTTGCGCGACGGCGGGCTGCCAGCCGACACGCCGTGCGCGGCGATCGAGAACGCGACGCGCCCCGAACAGCGCCACGTCGTCGCGACACTCGATACGCTCGTCGATCGCATCGCGGAAACCGGTATCGGCTCGCCGGCGATCGTCGTGATCGGCCGCGTCGCGGCGCTCGCCGACGATCCGGCGGTGTGTGCGGCGCTCGGCGGCCACGCATGATGCGCGTCGCGCTCGGTGTCGGTTTCCGCGCGGGCGTCACGGCCGCGCAACTCGATGCCGCGATCCGCGCCGCGCTCGCGTGCTACCCGGCCGCCGAACCGGCGCTCGTCGCGACGCTCGCCGACAAGGCGCGCGCCCGTGCGCTGCGCACGCTGTGCGCGCGCCGCGGCTGGCCGCTCGTCGCGTTCGACGCGGCGCAACTCGCGAGCCGCCCGGAACTGGCCGCGAGCGGTCCGTCCGGCGCCGCGCTCGCCCGCTTCGGCATCGCGGGCGTAGCCGAGCCGTGCGCGCAGCTCGCCGCGCCGCACGGCCGGCTGCTCGGCCCCAAATCCATCCGGGACGGCGTGACGGTCGCGCTCGCCGGCCCGCTTTGAACCCATTGTTTCGCTTTCGACAGGACGACTCCCGATGAAGACCGATTCCGAATCCCATCAGCGGATGGCCGAACGCCGCCGCGCCGGCCATGAAAAGAAACAGGCCGCCGCCACCCAGGAAAAGGGCCTGCTGATCGTCCACACCGGCAACGGCAAGGGCAAGAGTACGGCCGCGTTCGGGATGGCCGTGCGCGTGCTCGGCCACGGGATGCGGCTCGGTGTCGTGCAGTTCATCAAGGGCGCGCTGCATACGTCCGAGCGCGACTTCCTCGGCGCGGTCGCGGAGTGCGATTTCGTGACGATGGGCGACGGCTATACGTGGAACACGCAAAACCGCGACGCCGACATCGCGACCGCGCGCAAGGGCTGGGACGAGGCGCGCCGGATGATCGAAAGCGGCGATTACCGGATGGTGATCCTCGACGAGCTGAACACCGTGCTGAAGTACGAATACCTGCCGCTCGACGAAGTGCTCGCGACGCTCACGGCTCGACCGGAGTCGGTGCACGTCGTCGTCACCGGGCGGCACGCGCCCGATGCGCTGATCGATGCGGCCGATCTCGTCACCGAAATGCGGCTCGTCAAGCATCCGTACAAGGAGCAAGGCGTGAAGGCGCAGCGCGGCGTGGAGTTCTGAGCATGCCGGCCTGCCCCGCGCTGTTCGTCAGCGCGCCCGCGTCCGGACAGGGCAAGACGTCGGTGACGGCCGGCCTCGCGCGGCTGCACCGCCGGCTCGGCCGTCGCGTGCGCGTGTTCAAGACCGGGCCGGATTTTCTCGATCCGATGCTGCTCGAACGCGCGAGCGGCGCACCCGTGCATGCGCTCGATCTCGGGATGGTCGGCGAGGCCGGTTGCCGCGCGCTGCTCGCCGACGCCGCGCACGACGCGGACCTGATCCTGATCGAAGGCGTGATGGGGCTATTCGACGGCACGCCGAGCAGCGCCGATCTCGCGGCCGCGTTCGGCGTGCCGGTCGTCGCGGTGATTTCGGCGAAGGCGATGGCGCAAACGTTCGCGGCGATCGCGTTCGGGCTCGCGCGGTTCCGGCCCGAGGTGCCGTTTCACGGCGTGCTGGCGAACCGCGTCGGCTCGGCACGGCACGCGGAATTGCTGCAACAGGCGTTGCCCGACGACCTGCGCTGGCTCGGGCACGTGCCGGCCGATGCAGGCATCGCGTTGCCGGAGCGGCATCTCGGGCTGCATCAGCCGGCCGATATCGACGATCTCGATGCACGGCTCGAGCGCGCGGCCGATGTGCTCGCGCAAACCGCGCTTGTCGAGTTGCCGGCTGCCGTCACGTTCGCGGAACCGGACGTGGCCGCGCCGCTGCCGCGCGCGCTGGCCGGCAAGCGGATCGCGGTGGCGCGCGATGCGGCGTTTTCGTTCATCTATCCGGCCAATCTCGCGTTGCTGGATACGCTCGGTGCCGAGCCGCGGTTCTTCTCGCCGCTCGCCGACGAACCCGTGCCCGACGATTGCGATGCATTGTTTTTGCCGGGCGGCTATCCGGAACTGCACGCGGCGACGCTTGCCGGGAATGCCCTGACCGCACGAACGATTCGCGCGCATGCGGCAGCCGGCCGGCCGATCGTCGCGGAATGCGGGGGGATGGTGTACCTGTGCGAATCGCTGACCGACGTGGACGGCTCGACGACGCCGATGCTCGGCCTGCTGCCCGGGCATGCGACGATGCAGCGCCGGTTCGCGGCGCTCGGCATGCAGCAGCTCGATACGCGCACCGGGCCGATGCGCGGCCATACGTTTCATTATTCGCGGCTGGATACGGCGCTGGCGCCGGTCGCGACCGCGGCCCGGCCCGATGGCGAGGCTGGCAGCGGCGAAGCCGTTTATCGCGCGGGTGCGATCGTCGCGACGTACATGCACATGTACTGGCCGTCGAATCCGGATGCGGTCGTGGCGCTGTTCGGTGGGGAAGCATTCGAGACATGATCGGCCGGCCTTCGGCGGTACGACGCCAACGCTCTTCAGGATTCGGGACAGGAAGCGTATGACCAGGCGTGACCGGCCTTGACCGCAACGCGTTGCGCCCGCATGCGAGCCAGGAAGGTTTCTCCGTCGAACGTCTTGGGATGACCGGAGGCCTCCCCGGCGTCCAGCGCGTCATGCAACACGCGCACCTGTGCGTTGCATGATTCGGGCGGCCGCCATCTCGCTCGCATGGTGTCGCTATCGGAACATCGCTCCGACAGCCCGCTGGCGTCGACGTACTCGACAACGTGATCGTCTGGAGAAACAGGCGCTTTTCTCGACATGATTCACTTCGTTTGAGCACGATGGGCATATACCAAGGCCAGATACATGCCGTCTGTCATGACTGGGAGCGGATTGTGAATGCCCGGCCCCAACCTCGCGTCGCATCCTCCATCACACCAGAAACGCCTCGGCCAACTTCACCCAGTACGACGCGCCAGTCGGCAGCACCGCATCGTTGAAGTCGTAGCCGGGGTTATGCACCATGCAGCCGCCCTCCCCGTCGCCGTTGCCGATGATCAGATAGCAGCCCGGCCGTTTCTCGAGCAGGAACGCGAAATCCTCGCTGCCGGTGAGCGGCACCATCCCGTCGATCAGATTGGCTTCGCCGCCCCATTCGCGTGCGACGCCGCGCGCGAACGCCGTCATCTCCGCATCGTTCACGAGCACCGGATAGCGGCGCTGGTAGTCGATCGTCGCGGTCGCGCCGAACACGGCCGCCTGCGCATGGACGACCTCCTTGATGCGCGTTTCGAGCAGGTCGCGCACGTCGGGCTTCAGCGCGCGCACCGACAGGCGCATCTGCGCGCGATCGGGAATCACGTTCGGCGCGTCGCCCGCGTGGATCGCGCCGACCGTGATGATCGCCATGTCGAGCGGCGACACGTTGCGCGACACGATCGTCTGCAACGCCAGCACGATTTGCGCGCACACGACCACCGGATCGATCGCCCGGTGCGGCACCGCGCCGTGGCCGCCGCGGCCCTGCACGTCGATGACGACGGTATCCGACGACGCCATGAACGGCCCCGGCAGGAAACCGAACTTGCCGGTCGGGAAGCCCGGCATGTTGTGCATCGCGAAGATCGCGTCACACGGAAATTGCTCGAACAGCCCTTCGTCGAGCATCTTCTTCGCACCGCCGAGCCCTTCCTCGGCCGGCTGGAAAATCAGGTTCAGCGTACCCGAGAAGCGGCGTTCGCGCGCGAGGTGCTTCGCGGCCGCGAGCAGCATCGCCGTGTGCCCGTCGTGGCCGCACGCGTGCATCTTGCCCGCGATCGTGCTCTGGTACGGCAGGCCCGTCGCTTCGTGGATCGGCAGCGCGTCCATGTCGGCGCGCAGGCCGAGGCGCTGCTGGCCGTCGCCCACTTTCAACTGCGCGACGACGCCGGTGCCGCCGAGCCCGCGATGCACGGCGTAGCCCCACGACTGCAACTGCTCGGCGACGAGCTCGCTCGTCGCGAATTCCTCGAAACCCAGTTCGGGATGCGCATGGATGCGGTGCCGGATCTCGATCATTTCGTCGGCGAGGCCTGCGGGGATCACGCTGTGCGTCACGGTGTCGTCTCCTGTTATGCAGTGGGGAATGTGCAGGCAAGGATAGTGCGTTGAGCAGCAACCGGACAGACAGAAAGTCGTCGTGGCGGCAACCACTGATTGCCGGTCGGATCGCGCACGCAGGGGACGAAGCGCGGCCCTCGCGAGCGCTATGCCGTCCGGACGACTGCCGCTGGCGATCGGCACGCACGACACTGTGTGTTCAGGTTCGAATTTTCATGCGGAGGGGATCGTTGGGTGTCGCTCAACAATCTGGAATAATCCATTTACATCAAATGGTTGGGAACGTTTGTTCATTTTTTGACGAATGTACATTCTTTGTGTACGCTGACAAAACAGTGAACAAGCGATCCTCCGTGATGCCCGCAAACGCTCCTCTTCCGATATCAGAACAGCACGTGCTCGATGAGGCCTGTGCCGCGTTCGCGCGCGCGACCCGGCGCTTCGCTGCGCGGCCCGTGCGCGTGCCGGCGACGTACCGGGCGCGCGCCGACGCAATGATCCGCTTCGACATCGCCGGGCAGACTATCGAGATGCCGGCGGCCGTGAGCATCGGCGTCGAATCGCTGCAGGGCGCGCTCGCGGCGCTGCGTCGCCGCGGCGGCACGCCGGCGCCGGGCGAGCGGCCGCTGATGCTGGTCGCGCCTTATTTTTCCGCCGAACTGGCCGCCCGCCTGATCGAGCACGACATCCCGTTTCTCGATACCGCCGGCAATGCGAGCCTGATCCAGCCGGAGGCCACCGTGATGATCGCCGGTCGGCCGAAACCTGCCCGCACGCCGCGCCGTCAGGCGTCACGCGCGACCACGCCGAAGGGGCTCGCCGTGATGTTCGCACTCGCGACGCAGTCGGGCCTCGTCGCGCAGCCGTATCGGGGGATTGCCGCCGCGTCGGGCGTCGCGCTCGGCACGGTCAACCTTGCGATGGACGATCTGATCGCGCGCGGCCTCGTCGCGCAACGGCGCAACGGCGAGCGCCTGATTCCCGACTGGCCGCGCTTCGTACAGGAGTGGGTCGCGCTCTACCCGAGCCGCCTGCGCGCGAAGTTGCCGGCCCGGCGGTTTGCCGCGATCTCGCCAGACTGGTGGCGCGACTTCGATTTCGCGTCCTTCGATGCGCAACTCGGCGGCGAACCCGCGGCCGATCTGCTGACTCACGATCTGAAGCCCGCCACGATCACCGTCTATACGCACGGCGCCGTGCCGAACCGCCTGCTGCTGCAAGGCCGCATGCGTCCGGACGAACGTGGCGACGTCGAAATCCTCGAAGCGTTCTGGCCGCGCTCGCCGGCGCTCGACTGGCGCGAGCAGGATGTGCCGCTCGTGCCGCCGCTTCTGATCTATGCGGATCTCGTCTCGTCCGGAGACAGCCGCAACCTTGCCGCCGCCGCGCAGCTCCATGACCGATACCTCGCCCACCCGCCCGCTTGAAATCGATGCGAGCCGGCCGCTCGAGCCGGCGGCGGTCGCGCTGCTGCAAGCGGTCGGCGCGGCCTGCGCGCATCTCGACGCGGCCTTCGTCGTGGCCGGTGCGACCGCGCGCGACATTCTGATGTGGCACGTGCACGGCATCCGTCCGGTGCGTGCGACGCGGGATGTCGACGTTGCCGTATGCGCGGTGAGCTGGCCGTTTCACGCGCAGCTCGTCGATGCGCTCGTCGCGACCGGACAATTCGCGCACGCGCCGAAGCATCAGCAGAAGCTGCTGTTCGACAGCGGCACGCCGGGTTTTCGCACCGAACTCGATCTCGTGCCGTTCGGGCCGCTCGAAACGCCGCCCGGGGAAATCGCGTGGCCGCCCGGCGGCGAGTTCGTGCTGAACGTGCTGGGTTTCCAGGAGGCGGTCGATACGGCACTGCCCGTGTCGGTCGGCGCGGGCGTCGTGGTGCCGGTGGCCAGCCTGCCGGCGCTCGCGCTGCTGAAGCTGCTTGCGTGGAAGGACCGGCGCGCGCGCCAGAACAGCGACGCGTACGACCTGCTGTTCCTGCTCACGCATTTTCACGACGCGGGTAATCGCGAGCGCATCTGGGACGTCGCGCCCGATCTGGTGGAACGACATGGTTTCCAGCCGGAGCTGGCGGCGGCGGCGTTGCTGGCGCGCGATGCGAAACGGATTGCGTTGCCGCATACGCGCGACGCCATTCACGCGCTGCTAGCCGACGAAACGATGTACGCGATGCTCGGGCAGGACCTGCTGGCACGTGCGTTCGCGCTGTTGCCGGGTGAGTTCGACGACGACGCGGACCGGTATCTCGACGCGTTCCGTGACGCCTTTCTTGCCGGCCCACCCGCCCGCCGCGTGTGACGTGACGCAGCCCGGCAAGCGGACGACGCTGCCGCGCGTCGGGGTCAAGCCACCCAGTCTTCGACGGGCAACCCCGCGACACGACTGAATTCGCGGCCGTTGTTCGTGACCAGCACCGCGCCGGCCGCGATCGCATGTCCGGCGATCGACGCATCGTTCGCGCCGATCGGCGTGCCGCGTAGGGCGAGATCCGCCCGAATCGCGGCGGTAGCGTCGACTGCCGCCGAATCCCACGACAGCACACCATCCAACCGCGAAACGAAGGCCGTCACGAGTTCCGCATGCTTCGGCGACGCTTTCTTGCCCACCGCGCCAAAGCGCATCTCGGCGTAGGTCACGGCCGACACGACGATCCGGTGCTGTGCGTTGACGCACGACTGCAACCGCGACAGCACCACGGGCGGCCGCTCGCGCATGATGAACGAACAGATATTCGTATCGAGCATGTAGAGCGTGGTCACCGGTTGGACTCCGACGGCGCGTCGGCATCGCCGGACAGGTCGAAGCGACCGGACTCGATGACGGCCGGGCGTTCGGCCAGGAAATCGGCATCGGCCAGCGGTTCGTTCGCGAACGACAGCCACGTGGGACGTACCGGCCGCAACAGCAGCGTGTCGCCCTCGCGGCGGATCTCGAGTTCCGTGACACCCTCGAACTCCATGTCCTTCGGGATGCGGATTGCCTGGTTACGGGCGTTCTTGAAAATGGAAACAGTGCGCATGAGCCACTCCATGGGAGTACGATGCGCCCATTCTAAACATATGCTGGCATATGTCAATTTGTCGGGACGCGCATTCGCGGTTGCGTCCCACGTTGTCGCGGATGTCTGATTCATGCTGCCGGCCTGTCGTCGATGAGAGGAGCGATCCATTCTTCACGACGCAGGCCGCGCGGTCCATATACCGGACGGCCGATGCATGCGCATCGCCAGGCTACGCAGGCCGTCGCACCGACGCCGCGCGCCCGCCTCGTCACGGCAACCGGAAAGTGTCAAAGAACGTATCGCGCTCGATCACCGTGAGCGCCGCGCGCTTGTGTGGGAAATCGAATTCCTTCAGCGTGTAGAACCCGAGCCGATGCATGTACGCGATATGCCGCACGTGATCGACGCGCGGTTCGCCGACGAGCCGCTGCGTACGCGGTTCGTCGACGAACATGTAGTGCAGCACCCCGCTCCACCACGCATGCAGCTTGCCGGCGCTCTGGAACCGCGAGTCGCCGATCAGCAGGTGCAGCCCGCGATCGTAGTCGTGTGCGTCGTAGAACGGCGCGAGGCGGTCCTCCTTCGCCCAGTAGAACTCGAAATAGCCGAACGGCGTGTCGTCGAAATAGCCGATCATCGGGTGCATGTGCGGATCGGCCAGCCGTTCGGCGAGATACGCCGCATGCTCGTCGCGCGTGCCGCGCTGGTCCCAGAAATGCGCGACGCGGTCGAGGTTCATCCAGCCGCTGAACAGGTCCGCGTGCGCGTCGATGTCGACGGTGCGCAGGCTGAACGTCATGCCGACCTGCGGCATCGCGCGCGCATAGATCTCGCCGGCCGGCGACGGCGGCCGCACCGGATGCCGGTGGCCGTTCGTGATCGCGTAGCGCAGCGGCATCCCGCCCGACGCAGGCGCCTTCAGCCACGGCCGCGGGTTCTGCCAGAACGTCGTGCGCGACACGGTGAGCCGCAGCGCGTCGCCCGCGACCTGCGCGCCGTCGATCACGCCTTCGCGCACCGCCCGCGCGACGTACGAGGCCACGGCCGCCGCATCGGCGCCGCCGAGCGGCACCGTGATCGTCGCCGCGTCGTGCCGCGTGTCGGTGTTGAACAGCGCGACGAACGTCGCGAGCAGCGCGTCGGGCGCGTCGTCGGGCCGCCATGCGTCGAGCGCATGCTCGACGACCGCCGCCGCCTGCCCGTGCGCGGCGCCGTCGAGCGCGGCGGCCACTTCACCTTCGACGGCGTCGGCGGCGCCGGCCGGTTTCGTCAGCGTGTCTTGCATCACAATGCTCCCGCGTCGTGGCGATCGGCGAGCACATGCAGCCCGCGCTCGAGCGCCGGAAACAGGCTGTGCTGGAAGTTGTTCCAGCGCAGTTCGAGAATCGTGTCGTCCGGCGCGATCGGCGTGTCGAGCACGTCGCAGATCACCTCGCCGGAATCGATACCGTTGTCGACGTAGTGGAACGACGCGCCCGTCATCGTCACGGGTTCGGTGGACGACGTCGCGCCGGTGGCCCAGTCGACCCGTTCGCCGCGCGCGCCGTGCAGCGCGTCGAGCGTCGCCCACGCGCCGCGCCGCTGGTACGGCGAATCGTCGGCGGTGATGCCCGGGTGGATGTTCGCGATGCGCCGGTGAAAGCGCGCGCCCGGCCGCACGAGTTCGTCGAGGATCACGAGCAGCCCGTCGAGCACGACGATGTCGGCGTCGAGTTCGAGCAGGCGCTCGAGCACGCGGCGCTCGAACGCCTGTTTGCCGGCCACGCGCTCGCGCGCGTCGCGCGGCAGCCGCCGGTACGTCGACGGGATCGAACAGAACAGTTCGTCGACCGGCCGGCCCTGCACCGTCAGCCCTTCCGGCAGGATCCACGGGCGGCCCGGCGTGCGCGCGAAGCCGTAATCGGCCACTTTCGCGCGGTCGGCCGGCGAGCCTTCGTCGTCGTCGACGATCACGCCCTGGAGCGTGTAGCGTTCGCCGAGCGGCGAATCGTTCAGGCGCTCGACGAGGAATTCGAGCGGCGCCTTCATGTAGCGCGTGCCGCCGCGATAAGCGACCGGCTGGCCGGCGCGATCGGCCGCGCCGTTGCGCAGCGACTGGATGTAGACGAGATTTTTCTTCGGCATGGAGGCGTCGTGGAAAAAAGCGGACGAAGGCGCCGCGGCCGGCCCGCCCCGGCTACGAAGGCCGGCCGGCGAGCCGCGGCGCGCGACGTCACCAGTTGTATTTCGCGGTGGCGATCACCGTGCGGTCGGTCCCGAAGATGCAGACGTTGTTCGACTGGCAACCGCTGATGTAATGGCGGTTGAACAGGTTCGTCCCGTTCACCGCGAAGCGCCAGTTGCGCATGTCGTAATGCAGGCCCGCGTCGAACAGCGTGACGCTCGATACCGTCAGCGAGTTGTCGGCCGCACCGGCCGACGCGCTCTGGTAGCGAATGCCGCCGCCGAGGCCGAAGCCGGCGAGCGGCCCCGTGTACCAGGTCCAGTCGGTCCACAGCGACGCCATCTGGCGCGGACGCGGAATGTCGACCGGCCAGTTGTTCAGCGAAACGTCGTTGGCCTGCACGTTCTTCACGTCCTGATAGACGTACGACGCGATCACCGACAGGTTGCGCGTGACCTTGCCGGTCGCGCTCAACTCGATCCCGCGCGAACGCACTTCGCCCGTCTGCACCGACTTCGTGCCGGTCGGGTCCTGGCTCGGCAGCGCCGACGTGAGCACGTTGGTCTGGTTGATCTGGTAGATCGCCGCGTTCAGCATCAGGTTCTTGCCGGGCGGCTGCCAGCGCAGGCCGGCTTCGATCTGCTTGCCGCGCGTGGGCTGCGGCAGTCCGCCGCCGACCAGGTTCACGCCGATCAGCGGATTGAACGACGTCGCGTAGCTGACGTACGGCGACAGCCCGTAGTCGCCCTGGTACGTGAGGCCGACGCGGCCCGTGAACGCCGTCACGTCGGCCTTCGTCGACGTGCCGGCCGCGCGGTCGTCCTGCCGCATGTTGACCCAGTCCTCGCGGCCGCCGAGCGTCAGCGTCCAGCGGTTCCACTTGATCTGGTCCTGCGCGTACAGGCCGAACGTGTTCAGCGTCGTGTACGTGTTGGTGCGGAACGTCGCGTCGGGCGTGAACACCGCCGTCGTGACCGGCTGGTACACCGGGTTGTAGATGTTCAGCGGCGGCGCGGCGGCGAGCCACTCGCTGTCGGTCGCGGTCTGCCGGTTGTACTGGAAGCCGAGCAGCAGCGTGTGCTGCAGCGGGCCCGTCGCGAAGCGGCCCTCGAGGTTGTTGTCGATGTCGAAGCGACTGTAGTTCATCTGGAACACGCCGGCCCAGCGCGACACGTCGGTCGTGCTGCCGTCGACGAAGCCGTTGCCGAACACCGAGCCGTTGTCGAGCGACAGGTGCATCAGCCGCGTATTCTGGCGGAACGTCCAGGCCGGCGTCAGGTTGCGCTCGAACTGGTAGCCGACCGACCACTGCTTCTTGCGGTAGTAGTTGAAGCTGCCGTCGCCTTCGTAGATGTCCTTGTTGATCTGGCCGTTCGGGTTCGGCAGCGCCGTGCCCTGCGCGGGCAGGAAGTTCGACGAGATGTCGCCCCAGTCCTGCAGGTAGGTCGCGGACAGCGTCAGCGACGTATCCGCATCCGGGCGCCAGCGGAACGACGGCGCGAGCGCGACGCGCTGGTCGTTGTTCGGGCCCGTCATGGCGTTGCCGTCGCGCGCGACGCCGACGAAGCGGTACGCATACTTGCCGTCCGGATCGAGCTTGTCGCCGACGTCGATCATGAACTGCTTGCGCGCGTAGTTGCCGATCTGCACGCCGGCTTCGCGCACGCGCTCGCCGTCGGCGAGCTTGGTGTGCACGTCGATGATCGCACCGGGATCGCCCGCGCCGTACAGCACCGAGGTCGGCCCGCGCAGCACGCTGATGCTGTCGATCATGTACGGGTCGACGCGCCAGCTCGCGAGGTTGATCGTGTTCGGCACCTGCAGTCCGTTCACGTAGGCGGTCGGCGTGAAGCCGCGCAGCGCAGCGTACCAGTCGGAGCGGTTGTCCGACCCGTACGACGAGAAGCCCGGCACGTAGCGCAGCGCCGCGTTCACGTCGGTGGCGCCGGTCATCTCGATCTGCTGCGCGGTGACGACGTTGATCGTCTGCGGGATCTCGTTGAGCGGCGTGTCGGTCTTGGTGCCGGTCGTGCTGCGCTTCGCGACGAGTCCGACCGTGCCGTCGCCGGCCGAGGCCGCGTTGACGGTGATCGCCGGCAGCGTGCCGTTCTGCGCGGTGCTCGACGTTGACGTCGTCGCGCCGCTTTGCGCACTGCTGGCCGACGCCGCGGCGCCCGCGTTCACGGCCGGCGCCGTCTGCGCGTACGCGTGCCCTGCCGCCGCCGTACCGAACGCGACGCTTGCCGCGGCTGCGATCGCACGCAAACGCGTGCCTGTTGCCCACTCCATCTTCTTCTGCTCCACTTTTTTCATGCGGTCTCCGACCGCGCCTTTGTCAAAGAGCGAAAGCCATCCGGCCCGCGCTCACCCCGTTGTTCGGTCGTTTTTCGTGCGTGGCCCGCGCCGCGCCTTCGTCGTGCGCGGGTGCGATCCCGTCCTCGAGCGACGCGCAGATCTCGTCGGCGCGGCGCGCCAGTACCGACAGCAGCGTGTCGGACAGGCCGTGGCTGTCTTCGCAGCAGCCTTGCAGGTAGATGCGCGGCGCGAAGTGCTCGGGCGTCGCGAGCAGGTAGTCGCGCGTGACGTCGCCGCGCGTGAGCGCATCGCCCAGGTGCGGCGCGAGCCCTTCGAGCAGCGCCGAATGCGTGTCGCGGCGGTAGCCGGTCGCGAGCACGAGCGCGTCGAAACGCTCGACGCGCGTGGCGCCGCTCATCCGGTCGCGCAGCGTCAGCTCGATGCGGCCGTCGGCGGTGCGCACCGCGGCCTCGATCGCGCTGTTCGCGAGCAGCGCATGACGCGGCGTGCCGTCGATGCGCTGCAGATAGAGCATTTCGTAGATCTGCTCGATCAGCGGCCGGTCGACCACCGCGTAGTTCGTGTCGCGATAGCGCTCGAGCAGCGCGCGGCGCGCGTCGTGCGGCTGCGCATAGACGACGTCGGTGAATTCGGGGCTGAAGATTTCGTTGACGAACGGGCTGTCGTCGGCCGGCTTCAGCGCGCCCGCGCGCATCACGAGGCTCGCGTCGACGTGCGGGAAGCGGCGCGCGAGGTCGATGAACACCTCGGCCGCGCTCTGCCCCGCGCCGATCACCGCGACGCGGCGGCGCTCGCCGTCGGGCGACGCGACGAGCCGGTCGATGTCGGCCAGATACGTCGACGAATGGATCACGCGGTCGCGGCCGAGCGCGGCGAACGCATCGGGAATCGCCGGCGTGCCGCCGACGCCCACCGACAGCGCACGCGTGATGCGCTGGCGCTCGTGGCCGGCCGCGTCGCGCGACAGCACGCGCAGCGCGTCGATCTTCGCGCCGTCGCCGCGCACGGGTTCGATCCCGAGCACGGTCTCGCTGTAATGGACGCGATCGTCGAACGCGTCGGCCACCCAGCTCAGGTAGTCGTGGAATTCGACACGGGTCGGATAGAAGTTCTTCAGGTTGATGAATTCGTTCAGCCGGCCGCGTTCGAACAGGTAGTTGATGAACGTGTAGCGGCTTTTCGGATCGCGCATCGTCACGAGATCCTTCAGAAACGAGATCTGCATCCGGCAGTCGTCGAGCAGCATCCCGCGATGCCAGCCGAACTCCGGCTGGCGCTCGATGAAGCAATGGGCGAGCGTGTGCGCGCCGCCGCGCTCCGCGAGGCGCACGGCCAGCGCCAGATTCGACGGCCCGAAGCCGACGCCGATCAGGTCGAATACGGTTTCTCTCTGCATGTCTCAGCTCCCTTTATCGGTGAATCCGGCCCATCAGACGTGACGGCCGGAGAAGAACGTCTCGCGCAGCGTGCGCATCCACAGCGGCTGCGCGTCGGCCAGCGCGAGACGGCGCTGCCGCGCGAAGCCATGCCGCGCGAGATGGTCGGCAACCCGCGTGTGGCCGGCCGGAACGGCACAGCCGACCGCTTCGGTACGCAGGTCGTCGAGAAACAGGTAATGCACGACGGACGGCAGCCAGCCGGCCACGCGGTGCGCACCGCGCCAGCGCGGCTCGCCGACCAGCATCCGCAGCCCGCGGTCGTAGTCGCGCGCCGCGACGTGCGGCGCGAGCGCGTCCTCCTTCAGCCAGAACGCTTCGAAATACGCGAACGGCTCGTCGTCGAAACAGCCGACCAGCCGCGTCACGTGCGGATCGGTTTCCTGCGCGCCTTCCGCGCCGCGTGGCGCGGGCTGTGCGCCGGGCCAGCCGTCGCGCACGCGCGGCTCGTCGAACCAGCGCGCGAGCCGCTCGGTGTCTTCCGCCGGCTGCCAGCCGCGCAGCGTGAAGCGCACGCCGAGCGCCGGCAGGTCGCGCGCATAGACGTCGCCGCGCGGTGCGGGCGGACGGCGCGGATGACGCCGGCCGTCGGTGATCGTCGGCAGCGTCGCGCACGGCAGCGCCGCGCCGACGCGCCACAGGTCGGCCTGCTGCGCCCAGCCGTCGCGCAGGCAGCGGCCGCCGTCGGCCAGCACGCCGCTCGCGCGCAGCGCGTCGAGCGCGACCGCCGGCCATGCGGCCGGGTCGAGCCGAATCGCCGCGTGGCGCGCGCTGTCCGAGAACGCCGCGGCGAGTGCGGCCAGCAGCGCCCGCCGCTGATCGGCCGGCGCCGCGCGATGGTTATAGGCGACGAGGCGCAGCGCGCCGTCGTCGCCGAGCTGCGCGCGCAGCAACTGCGCGCCGATACCGTCGCCCTGCGCGACGCGGATCTCCGCGCCGTCGCGCGCGGCGAACAGGCCGTCCGCGAACGCGAGGCGGTAGGTATCGAGCATCGTGAATCCGTCCGGGCGCACTTCAGCCAGCATGGCGCGCCTCCTGCCCCGTTTCCGCTTGCGCATCGAGCCGCGCGCCGAGCGCCGCGAGCGTCGGCGCCGCGAACACGTCGGCGACCGTCAGCGCATGACCGGCACGGCCGGCCACGTCGACGAAGCGCACGACGTCGAACGACGTCGCGCCGGCTTCGAACAGGTCTGCATCGGCCTCGGGTGCGGCCGTCGCGAACGTGTCCGACCACAGCGCGGCGAGCGCGGCGGCCGCATGGGACGGCATTGCAGGGGGCTGGGTCGCGGCGCCGGCGCGTGCGCCGGACGCAGCGTGCGCGGCTGCGTGCTTATCAGGTGCGCCGAGCGCCGCCTCCGATGCGCCGGCGAACCGCGCGACTTCGTCGTGATACAGATCGACGAGCGTCTCGACGAAATCGCGCGCGAGCAGTTCGTCCGCATACGAGAACGCGGCGCTCACGCGGCCATCCGGATGCTCGACGACGTCCAGCTCCAGCGTGAACACGACGCGATGGCGCACGTCGTCGAATCCGGCCAGCGACAGACCGGCCCAGTCGCGTGCGGCGGCGCCGGTCGGGCGCAGGTAGTTGAACATCACCTGGAACAGCGGATTGGCCTGCGCGGCGCGCGGCGCACGCAGCGCGGCCACGACGTCGGCGAACGGCACGTCGGCATGCGCATAGGCGGCAAGCGCCGTGTCGCGCACTTGCGCGAGCACGTCCGCACGGCGCGCGGACGGGGCGATCCGCGTGCGCACGACGACCGAGTTGATGAACAGGCCCAGCGCGGCGCGGGCCGCGTCGCCCGTGAGTTCGCGCGTCGACGCGAGCACGCCGACCGGCTGGTCGGCCGCGCCCGTCGCGCGGAACAGCGCGGTGTTGAGCGCCGCGTGCAGCAGCATCGGCAGCGTCGCGTGCGAGGCCGACGCGGCGTCGCGCGCGGCGCGAATCAGTGGCGCATCGAATTCGAATGCAATGCGGGCCGCGCGCCATTGCGGCACGGCCGGCGCATCGGTGCGCTGCGGCAATATGCGCGACGGCAGATCGGCGAGCGCATCGCACCAGTACGCGACGCGCGCCGGATGGCACGGCGCGGGCAGCACGAGCGGTGGCGCGGCCGGTTCGACGGCTTCACCGGCCGGCACGGCGCTGCGCTGCACGCGGGCGACATAGCGGGCGCGCACCGCGTCGAGCCACAGCTCGATCGATTCGCCGTCCGACACGATGTGGTGGATCGTCACCGACAGCACGTGATCGTCCGCGCCGAGCCGCAACACGCGGGCGCGCCACAGCGGCGCGTCGGCCGCGAGGTCGAACGGGGCGAGCGCATCCGCGTCGGTCAGCGCGGTCGCGCGAGCCAGCGCATCGGCTTGCGCCGACAGGTCGATCACCGGCAGATCGACGGCAACGTCTGCGTCGATCCGCTGGCCCGGCAGCGCGCCGTCGCGGACGACGAGCCGCGCGCGCAGCGCCGGATGCCCGGCGGCGGCATCCGCGAACGCGGCGCGCAGCGCATCGACGTCGAGCGGGCCGCGCACGCGCAGCGCGACCGGAATGTTGTATGCGGCGCTGTCCGGCTGCGCGCGCCACAGGAACCACAGGCCGAGCTGCGCGGGCGACAGCGGCCACACGCCGTGCGCGTCCGGTTTGGCCATGGCGACGCCCGGCGCCGTGGCGCCGGTATGCGCGGCGCGCGGCGCATCGGCCACCTGCCGCGCGTATGGCGCGAGCACGGGCGCCTCGAACAACGCACGCACCGGCACGTCGCGGCCGAGCCGCTCGGCCACGCGCGTCGCGACGCGCACGGCTGCCAGCGAATGGCCGCCGAGGTCGAAGAAGTGATCGCCGCGGCCCACGCGTTCGAGGTTCAGCACGTCGCACCAGATCGCCGCGAGCGCGGCTTCGTCGCCGTCGTGCGGTGCCTCGTACGCACGTTCGACCCGCACCGGCGCCGGCAACCGCGCGCGGTCGACCTTGCTGTTCGCGTTGCGCGGCAACGCATCGAGCACGATCAGTTGCGCGGGCACCATGTAGTCGGGCAGCGTGCGGCGCAGGTGCGCATCGAGCGTCGCGGCTTCGACCGGCTGCGCGGCCGCCTGCGCTTCGGCGGTCAACTCGACATACGCGACGAGTTGCGCGAGCGCGCCCTGTCCGTGCACGACCGCGCAGGCTTCGCGCACCGCGTCGTGCGCGGCGAGCTGCGCTTCGATTTCGCCGAGTTCGATGCGCAGGCCGCGCAGCTTCACCTGATGATCGACGCGGCCGATGAAATCGAACACGCCGTCCGCGCGGCGCCGCACGAGATCGCCGGTCCGGTACAGCCGCGCGCCCGGCGCACCATACGGATCGGGCACGAAACGCTCGGCCGTCAGCGCCGGCCGGTCGAGGTAGCCGCGTGCGACGCCGATGCCCTCGCCGCCCAGATACAGTTCGCCGATCACGCCGACCGGCAGCGGATGCAGCCGCGCATCGAGCACGTGCGCGGTGCGCGCGCCGACCAGCGTACCGATCGGCAGATACGCGGCGTCGCCGAGCTTCGCGAGATCGTCGCCGGGACGGAACATCCACAGCGTCGGCGTGATGACCGTTTCGGTCGGGCCGTAGCCGTTGACCACGCGCACGTTCGGCAGCGCGCGGCGCAGCATCGCGAACGCCTCGCGCGACGTCGCCTCGCCGCCGACGGTCAGCGAACGCAGCGTCGGCGGCGCGCCGTGCGCGAGCGCCCATTCGGCGAGCTGGGCCGCGCAGCCGGGCGGCACGTAGGTCATCGTCACGCCGTCGCGGATCATCATCGCGCAGGTCTGCGCGGGCGGCCACAGCACGTCGGCCGTCACCGACACGGCGGCGCCCGACATGTATTGCGAAAACCAGCCTTCGTGCGCGCCGTCGAAATTGACCGACTGGAACAGCAGGAACACGTCGTGCTCGCCCGCGCCGTAGCGCTCGGCGATCGCCGCGCAATGCAGCGCGAACGACGCGTGGTCGACGATCACGCCCTTCGGCTTGCCGGTCGAACCCGACGTGTAGATCGCATACGCCGCATGACCGGGCAGCACGTCCGGCAGCGCGACGTGCGCGGCTTCGTCGAGCGCGGCGATTTCGTCCGCGCGCCAGATGCGCAATTCAGGCAAGTCGGGCAGCGACGCGGCGCTCGCGGCGTCGGTCAGCACGTGCGCAATGGCCGCATCGCCGACGATCTGCGCGAGCCGTTCGCGCGGATGAGCCGGATCGAGCGGCACGAACGCGGCGCCCGACTTCAGCACCGCGATCAGCGCGACGAGCAGGTCGACCGAGCGCTGCAGCGCGACGCCGACGCGCATCTCGGGCCGCACGCCGGCCGCCACCAGATGGCGCGCCAAACGTGCGGCACGGGCATCGACCTCGCCGCGCGTCAACGCGCGATCGATATCGGCGACACCGCGTGCGTCGGGCCGCGCGTGCGCATGGGCGGCGATGCGTGCATGCACCGGTACGAACGGCTCGGCGGCGGTCGCGCCGGCCGGCGCGTTCCACGCGAAGAGCTGCGCGCGTTCGTCGGCGGGCAGCCAGTCGAGATCGCCGATCGGCAGATCGGGGCGCGCGAGCGCATCGGTCAGCAGCGTGACGAAGCGCGCGGCCAGCCGTGCGATCGCATCCGCGTCGAACAGGTCGAGCGCGTAGATGAAGGCGGCGTCGAACGTGCCGTCCGGCGTCGCTTCGACGGACAGCGTCAGGTCGAATTTCGCGGACGGCGTGCCCGACGGCAGCAGCGCGGCCGACGCCGCGCCGAGCGGCGGCAGCGCGCGGCGTTCGCCATACGCGGCCATCACCTGGAACAGCGGATGGTGGCTCGCGCTGCGCGGCACGCCGAGCGCGTCGACCACCTGCTCGAACGGCACGTCCTGGTGCATCTGCGCATCGACGAGCGCACGCTGCGTACGCGCGACCAGCGACGAGAAATCGCCGTGCGCGGGCACGTCGACGTCGATCGCGAGCGTATTGACGAAGAAGCCGATCAGGCCGGCGACTTCCGCGCGCTCGCGGTTCGCGGCCGGCACGCCGACGCAGATCCGCGCGTCGCCGGTCGCGCGCGCCAGCAGCGCATCGAGCGCGGCGAGCAGCACCGCGAACGGCGTCGCGCCGGACGCGGCCGCGAACGCGCGCAACTGCGCAGCGACGCGCGCGTCGAGCGAAAACACATGGCGCGCGCCGCGCGCACTGCGACGGGCCGGCCGTGCGGTCGCGCCGGGCAGCGTCAGCACGCCGCGCTGCGGATCGAGCCGTTCGCGCCAGAACGCGAGCTGACGGTCGCGCTCGCCGGCATCGAGCCAGCGGCGCTGCCACAGCGCGTAGTCGGCGTACTGAATCGGCAGCGGCGCGAGCGTCACCGGTTCGCCCGACGCATACGCGCGATAGAACGCCGCAAGCTCGAACAGCATCACGCCCGACGACCAGCCGTCCGACACGATGTGATGGACGGTCAGCGCGAGCCAGTGATGCGTCGCGTCGAAGCGCACCAGATGCGCGCGCACGAGCGGCGCCGTGCCGAGATCGAACGGCTCGGCTTCGTCGGCCGTCGCGACGGCTTCCGCGCGTGCCGCGCGCTGCGCGTCCGGCAACGCTTCGAGATCGGTTTCGCGCCACGGGCAGCGCAGCGGTGCGTGGATCGTCTGCGCGACGCCGTCCTGCGCTTCGTCGAAGGTCGTGCGCAGCGCCTCATGGCGCGCAATCAACGCGTCGCATGCAAGACGCAGCGCGTGCACGTCGAGCGGCCCCGTCAGCGCGAGGCGCTCGGTGATGTGATACGCGTCCGGCGCATCGATCAGCCGCGCGTGCAGCCACAGCCGCGTCTGCGCGAACGATGCCGGCACGCGATCGCTGCGCGGCGTGCGCGGCGGGATCGGCAGCACGCGGAAGTCGATGCCGGCCGCGCCGAGCTTGTCGATGAAGACCGCACGCTGCGCGTCGGGCAGTTGCGCGAAACGCGTCGCGAGCGCGAGCCAGTCGGGTTGAACCTTCGTCATCCGTCGTCCTTATTGGGTTTCCAGTTCGCCGAGCAGCGCGTCGATCGCGCTCGCCGCATCGGTCGCGCCGCGTGCCGCGCAGGCCACGTCGATCGCTTCCGCGCAGCGCGCCAGCGTGCGCGTGTCGAACAGCGTGCGCAGCGGCAGCGCGAGCCCCCAGTGCAGGTTCGCCTGCGCGTGGGCCTGCGTCGCGAGCAGCGAGTGGCCGCCGAGCAGGAAGAAATCGCCGTCGCGGCCGATCGCGTCCACATGCAGCACGCGCTGCCAGATGTCGGCGAGCGCGCGCTCGGTATCGGTCGCGAGTTCGACGGCTTCGGTCGCTTCGCGCACCGGCGCGGGCAGCGCATGGCGGTCGCATTTGCCGTTCGGCGTGACCGGCAATGCATCGAGCTCGATCAACTGCGACGGCACCATGTACGCCGGCAGTTGCGCGCGCAACGCACCGAGCAGCGCCGCACGGTCGAGCGGGCCCGCGTCGCCGCGCGCGACATAGCCGATCAGTTGCGCGTCGCGCACGACCACGACCGCATCGTTGACGCCCGGCGCCGCGCGCAGCAGCGCCTCGATCTCGCCCGGCTCGATCCGCTGGCCGCGCAGCTTCACCTGCGTGTCGACGCGGCCGAGGTAGTCGAGCGCGCCGTCCGCGCGCCGGCGTGCGAGGTCGCCGGTGCGGTACATGCGGGCGCCTGGCACGAACGGATCGGGCACGAACCGCTCGGCAGTCAGCGCCGGACGGCCGAGATAGCCGCGTGCAAGGCCCGCGCCCGCGAGATACAGTTCGCCGGTCGCGCCGGCCGGCACCGGCTGCCACGCGGCATCGAGCACGTGCAGTTGCAGGTTCGCGATCGGATGGCCGATCGGCACCGCGACCGCCTGCGCGTCGTCGGGGCCGCAGGTCCAGTGCGATACGTCGATCGCGGCCTCGGTCGGCCCGTACAGGTTCACGAGCGTCGCGTTCGGCAACAGGCGCGCCATCTTCGCGACGAGCTCGGGCGCCAGCGCCTCCCCGCTCGCGACGATCAGGCGCACGCTGTCGCATTGCGCGGCGGCCGAGAAATCGTCGAGATGCGCGGCGAACGCGGCCAGCATCGACGGCACGAAATGCAGCACCGTCACGCCGTGCGCGTGGATCGCGGCGGCCAGGCGCGCCGGGTCGCGGTGATCGCCCGGCGCGGCGATCGCGAGCTTCGCGCCGATCGCGAGCGGCCACACGAATTCCCACACCGACACGTCGAAGCCGAACGGGGTCTTGTGCAGCACGACGTCGTCGTGCGTCAGCCGGTACGCGTGCTGCATCCACGCGATCCGGTTCGCAAGCGCGCCGTGCGTGTTGCCGGCGCCCTTCGGCTTGCCGGTCGAGCCGGACGTGTAGATCAGGTACGCGAGCTGCGCGTCGTCGATCGCGGCGGCTTCGTGGTCGATTTCGCGCGCTTCGTCGGCCAGCAAGTCCGCGACCGTCAGCAATTGCGTATCGGCGCCCTCGCCCAGCGCGGCCTCGACCTGCTCGCGCAGATGCGCCTGCGTGATCGCGACGGCCGGCCGCGCGTCGCGCAGCAGGTACGCAATGCGCTCGGCCGGATAGTCGGGATCGACCGGCAGGTACGCGGCGCCGGCCTTCAGCACGCCGACGAGCGCCATCACCATGTCGAACGAGCGCTCGACGCACAGCGCGACGGGTGTGTCGGGCTGCACGCCGCGCCGGCGCAGTGCGGCGGCGATGCGCGACGTCGCGGCGTCGAGTTCGCGATAGGTCGCGCGCTGCACGCGGCCGTGAGCGTCCGCGTATTCGAGCGCGGTCGCGTCGGGTGTCGCCCGTGCCGCGTCGGCGAATTGCAGGTGCAGCGGCTGCCGCTGTTCGGACGGCCAGACATGTGCGGTGTGCTGCGCATGCACGAGCGTATCGCGGGTCGCATCGTCGGCGATCGACAGCGTGCCCAGCAGCGCGTCCGGCGTACGGGCCAGCGCATCGAGCGCGCAGGCAAACGCGCGATGCCAGGTCTCGACCTGACGCGCGTCGACGCGTGCGGTGTCGTAGCCGTAGTCGATCGTCAGTTCGGCACCGCTTTCGATGACGAGCGTCAGCGCGAAATCGGTCGCTTCGATGCTGCGTATGCCGCTCAACGCCAGCGCGCGCGGATCGGCGTCACGCACCGACTCGTCCACCGGATAGTTCTCGAACACGACCAGCGTGTCGAACAGCGCGCCGCCCGACCCGCGCGCCCAGCGCTGGATGTCGGCGAGCGGCGTGTGCGCGTGTTCGGCGGCCGCCGCGTTCTCGCGTTGCAGCGCTTGCAGCCAGTCGGCCGCACGTTGCTGCGGCGCCGGCGCGGTGATGACCGGCAGCGTGTTGATGAAGAGGCCGAGCACCGAGTCGACGTCCGCAAGCACATCGGGGCGGCCGGCGACGGTCGCGCCGAACGCGACGGCCGGCTGGTGCGTCATCCGCTGCAGCGCGAGCGCCCATGCGCCCTGCACCAGCGTGTTGACGGTCAGCTTCAGCGCGCGGGCGGTTTGCGCGACGCGCGCCGTCGTGTCGGCGTCGAGCGTCGCGCGCCACGTGACCATCTCGGCATCCGCGCGATCGGCCGTGCGCTCCGCGATCAGCGTCGGTGCATCGAGCCGCGCCAGGCGGTCGGTCCAGAAGCGCTCGTCGGCGTCGCGGTCGCGCGTGCCGAGCCATGCGATGAAATCGCGATAGCGCAGCGCCGGGCGGCTCGCGAACGGCGACACGGCGTCCGGGTCGCGGTAGTCGCGCAGCACGTCGGCGAGCAGGCGCGCGGTGCTCCAGCCGTCGAGCAGCACGTGGTGGCGCGTCCAGACGACCCGCCACGCATCGTCCGTCACGCGGATCAGCGTGAGCCGCATCAGCGGCGGCGCGCGCCAGTCGAAGCCGCGCGTGCGGTCGGCCGCGAGCCATGCGTCGAAATCGGCGTCGAGCGTGTCGCCGCGCGTGCGCCAGTCGAGTTGCTCGACCGGCATGCGTGCGTGCCGATGCACGCATTGCAGCGGCGCGGCTTCGTCCGGCATCACGCTCGTGCGCAGGATGTCGTGACGCGCGACGGACGCGTCGAATGCGGCCGCGAGCCGGTCGGCGTCCAGCGCGGTCGCGGTCGCGACGAGCTGGTTCACGTAGCTCGCGTGGCCGGGCGCGAACAGCGCATGGAACAGGATGCCCTGCTGCATCGGCGACAGCGGATACACGTCGTCGATCGCGCACCAGTCGAGCGGCGCGCGTTCGATCGCGGCCTGCGTGAGGCCGGCGGCCTGCGCGAGCGGGAAATCGCCCGGCGTCGCGCCGGCGCCGCGATGCGCGACGCGCGACACGCATGCATCGACGAGTTCGCGCAGCGCGGTCGCGAAGCGTTCGGCGAATGCGTCGATCGTCGCGCGTTCGAATTGCGGCGCACCGTAGACCCAGTGCACCTTCAGCGTGCGCGCGCCGTCGCCGTCCGTGTCGAGGTACGCATGGATCGCGAGCGTATTGCCGAGCGGGCCTCGAGGATCGCGCTCGACGCCGGTGCCGCCGAAGCGCGGGACGAGCGTCGCGTCGCGCGGCGCGTCGAACTGGCCGAGATAGTTGAACGTGACGCGCGGACGCGGCACGGCGGCCAGCGCCGCACGCGTGGCCGCATCGCCGTAGTGCGCGAGCACGCCGAAGCCGAGCCCCTTGTGCGGCACCGCGCGCAGCGTGTCCTTGACCGCGCACAGCGTGTCGCGGGCCGTGGCTGCGACCGGCAGCGTCACCGGGTAATGGCTCGTCAGCCAGCCGATCGTGCGGCTGGCATCCGCGTCGTCGAACAGCGCTTCGCGGCCGTGCCCCTCGAGTTCGACCCGGCACGATGCGGCACCGCGCGCGCCGGCCAGCGCGAGTGCGAGCGCCGCGCCGAGCAGCTCGATCGTCTGCGTGCGATAGGCCGCGTGCGCGTCGGTCAGTGCGGCGCGGGTCAATGTCGCGTCGATCGTCTGCACGACGACGGCCGCATCGGCGTTCGTCGCCGCTGCGTCGGGGTGATCGGGCGCGATGTCGTCGCCCTGCGCCGTGCCGGCCCAGTAGGCGGCTTCCGCTGCGAACGGCGACACCGGTTCCGTTGCCGCGCGGGCGAGCCGTGCGGACCAGGCGTCCGCGCGCAGGCCCGGCTGCGACAGGCGGACCGGCGTGCGCTCGCATGCCGCGCGGTAAGCGGTGTCGAGATCGTCGAGCAGGATGCGCCACGACACGCCGTCGACGATCGCATGGTGAATCGCGAGATAGAGCCGCGTCGAACCGTCCGGCAGCCGTGCCGCGCATGCGCAGGCGAGCGGCCCGTTGCCGAGATCGAGACGGCGTTGCAGCGCGTCGAAGCGCGCCAGTGCATCGGCTTCGTCGCGTGCGGCGACTTCGACGAACGGCAGCGCGTCGTACGGCTTCGCCGCATCGCTCGCGTGCCACGTGCCGGCGGCGGCGCATGCGAAGCGCTGGCGGAATGCGTCGTGATGTGTGAGCAACGCGTCGAATGCGCGCGCGAATGCGTCCGCGTCGAACGCGCCGCGCACGTCGAACGACACCGACTGGTTCCAGTGGCCGCGGTGCGGGATATCGAGCGCGAAGAAGCGCTGTTGTGCGGGCGTCAGGATCGGCTTGGCAGCCGGCGTGGCCGTTGCAGGCGCAACCGCAGGGTGCTGCGCGGTGACGGCCGTGTCATCCGTTTTCGCGACGCGCGCGAGTTCGGCGACGGTCGGCCCGTCGAACAGCTGCTTCGGCGTGAAGCGGACACCGCGCTTGCGCGCCCGGGCGATCACCTGCAGCACGAGGATCGAGTCGCCGCCCAGTTCGAAGAAGTTGTCGTCGCGGCCGACCTTCGGCGCCTTCAGCACGGCCTGCCAGACATCGGCAAGCACCGTTTCGACCGCGCCTTGCGGTGCATCGCCGGACGCGACCACAACCGGCACGGCGGCCAGTTCGCGCAATGCCGCGCGATCGATCTTGCCGTTCGCGGTCACCGGCAGACGCGCGAGCGAGACAAACTGCGCGGGCACCATGTAGTCGGGCAGCGTCGCGGCCAGCGCGGCGCGCACCGCGGCTTCGTCGAACGCCGCGCCGTCGCGCATCACGACGAACGTCGCGAGCCGCAGGCGGCCATCGTGCTCGATCGCGAGCGTTTCAGCCTGCGCGATCGGGCCGGCCGCGCGCACGGCCGCACTCACCTCGCCCGGCTCGACGCGGTAGCCGCGAATCTTCACCTGATCGTCGATGCGGCCGAGGAATGCCAGACGGCCGTCCGTGCGCAACCGCACGCGGTCGCCCGTCCGATACAGCCGCGCGCCCCGCGTGAAAGGATCGGGCACGAAGCGCTCCGCCGTTTGCGCGGGCCGGCCGAGGTAGCCGCGCGCGACGCCCGGCCCGCCCAGATACAGCTCGCCGGTCGCGCCGGCCGGCACGCACGCGCCGAACGCGTCGAGCACCAGCGCGCGCGCATTCGGCAGCGGCAGGCCGAGCGGCACGCCGCTCGCCGGATCGCGCGCGTCGGCGGCAATCGACGCCGTGTCGCACACGATCGCGCCGACCGTCGCTTCGGTCGGCCCGTAATGGTTGATCACGCGGCAGGCCGGCGCGAGCGCGGCCAGCCGTGCGACGAGCGCCCACGTGAGCGTTTCGCCGCCCGTCACGAGCGCGTGGCGCGGCAGCACGTCGGCCGGCACGCGCGCGTCGAGCAGAGCCTGCAGGTGGCTCGGCACGATCTTCAGCACGCCCACGTCGCGGCGGCGCATTTCGTCGGCGAACAGGTCCGGATCGAACGCGCACGCGGCCGGCAGCAGGTGCAGCGTACGGCCCGCGCACAACGCGCCGAACAGCGTCGTGTGGCCGAGGTCCGCGGCGACGGTCGACACCATCGCGAACGACGCGTCGGGCGCGAACGCGAGTTCGTCGAGCATCCCCTGCACGTAGTCAGCCAGCGCGCCGTGCGACACGACGACGCCCTTCGGCGTGCCGGTCGAGCCCGACGTGTAGATCAGGTACGCGCCCTGTTCCGGGTGCGGCGCGACGCGCATGCCGGCCGCATGGGCAAGCGTCGCGTCCTGCGCGAGCGCGTCGACGTCGAGCGGCTGCGTGTCGGTGCCGGCCGGCCACGCGGCCGGGTCCGCGACGAGCGCCCAGCGCGCGCCGCAGTCGGCGGCCGCCGCGGCGAGGCGCGCGGACGGTTGCGCCAGGTCGAGCAGCACGGCCAGCGCGCCGGCTTTCAGCGCGCCGAGCAGGCCGACGACGAACCGTGCCGAACGCTCGATGCAGACGACGACCGCCGCTTCGGCGGCGACGCCGCGTTGCGTCAGCGCCCGCGCGATGCGGTTCGATGCGTCGTCGAGTTCGGCGAACGTCAGCGAGGTCGATGCGTCAGAAAGTGCGACGCGATGCGGATAGGCAGCCGCCTGCCGCGCGAACGCGGCGACGATGTCGGCATGTTCGATGCGCAGCGCACGGCCGTCGCGCGGCTGGCGCGACGCCACCGATGCATCGCACGGCAGCGCGGCCGTCGTCGCGTGCGGTTCATGCGCGGCGGACGCGACGAGCGCCGCATAGCTGTCGAGCCACGCACGCGCGGTATCGGCATCGATGCAGTCGGTCGCATAGGCCGCGACCAGTTCGATCCCGTTCGCGTCGTCGGTGAAATCCAGCGCGAAATCGAAGCGCGCGGCGAGATCGGGCCCCGGCGTCGCGACCGCCGTGGCGCCCGGCAGCACGCTGTCGTGCCGTGCGTCGAACTGCTGCGCGAACTTCACGCGCAGCCATTCGTCGCCGCGCTTGACGGGCGGCTTCACCGCGTCGACGACGCGCTCGAACGGCACGTCCTGGTGCGCGACCGCGTCGAGCGCCGCGGTACGCGCCGCATCGACGAGCGCACGGAACGGCAGCGTCGGCGCCACGCGGACGCGCAGCGCGACCGTATTCAGGAAAAGACCCAGCAACGCACGCGTTTCGGGGCGCTGACGATGCGCGACCGGCACCGCGACGACGACGTCGGTTTCGCCGGTCAGTCGCGACAGCCATGCGTCGAGCGCAGCCAGCAGCACCGTGAAGACGGTCGCCTGCGCGTCGCGCGCGAGTTGCCGCACGTCGGCCGCGACCGCATCGGGCAGGCGCACCGATACGCGCGCGCCGTGCAGCGTGCGTGCGGCGCCCGGCTGGCGGTCGACCGGCAGCGCGAGCGGGCCCGGCACGTCGCACAACGCGCCGCGCCAGTAGTCGAGCTGGCGCTCGCCCT
Source organism: Burkholderia sp. BCC0398 (assembly GCF_902833245.1). NCBI lineage: Bacteria > Pseudomonadati > Pseudomonadota > Betaproteobacteria > Burkholderiales > Burkholderiaceae > Burkholderia > Burkholderia sp. BCC0398. The sequence continues at coordinate 350,606 of NZ_CADFEM010000003.1, forward strand.
CGCCGCCGGCCAGCATGTCGCGCTGCCAGTCCGCGTAGTCCGCGTACTGGATCGGCAATCCGGGCAGCGACGGTTCGCGGCCTTCGGCATACGCGCAGTACGCAGCCGACAGTTCGTCGAACGCGCACCGCGAACTCCAGCCATCGGTGATCGCGTGATGCGCGGTCAGCAGCAGGCGGTGACGGTCGTCCGCGAGCACGACCAGCGTCGCGCGCAGCAGCGGGCCGCGCGCGAGGTCGAACGGTTCGGCCGCGTCGCGCTCGGCAAGACGCGCGGCTTGCGCGTCGCGGGCAGCCGGCGGCTGCTCGCGCAGGTCGACCGACGCGATCGACACCGGCAGATGCGCGTGAATCCGCTGCATCACGACGCCGTCGTCGTTGTCCACGAGTGTCGTGCGCCACGCTTCATGTCGGCCGATCACGTGATCGAGCGCGCGCTGCAGCGCGTCGCGGTCGAGCACGCCGTCGATCGTCCAGTGCGCGGCGATGTGATACGCCGCGCTTGCGTCGCGCGTTTGCGCGAGCACCCAGAAGCGTTGCTGGGCGAGCGATGCCGCACGATCGACGTACGTCGCACCCGACGCGGCCGCATCGGCCGGCGCGCGGCGCGCGGCAATCGCGGCCAGCGGTTCGCCGGTCTCGCGTTCCGCGCGGTCGACGATTTCGGCCAGTTCGGCGAGCGCCGGATCGGCGAACAGCGTGTCGAGCCGCAGGTTCACGCGCATGGCGGCACGGATCGCGGCCTGCAACTGCATCGCGGCGAGCGAATCGGCGCCCAGCGCCAAGAAACGATCGTCGCGCGACGGCGTGGCGTCGAGGCCCAGCAGCGTCTGCCAGAGGCCCGCGATCTGTTGTTCGGTCGGTGTGCGCGGCGCATCGCCCGCGGCTTGCGTCGTGTCGCGCGCGGCGGCAATCCGCTGGGCGGCAATCCGCTGGGCGGCAATCCGCTGGGCGGCAATCCGCTCGCGCAGCGCGGCACGGTCGAGCTTGCCGTTCAGCGTGTAAGGCAGCGCATCGCACCGCACGAACCCGTGCGGCTGCCACGCGGCCGGCAATTGCGCGGCCACATGCGCCTTCAATGCGGCATCGTCGGCCGCCGCGCGCAGCGCGACGCACGCGATCAAGCGCGTCGGCCCGTTGGCGGTGTCGGCCATCACGGCCGCGTCGGTCACGGCCGGGTGCGAGCGCAGGCACGCGGCGATTTCCGCCGGTTCCACGCGCACGCCGCGCACCTGGACCTGATCGTCTAGGCGGCCCAAATAATCGTATGCGCCGTCGTCGCGCAGGCGTGCCAGGTCGCCGGTGCGATAGACGCGCGCGCCGGGTTCACCGTCCGCATCGGGAATGAAACGCTCGGCCGTGAGCGCCGGACGACCGTGATAACCGCGTGCGACGCACACGCCACCGAGCAGCAGTTCGCCCACCCCATCGGCGTCGGCGCCGTCGATGCACGCGACCCGCGGGCCGATCACGCGGCCGATCGGCAGCGACGCATACGCGTCGTCCGCGGCCAGCACCGGCATCTCGCCCGGCTCGACCGGCCACAGCATCGGCGAGATCACGGCTTCGGTCGGCCCGTAACCGTTGATCAGGCGCACCGCCGGGAACGTGCGGCGCACAAATTCGAACGCCTGCTGCGGCAGCGCTTCGCCGCCGAACGCGAGCACGCGCAAGGCCGGCGGCACGCCGTCGCGCGCGGCGACGGCCGCGAATTCACGCAGGTACGCGGGCGGAAACGCGGCGACGTTCACGGCTTCGCGCACCATCAGCGCATGCGCGTCCACCGGCGCGAACGGCTGCGGCGGCGCCACGACGATGCCGGCGCCGACCGCGAGCGGCGCGAGCCAGCATTCGTGCGCGGCGTCGAAGTTGACCGACGCGAAATGCAGCAGACGGTCGCCGCCCTCGATCGGCAGCGCGGCCGCGAGCGCGTCGCAATGCGCGGCGAGCGGCCCGTGCTCGACGACCACCGCCTTCGGCGTGCCGGTCGAGCCCGACGTATAGATCATGTAAGCGGCCGAACGCGGATGCACGGTCACGATGTCGTCATCGAACACGTGATCCTGCGCGACGCCCGATGCTTCCACCGCTGCGTCGAACGCGTGTTCGAACGGCGTGCCGAGCGCCGCGCGGCCGGCGGCGTCGACGATGCCGTGCCGCAGTTGCGCGTCCTGCACGATCCAGTCGAGGCGCGCGGCCGGATGGCGCGGATCGAGCGGCACGAACACGCCGCCGGCCTTCAGCACGGCCAGCAGCGCGACGAACAGGTCGCCCGACCGCTCGACGCACACGCCGACCCGCACTTCGGCGCCGACGCCGGCCGCCCGCAGTTGCCGGGCGAGTTGCGACGCACGTGCGTCGAGCGCACCGCGCGACAGGCGCAGGTCGTTCTGGAAAGGCACCGCGATGGCGGGCGCGTCGGGCGCGATGCGCGCCAGTTCGCGGATTCGGTGATGCAGCGCAGTCGGGAAACTCGTCATGTGCGTGAAATCCTTCGGTCCGGCCGCTTCGGCCAAGTCTCGGGGCCGCTTGGGGCGGCTTCACTGGTGTGACGAACGACGCGGCCGATTTTTTACCGCTTTGTGCGCAAAATGCGTGCGACCGCTTTTTTTGGCGATGTCGCTAAATATTTGCGCGGCCCGTTCGTCTATCAGGAAGGAAAGCCGGAACGGGGCGCGCCCCGCCCGCCGCTTTCGCGTCAGATTTGCCGTTTTTCGCGTTATTGCCTGCCTTCCCTTTACCGACGTTGCCGATGACAGCCGCCCACGAGCCTTCTTCCCCGCCGTCCCTCGACGCTTCCCCCGGCCGCCCCGCGGCGCGCCTGATCCTTGCGCTGCTGCGCGAAAGCCGCGTGTCGCTCACGCTGGCGCTCACCGCGTGCGTGCTGAACGGCGTCGCGAGCGTGCTGCTCGTCGCGACGCTGAACCGCGCGCTGTCGCAACCGGGCGCCGCCGACGCCGCGCTCGCGTGGCGCTTCGCGCTGTGCGCGGTGATCGCGCTCGTCACGCGGATCGTGTCGGGCACGCTGTTCGCCCGCCTGTCGCAGGACACGATGGCGCGGCTGCGCGTGCATCTGGCGCGGCGCGTCGGCGCGGCCGAACTGCGCGACATCGAGCGGATCGGCGCGGCGCCCGTGCAGTCGGTGCTGACCGACGACGCGACCAACGTGTCGATGCTGTTCTTCGCGCTGCCGAACCTGGTCATGCACGGCTCGATCGTGTTCGGCTGCCTCGGCTATCTCGCGTGGCTGTCCTGGCCCGTGTGCGTGCTGGCGCTGGCCGCGATCGTCGCCGGCTCGCTCGGCTATCACACCGGCGACCGCCGCGCGATCGCGGCGCTCGAAGCGGCCGGCCAGGCGCAGGACCGCCTGTTCGGCTATCTCGGCTCGCTGTTCTCCGGCGCGAAGGAGCTGAAGCTGCACGACGCGCGCGCCCGCCAGTTCGTCGACGGCCAGCTCGGCGCCGCGATCGGCGAAGTGCGCGACCATCGGCGCCGCGCGTTCAGCGCGTATGCGGTCGGCGTCGGCTGGATCATCTTCCTGTTCTACGTGTTCCTCGGCATCGCGTCGTTCTGGCCGCAGCTCGGCGTGCATGCCGATCCGGCCGCGGCCGCCGGCTACGTCGTCGTGTTCCTGTTCATGCTCGTGCCGCTCGACGGCCTGCTGAACAACCTGCCGACCGTCAACGCGGCGCGCGTGTCGCTCACGCGGATCGAAGGCGTGATGGCCGAGTTCGGCGCGCTGCGCACGGTGCCGCCCGCGGCCGATGCGCCCGACGTGCCGCCGGCCGGCGCGGTCACGCTGCGCGGCGTCACGCATGCGTATTTCCACGAGCGCGACGAACGGATGTTCAGCATCGGGCCGATCGACCTGACGATCAAGCCGGGCGAACTCGTGTTCATCGTCGGCGGCAACGGCAGCGGCAAGACGACGCTCGCGAAGGTGTTGACGGGGTTGTACGAGCCCGAGGAAGGCACGATCGAGGTCGACGGCCGCACGATCGGCTGGCGCGAACGCGCGGCCTACCGGCAGCGCTTCAGCGCGGTGTTCAACGATTTCCATCTGTTCGATGCGCTGCTCGGCATCGTCGACCCCGACGATCCGTCGCGTGCGCAGGCCGATGCGCGGGCGAACGCGCTCGTCGCGAAACTCGCGCTCGACCACAAGGTGAAGGTGGTCGACGGCGCATTCTCGACGCGCGCGTTGTCGACCGGGCAGCGCAAGCGGCTCGCGCTCGTCGTCGCGTACCTGGAAGATCGCCCGTTCTACCTGTTCGACGAATGGGCGGCCGACCAGGATCCGTCGTTCAAGGCCGTGTTCTACGAACAACTGCTGCCCGAGCTGCGCGCGCGCGGCAAGGCCGTGATCGTGATCACGCACGACGACCGCTACTTCGATCTCGCCGACCGTCTGCTGAAGCTCGACAACGGGCGCATCGTCAGCGACACGCAGCCGGCGCGCCTGCGCGCGCAGGATGGCGTCGATGCGCTGAGCGCGTAACACGACACCGACAGTCGATCGAAAAAATCGCCGACATGCTGCATGGGCAGTGTGTCGGCGATGGTCGTTTCAGCGGGGAATGTGGCTGACTTGTAGCGAAAGGACAGGCGGAAGCCCCGCGTCGTCAAGTCGGTCGCCACGCCCTGCCCGTCAACGCGGCCTCGTCCGCACGCTCAACGCACGGCCGGCAGCTTCAGCACCGTATCGGTCATCACGTCGGCCAGCTTCAGCGCCGACATCGGCCCGCCGAACCCCCAGATGTTGCGCTCGATCAGCGCGATCCGATGCTCGCGCAGCGCGGGCACGAAACGCCACACCGGCGAATCGAGTTTCGTCGACAACGGCACGTCCATCCCCGATGCGGTCACGAACAGCACGGCCAGGTCGCGCTGCCGCAGCAGGTCGGCCGACGTCACGTACAGCGTGCCTTCCCGCGTCGGCTTCTTCGGCCACGGATCGAGCCCGAGCGCCCGCGCGAGGCCGGCCGACGTGCTGTTGCCGGTATAGGCCCAGTAACGATCGGGCAAGCCGAGATCCTGCAGCAGCGCGACGCGCTCGCCGTGGCGGCCCGCGGCCGCGAGCCGCGCCGCATTGCGCGCGATGCCGGCGTCGAGTTGCGCTTCGACCGCCTGCGCGCGCGCGTCGCGCCCCGTCACCGCGCCGATCGTCCGGAAGATCTGCCGCATCCAGTCGAGCTGCGTGACGGGCACGCCGCCTTCGGACACGTTCGGGCTGAACTGGAACAGGATCGTCGGCGCGATCCGGTCGAGCGCGTCGAAGATCGGTGCATGCCGGAACCCGACGCCGATGATCAGGTCCGGCTTGACCGCCGCGATCGCCTCGAGCCCGGGCTCCTGCCGCGAGCCGATGTCGGTCACGTGCGCGAGCTGCTCGCTCCGATAACCGAGCCAACCCGGATAGAACGCGGTATCGGCCATCCCGACCGGCACGAGGTCGAGCGCGATCACGCTTTCCGCGAACATGAAGTCGAGCGCGACCACGCGCTGCGGCCGAATGGGCATCTTCGCGCTGGCCTGCGACACGACGGGATTGCCGGCCAGCGACACGGCGCCTTGCGTACCGCCGGCGCTCCCGGCCACGGAAGCTGCGGCGGCCGATGCGGAAAACGCGCCGCACCACGCGACGCCGAGCGCGGCCGCGAGCGTCCCAAGCACATGCCGGCGGCCGGCGTGCGTCACCGGATCGCGTCCTGCTCGGCCAGCGCCGCGTCGTCCATCGTCAGTAGCAGGGGGCAGCTTCCACACAGTTGCGTTTCTCCAGGAATTTCGTAGCGCAGGCAGCACACGCGGCGCGCGCGAAACGGCGTCGGCAGCAGCGGCGAGCGCGGCACGGCATCGCGCACGGGCATGCGCAGCGGATTCGGCTCGCCGTGCACGCAGGTCGAGCCGAACAGCCAGTCCGCATCGCGGACGGGATCCGCCGCGCACGGCAGCGAACGATACGTATCGAGCAGATAGTCGAGCAGATTGCCCGCGTTGCTCCACAGCACGCGCGGCGTGACGCGGCCCATCGCGGCGAGCAGGTCGATCACCGCGCCGAGATGCGCGATGAGCCCCGCATAGCGCGGCTCAGGTTCGTCGCACGGCGCGCCGAGCGCATCGCTCGCGAAATACAGTGCGGCCGGCATCCCGTCGTCGAGCGCGACGAACGTGCGCTCGGGCGTCATGTCGAGCGGCCGGCCGAGCGTCAGCGCGGCGACGACGCCGGCCGGCGCCGCGCGGCCGAAATAGTATTTGCTCCATTGCGACATCAGCGCACGCGCATGCTGCGCCGGATCGCCGCCGTAATGGTCGACCATCGCGGCGAGCACGGCGTCGCGGTGCGCGGGCAACGCGCTGACGGGCACGACGATGCGGCCCGGCGCGTGCACATCGTCGGGCATGCCGAGCCACACGGCGTCGAGGTGCTCGGCGAACGGTTCCGGCGCGAACGCCGAAAAGCGCGTGGCGCGCGCGCCGTCGAGCGCCGGCGTCATCGCCCGGCGCGCCGGGCGCGGCGCCCCTCGAGAATCAGCAGCCCGAGCAGGTACGGCGCGCCGATCAGCGCGGTCAGCACGCCGGCCGGCACTTCGCGCGGCGCGACGACGGTGCGCGCCGCGAGATCCGCGACGCCGAGGATCAGTGCGCCGCACGCCGCCGCGAGCCACAGCCGCGTGCGATGTCGGCGCGCGCCGAGCATCGTCGCGACGTGCGGCGCCATCAGCCCGATGAAACCGACCGGCCCGACCGCCGCGACGGCCGCGCACGCGGCGAGCGTCGCGATCGTCAGCGCGAGCGGCCGCAGCGCGGCCACCGGCAGGCCGAGCGCGGCCGCCTGATCGTCGCCGAGCGCGAGCATGTCGAGCGGTTTCGCGAGCCACGCGAACACCGGCACCGCGAGCACGCACCACGGCAGCAGCATCGACACCTCGCCCCAGCTGCGGCCGTACGTACCGCCGACGAGCCATACGACGAAGCGCGCGGGCTGCACGCTTTCCTGCGTGATCAGCCATTGCGCGAGCGTGGTCCACAGCGCGCCGATCACGATGCCGGTCAGCGCGACCGCGAGCGGCGCGTAGCGATGCCGGTGATTCAGCGCGAGCGTGATCGCGAGCGACAGCCCGCCGCCGATCAGCGCGGCGGCGGCCAGCGTCACGTGGCCCATCAGCGGCCACGTCGACAATGCGAACAGCGTGACGAGCCCCGCGCCCTGCGTGACGCCGAGCACTTCCGGGCCCGCGAGCGGATTGCGCACGACGCTTTGCATCGCGACGCCGCTGACCGCCAGCAACGCGCCGGCGAGCAGCGCGCACAGCAAGCGCGGCAGGCGCAGGTCGATCAGCATCCGCGCGAGCGCATCGTGACCGGACAGCGCGGCCGACCAGCGCGCGGGCGACAGCCATTCGGGGCCGGCCGACACGCCGACAAAAACCACGAGCAAGCCCGCCACGACGAACAGCACGGTGCGCAACGGCCAGCCGAGCCGTTCGAGCCAGCCGACGAGCCGCGTCGAGCCGCCGCCCGCCGCACGTTCGGCATCCGCGTGCAGCACGCCCGACCACGCGGCGCCGCGCCGGATCATCGCGAGCATCAGCGGCGTGCCGACCAGCGCGATCGCGACGCCGGTCGACAGCGTCGCGTCGAGGCCCGATGCGAGCACCGCGCTATCGGTGACGAGCACGAGCGCGCCCCCGGCGAGCGCCGACAGCGGCACCAGCACGCCGAGCCGCGCCGCGCGCGCGCCGCGCACCTGGCGCAGCAGGTTCGGCGCGACGAGGCCGACGTACGACAGCGGGCCCGCGATGCTGACCGCCACGCTCGTGAACGCGACCGCGACGATCGTCGCGGCAAGCCGCGTCGCATCGACGCGCACGCCGGCCGCGGCCGCCGCATCGTCGCCGAGCGTGAGCGGATTCAGCGGCCGGATCACGAACGGCAGCGCGACCAGCGGCACGACGAGCCAGCGCGCGGCGAGCGCGAGGCCCGCCGCGCCCGGCTGGTACAGGCTGCCGTTGGTCCACAGCGCGGCGCCCGCGATGTTTTGCTCGAAGAACGCGAGCACGAGCGTCGACAGCGCCGCGAACAGCAGCATGCACACGCTGCCCGCGAGCACGAGCCGCAACGGCGTCGCGCGCCAGCCGCCCGCCGCGACGATCGCGCACGCGGCAGCCGCGAGCCCGCACACGAACAGCAGCGGCACCGACGCGACGCCCGCCAGCGCCGGCACCAGCATCGCCGCGAGCAGGCCGAGCTGGGCGCCGCCCGTCACGCCGAGCAGGTCGGGCGACGCGAGCGGATTGCGCGTGAGCGACTGGAACAGTGCGCCGGCGATGCCGAGGCTGCCGCCCGCGACGAGCGCGGCCGCGACGCGCGGCAGATTGAGGTCGAACAGGAATACGTGCGCGAGCGACGCGGCATCGCTGCCGGGCGCCGCGTCCCACCACACGCGCAGATCGGGGGCGATCCGCAGCGCCGCGAGCAGCGCGATCAGCGCGACGAGACCGAACGCGATCGCGCCGGCCCGGCCCTTCGCCGCGCTCTTGCCCGTCGCCGCGAGGCGCTTGCGCATCGCGAACGTCGTCATACGGCGAGATCCCGGTCGAAGACGCCGGCCGCCTGCGGCGCGCCGTCGGTCGACGGCCCGTAGGCCGGCACGCACATCGGCGCGCCCGTCTGCGGATGCGCGAGCTTCAGCATCTCGACGCCGAACGCCGCGCGCAGCCGCGCCGGCTCGAGCATCGCGTCGGGCGTGCCCTGCGCGACGAGACGGCCCGCGCGCATCAGCACGATCTCGTCGCTGTACGCGGCCGCCTGGTTCAGGTCGTGCAACACCCAGACGATCGTCAGCCCGCGCGCGCGGTTCAGCGCACGCAGCGCATCGAGGATGTCGAGCTGGTGATGAATGTCGAGATACGTCGTCGGTTCGTCGAGCAGCACGATCGGCGCCTGCTGCGCGAGCGCCATCGCGATCCACGCGCGCTGGCGTTCGCCGCCCGACAGCGCGCCGACGTCGCGCTCCGCATCGTTCGCAAGGCCGCTCGTGTCGAGCGCCTCGTCGATCGCCGCCTGATCGGCGCGCGACAGGCCGCGCAGGAAGCCGCCGTACGCATAGCGCCCGTACGCGACGAGTTCGCGCACCGTGAGGCCCGACGGAATCTGGTTGAACTGCGCGAGCATCGTCAGCTCGCGCGCGAGCGCGCGACGGCGAAACGATGCGAGCGGCTTGCCGTTGACTTCAACGTGGCCGGCACGCGCGGGCTGCAGGCCCGCGAGCGTGCGCAGCAGCGTGCTCTTGCCGCAGCCGTTCGGTCCGCACAGCGCGGTTACGCGGCCGGCCGCGATCGACAGGTCCAGCCCGTCGATCACGACATGGTCGCGATATCCCACCGACAGTCCGCGCGCGGCAAGCGCGGCGGTACGACGCGTCATCAATCCTCCGTTCGGTCGCGCGGGACCGTGTAACTCTGCGCCATCGCGACGACGACCTTGCGCGGCCCCTCGAACGGGTCGCGCGCATGCGCGGTCAGCATGTTGTCGAGCATCAGCACGTCGCCGGTGCGCCACGGGAACACGATGCGCTGCTGGTCGAGCACGCCGCGGATCTGCGCGAGCGCGTCGGCCTCGAGCGGTTCGCCGTCGCCGTAATACACGTTGCGCGGCACGTTCTCGAGCCCGACCGCGTCGACGAGCGCTTCCTGCATGTCGTCGTCGAGCGCCGACAGGTGAAACAGGTTCGCCTGGTTGAACCATACGCGGTCCCCCGTGCGCGGATGGCGCGCGACGGCCTGGCAACGCTCGCGCGTGCGCAGCAGCAGTTCGCCGTCGTCGTCGGTGCGCCACGCGCACTCGATGCCGCGCGCCGCGCACATCCGCTCGACCTCGGCCGGCTCGTCGGTGCCGAACGACTGCTGCCACGGCAGATCGAGACCCTGCCCGAAATTGCGCACGTACAGCAGCTCGCGCTTCTCGAAGCGCGCGACGAGCGCCGGATCGAGCGCGCGGTAAACGGCGCGGCTGTCCGCGATCGGCGTCGCCCCGCCCTTCGGCGCGGCGAGCGCGCAGTGGAACCAGATCCGCAGCGGCCATTCGCGTGTGTACGACTGCTCGTTGTGCAGCGGAATCGCGCGGTGCGGCGGGTATTCGGTCGACGTGTAGACCGCGCCTTCGACCTGGCTGCGCGGCGTCGACGCGTATTCATAGCCGATCAGCGGATCGCCGAACGAGGCCGCGAATTGCTGGAACGTGTCGATCGACGGCACGCGAAAGCCCGTGAACAGCACGCCGCCCGCCCGTTCGAGCGTGTCGGCCGCGATCTCGCGCGCGAGTGGCGCGACGTCGTCGATCGACATCCCGTCGTTGCCGCGCGGCGACACGACGGTGGGCAGTCCCGGCTCGATACGCAGGTCGTCGAGCGTCGGCAACGAAAGCAGGGTCATGCAACGTCCTCTTCAGGTGACGCGCCGCACATGCGGCGCAACGGGTCACGACGCGCGCGTCGCGCGCTCGCCGTCCATCGCGCGGCGCAGGCTCGCGGGGCGCATGTCGGTCCAGACGGTTTCGATGTGCGCGAGACAGTCGGCCTTCGGGCCGCTCACGCCGATCTCGCGCCAGCCGGCGGGCACGGGCCGGAACGTCGGCCAGATCGAATACTGTTCTTCGTCGTTGATGACGACCGTATAGACGAGATCGTCGGTGTCGGCGGAAGGCGTCGGGGCTTGCGTCATGATCGGAAATCGCTGGGCGGTTGAAGGAAGCGAAGCGGCGGATTCGGCCGCTCCTGTCTGATAGACGGTTGGCCGGCGCGTTTTTTTACCGCCGCCGTGCGCGGCCGCCCAGGAACACCGGGCAGGCGACGCCGCGATGGCATGCGTCGAGGCACTCCGCGCAGTGGCGCTCCGCGTCGCGCACCATGAAATGCACGAGCGTCTGCGACACGTTCAGCGCACGCGCCGCGGTCTGCAGCGTCTCCTCGCGCAGCCGCACCATCTCGAATGCCGCCCGGCTGCGCGCCGGCAGGTCGTCGAGCGCGGCGCACACGCGCCGCAGCGTATCGCGCGTCATCAACGCGGCTTCCGGCGTCGGCTCGGGCGACGGCACGTCGTAGCCGTCGTCCTCTTCGGTGTGATAGACGTTTTCGAGGCTTTGCCGGCGGCACGCGTCGATCGATGCGTTGCGCACCATCCGCGTCACGTACGCGACCGGCTGGCGCACCGCGTCCTGATTGGGGAACTCGACGAGTTTCACGAACACGTCGTGCACGACGTCCTCCGCGCGGCTCGCGCAGCCGACGAAGCCGCGCGCGACGTTGACGAGCATCGCGCGATGCGAGATCAGCACATCGAGCAGCGCGCCCTGCGCACGCGGCTCGGACGCCCGGCGCGCACGCGGCGCGGCGCGCGGCGGCAGGTCCGGATAACTGCCGAGGAACGGGTTTGCCGCTGCCGCTACCGGTCGGTCGAGCACTTCCGCCATCGCCATCGATCTGCTCCGTCAAATTCCGAGATAAGGGAATTTAACGTAAACGCAAATCATTCTCAATCCGATTACGAGATAACCCTTTAGGTTAGCGGGATTTGTCTGAACAATTGCCGAAATGCCTGCTTCGGCGGACAGGACGAACGCGACGGGTCTACGAAGCACGGCAAGCTTTCCGGGCCGAAGGAAGTTGCCCGGTGACCGAAACGGCCGAGATTCACGACGCGGCCGCGCCCACCGCCGTCAGTAGATGAACAACCGGATCGTCGCCGTCGCATCGAACCGCCCGATCTTCGGCGGCCCGAACGACTTCAGCACCGCGTCCATCAGCACGCTCTGATTCATTACGTTGGACGCGAACTGAGCCAGCGTGAACTGCTGGTTGAACGGAATGGCCTTGCCCTGGCTATCCTCGATGCCGATCCCGAAATTGCTGTCCTGCGCCGGCACCAGCAAACCGTTCTGGACCGGAAAACTCGTTTCGAAATACCCGTCCACCCGCACCGCGACGTTGCATTTCTTGGTCAGCGACAACGAGAACCGCTTGCGGGGCACCGCCGGCATGAAGCCGTTACCCGCCGCCTGCACCTGCCCGAAATTGACGATGCCCGGTTCGGGCGTCACGAGGACGTCGACGAAGCACGGCGTCGGCTTGAGGTTGCGCAGGCCGCTCAGCCGGTACTGGAAGCTCGTGCCGAACGCATTCAGCCCGAACTCGCCGTCGAACTGGAACACCGTGTAGATATCGCTCGGCGGCTGGATCCAGTTGCCCTTCTTGCGCACGACGACCTGGTAGTCGATGCTGATGTTCGTGCGCTGGCAACGCCCGCGGTCGAAGTCGTACCGGGTGCACGGCGGCACCGAATACCCGGTAAACACCCCGCCGCCGCGATTGCTGGTCTTGTCGAAATAATCGACGCCCTTGTAGCGGATGCCGATCTCGAGTCCCCATGCGGCAGGGTCCGTACGATTCGGATTCGCGTAGAAGTAGATGTTGTCGACGACCTTCAGGCTGCCGGCGTCCCCCAGGTCCTTGTAGCAATACCCCGACGTCGTGCGCACCGGCGACACCCAGATCACGTAGCCGTCCGGCGCGTCGGTCGGATACGACGCCACGCCGCCGATCGGCTCGGTCAACGACGTCGCGCCGCTGTTCGTCAGGCAGCGCAGCGCCCACGCCGGCTGCACGGCCGCGATCAGCAGCGCGAGGACGACCCAGCGCAGCCATGCCGCTGGCGCCGCCCGATGACGCATGCCCGCGCTCATTGCTTCACGCTCTTGCACACACCGGCGTCGCACGCATACTCGACCGCCACCTGGCCGCCGTAATCGTCGATATGCGTGACGAACAGCGTCGCCGGCGTCGCGGCCTTGAACGGCACGTCGGCCGTGCTCATCGGGCTCACCATCACCGGCTCGATCGGCACCGGCGTCTTCTGCGCGCCCGCGCTCACGTCGACCACCGTCACGTGGTACGGCGTCGGGTTGTCGAACACCAGCTTGTGCGCGGCCGCCTCCACCCGCAGCGTCATCGGCAGCGTCCAGTCCTCGTCGCGCGCGGGCTGCACGGCCTTCGGCCGGTAGAACAGCTTCATCTGCGTATGCAGCGCGATCTGCAGCGTGTTCGGCGTATCGGTCTTCGGCGGCACTTCGCGGATGTTCAGGTAGAACACCGTTTCGCGATCGGCCGGCAACTCGGTGCCCGGCAGCTTCGCGATCCGCAGCACGTTGCGCTCGTTCGCCTCGATGCGCTGCAGCGGCGGCACGACCATCAGCGGCGATGTGGTCTTGTTGCCCTTCGCGTCCTCGAGCCACGACTGCACGAGATACGGATATGTCGCGCTCTTGTTGGTGATCGTCACGATCGCGGCCTGCTCGCCTTCGTTGAAGATCACGCGCGTGCGATCGGGCACGATCGCCGCCTGCGCGGCGCCAGCCAGCATCGCGCCGACGGTCGCGAACGCGCACAGCGCGCGCCGCGGGAAAGAAAGGGAGAAAGCGTTCTTCATCGCTGGATCCATGAAAATCATCGTTCGACCCGCGCGGCCGCCGCATGCGACTCGCCCGGTGTCCGGCACGTCACCGGAATCGGCGTGCCTTCGAGTTGGAGCTGATTCGGCAGCGCGTCGATCGTGCACAGCGTGCGTTCGCCCGCCCGCACCGCCAGCGCGGATTTCGGCTGAACCTGGGTCAGGAACGCCGCGCCGCCCTCGCCGACGATGCCGAGCTCCTTGCCGTTCGCCGCGTCCTGCACCGACGCGCCGAACGGCAGCGCGTGGCCGGCCGCGTCGGTCAGCGTCAGGTACAGGTTGCTGCCGCGCGCGGCGGAGAACTTCACGAAGCCGATCGCGCCGTCGGTCAGCACCATGCGCTGGATCGGGTTCGTCACCTGCACTTCGAGCGGCAGCTTCTCGACGTTCACGGTCGCGTCGTACACGTTGTAAGGCGAGATGCCGTCGAGGACCGCGTAGCCGCGCGAATCGGTGTGCGTGAGCGTGCCGGACAGCGGCACGTCGGGCACGCCGTCGGTCGACACCAGCAGCCGCGTATCGCCCGCGTTGCCGTTCGCGTGCGCGGACACGCCGTACTGCGTCGCGACGAACGAGCCGTCGACTTCGAGCGACGCGGCCGCATACGCATTGGCGAGCGTCGATGCCTGCGCGGTGAGCTGGTACGCCGACGTGCGCTGCCGGAAGCTCGCGTTCGCCGACGCGCGGCCGTCGGTCTCGCCCGCATTGACCTGATAGGTGCGGCCGGCCGGATCGTCGTAGATGTAGCCCGCGTTCACGCTGGTGCTGCCGTTGCCCGTCGTCAGGTTCGACGTGACGGTGTGGCGGCCGCCGATCGGCAGCGTCGCGGTGACCGAGAACTGGTTGCCGCTCGCGCCGGCGCTTTGCGTGCGGAATGCCGACACGCTGACGTTCAGGTTGCGCAGCGTGCCGATCGAGAATGCACGCGTGAGCGTCAGGCCGACGCGCTGCTCGGACGCGCGCGCCCAGTAGGTCGTCTGGTCGTACGAGAAATAGGTCGACGTGTCGCCGAAGCGCTTCGACAGCGTCGCCGAATAGCGCTGCTTGCTGTTGGCGAGGCCGTACGCGGTCGGGTCGCCGGAGAACTGCGCGAAGCTGGTGTACTCGCGCTCGGAGAAGCGGTAGCCGAAGAAGCGCACGTCCGCATCGAGCCCGTCGAAGTGCTTCGAATAGTTGATCCGATACGAGTTGCCGTTGCGTGTCGCGCCGTTCCACCACAAGCGCGCCCGCGCATGCGTGACGTCGGCCGACACCGCGCCGAACGCGCCGAAATCGCGGCCGACGCCGAGCGCGATCGACGTATAGCCCGACGCGGCGATGAAGCCGCCATACGCGGTGACGTCGAACGGCAGGCCGTACGCGATTTCGCCGAAGCCGAAGAACGGCGTGATGCCGGCGCCGCCGAACAGCCGCGGCTTGCCGACCGCGGCCTTGTAGCGCAACTGGCCGGTGCGCGCGAGGAACGGCACGGCGGCCGTCGTCACCTGGAAGCGCTGCACGCTGCCGTCCTCTTCCTCGACCGCGACGTCGAGCGTGCCCTGCACGCTCGTGTTGATGTTCTGCAGCGCAAATGCGCCCGGCGACACGCGCGTCACGTACAGCACGCGGCCGGCCTGCGACACGGTCACGGTCGCGTTGGTGCGCGCGACGCCCGAGATCAGCGGCGCATAGCCGCGCAGCGACGGCGGCAGCATGCGGTCGTCGCTGCGGATCGACGCGCCCGTCAGCGCGAACGTGTCGAAAATGTCGGAGGTCAGGTAGTCGTCGCCGAACGTCACCGTCGACTGGATCGACGGCAGTGCGCGAAACGCATAAAGCCGGCTGAAGCGGAACGTGCGGTCCGCGTACGCGGTGTTGCCCACGTTCGATTGCGCCTGGTAGTCGCCGCGAAAACGCCACGCATCCCAGTTCGCGCCGACCGTCCCGTACGCCTGGATCGCATTCGTCTGCCCGCCGCCCGCACCGAAGTTGCGGTTCGTGTTCGCGATCACGCGATAGTCGAGCATCGCGCCGGGAATCCCTTCGGACCAGTGCTCCGGCGGCAGGTAGGTCGAATCGGTGAATTCGAGCGCCGCCTGCGGAATCGTGATCTTGAGCCGCCCGTCGCTTTTCAGGTAACGCACGGTCGCCCCTTCGATCGCGGCCAGGTCGACGCAGCTACCGCCCCGGAAGCGCGGCAGGTCCTTGACCAGCGACGGCTTCAGGCCGAACCGCGCGACGAGCTCCGGCCGCAGGCACGGCTTGCCCGCGCCCGTCGCATCGACCGCCACGAATTCGATCGGCTGCAATCCGAGGTACAGGTCGTTGACCTGCAGGTCGAGCATGTACTCGCCGGGCAGCGTGAAGTCGGCCTGCGAGAACTGCGACAGGTCGACGTTGCGCGTTCCGTCGATGTCGAGGAACGACGAATTGAATTCCGTCGCCTGGCTCTGGCTGCCGACGACCAGCACGGAGACGCAAAGGAAGGAATGTCTGATTCGCACGCGGTGCTACCGGGAGTCCGAGGAGAAGGAAAACGAGAGGAAGGACGAAGGAGGAAGGGATGCACGCATCCCTCCTCCGGTACGGATGCTTACTGGTAGCGGACCGTGAAGTTCGCGACGCCGTCGGCGGTACCCGGCGTCACGCCGGCTGCCGTCGCTTCGTACATCGCCGCGAAGCGCGCGATGTTCGTGCCGTTCTGCAGCAGCGTCGGCGCCTTCTGCTCGGCGCCGTTGTCGAGGTATTCGCCCGACGCGGCCTGCAGGCGGATGCCGACGTTGGTTGCCGAACCGATCGTGGCGAGCAGCTTCGGCTGGCCCGCGCTCGACGTGCCCGTGAACGTGAAGTACGCGTTCTTCGCGACGCTGGTGTCGCAATCGGTCAGCTTGATGTCGAAGTTGGTCGGCGTGGACTTGTCGCCGGCTTGCTTGAACACGTTGGTCGGCACCTTGCCGAGGTTCACGGTCTGGTTGACCGAGCCCGAGTCGATGCCGCATGCGCCCGCGACGATCTCGCCCGTGAAGTTGATCGTGCCGGTGCCCGCTGCGAAGGCCGAGGTGGACAGGGCTGCGAGTGCGACAGCGCTCAGGATGGATTTTTTCATGAGGTTTCCCGTAAGGAGTGCAAATGGAATGGACGACGTGGCGGACACAAACGACAGCGCGTGGTGGCTCCCGTCCGACACGAGGCGGCATTATCGAGATAACCACGAAAGATGTCTGTAAATCATTGTCAAATGTATCTGACAATGTTCGATTTACCCCTCCAAAACCTCATTAATTCCCTTCCATTTTCAATCCCGGATTTTTTATCCGCAGTCCTTTTTGATTTTCCGGAACCGATTGAAGATTAAGGGAATTTCTTGCCGATAATCATCGACGCCGCGCACTTCCTTGCTGGCGCCGGCTTGCGCAGGACCGCCGCTCAAAGGACAAAACATTGTCCAACACCGCCATCGTTGTCCGATTACAACGCCAATATCGAATCATTTTCAACTGACAGGAAATTAACGATGGCATTCCATCAATATGGATTTATCGCGCAAACGATTGCGCAAGAATACAAACGTTTTACCGCGACACTTTGCCGCCACCATTAATTCCGATATGTTGATTAATCCATTCGTCAATTGCCGATCTTGAATCGCATGCATGCGCGGCCGCTGGAACGCGGCTCGCTTGCCGGATTGGACGAGATGAAAAAGGAAAGAACGCGGCACACGTTTGCGCCGGGGAGCGGCACGACCGGTCGCCGGATGCGGGTGGCAGGGAAGCAACCGCTCTGCCCTGCCGGGAGATGAAAAGGAGGCGCGGAACAGCGCCAGGAAGCGCCGATGCCGCGCGGCGAAACGACGGGCATCACGCGCTGTCGAAGCAGCGGCCGCACGTTGAATCGTACGGCCGCCGTCATGTCGCCCGACACGCTGCCGCGTCAGGCGACGCGTCGCACGTCACGCGGAAGCCGCGGCCTCCGCCGTTGCCGGCGCCCAGCCGCCGCCGAGCGCGCGATACAGCGCGATCGCGTTCGCGAGCCTGAGCTGCCTGAGCCGGATCAGCTCCTGCCCCGACTCGTACGTGCTGCGCTGCGCGTCGAGCAGCTCGAGATAGGTCGCGACGCCGCCCGCATAGCGGCGCTCCGCGAGCCTCAGCCGTGCGCCGTCCGCCGCATATACGTCCTGCTGCGCGGCAAGCTGCCGGTCGATCCAGTCGCGCGCGGCGAACGCATCGGCCACTTCGCGAAACGCGGTCTGCACCGCCTTCTCGTATTCGGCGACCGCGATGTCCTTGCGCGCGTGCGCGACGTCGAGGTTCGCGCGATTGCGACCACCCGCGAAGATCGGCAGCGTGATGCGCGGCGCGAACGTCCACACGCTGGTGCCGGCCGCGAACAGGCTCGAGAACGCGTCGCTCACCGAGCCGTAGTCGGTCGTCAGCGCGACGCGCGGGAAGAACGCCGCGCGCGCCGCGCCGATGTTCGCGTTCGCGGCCTTCAGCCGCGCCTCGGCCTGCCGGATGTCTGGCCGCCGTTCGAGCAGTTCGCTCGGCGCGCCCGGCGCCACGGGCGCGATCGACAGCGTGTCGAGCGCGGTCGCGTCGTCGGGCACGTTGCGCGCGAAGTCGCCCGCCAGCAGTTGCAGCGCCCGTACGGCCTGCGCATGCTCGCGCTGCAGCGCGGCCTGCGATGCGCGCGCGGACGCCACCAGCATCTCGGCCGAACGCAGCTCGATCGCGTCGCTCGTGCCGGCGGCATAGCGGCGTTGCGTGAGCGCGGCCACCCGTTCGCGGGCTTCGAGCGTGCGCTCAGCGAGCGCCAGTTGCTCGTGCAACGATCGTTCGGAAACGTACGCGCCCGCCACCTCGGCGATCACACCGATACGGACCGTGCGCTGCGCGTCGGCAGTCGCGAAATACTCGGCGAGCGCCGCGTCGGACAGGTTGCGCACCCGGCCGAACAGATCGAGCTCGTATGCGCTGACGCCGACGCCCGCACGATACAGCCCGCTGATCGCGCTTTCGCGCACGACCGGGTCGTACTGGCGCGCGCGTTCGTAGCCGAGATTCGCGTCGACCGACGGCATCCGGTCCGCGCGCTGCACGCCGTACAGCGCGCGCGCTTCCTCGAGCCGGCCGGCCGCGATCCGCAGGTCGCGATTATTCGCGAGCGCCGCGTCGATCCACGCCTGCAGCGCCGGATCGGTGAAATACGCATGCCAGTCGTCGAGCAGCGCGGCATCCCGTGCCGCGCTCGGTAGGGCCGCCGGCGCCGTACTGCCGTCGACCGGCGCATAGGACGCCGGCACCGGCGCCGCCGGGCGCTCGTAACGCGGCGCGAGCGAGCACCCGGCGAGCGCGAGCGCGGCGGCCAGCGCGACCGGCGCCCGCCGCGCGGCGCGTGCATTCAGCGCGAATATCATGGTTGCGAACCCTCCATCGTCGTCGGCTGCGCACCGCCGCGCCGGCGCGGGCCGACGTCGAACAGGCGGCCGACGATCACGAAAAACAGCGGGACGAGGAACACCGCGAGCACGGTCGCCGTGATCACGCCGCCGAGCACGCCGGTGCCGATCGCCGTCTGCGCGCCGGACGCGGCGCCCGACGCGAACGCGAGCGGCAGCACGCCGACGCCGAACGCGAGCGACGTCATCACGATCGGCCGCAGCCGCAGGCGCGCGGCCTCGAGCGCCGCGTCGACGAGCGACATGCGCTGCGCGACGAGATCCTTCGCGACTTCGACGATCAGGATCGCGTTCTTCGCGGACAGCCCGATCGTCGCGATCAGCCCCACCTTGAAATAGATGTCGTTCGGCATCATCCGCAGCGTCACGCCGAGCACCGCGCCGATCACGCCGAGCGGCACGACCAGCATCACCGCGAACGGAATCGACCAGCTCTCGTAGAGCGCCGCGAGCGCGAGGAACACGACGAGCACCGACAGCGCGAACAGCATCGGCGCCTGCGCGCCCGACAGCCGCTCCTCGAACGACTGCCCCGACCACGCATGGCCGATGCCGGCCGGCAGCTTCGCGGCGATCCGCTCGATCGCGGCCATCGCGTCGCCGCTGCTGTGGCCGGCCGCGGCCGAGCCGTTGATCGTGAACGACGGATAGCCGTTGTAGCGCGTGAGCTGCGGCGGCCCCATCGTCCAGTGCAGCGTCGTGAACGCCGCGAGCGGCACCATCTCGCCGCGCGCGTTGCGCACGCGCAGCTTCTTCACGTCGTCCGGATCGAGCCGGTGCCGCCCGTCGGCCTGCACCATCACGCGCCGCACCTGCGTGCCGTGCATGAAGTCGCCGATATAGTCGGAGCCGAACATCACCGCGAGCGTCGTGTTGATCTCGTCCATCGACACGCCGAGCGCGGACGCCTTCGCGCGATCGATGTCGAGCTTCAGTTGCGGCGCATCCTGCGTGCCCGCGAACATCAGGTCGGTGAGCGCGCGATCCTTGCCGCCCGCCGCGAGCAGTTGCTCGCGCGCGGCGCTGAACGTCGCGTAGTCGAGCCCGCCGCGGTTCTGCAGCCGGAAGTCGAAGCCGCTCGACGAGCCGAGATCGGGCAGCGCCGGCGAGTTCATCGCGAAGACCGTCGTGTTCGGCGTGCCCGCGAAGCGCTCGTTGATGCGCGCGACGATCGACTGCACGTGATCGCGCACGGCCTTGCGCTCCTTCCAGTTCTTCAGCGTGACGAAGATCATCCCGCCGTTCGGCCCTTCGCCGTACAGGTTGAAGCCGCCGAGCGCATACGTATAGGCGGTCGGCTCGTCGCGGCGGATCGCCGACTCGACCGCGCGCACGCTCTGCATCGTTTCCGCGAGCGGCGTGCCTTGCGGGCGGATCACCATCACCATGAAGTTGCCCTGGTCCTCGTCCGGCAGGAATGCGGTCGGCAACTGCGTGAGCATCAGCACCGCGGCCGCGGTCAGCGCGCCGTACACGACGAGCCAGCGCAGCGGCTTCTTCAGCATCGTGCCGACCCGCGTCGCATAGCGCTGCGTCGCGCGCGCGACGAAGCGGTTGAACCCGCCGAAGAAGCCGCGCTTCTCGTGATGATCGCCGGCCACCGGCTTGAGCAGCGTCGCGCACAGCGCGGGTGTCAGCGACAGCGCGAGGAAGGCCGAGAAGCCGATCGACACCGCGAGCGACAGCGCGAACTGCCGGTAGATGTTGCCCACCGCGCCGCCGAAGAACGCCATCGGCACGAACACCGACGTCAGCACCACGGTGATCCCGACGATCGCGCCGCTGATCTGCTGCATCGCCTTGACGGTCGCGTCGTACGGCGCGAGCCCCTCCTCGACCATCAGCCGCTCGACGTTCTCGACGACGACGATCGCGTCGTCGACGAGGATGCCGATCGCGAGCACCATCCCGAACATCGTCAGCACGTTGATCGAGAAGCCCGCCGCATACATCACGCCGAACGTGCCCGCGAGCGCGACCGGCACGACGAGCGTCGGGATCAGCGTCGCGCGCAGGTTCTGCATGAACAGGAACATCACGAGGAACACCAGCACGCCGGCCTCGATCAGCGTCGTGACGACCTTGTTCATCGACACGCGCACGAACGACGACGTCTCGTACGGAATCTGGTATTTCACGCCCGGCGGGAAGTATCGGGACAGCTCGTCCATCGTCGCGCGCACGCGCTTCTCGGTGGACACCGCGTTCGAGCCCGGCGCGAGCTTGATGCCCATCCCGGTCGCGACCTTGCCGTTCACGTACGACGGATAGTTGTAGTCGTTGCCGCCGAATTCGACGCGCGCGACGTCGCGCAGGAACAGCGCGGAGCCGTCGGCCCGCGCGCGCAGCGCGATCGCGCCGAAATCGGCTGGCGTCTTCAGCGGCGCGTCCGCGAACACGGTCGCCGCGATCGGCGCGCTGTCCGGCACCGCGCTGCGGCCGATGTCGCCGATCGTCACGCGCGCGTTGTGCGCGCGCACGGCCGACGCGATGTCCGACGCGGTGAGCCCGTGCCCGGCCAGCTTCACCGGGTCGGGCCAGATCCGCATCGCATATTCGGCGCCCCAGAACTGCACCTTGCCGACGCCCTCGACGCGGCGCAGCGCCTGCACGACGTTCGCCGACGCGTATTCGCCGAGCTGCACGTCGGTCATCCGGCCGTCGTCGGACGTCAGCGACACGACGAGCTGGATATTGTCGGCGGCCTTCTCGACCTGGATGCCGTCGCGGCGCACGGGCTCGGGCAGGCGCGCGTCGACCGTCTTCAGCCGGTTCTGCACTTCGACGGCCGCGAGATCGGCGTTCACGCCCTGCTTGAACGTCAGGTACAGCGACGCCGCGCCGGCGCTGCTCGTCGCGGACGTATACAGCAGCCCCGGCGCGCCGTTCATCTCGCGCTCGATCAGCGCGGTCACCGATTCCTCGACGACCTGCGCGGACGCGCCCGGGTACGTCGCATAAATGCTGACGACGGGCGGCGCGATGTCCGGGTACTGCGCGACGGGCAGCGCGCGAATCGCGAACAGGCCACCCAGCATGATGAAGATCGCGATCACCCATGCGAAGACGGGGCGATCGATGAAGAAACGTGCCATGTTGGTTTGAACCGGTCAGGTTTGACGGGCGGCCGCCTGCGAAGCGGCCGCTGCCGGCGCCGCCTTCGACGGCGGCGCCTTTTCGACGGGCTGGACGGCCGTATCGGGCGCGAACTGCGCGACGTCGTCGACGATCACGCGCTCGCCGCCCGCGAGGCCGCGCGTGATGCGCCAGTCATGGCCGCTCATCTGGTCGGCCGTGACCTCGACGTCCTTGACCTTGCCGTTCGCGCCGACGACACGCACCGACGTACGGTCGGCCGTGCGCAGCAGCGCGTCGCGCGGCACGAGGATCGCGCGCCGGTCGACCGCCGTGTCGAGCGCGATCCGCACATACGCGCCCGGCAGCAGTTCGCGCTCCGGATTCGGGAACAGCGCGCGCATCGCGACGGTGTCGGTGGTCGGGTCGACCGCGAGATCGCTGAACAGCAGCTTGCCCTTCAGCGGATATGCGGTGCCGTCGGCGCGCAGCAGCGTCACCGCGACATCGTGCTGCGCGATGCCCGTTGCGCGCCCGCTCTTCACCGCGCGACGCAATGCGTCGACGTCGGCGGCCGGCTGCGAGAAGTTCACGTAGATCGGATCGAGCTGCTCGACGGTCGTGAGCGGCGTCGCCTGGTCCTGGCCGACGAGCGCGCCCTCGGTCACGAGCGCGCGCCGTGCGCGGCCCGCGATCGGCGCGGTGACGGTCGCGTAGTCCAGCTGCAGTTGCGCGCGCGCGAGTTCGGCCTTCGCGGACGCGACCTCGGCCTTCGCCTGCGTATCGGCCGCGACGGCTTCGGTGTGGTCGCGCTCGCTCACCGCGCGATCGCGCACGAGATCGTCGTAACGACGGCGCTTGTCGGTCGCCGCGAGCGCGGCGGCCTGTGCCTTCGCGAGCGCGCCCTGCGCGGCGTCGCGCGCGGCCTTCAGCGGCGCGGGATCGATGCGGAACAGCACCGCGCCCTGCTTCACTTCCTGGCCTTCCTCGTAGGTGCGCGCGGTGACGATGCCCGCGACTCGCGCGCGGACTTCCGCCTGCCGGTACGCGTCGAGCCGGCCCGGCAGTTCGACCGTCATCGGCACGGCCGTCGGGCGCACCGTCACGACGGTGGCCTGCTTCGCTGTCTCCGGCTCGGCGTCCTTGTCGCCCTTTCCGCATCCGGCCACGGCCAGCAGCGCCGCGAGCGCGAACGGCGCCAGCCGCAGGCGGCGCCACAGGGTGCGTTTGTTATTCATGTTCTGACCTCGGATCGTTCGCCGCCGATACAATGCGGCGGCTCAGGGTGGCCGATTATAATCAGTCACGACTGATTAAATACATCCGCTTTCCATCCGGCTGACGCACTGTCTCAATAAAACGACAGCGAACTGTAAGGAATTTCACGACATGGCCCGCAAGACCCGGGAAGAATCGCTCGCCATCAAGCACCGGATCCTCGACGCCGCCGAGCTCGTGCTGCTCGAAAGAGGCGTCGCGCAAACCGCGATGGCGGACCTCGCCGAGGCCGCCGGGATGTCGCGGGGCGCCGTCTACGGCCACTACCGCAACAAGATGGCAGTGTGTCTGGCGATGTGCGACCGCGCGTTCGCGCGCACGTCCGAGGGGTTCGACGCGGGCGACGGCCTGCCGCCGCTCGCTACATTGCGGCGCGCCGCGTCGCACTACTTGCAGGAATGCGGCGAGCCGGGCCCGATGCAGCGCGTGCTCGTGATCCTCTATACGAAATGCGAGCAGAGCGAGGAAAACGGCGCGCTGCAGCGGCGCCGCATGCTGCTCGAGCTGCAGATGCTGCGGATCACCAAGGCGCTGCTGCGTCGCGCGATCGCGGCCGGCGAAGTGGCCGCCGATCTCGACGTGCATCTGGCCGCCGTCTACCTCGTGTCGCTGCTCGAAGGCGTGTTCGCGTCGATGATCTGGACCAACCGGCTGCGCGGCAACCTGTGGAACGACGCCGAGGCGATGCTCGACGCCGGTTTCGACGCCGTGCGCACGTCCGCCGCCCTGCGCAGACGCGCGCAAAAATTGCCGGACTGAGGGGAATCGTCGTAACAAATGCTGATTTAACCCGATTTACCGCAGTGCGAAACGAGTGAGCCGACCCTCTTTAAAATTTTTAACGTTTCGCGGAACATCGGTAGACTGACGCTGTCATCTTTCTTTAGCGTCTTCGTGATAACCGGGTTCGACCCGGTATGCACGCCGCCGTTCGAAGCGGGCACCGCCCCGCAGGTTGGGTCGAACGGAAACGACACAGGCCCCTGGCGGGGCCTGTTTTGTTGCACGCCCGCCGCCCGCCCCGTCGCCGTTCGACGGATGTGCCGCCGGCGGCCCCCGCCCACACCCCTTTGAACCGCTTTCCTGGATGTGGACACCTTGGTCAAGTCTGTCGCAACCCCTGATGCCGTCGCGCCCGGTCGCGCGCAGCGCGCCGTGCGCGCGCTCGTGCCGGCCGCCGTGCTCGGCGCCCTCGCCGCATTCGGCCTCGCCGCCGCGCTGCCGGCCGTGTCGCAATTGCCGGGCGCCGTCGATTCGGGCACGGCCGCGCTGCCGCAGCGCGTGCTGTCCGATACGCCGTTTCCCACCGCGCAGCATTTCGTGACGAGCGAACTCGCCCGCACGATCGGCGAGCGCAACGAACACGTCGATCGCAACGATCGCAGCCTGCAGCCGGGCCTGTTCGCGCCACTCAGTGCGCATCGCAACGACATGCTCGGCTACGCGAGCCTGTTTCAGTTCGCGTCGCCCGATCGCCGGCAAGGGATGCGCGCGGGCGACATCGAGCTCACGCTGTCCGATACGCTGAACCGTCTCGACGTGCCGCCCGAAGTGCGCATCCAGCTCGGCGACCTCGTCACCGGCAAGGTCGCGATGCGCGCGAGTGCGCAGCGCGGCGACTATTACCGCGTCGCGTTCGACACGAACGACGGCACGCCGCGGCTCACCGCGCTCGAGCTGCGCGTCGCCGGCCGCACGTTCGGCGCGATCTGGTTCCGCGCGCCGGGCGCCGAGCACGGCGCGTACTACGCGCTCGACGGCTCGCCGCTCGAAGCCGCGGCGTTCACGATGCCGGTCAAGTGGACGCGCATCAGCTCGTTCTTCGGCGAGCGCATCCATCCGTTGTCGCAGGCGATGGCGTTCCATACGGGCGTCGATCTCGCCGCGCCGAGCGGCACGCCGGTCGATGCGGCGGCCGACGGCGTCGTATCGTTCGTCGGCACCGATCCGGGCGGCTACGGCCGCTATGTGATCGTCGATCATGCGGACGGCTATTCGACGTACTACGCGCACCTGTCCGCGTACGCGCGCGGGCTGAAGGTCGGCGAAACGGTGAAGCAGGGCCAGCGCATCGGCTCGGTCGGGATGACGGGCGCGGCCACCGGCCCGCACCTGCATTTCGAGGTGCGGGTCGCGAACGATCCGGTCGATCCGCTCGTCACGCTCGCGAACGCGCAGACGGGGCTGTCCGACATGCAGCTCACCGCATTCCGCCAGGAAGCCGCGCAATGGCGCTTCCGCCTCGCGTCGATCAATAAGACGCCGTTCGCGTTCGCGCAGAACGACGGGCCGCTGTGGGGGGATTTCGCGACCGGTCCGTCGACGTTGCGGGCGGTTTTCGATACGCACTACTCGGCAGAACGAGGCTGACGCCGAGGCACACGATCGTGGTGGTTGGAGAAGAGCGCACGGTTGTCAGAATGCTCCCGCGCTCTTCTCTACACCGTCAGTTGGTCACGGGCTTGAGCCAATGTTTTGGCGCGAGGTAAAAGTAGAACTGCGCTCGATACCGTCGGCGGTGTGCGCTTGCCCCTCGTAGTCGACCGAGGTTGGTTCCCTCATGACAAACAAGACCGCGTTTATTCAGAACTGAGCGGTCACCTGAAAACCGAGCGTCACTCGCGCAGTCGGAAAACCCGACGGCTTGTAGACAGGCGTACCCGCGAAGAGATCGTACGCATAGGAGCCGAATCGCGTGCCGACACTCCCCTTCACGCCGATCACAGCGCCCGCCAGTTGCGTGCCGACGAGTGCGATCGGCTGCGGCCCCCATACGCGGCCATAATCGAGCCCCGCATAGAGCGCCTGCCCCGTCTGCCCGATCGGCGCCTGTAGCTCGTTGCGCCAGTAGAAGCCGCGTGCGGAGGCCAACATCGTTTCACCGTCGAAGCCGCGTACCGTGTATCGACTGCCAATCGTCAAGTCGTCGATGTAGTACAGCGTGTTTCCGGTGTACTGGCCGTGGAATGTGCCGACATAGCGGAATGGCTGCTTGCCGATCGCGAACGGCACCGACAGGTTCCCGTCGAGCACGGTCATCTTGAACCGATAGGTCGGCC
This sequence comes from Burkholderia sp. BCC0398, assembly GCF_902833245.1. Classification (NCBI taxonomy): domain Bacteria; kingdom Pseudomonadati; phylum Pseudomonadota; class Betaproteobacteria; order Burkholderiales; family Burkholderiaceae; genus Burkholderia; species Burkholderia sp. BCC0398. The sequence goes on from NZ_CADFEM010000003.1 coordinate 376,956, forward strand.
CACCACCCTCTGCCAACCTGTCGTCCTGAGCACCGAATCCACCGACGCCTTGACGATATGCAAGTGAGCCATCGAACTGCGCGCCGCCGAAATAGTGGCGATCGGTCAGGCCGAGCTCGATCATCGTGTTATTGCGGCGCTGCTGCGAAATCTCGGTGTCTTCGATAAAGCTTTGTCCGAAACGACGCGACAGGCGAAGGTACGCACCGAATACGTCGTTCTGACTACGCGACAACACGCGAGCCAGCTTGAAATCGACCGTCTTCGAATTGCCGCTTGCGATGAACGTCTGGTTCACGCCAGCGATCTGCTGGTAGTACGTGTTCGTGTAGGCCGAGAGCGTCGCCGTCCAGTAGCCCCATGGAATCGAATAGAAGCCGTTCCAGCCGTGCGAGCCGAGACGCTTGTCGCCGAATTCGAGGTCCTGGCTCACGCCGATGTTGAAGACGTCGTTCAGGCCGAGCGGGTTGTCGATGCCAAGCGACAGGTTGCCTTGCAGCTTGCCGGTCGCGCGCGTGCCGGCGTTGTCGACCGATGCGACGACGGTCCACGGCTTGCCACGCTTTACGTCGAGCACGACGTCGCTTTCACCGGGAAGCTCGCCCGGAACAAGTTGCATCGAAATATCCTGACTCGATACGCGTTTCATTTGCTCAAGGCCTTGTTCGAGGTCGCGCAGGTTCAGCACCTCACCGTCGCGGGTGGGGAAAGCCGTTTTCCATGTACCCCGCAGTTTTTCATCAGCGAAGCGCACATGGCGAATCGTGCCGGGAATCAGCGAGAGTCTGAGCGTGCCGTTCGATAGGTCTTGCTCGGGAACGAGCACGCGCGTCGTGACGTAGCCGCGCGCCAGAATCGCCTGGGACAGCCCTTTGACTAACACGTCTACGCCTTGCTTACCGACGCATTGCCCTGCGTAGTGGTTCAGCCATTCGCGCGCGAACGCGAAACGATCCATCGGCAAGGCGGATGCCCCTTGGGCCTTCGCTGCATCAGGCAATGAGGGCGGCACATCGAGCGTAAATCGATCGATGCGGAAGCACGGCGTCTCCGAGGGAAGTGCCGGATACGCTTCAACCTTTGGCACGTCGGAACGCACGGACGGAGTACGTACGGCCGCGTCGCGCTGCTGCACGTCACGTTGCTGCTGCGCCTGCCGATCCTGTTCGGCGTTCGCGCGAGCTGCGGCGGCTTGATCGGCAGGCGTGGGGGCTTGCTGCGCCTGCACCCCGAGCGATACTAAGGCTGTGATCGGCAATGCCGCCAGCCGCTTCTTGATTTTCATTGTTCTTAAATCCCTGATTCCGCCTGATCCCAACAAATGATCACCACCACGCTCGAGCAAAAATTCGAGGGGCAGAATAATCGATCAAACTTTAAAATTCCCCATAAACTCGTAAGGATCGAGGTACTTGTCTAGCGGCTCAATCGGCAGCCACTCCTCCGGAATCCAAGGCGTGTCAACCCTCACCCTCAATCCGTGGCGCCACGCGATTTTCGCGTATATCGCCGCATGGGTGCCAATGAGTTTTTCAGTAAAGCCGAACGCGTGTTCGGCGTTTCGCACCTTAGCAACTTTTGGCGACGTGAGCTCTTGTAACGTCGCCTCCATGCTCGGCACATCTCGACGGGACAATGCAAGATAGAAACGATGATCTATTTCGTACTTTTTCATCTCTGTCGACGAATTTCCAATGATCTTGAGGCAACGCTCCTCCAACGTCTTCCACTCACCGCGCAGAGCCAAAAGCGCCTGGTATCCATGAAATTCCGCTGTCGCCGGATCATTGGCTCGAATCATGTCGAACGGCTGATCATTGCTTGAGAACCATTGAATCAACCCCTCGTGATCCGATAACAACGGCATCAATAGAAGATACGCTGGGCACCAACTTTTCGGCTCTCGTTGAAACGTGATGGATTCCAGTTTTCCAGATACATAGCACCACTGCTTAAAGGAAATTAAGTCACGCCCCTTGAACCATGATACCAAGGCTGCAGCCATGGCGTGAGAGCGAAGGCGTACCATACAAAAATCAGGATCTCCGCTACCGCTTGAGATAATCTCCAAAAAGAATTTCACCTTATCAGAAAGGGCCAGAAGGTGCTTTTCGAGATGACCCAGACCATTTATCTGAATATTCGAATAATCAAGTTCTCTTGGCATATAATATTCATTTAATCTTTACAGGAGCCGCAAGTTTGTCCATTTTTTAGCCCATCAACAAGACACTGCGACTCAATTCCAAGACGACATCTTAGTACTCGTCGGGGCGAGCAATCTCAATGGAACCAAAACACATTGTTGTAGTCGTACATATACTCCTCGCACTCAGCCATCGTCCAAACGTGACCATCTAGTTTATCCACCATCACTACTCCTCCCACTTTGTCAGCGCCCCCTTCTTTGCCTACAATATCGAACACCCAAAATAAAGGCGCGAATTCCGATCGAGGCGACGCTCCGGCTATTAAGCAGCCGCTCGACTTCGCGTAACTCTCCGCAATTTCCATTGCTTCGCGAACATCCATGGCCTTGCCATCTCGGTACGCCACAGGAACACTAAAAGATAAAACTCTCTTTTTTCGCAACTCGGAAACAACAGAAACCAACTTTACCCTAGAAACGTTTACGTTCATGAAACCACTATACGAGCGTCCGGCATCGTACGAAAATCCAGAATCGAAAAGTCTGAGAAATCTGATGTCGACCGACATCGACTCGACGGGCAAGTAAAGATCACAGATTTTATTCATAGTTACACCGAATGCATTGATCTCATGGATGGATAATCACGCCTATTCTAGTTAATACGCCCTGCAGAGCATTCACTGGAACAGAATATGCAGACCCAACGCCACGCGGCCACGGATCGCGAATGTAAGCCACGCCGTTCTTGACAGAATCGACGACGATTGCATGAACGCCGCCAGACTCAGTAGTCATGTTCACTATACCCCGAGCGACATCAAGGCCGTGGGCGGCAACGCCGTCAGCCGCCTCTTGATTTTCTTTTGCCCTCGAATCCTTGATTCTGCCTGTAGACCACTTACGCGATCTCGTCCAACAGATCCCTATCGACTGCATACGTGGCTATGCACCACGACAAGCAGCCGAAATACGTTAGCCACCCCTCGCTTTCCGCAAAATTTTATTTAATGCAGAACAACACCAAAAAAAGTAGACAAAAAATATAGGAAACCCCAAATACAAAAGAACCTTATTCTCATCAACCCCAAAGGCGTACCTGACCATTCCCGAAATCAAAAAAGACCAAAAAATACCCGTCCCAAGAGATACGGAAATGATAAAAACAATTTCCCTAATTCTTTCAAACATGCCGCCCCTCACTTTTCACCAGATCCTTTCGCATTCGACACGCCGGTATAAACTGCGACACCTTTTACCCCAACACCAATTAGCATTGCCGGTTGATTTACTCCAGGCAACGGCATTTTTGTAAGCGGTAACAATTTAACATTATTAAACGCCGGGACAGTTACACCGAACATAGATTTGGCACGTCCAAGTCCATCTGCAAGGCCAACGTTAAGCACCTGCGGCGCAGAAAGAGCACCAAGACTAACAACGAAGTTGACAACATCGTATCCAACCTCGCCCCATTGAGGGAATACCGTTGCAGCTGCGCTTTTCAGCGGATTGTATCCTACCGCCCCGTCCCCGAAATAGAAGCGATACAAACCTGTCCCCCCTTCTGTTATATCACTTGCCCCCATTGCGGCCATCGGCCCGCCAGCGATACACCCAACGCCCGCCGCGGAACAGAGGCCAAGTCCAGTCGTAGTCGCTATGATTCCCGTAATAACTTTAGCCGCATCCTTCGCCGGCGCGATCAGATTCGACTTTACGTTGTCGACATACCTTTGACCTTCAGAGTAAACAAACAAACCTCGGCTCTGCTGCCCCACGACCCAATCAATCTGAGATTTGAGATTCTCAGCCTCGACAATAGAAACGAAATTTTCCTGATATTGCGCACTATTTGGAGTAAATTCCGCCCAGCACTGAACTACGTAACAGGCCGCACGCGTCAATTTATTTTCTAAATCTTTATCTCCATTTGATTTCTTCGCAATGGCGGCCTTTTCGTCCGGGTGCAATTGCCGATTGTACATGTCGGCGCTCAACGCACCACCCCCACCGCTAATTGCCCCCGACGCGCCACCGATCGCTCCGCCTGCTGCAGCACCAGCCGCACCTGCTGCAACGTTCGTCAACAGCGTCCCTCCGAGCGTATCGTTCGTGAGTTGCCCCACCTCCTTGCTCGCATAGTCACCCGCCAGCGTCCCCCCTACCGCACCGGCCACGTTACCGCCACCGAGCGCAGCAGCGCCCCCCGCTACGACCGCGTGCGCGATCGTCCGGCTCGCACTGTCCTCGTTCCACATCGCATACTGCTGATTGGCTGAATCGAGATTGGCCTTGGCCGTCGCTATCGCCGCCGGATCACCCGATTTCTCGGCGGCCTTCAGCTCGGCATCCGCCGTTTTTACAGCGGCCGCCGCCTTATCCGTCATGTACTTCCCGATTTCGCCGACGACCCGCATGCCGACCTGACCGGCTGCCTGTTGCACTGCGATATCGTTCTGCACCTTCTGCGCGTCGAACGTGTTCTGCACTGCGCCGTTCGCAATCGACGTATCGCGATTCAGTCCTTCCGTACTGTCGTGTCCGGTACCCGCATCACCGCGAACCGTGATCTTGCCCGGGCTCACCGTTGCGTAGGTCGTTCCCGTCACGTCGCTGCTGGTACCCGCCGACGAGAACCCACTGGGCCCCAAACCGTTCGGCGTCACCGGTCCCCGCCCGACCGGCCCGGATTGGATGACTGGCGTATTCAGGTTGATACCCTTGGACGAACTGTTACCCACACCACCGCTCGCGCTGAAGCCGACCGACTCGCCCGAATAGCTCGCCTTGTTTTCGATGTTCGTATAGCCCAGCGTCTGCGTGGACAGGCTGTTCTTGTCGGGACTTGCCGTGGCAATGATCGCCCCACCATCGAGCTGCGTATGGTTCCCGACGTTGACGTCATAGCCCCCGCTGCCTGCAAATATCCCGCTTTGCTGGTTGACCGAAGCGTAGTTCGCTTTGACGTTCTGCTGGCTCGCGCTCGCGCTACCGCTCACCGTCTGGCCGTAGCAGAACGGCGGCACACAGATGCTTGCCTGGAATCCGCCGCTCGTCTGCTTGCTGTCATACGTCGCCGTATCCTGCTGGCTCTGGATGTTCAGATCGTGACCCACGTCCGCGACAACACGATTGCCCGTCGCTTCAGCTCCGCGCAGATTCGTATCGCGACCACTCTTCAATGTAAGGGTATCGCTTGCTGACACCACCGTATCGCGGTTCGTCACACTCTGACCGTTCGCGTTACCACGTGCCATACTCGCGCCCAATTCGAGCGTAAAGCCGTTCTGCTGTCCACCAAGGCTCGCGCCGATACCGATGCTGCCGCCGCTACTGCTGTTGCTGCTCGACAGTTGCGTCGTATCCTTCGCGCTTTGCAGGTTGATATCGCGGGCAGCGTCGAGTGTCACGTTCTTGCCCGTAATGCGCGTGCCGCGACCGTCGATATTGCCGTCCGCAGCAAAACCGTCCGCATCCTTTGCACCGCTTCCCGTGGCGATTACCTCGACGTTCCGCCCTGCCGCAAGCGTGCTCCCGGTGTTCGCAAGCGAGCTGCTACGCGATTCACTGCTGCTCGTGCCACCGCCGATGCTCACCGTCGCCTTGATGAGCGGTTGCCCGGTCGGTTTGCCATTACTGAAATTCTCCGCCACCTTGGTCGCGTCGTAGACCGACAGCGCGGCCTGCGCCTTGTCAAGCGCGCCAAGGCGCGCATCGTCACCACGCGCCGGGTTTCGCATGCTCTGGTTCACCGCGGTCACGGCATTACCCACAGCACCGCCCAACGCAAGACTGACGCCGAACTGGCTCGAGTGCTGGCTCATACTCGTTTGCGTCGTATCCGAGCCCGGGTCAAGGTGGACATTCTCGCCCTTGAGCTTCAGGTCGTTGCCCGCCATCAAGTCAGAGCCCGCGACCGTAATATCCTTCTTCGCGTCGAGCGTCACGTTTCCGCTCGCGCTCGCGATCTGGCTGCGCATCGTGTTCTGCGTCTGGCTCGCACTATCCTGCACCGTATGGCTGCTCGCCACACCGACGCTGAAACCCGTTGACGTGCCATTGCTGCCAAGGCTGCCGATCTGGCGGCTGCTCGATTCTTGATGGCTCGCGCTCGTCTCCAGACCTGCGAGCACGTTGATCGCACCTTTGTCGGCTGTCACCTTCACATCGTGAGTGCCGCTCACCCCCGATCCGACGACGTTTACATCACCCGTTCGACTGACGATTTCAACCTGGTCGCCAGTGACAAGGCTCGCCGTCTGGTGGGTCTCCGACATGTTGCCGTCTGTGCTACTGCGGCTCGCGTTGTACGGCGAGGGACTGTTGCCGCCATGGTTCGCCGTACCACCAATCCAACGCCCCAAATCGCCCAGGCTCGGTGACGACAGGAGGGCAATACTCGTGCTCGAACTACTCGATGCGTTGCTCTGTTGATACTTGTCAGTCGACGCCGCGAGGTTCACGTTCCGGTTTGCATCCAGCAGCGTCTTGCCGCCTGCACTGATCGTCGAGCCGATCACATTAATATCGCCATCAATCGCATTGCCCAGTGCGTCACGCTCCGCGCCGCCCGTAGCGGTCACGGAAACATTGCCCGCACCGCGGATTGCGCTGCCGGCATGCGTCTGGTTCGACGTATCGATCACGCTCTTGCTCTGGCTGCGACCATAGGTCACGGAAATCGACGGCACATCAAGCGCGCTGGCGCCAATCTCGTTCGCAACGCTCTGCCCGCGCTGGAATCCGTTACCGGTTGACGCGTTGTCTTTCAGATTACGAACCGTATCGAACGGCGTACCAGTGACCGCGAACGTCAAACCGCTGGACTTCGATTCCTGCTGGTCGTGGGTTCGTGCGTCGTCCTCACTCGGATCGATCGTGACATTCTGGCCTGCGATCTTGATATTGCCCGTCGCGTTCTTAGTGTCACCTGCGGCCCTACCTGCTGTAACGTCGCTGCCACCGATGTGGACGTTTTCACCGGCCTTGATCGACACGTTGCCCCGCACGCTGCCAACCGTGCTGCGGTCCTGGCTCTGCGTAACCACGTGATTATCCGACTGCGCCTTTTGCTCGGCCGAACCAATCGTGAAGCCCAGACCACCGGAACCCATCACACCCGATTGCTTCTTGTCGAAATACGCCGACGAATCGCTCCGATCCTCCGCCGCAAGGACATTCACGTGGCGCGCCGCATCCAGCGAGACATCGCCCGTCCCGACAACCCCACTACCGGTCACGTTGATGTCGCGCCCGCTTGTCACCGACACGCTGTCGGCCGACACCAGGCTGCCATGACTGATTGTGTCGGTCTGGTCAAGGCCGCTTGCCACCTTCGTGCTGCTGACCACGCTACCGTGACTGTGATTCTCGTGCGAATTGAGCTCGTGCGTCTCGGTCGCGACGCCGATATTTACATCCCCCTTCGCATCCAGCGTCGCCTTGCCTTTGTCAAGGACCAGCGTACTGCCGCTGAGCGTAATGTCCTTTTCCGATGAAAGGCTGAGTGCATCGCCGCTCTTGAGCGTGGTACCCGTCAGCGTCTGATCTGACGCATGTTGCGTTTCTGCATAGCTGCCGTGACTATCGCTACCCGAACTGTTGCTGTTCAAGTTCGAGGTCGCGCTTGCCGTCAACAGAGAGATGTTCCCCTGCGCGGCAATCGCGCCCCCCTTACCCAGCTCGATTTGTGCGCCATGCGAGGTCAGATCACCCGCGATGGCGACTGCCGACACGCCTCCGACTTTGACCGAACTGACCGCGGATTGGTTGAAATCGGTATTCGACACGCCGTTCGCGCGCTGAACAACCTTGTGCTCTCCCGTTTGCGCCGCGCCCAGATTCCAGTCACCGCCGATCAATGCGCCGAAATTGCCGCCCACCGCCAGGCTACCGGCGTTCTGCTGGAAGCTCCCGCCCGTGATGATCCCGGCATCGCCAGTCACATCAATACTCGCTGTCGGCCCCAGCGTCGTCCTAACGCTGATCGCACCGTCACGGCTCACCTGCGTATCGGTCTTGGCTGCGGTATTCAGAATCAGATCGCCACCTGTGCCGATCAACAGACTGCCAGCCTTTACCTTGGCCGAAGTCAGATCAACATTACCTTCAGCTATCAATGTCGTCAGCCCGCCGCTTTGAAGCGCACCGAACGCGTTGTCGATCTGCTTGCCCTGAATCGACAACGAATTGTCCGCCTTCAGCGTGCCGCTGTTCGTGAAGTTCTGCGCGTCCTTCAGATCGATGTCGGTGGCGGTGATCAGCGGACCATTGATGTTCTGCTGGTTCGCCTGTGCCAGATACACGACGGGCACGAGCACCGACTGACCGTCGACCACGCGCGTTTCCATCATGATCACGTTACCGGTCAACTTCGATACCTGCTCGGGAGACAAGCTCGCGCCCAGCGGCAGATTAAGCGACTTCTCCAACGATGCACCCGCCGCCATAAGCTGCTGATACATCGTCTGAAGGTCCGTGTACGGACCCAATACCGCGCGGCCCGTCAGCGCCGTCACCTGATTACGCACGAGCTGCTGCTCATAGAAGCCGTCACCCAGGCGCTTTGGAATGTGGGTAAGGTCAACCCCGATCTGACCGAAAAAGTAGTCGCTCGAAATGAAGTTCTTCTGGTTCGTGAACGCCGGATTCGTCTCGATCACGTAGCTCGCATTCGGCGACGGATTCGGTCGGTACAAGCCACCCTGTGGAATCGTCAGGTTGTTCAGCACGTTCAACGCAGTCGCACTTGCAATGATCCGATCGACCTGTGTTGAGGCGCCGCCATGCACCGGCGCCGTCGACTGGACACCCGCACCCGTGATCGTCCCGCGAACGGCGCCACCAGTCGTTGCCGAAGCCGTTGCATTGCCATTGAGCGTGGCAGGCGTCACCGTCGCCCCCGAACCCGTCGCTGCGCCATTAAGCGAAACAGGCGTCAACCCCGCAACCGATTGACCGGGCAACAAGCCAAGGGACGGAAGCGATGCGTTGCCCGCAGTATTGTTGATGCTCACGCCCGTGCCGGAAATTGTGCCATTCGAACCCAAGGTCGAATCGTAGCCCGGCAGCTTGTAGGTCTTGACGTCCGCTGGCGCAGCTTGGGTGTAGCCCCCCGGATTGCCCGTCACAAATGGCGCGTTGCCAAACGGCAATTGCCAGTTATATTCGCTGCTATCGTAGTTGTTGTAGTGATACTGGCCCGAGTACGTCACCGTTACGGTCGGCGCCTGCTGGCCGGTAGCCGCCCAACCATTGGCATCGTAGGCATGCGGCATATCGACATTGCCAACCGCTGTGATGCTACTCCAGTAGTTTTGCAGGGTGCCGGTCGACGAGGCATCGATCTTGCCGCCCGACACGATTTGCGCAGTCGGGCTCAATGCCGTGACCGTGTTCCCCACAGCCGTTCCAGTGTAGGTCGTGTAGAAGTACGCGCTGTTCCACTGGCCGCCGTGAGGCGGCTCAATATACATACCGCCCGGCTGGGCGATGATGGCGGCCGCTTCGGCCGGTGTGATGTTGTCGGACCGGAGACCGGCGATCATCTGCCCCCCGTTCATGCAATTCACCGCGAAGTACGATGCGCAACCTGACAGGCTAATGCCGTATTGCGCAAGTACAGCCGGATCGACGTTGCTCGAGCTTCCCGTCGTGCTCATCACACGACGCGTGCTCGTCACCTTGTCGGCGTGCAACTCCATATCACTACCGGACTGGATCAAGGCCGACGAGTTATTGACGAGTGCCGCATTCGTGTAATTGCCGCTCGCGTCCTTGCCGCCCGCGAGTACAACCTTACCCATCCCGAAAATCGCCGTCGTCGGCATCGAATCGGTCGCCGTCGCGTCGTCACGGTTTTCGATGTCGTGCGCGAGAATTTCAAGCTTGCCGTTGCTATCCGATGCGCCTATCAACGCCGTCGACCCCACGTTCGATACCGTGCCGGTTGCGTTGAGCGAGACACTCCCGCCCACCAGCGACCCGGTATTGAACAGATTGCTCGATTGCGTATGCAGCAGTCCACCGGCCGACAACGCGCCCGAATTGACGATATTGGCCGCGTTGATGTTCAGGCCATTGATGGTTTGGAAACCCGCGTTGTTGGTGAACGTGCCGGGTAGCGCAAAGGTAAGATCGTTGCCGACGTTGAACTGCGTATCCGGCGTTGTCGTGTAATCGCCTTGCAGGTTCACGCGTACATCGTGCGCCGCGCTATACGCGCCGCCGCCTTGCAGTGTCGGAGCCGTGATCGTCAGGTCGTGCGTGGAGCTGATTTGCCCGTTCGTATTCGTGATTGCGGCGCTCGCCGTCACGTCCACGTTGCCGCTCGAATTCGCAACGCTGCCGATTTGCCCGCCGCTGTTGTCCAAGGTCGCCCCTTGAACATGGAGGCTCGCGCCGCTCAACTGCCCGCCTTGCGTGTTCGAAATCGATGTCGCGCTGATCGTAACGTCGCCGTTACCGGTGATCGCGCCCATGCCCGACACGTTGCCCGCGCGGCTGTTCGTGATCTGGCTGCCGCCCTGCACAGTCATCGCGCCCGTGCCGAGGTCGGTAATGGCCCCGTCAGCGTTGTTGATCCAGCCGGAATGAACCGCAAGCGTGCTCGTGTCGCCGGCCGTCGTCTGACCGGCCTGAACGTGCCCGGCCTGGTTCACCAGCACGCCGCCGTTCGTCAACGACAGAGACGCGCCCGCACGCACCAAGCCTTGTGCGTTGTTCACGTCGCCCGCAACCGTCGCCATCACGCCGCCCTGTGCCGCGAGAATGCCGTTCGAGTTGTCCCAACTGCTCGCGTCGACAACCGCCTGCCCTTTGGTGACAATGGTTCCGCCTGCATTGTTCAGCGCACTCGCGCCGTTACCCGGCGCGATGGTCAGCGTCCCGGTACCGGCATGCGTGATCGTGCCGCCTGCATTGTTCAATTGGCTAGCGGCCAGCGTCAGGTCCGTACTGTTCGTTTGAATCACGCCCGCTGCGGAGTTGTCGAGCGAGCCGCTGACGTTGACAGCCATGGCCGACGAGCCATATTGCGTGATCGTCCCGCCGTGGTTCGTCAGGTTCGGCGCGCTCAACGCAAATTGGTTGGCTTCGAGCTTGCCCCTGCTGTTGTCGATCGTCGAATCGGCCGTCACGGACAGGTTGGACGCGCTGACCGATCCGCTCTGGTTCGTCATCGAGCCTGTGTGGATCGACGCGTTCGTGCTCGCGCCAATCTGACCGCCGTCGTTCGTCAGCGTGCTGCTGGAAATGCCAAGGTCCGCACGGGACTGCAATTTTCCGTTCGTATTGTTCAACACGCTGCCGACCGTGGCCGTCAACCCGGATTTGCCGTTGATCAATCCCGATGTATTGTTCAGCGTGGCCGAATGCTCTACGACGCTACCGTTGCTTGCAATCGCTCCGCCAACGTTCGATACCGATCCCGTTGCGTTTCCAAGCGCCAGCGTGCCGCTGCCGGCATGCGTAATCGTGCCACCATCGTTGACGAGTGATGCAGGGGAAAGCGTCAGGTCCGTACTGTTGGTTTGTAGCGTGCCGCCATTCGAATTGTCGAGCGTGCCGCTGACGTTGACAGCCATGGCCGACGAGCCAAGTTGCGTAATCGTGCCACCGTGGTTCGCAAGATTCGACGCGCTCAACGCGAGCTGATTCGCTTCGAGCGAACCGCCATTGTTGTCAAGCGTCGAGTCGGTCGTCACCGACAGGTTAGGCGCGACGATCGAACCGCTCAGGTTCGACATCGAGCCCGTGTGGATCATCGCGTTCGCGCTTGCGCCAATTTGGCCACCGTCGTTCGTCAGTGTGCCGCTGGAAACAGCAAGGTCCGTACTGGACAACAGCTTGCCATGCGTGTTGTTCAATACGCCGGCGATCGTCGCCGTCACCCCGGCTTGGCCGTTGATCGCTCCCGAGGTGTTGTTCAGCGAACCGCTTTGCGCGACGACTCGCCCATTGCTCGCGATCGAGCCGCCCGCGTTCGAAATCGAACCAGTGCCGTTGCCAATCGTCAGCGTGCCGGTACCTGCATGCGTAATCGTGCCGCCATCGTTCACGAGCGAAGCCGGAGTCAGCGTAAGGTCGGTGCTGTTCGTCTGAATCACACCGGCTGCCGCGTTATCGAGCGTGCCGCTGACGTTGACAGCCATGGTCGACGAGCCGTATTGCGTGATCGTGCCGCCATGGTTCGTCAGGTTCGGTGTGGTCAACGCGAGTTGGTTGACTTCGAGCTTGCCGCCGCTATTGTTAAGCGTCGAATCGGCCGTCACCGACAGATTGGACGCGCTGGCCGATCCACTCAGGTTCGTCATCGAGCCCGCGTGGATCATCGCGTTCGTAGTCGCGCTAATCTGACCGCCGTCGTTCGCGAGCGTGCCGCTGGTGATGCCAAGGTCCGTATTGGACAGCAGCTTGCCATTCGTATTGTTCAGCGCGCTACCGACCGTGGCCGACAGGCCGGTTTGCCCGCTGATCGAGCCGGACGTGTTGTTCAGCGTGGCCGATTGCGCCACCACGCGCCCGTTGCTCGCGATCGCACCGCCGACGTTCGACACCGATCCCGTGCCGTTGCCGAGCGTAAGCGTGCCGGTGCCCGCGTGCGTGATTTTGCCGCCGTCATTGACCAGCGACGCGGGAGCGAGCGTCAGGTCGCTACTGTTGGTTTGCAACGTACCGCCGCCGGAATTGTCGAGCGTGCCCGACACGTTCACACTCATCGCGCCGGTGCCGATCTGCGTGATCGTGCCGCCGTGATTCACGAGGTCGGTCGCGTTCAACGACACCGTGTCGACCTTCACCGCGCCCGCGCTATTGTCGAGGGTCGTGCCGGTCAGTGCTGCCGTCTGAGCGACAATCGAGCCGCCGCTGTTGATCAGACGCGCGCCCGCATCGACCGCCACCTTTTGCGTAGCCTGCAAAGCGCCACCGCTATTGTCGACCGATTGTCCCGAGACCTGCAGATTCGTATTGGACGTCATCGTCCCGTGGTTGGCAACGTTGCCGCCATGCACGGTGACGTCGCCGTTGCCACCGATCACGCCGCCCTGCGCGCCGTTTGCAGTCGTGCCCGCTGCGTTGGTCAACTGGCTGCTGGCCGTCACTGTCAGGCCATCGCTGTTGAGCGACGTGATCCGACCCGCCGTGTTGTCCAGCGACGCACCGGCCACCGTCATGCTAGCTGCGCTTTGAACGGTGCCCTGGTTGTTCGCGATGGCGCCGCCACGCACGTCCGCCGTGCTTTCGGATACCAGTTCGCCGGACTGGTTGGCGATCTGGCCGGCGACATTCACCGACAGCGCGCCTTGAGACGATACCTTGCCGCCCTGGTTCGAAAGGTTGCCGCCGGTCAGCGTCGTGCTGCTGCCGCTCGACAAGCTGCCGCGGTCGTTGATCACGGTGCCCGATGCGTTCGCCTGAATGGCGCCTTGCGCGCTCGTCGTCGCGTTCGACAGATTCACGTCGCCGCCCGTCGCGTTCAGCGACAGATTGCCGTTCGCGGCGGTCTGGCTGCCGGCGAGATTCACACTGCCGCCCGTCAGCGACGCGTTACCGCCCGCCACATTCTGGCCGGTCGCGGTCAGTTGGCCCGACGCACTCAAGTTCAGGTCGCCGCTGTGCGCGACGGAACCGTCGTTGTTCACACCCGCGCCGAGCGTACCGGTCGAGTTGACGCTGCCGGCGTTGACCGTCGTATTCTGCTGCGCCGCGAGCGTCCCGCTGTTCGTCAGATCGGCCGCGGTGTTCGCCGACAACGATTGCTGCGCATACGTGGTGCCGCTATTCTGGATGCCGCCCGAGGCCGACATCGCAAGGTTGCCGCTTGCCGTGGTCTTGCCCGCGAGCACGAGCCGGCCGTCCGATTGCAACGTCAAATCGCCTGCCTGCGCCGCGATCGTCCCTGCGTTCGCGACACCAACGCCTGCGGAGTTGCCAACCAGAAACACCCTATTGGCATACATGCCGCCTAACTGAGCCACGTCAATCGCGACAGCAGGTGCAGGACCGTCACCGGCGACCTGCGTCGCGGCAAGCGTGTCGTGATTAACCTGATTCGTACCGGCGATTACGTTGAGATTCTTCGCGTAGATCGCGGCATTAGCCTGTACAGCACGGGCGATGATGTCAGTCTGATCAACATTCGAGGTATCGAGGCCCGCGCCTTGCACGGTTACGAGGCCGCGATTGACATTGAAGCCCGTCAACGCCCCGTCCGTGCCAAACTGCGGCACGCCGGTTGTCAAGACCGCGCGCGAGGTATTGATGAACCCGCCACCGTCCACGACGATACCGGCAGGGTTGGCCAGCACGATCTCCGCGCGGCTGCCCGCGATCTCCACATATCCCTTGATCTGACTCGCCGCGGTGCTGTTGACCTGGTTGACGATGATGCGCGCCGCCTGCCCCGCACTCAGGTTCGGGTTGCCGTTGATATAGCCGGCCTGCTGCGTGTTGACGATCGTCGACGCGTTGTTCAGGATCGCGCCGTTTTTCTGAACGTCGAACTGGTTATAGGTGTTCAGCGACACGCCGGCAGCGCTCGGCGTGTTGATGTTGACTTGCGGCAGGCCGTTGGGCGTCTGCACCACCGCGGGCGCGTGAGCCCCTCCGCCGACGATCTGCGCATTCGCCCATATCGGATTCGCGCCGGCTGCGACCAGCGCGCCGAATGCAGTCACCCGTAATGCGAACTTCGCTGCCGGATGCTCGGCGCCGCGCTTGGCGACACGGCGAGTCTCGCCCGTATTTGTTTTCCCCGCGCTGCCGGCCGTCTCTTCGACGGCAACCAACATACCCCGTACGCGGCTGAATACCAGCCGATAATGGTTTTTGTTCATCTTCTTGGTCTACTCGCGATTTTCGTTCGATCCGCCCTCACGGCCTCGGACATCGCGTGGAATCTATTTGAAATCGTGGAAAGGCACCGTCCACGAGTGTCAATCGTCGCCGGGAAGCGACGGACGAGACGACTCGATACATCGGTCGATTACTGCCATGCCAATCCGACTATCTCGATATTTTATATAATGAAATACTCCGCCGACTGCAAATATCGACGGTATTGTTAACGGCAATCCGGGCGAATCTTACCTCACCCGTCAGTTCAAAAAAATCCCTGACAGAATTGCGAGGTCGAATCGGCATGCGACCTGTAATCAGATCTCTTGTAATTGCTTATCGGGATTACATCATCGCAAGGATTTGATCCGTTCGACCGCCGTGCTCTCGACACGCCGCGCCTGCGCGCCTCGCGACAACAACCACCGCGCCGCGCCATCGAGCGACGTGCACAGCACGAGATAGATCACCGCGACGAACAGGAAGATCGGCGCCGGATACACCATCAGCCGGTTGTTCACCTGCGTCGCGACGAACGACAGTTCCGGCACGCCGACGATATACGCGAGCGACGTGTCCTTCACGAGCGCGACCCACTGGTTGACGAACGACGGCGTCATGATCCGGATCGCCTGCGGCAGCAGCACGTAGCGCACCGTCTGCCAGCGCGTGAGCCCGAGCGACAGTCCGGCCTGCCATTGCCCGTCGCCCGCCGCGACGATTCCCGCGTGCACCGCGTGCGCGAGATACGCGCCGCCGACCAGCGCCAGCGCGCACACGACCGTCGCGAGTCCCGGCACATCCATGTGCAGCAGCACGGGCATCAGGAAATACGTCCAGAAAATCAGCATCAGCACCGGAATCGCGCGGAAGAAGCCGATGAACGCGAGCAGCAGCACGCGCGCCGGGCCGCGTGCGAGCGCCATCGCGACACCGAGCGCCACGCCAAGCACGGCCGACGCAATGGCGCTCGCGAGCGCCAGCACCAGCGACAGCGCGGCACCGCCGAGCGGGCCGTCCGGAAATGCACCGACCAACAGGTACGGCAGATTCGACAGCAGCAGCGAAAGGTCCATCGTCAGCGCCCCGCTCCGAGCCGGTCGCGCCACTGCGTGGCCGCATACGCGCCGGCCTCGATCGCGGCCACCGCCGCGACGTACAGCAGCGTCGCGACGCCGAACGCGGCGAACGTCTTGAACGTCTCGGTCTCGACCTGCCGCGACGCATACGACAGCTCGGCCACGCCGATCGCCATCGCGAGCGACGAGTTCTTCACGAGATTCATGTATTGGCCGAACAGCGGCGGCAGCGCGATGCGCACGGCCTGCGGCAGCACCACGTAACGCAGCGACTGCGTCGGCGTGAGGCCGAGCGCGGCCGCCGCATCGTGTTGCGCACGCCGTACGCCGCGCAGGCCGGCTTCGCATTCCTCGGCGACGAACGCTGCGGTATAGGCGCTCAAGCCGACCCAGCCCGCGACGAATTCGAACGACGGCCACGCGAGCGTAAACGGGCCCGCGCTCACCGCATGGCGTGCATTGAGCCACGCGATCCACGTATCGGGCAGCAACGACGCGACGCCGAAATACCAGAACAGCAGTTGCACGAGCAGCGGCGTGTTGCGAAACGCGACGACGTACGCGGCGGCGGCCGCGCGCGGCGCCCTGCCGCGCGCATGCCGCATCACGGCGAGCAGCAGCCCGCCGACGGTCGCGGCAATCGCCGACGCGGCCGCGAGGCCGAGTGTCAGCAGGAAGCCCTGCCAGAGCCAGGATAGATATTTGGGAGCCAATCCGAGCATGCTGGAGAGCGCGCACGACGCGCGCGGTCGGATGAAAACGAAAAGCGCCGCGCGGCCGGTGTTCCGGCCGATCGCGGCGCGCGTGCAGCGAAGGTCAGGTCTTGTCGCCGATGCGGAAGATGCGCGTGAGCGGCGTCTTCGTCGTCGGCCCGAACCACGCGTCGTAGATCTGCGTGGCGCGGCCGCTCGCCTCGAGCCCCTTCAGCGTGTCGTTGACGAAGCCGAGCAGGCGCGTCTCGCCCTTCGGCACGCCGACGCCCATGTAATCGTTCGAGATCGTGAACGCCGGGATCTCGTAGTTCTGCTTGTCCGGCACGTTCGCGAGCAGGCCGATCAGCTTCGGGCCGTCCTGCGTGATGGCCTGCACGTTGCCGGCCCGCAGCGCGGCGAACGCGAACGGCGTGTCGTCGTACGCGACGATCGTCGCCTTCGGGAATTTCTCGCGCAGCGTGATCTCGTTCGTCGTGCCCTTGTCCGCGCCCACGCGCAGCGCGTTCAGCTGGTCGGCCGATTTCAGCACGCCCTTCTTCGCGAGAAACTGCTGGCCCGACGAGAAATACGGGATGCTGAAGTCGACCTGCTTCGCACGCTCGTCGGTGATCGTGAAGTTCGCGAGCACGAGGTCGACCTTGCCGGACGTCAAAAACGGAATGCGGTTCGCGGGGTTGGTCGGTTGCAGTTGCAGCTTCACGCCGAGCTTGTCGGCGAGCGCCTTCGCGTAATCGACGTCGAGACCGACGATGTGGTTGCTTTTCGCGTCGACATAACCGAACGGCGGGTTGCTGTCGAACGTCGCGACGCGCAGCACGCCGGCCTTCTTGATGTCGTCGAGACGGTCCGCATGCGCGACGGTGCCTGCGGAGATGAGCGCGACCCCGATGAGCCACGTAGCGAGCGTGTTGATTTTCATGAGCACGACCTGATTTGTTATGGAGGCCGCCGCGGATCGCGCGGCGGCACGGTTCGAAACACATCGCGACGAAGTGTGTCGTCGCGAAGCCGCTAACGTATCAGCGCGTGCGGCGAATTCGAACCAACAAATGGTGCTTTGCTCTGCGGGTTTCGTGATGAGGCACATGGGCTGCGGTCACGCACGCGGTCACACAAAAAAAGACGCCCGCTGCAAGCAGCGGGCGCGAATCCCAGTCAAGGAGGTGTCACACGAACTACGCAGCCAGATTAAGGAAATCGCCCGTCATGGACAACGAATCGATTTCCATATCGATATGACGCGGCACGCTCATGCCGGCGCGTGCGGAATCGCACGCCGCAAAAAAAAAACGTCCCGCCAACCGGCGGGACGTTCGTCATCATGCAAGTACGCGCGACGCGCAGCCCGATCACGGCTCGTGACGCAGATACCCTTCCTTGCTCGGATCGCGCATCCGCCACGACACGATCAGCGAGATCGCGCACAGCACGGTCACGTACCAGTAGAAGGTTTCCTCGCTGCCGATCGACTTGAACCACAGCGCGACGTACTCGGCCGAGCCGCCGAAGATCGCGTTCGCCACCGCATACGACAGGCCGACGCCCATCGCGCGCACTTCCGGCGGGAACATCTCGGCCTTGATGAGGCCGCTGATCGACGTGTAGAAACTGACGATCGCCAGCGCCACCGTGATCAGCACGAATGCGGCCACCGGGCTCGTCACGTCCTTCAGCGCGTGCATCAGCGGCACCGTGCCGATCACCGCGAACGAACCGAACAGGATCATCGACGTGCGGCGGCCGATCTTGTCCGACAGCGCGCCGAACACCGGCTGCATCAGCATGTAGACGAGCAGCGCGACGGTCATCACGTTGCTGGCCGTCTTCGCGTGCATACCGGCCGTGTTCACGAGGTACTTCTGCATGTACGTCGTGAACGTGTAGAAGATCAGCGAGCCGCCGGCCGTGAAGCCGACCACGGTGAAGAACGCGCCCTTGTGCTGCCACACGCCGCGGATCGTGCCGGCGTCTTTCTTGTCGCGCGATGCGCTCGTCGACGTCTCGTCGAGCGACTTGCGCAGGTACAGCGAAATCAGCGCGGCCGCCGCGCCGACCACGAACGGAATGCGCCAGCCCCATGCTTTCAGCTCGCCGGCGGACAGCGTCTGCTGCAGGATCACGAGTACCAGCAGCGCGCACAGCTGGCCGCCGATCAGCGTCACGTACTGGAACGACGCGAAAAAGCCGCGACGGCCCTTCAGCGCGACTTCACTCATGTAGGTCGCGCTCGTCCCGTACTCGCCGCCCACCGACAGGCCCTGGAACAGGCGCGCGACCAGCAGCAGCGCCGGCGCGAGTGCGCCGATCTGCGCATAGGTCGGCAGCACCGCGATCACGAGCGACCCGCCGCACATCATCAGCACCGAGATCATCATCGCCGCGCGACGGCCGTGACGGTCGGCGATGCGGCCGAACAGCCAGCCGCCGATCGGACGCATCAGGAAGCCGGCCGCGAACACGCCGGCCGTGTTCAGCAACTGCGTCGTCGTGTTGCCGCTCGGGAAGAACGCCGGCGCGAAGTACAGCGCGCAGAACGAGTAGATGTAGAAGTCGAACCACTCGACGAGGTTGCCCGATGAGGCGCCGACGATGGCGAACACGCGCCGCCGGGTGTCATGCGCGGACAGCGCAGCTTGGTCGGTCTGGACGTCCATGGGTTGGTCTGTTCCTTTTAGTGCTTTCTGGGCGAGACGGCTGGGGGCCGCCGCGTGCGGTCGCACGTGGCACCGGTTCCGGCGCACGGCGCTACGGGATTTTAGCGAAATGTAAAGTAACAAGCGCTCCGGGTTCGTCCGGATGTAGAAAAATTTTCTCCCGCCACGCGTTCGTCATATGAAAACGCCAGCCCGAAGGCTGGCGTTCGATGCAAACATTTCCGACTGCGGCGACGATCACACGCGCACTTCCGGCGGCACGTAGCGGCACTCGTAGCGCTTGCGCACGGTGCCGGCCTCGTCGACGCTTTCCAGGTACACGTCGAACTGCCAGAGCCGCGCCATGTGCTTGAGCACTTCGTCGCTGTCGCCCGACAGGTGGCGGTTGTCGGTCATGAAGTGGCGCAGCGTGAGGCTGCGGTCGCCGCGCGTATTGACGGCCCACACCTGGATGTTCGGCTCGCGGTGATGGATGTCGTACTGCCGCGACAACGCCTGCCGCACGTACTGGTAACCGGAATCGTCGTGGATCGCCGATACCTCGAGCGAATCGCGCATGTCGTCGTCGAGCACCGAGAAGAGCCGCATCTCGCGGATCAGGTTCGGCGACAGGTACTGCGCGATGAAGCTCTCGTCCTTGAAGTTGCGCATCGCGTAGTGCATCGCCGGCAGCCACGGCGTGCCCGCGATCTCCGGAAACCACTTGTAGTCTTCCTCCGTCGGCGCTTCGCAGATCCGTCGGATGTCACTCATCATCGAGAAACCGAGCGCATACGGGTTGATCCCGCTGTAGTACGGCTTCGTGACGGGCGGCTGGTAGACCACGTTGCTGTGCGAATGCAGGAACTCCATCATGAAGCCGTCTTCCAGCTTCCCCTGGTTGTACAGCGTATTGAGCAACGTGTAGTGCCAGAACGTCGCCCAGCCTTCGTTCATCACCTGCGTCTGCCGCTGCGGATAGAAATACTGGCCGATCTTGCGCACGATGCGGATCACTTCCCGCTCCCACGGTTCGAGCAGCGGGGCATTCTTCTCCGCGAAATACAGCAGGTTCTCCTGCGGCTCGGACGGATAGCGGTCGTCCTGCTCCTCCGTCAGCTCCGGTTTCTTGCCCGGCAGCGTACGCCACAGCTCGTTGACCTGCGACTGCAGGTACGCCTCGCGCTCGCGCCGCAGCGCCGCCTCCTTCGACAGCGACGGTTTCTGCGGCCGCTTGTAGCGGTCGACGCCGTAATTCATCAGCGCATGGCACGAGTCGAGCAGTTCCTCGACGCGATCGAGGCCGTAGCGCTCCTCGCATTCCGCGACGTAGTTCTTCGCGTACACGAGATAATCGATGATCGCGTGCGCGTCGGTCCACAGCCGGAACAGGTAATTGCCCTTGAAGAACGAATTGTGCCCGTACGCCGCGTGCGCGATGACGAGCGCCTGCATCGTCATCGTGTTCTCTTCCATCAGATACGCGATGCACGGGTTCGAATTGATGACGATTTCGTAGGCCAGGCCCATCTGGCCGCGGCGGTAGCTCTTCTCGGTCGCGAGGAAGTGCTTGCCGAACGACCAGTGACGGTAGTTGACGGGCATCCCGACCGACGCATACGCATCCATCATCTGCTCGGCGCTGATCAGTTCGAGCTGGATCGGGTAGATGTCGAGCTCGTATTGTTCGGCGACCTGCGAGATGTGCGTGTCGTATTCCTCGAGCAATTCGAACGTCCAGTCGGACGGGCACGGCAACGGCTTGCGTTCGGCAACGTTCATACGCGCTTCCTTTTGCCCGGAACCGGGCAAGTCGGCGGCCGGCGGCGGCGGTTCGGCCTGCGCGCGTTGCTGCGGTGCGGCAGGGCCGGCCGTATCGTCGCCGGAAGGGCGCGGCTCGTAGCCGCGCGACTCGTTGTGCAGATGGCGGGTCGTCATGACATTTCCACCTGCTTTTCGAACAATTCGCGAAACACCGGGTAAATGTCCGCAGCCGATTCCACTTTTTTCATCGCGAGATGCGGTTGCGACAGGGCCAGTTGCGCGTATTCCAGCCACAGATTCTGCTCTTCCGGCGCGACCTGGATATACGCGAAGTAACGCGTCTTGGTGAGGATATCCTCTTCCAGGATTTTGCGACACTTGGGCGAATCGTCAGTCCAGTTGTCGCCGTCGGACGCCTGCGCGCCGTAGATGTTCCACTCGGTCGGCGAGTAGCGCTCGTCCATCACCTTGCGCATCAGTTCGAGCGCGCTCGACACCACGGTGCCGCCGCTTTCGGTCGAATGGAAGAAGGTATCCTCGTCGACTTCCTCGGCGCGCGTGTGGTGGCGGATGAACACGACTTCGATGCGCTCGTAGTTGCGCTTGAGGAACAGGTAAAGCAGGATGAAGAAGCGCTTCGCGAGATCCTTGCGCTGCTCGTCCATCGAGCCCGACACGTCCATCAGGCAGAACATCACGGCCTGGCTCGACGGTTGCGGCTGCTTCACGCGGTTGATGTAGCGCAGGTCGAACGGATCGATGAACGGAATCCGCCAGATGCGCCCTTTCAGGTGATGAATCTCGGCCTCGAGCGTCGCGATTTCCGCGCGGCGGTCTTCGGGGTCGCTCTTCAGCGCCTCCAGCTGCGCCTCGAGCTCGCGCAGCTCGTTGACGAGCGGCGAGCCGAGCGCGATGCGCCGGCCGAGCGCGCTGCGCAGCGAACGCACGACGTCGATGTTGTTCGGCGTACCTTCCGCCGACCAGCCCGCGCGCACGTTCTTCCAGCTCGGCACCGTCAGCAGGTGCGTCTTCACGAGGCGCGGCAGTTCGAGATCGTCGAAGAAGTACTGCATGAATTCGTCGCGCGACAGCTCGAACACGAAGTCGTCCTGCCCTTCGCCCTCGTTGCTCGCCTGACTGCCGCCGCCGCCCGAGCCGCCCTGCGGACGCGGAATCTTGTCGCCGCGCACGTAGTCTTCATTACCCGGGTGCACATATTCGCGACGCCCGCCCGGCGCGTGCCGGAAATTCGGCTCCGCGATGTCCTTGCGCGGGATCGTGATGCTCTGCGTGCTCTGGATATCCTTGATGCTACGGTCGCGCACCGCGTCGGACACGGCACGACGAATGTAGTTCTTGACGCGACGCAGAAAGCGTTCGCGATTGGCGATGCTCTTGTTCTTGCCGGCCAGCCTGCGGTCGATGATTTGATGAAGCACTCCCGGTCTCCCGCTCGAAAGTCGATCTGCCGGGGCACTCGCCGCGCATGCCGTCTGCCGTCATGCGGGCGGCGCCTCTGAAAGCGCCCGTACGGACTCGCCGTACGGGCGCGATACCGCGCGCGTCATGACGACTTGCGCACGCGCAGGTACCAGTCGCAAAGCAGCCTCACCTGCTTCGGCGTATAGCCCTTCGCGACCATCCGGTTCACAAAGTCCTCATGCTTGCGCTGCTCCTCCGCCGAACCCTTGGCGTTGAATGAAATGACCGGCAACAGTTCCTCGGTGTTCGAGAACATCTTCTTCTCGATCACGACGCGCAACTTCTCGTAGCTCGTCCACACGGGATTCTTGCCGGCGTTCGCCGCCCGCGCACGCAACACGAAGTTCACGATCTCGTTGCGGAAATCCTTCGGATTGCTGATCCCGGCCGGCTTCTCGATCTTCTCCAGTTCCGCGTTCAGCGCGGCGCGGTCGAAGCTCTCGCCCGTGTCGTGATCGCGGAATTCCTGATCCTGGATCCAGAAGTCCGCATACGTGACGTAGCGATCGAAGATGTTCTGACCGTACTCCGAATACGACTCGAGATACGCGGTCTGGATCTCCTTGCCGATGAACTCCGCGTAGCGCGATGCGAGCACGTCCTTCACGAACGACAGATACTTCTGCTCGGTTTCCGGCGGGAACTGCTCGCGTTCGATCTGCTGCTCGAGCACGTACATCAAATGCACCGGGTTCGCCGCGACCTCGCTCGTATCGAAGTTGAACACACGAGACAGGATCTTGAACGCGAACCGTGTCGACACGCCGGTCATCCCTTCGTCCACGCCCGCGTAGTCGCGATACTCCTGGTACGACTTCGCCTTTGGATCGGTATCCTTCAGGTTTTCGCCGTCGTACACCTGCATCTTCGAGAACAGGCTCGAATTCTCCGGCTCGTGCAAGCGCGACAGTACCGAGAACTGCGACATCATCTTCAGCGTGCCCGGCGCGCATACGGCCTCGGCCAGCGACGAATTGCGGATCAGCTTCTCGTAGATCTTGATCTCTTCCGACACGCGCAGGCAGTACGGCACCTTCACGACGAAGATCCGGTCGAGCAGTGCCTCGTTGTTGCGGTTGTTGCGGAAGGCCTTCCACTCCGATTCGTTCGAGTGCGCAAGAATCACGCCGTCGAACGGAATCGCGCCGAAACCTTCGGTGCCCTTGAAGTTGCCTTCCTGCGTGGCGGTCAGCAGCGGGTGCAGCACCTTGATCGGCGCCTTGAACATTTCGACGAATTCGAGCAGGCCCTGGTTCGCGAGGCACAGGCCGCCCGAGTAGCTGTACGCATCGGCATCGTCCTGCGCGTACTGTTCGAGCTTGCGGATATCGACCTTGCCGACCAGCGACGAAATGTCCTGGTTGTTCTCGTCGCCCGGCTCCGTCTTCGCGATGCCGACCTGCCGCAGGATCGACGGAAAGCGGCGCACCACGCGGAACTGGCGGATGTCGCCGTTGTATTCGTGCAGGCGCTTGACGGCCCACGGACTCAGGATGCTTTTCAGGTAGCGGCGCGGAATGCCGTACTGTTCCTCGAGGAT
This sequence comes from Burkholderia sp. BCC0398, assembly GCF_902833245.1. Taxonomy (NCBI): domain Bacteria; kingdom Pseudomonadati; phylum Pseudomonadota; class Betaproteobacteria; order Burkholderiales; family Burkholderiaceae; genus Burkholderia; species Burkholderia sp. BCC0398. The sequence continues at coordinate 401,156 of NZ_CADFEM010000003.1, forward strand.
CGGACCATCCTCGTCGTAGTCGAACAGCCCGAGCGGCGATTCGTTGACGGGCGAGCCCTTCAGCGCATAGAACGGCACGCGCTCCATCAGTTGCTTCAGGCGCTCGGCGATCGACGACTTGCCGCCGCCCACCGGGCCCAGCAGATAGAGAATCTGCTTCTTCTCTTCAAGACCTTGCGCAGCGTGGCGGAAGTATGCGACCACCTGCTCGATCACCTCCTCCATTCCGTAGAACTCACGGAATGCCGGATACACCTTGATGACCTTGTTCGCGAAGATCCGCGACAGGCGCGGGTCGTTGCGGGTATCGATCTGTTCAGGTTCCCCGATTGCTTCCAGCATGCGTTCACCAGCCGTCGCGTACGCGGATGGATCGTTCTTGCAGAGCGCGAGATACTCCTCCAGCGAGAGCTCTTCCTCTCGCGTTTTTTCGAAGCGGTTCGCGAAGCTGCTGTAAATATCCATGCTACCTCCCTCGCCTGAGTCTGAAGACGTGCCTGCCTTCGTCTGACTGCGCAGAAGCAAGCGCGTTCGAATTCATCCTAAACCCTTTCTTATTTTTTTTCACGAACTCTTCGTATGAAGTTCGTCATTCTCGACAACACCGCTTGGACAACGCATTTCGTCGTTTTACAATCGACCTCCCGAGCCGCAGAAACTGCATCCGCCGCGTCTCGTCGAACATCGAAACGTCTCGTGCGTTGGACGCCTCCGACGTCGTCGCCTCTCCCTTCATTCCTATACGTTCGAGCGGTCGCGTGCGATGACACGCCGCGCGCACCGTTACAAATTTTTTTCGCAGTCCCTTACGGACATACCCGTACGACGAACGGGGGAACATGACGCGCATGCAGCGCATCGCCGAGGGTCCGTCGGTGCACGATGCGCAACGCACGCGCCGATGCACGACCGATCGTCCACGCTGTCACATTCAACTGTCGCAGAAACGACGACGCCCGCAATCGCGGGCGTCGTGGGTCACCAAATGGGGATCGATACGCGGCGCGCGCCGATCAGAACGTCTCCCAGTCGTCGCCGCCGGCGGTCGCGGCGGCCGGCGCGGGCGCGGGCGCGGGCGAGACGGCGGCAGGCTTGCGCGCCGGCGCCGTCGCTGCAGCGGCCGCGCGTTTCGGCGCGGCGTCGCGTTCGACGCGCGCGGCAGCCGGTGCGGGGGCCGCCGCCGGAGCGGAAGGCGCACGCGGCGCAGGACGCGCCGCCACCGCAACGACGGCGCCCGCGCGTGTCGCTCCGTCGTCGAGCTGGAATACCGCCGCCGTTTCGCGCAGGCGGGCGGCCTGTTCTTCGAGCGATTGCGCGGCAGCCGCGGCTTCCTCGACGAGTGCGGCATTCTGCTGCGTGACCTCGTCCATCTGCGTGACCGCGCGCGCCACCTGGTCGATCCCGCCGCTTTGCTCCTCGGACGCCGCCGCGATCTCGCCCATGATGTCCGTCACGCGCTGAACCGCGCTGATCACGTCGCTCATCGTGCGCCCTGCTTCGTCGACCAGCGTCGAGCCGGTCCGGATCCGCTCCACCGACGCGTCGATCAGCGCCTTGATTTCCTTCGCCGCGCTCGACGAACGCTGCGCGAGGCTGCGCACTTCGCCGGCGACAACCGCGAAGCCGCGGCCTTCCTCGCCGGCCCGCGCGGCTTCGACGGCCGCATTCAGCGCAAGAATGTTGGTCTGGAACGCGATTCCCTCGATGATCGCGATGATGTCCGCGATTTTCGCCGAGCTGTCGTTGATTTCGCCCATCGTGCCGACCACCTGGCCGACCACCGTATTGCCCTTGTTTGCAATCTCGGACGCATTCGCGGCCAGCGAGCTTGCCTGACGCGCATTGTCCGCGTTCTGCTTCACGGTGCCGGTCAGCTGCTCCATGCTCGACGCGGTTTCCTGCAGCGCGGCGGCCTGTTCCTCGGTACGCGACGACAGGTCGATGTTGCCGGCCGCGATCTGGCGGGCCGCGGTCGCGATCGACTCGCTGCCGCCGCGCACGGTGCGCACCGTGTCGACGAGCCCGCGCTGCATCCTCGCGAGGCCCTCCAGCATCTGGCCCATCTCGTCGCGCCGGTCCACGACGATCGGCCGGCGCAGGTCGCCCGCGGCGATCGCGTCGAAATGCGACAGCGCGTCGGCGATCGGGCGGCCGATCGCGCGGCTCAGCGTCAGCCACGACAGCACCGCGGCGCCGATGCCGGCCAACAGCACGACGATCGACAGCACGCGCATCGTCTCGAACACCGATTTCGCCTGATCGAAGCGCGCCTGCGCATTGGTGAACTGGAAGTTGCGCAGCGCTTCGCCGGCCGCGGCCAGCTCGGTATAGCGCGCCTGAAGCTGCTTCGCGCCGTCGCCGATCCGGTCATGATCGCCGGCCGCGACCGCACTCGCGAACGCGTCGCAACTGGCCTGCAGCACCTTGCGCCGGGCGGCGACGTCCTGTGCGAGCCGGTCCTCGTCGGCGTCGCGCGGCAGCGCAAGGTATTTCTGCCACCACGCGTCCGACTGCGTGCGCATCGCGCGGCTGCGCTCGATGGCCGCCGCCGAGTCCGGCGTGCCGGCCAGCAGCGCCGCACGGTCGAGTGCGAGGCGCTCGCGTGCGGCGAACATTTCCGAGACCGCGACGTCGACCGCGCTCGGCATCTGGTTCGTGTAAATCTCGCGCGTCGACTCGTTCGAACGCGTCATCCCGTGCAGACCGAGCACGCCGGTGACAGCCAGCAGTACCGCCAGAAACGCCATCGTCAAACCGATGCGCGCACGAATCGTCAGCTTCCTGAACACCATCATCCACCCTGTGTTGCGTCGTCATGAACGGGCCCGGCCCGTTGGCTCGAAGCATTGCTTCACTCGGTGCATTTACGACCGCGCGGCGCATAACTTGATGGTTTTGCCGTGTTTATTTCGCATTATTCGTCTGTTTATTGAATAAGACTGAATAATCGACGCAATTCGGGTCGGAGCGAAAACGGGGCGAACGCGCGTCGGCGCGCCAATGCAGCGCACCCGGCCGTCTCGTGCGACGGACCGGGCGCGTGGGGAACCGAAAACGCGAGACTGGAGAATCGGCCCTAGTCGGCCAGTTCGGCCCGCGTCGGGATCGAGGGCTGGGCGCCCGCGCGCGTTACCGACAGCGCCGCCGCGCGTTGCGCGAAGCGAATGGCGGTATCGACGTCCGCGCCGGCCGCGAGCCGTGCGGAGAAGCCGCCGATGAAGGTGTCGCCGGCCGCCGTCGTGTCGATGGCCTGCACGACCGGCGCCGGATAGTGCCGCGCGGCGCCGTCGGCCGTCAGCGCGAGCACGCCGCGCGCGCCGAGGGTGATCAGCACGTTGCGCGCGCCGCCGGCCTGGAGCGCCCGCGCGGCGGCTTCGGCGTCGGCCGGGTCGCGCACCGGCAGCCCGGTCAGCGCGGCCGCCTCGACCTCGTTCGGGATCAGGTAATCGACGAGCGGCAGCCAGCCGTCCGGCAGCGGCGCGACGGCCGGGGCCGGATTGAGCACCACCGTGCGGCCGAGCCGGCGTCCGGCCGACAGCGCCGCGAACACCGCGTCCGGCGGCGTCTCGAGCTGGCAGATCAGCACGTCGGCCGTCGCCAGCGCGGCCTCGTGCCGTGCGATCGTGTCGGTCGTGACCTCGCCGTTGCCGCCCGCGACGATCACGATCGCGTTCTGGCTCGCATCGTCGACGACGATCAGCGCGACGCCGGTCGACGCCGACGCGCTCGTCGCGAGCCCCGTGCAGTCGATTCCCTCGGCCTCGAGGCCCGCGCGCAGTGCCGCGCCGTGCGCATCCGCGCCGACGCAGCCGATCATCGCGACCTGCGCGCCGAGCCGGGCGGCGGCGACGGCCTGGTTGCCGCCCTTGCCGCCCGCCGCCTGCGCGAACGCGTGCCCGGCGAGCGTTTCGCCCGGCAGCGGCAGCCGCGGCGCGCGCACGACGAGATCCATGTTGAGGCTGCCGACCACCGTCACGCGGCCGGCGCCCGTTGCGCTCGCCGTCATGCGCGCGCACCCGGCGCGGCCGGCTCGCGATAGACGGCCGTCGATTCGCGCAGCACGAGGCGCGGCGACACGACACGGCGGCGGCTCGGCACGGCGGTCGAGCCGCCGCCGATCCGTTCGATCAACGTCTGCGCGGCCATTTCGCCGAGCGCGCGCACCGACTGGCCGACCGTCGACAGCGCCGGATACGTGTAGCGGGAAAATTCGATGTCGTCGAAGCCGATGATCGAACAGTCGTCGGGCACGCGCAGCCCGCGCTCGGCCGCCGCGCGCAGCGCGCCGACCCCCATCAGGTCGTTGCCCGCGAAGATCGCGCTCGGCCGTACCGATTCGAACAACCGCGACGCCGCGTGATAGCCGCCGAGGCATGAGAAATCGCTTTCGGCGATCGCGCCCGGCACGATGTCGACGCCGCGCTCGGCCATCGCGCGGATGAAGCCGTGTACGCGCATCGCGCTGACCGCGGTGTCGGTCGGCCCGGTGATGCAGCCGATCTTCGCGTGTCCGAGTTCGAGCAGGTGGCGCGTCGCCAGGTATGCGCCGCGCTCGTGGTCGATCTGCACGAGATCGGCCGCGAGCCCCTCGATGTTGCGGTCGACGACGACGAGCGGCGCATGGATATCCGCGAGCGTCTGCGCGAGCACCGCGTCCTCGCCGGCCGATGCGACGATCAGCCCATCGATGCGCTTTTCCTGCAGCACGCGCAGGTAGTTGCGCTGCTTCACGGGATCGTCGTCCGAATTGCAGAAGAACACGCAATAGCCGTTGGCCGCGCACTGATCCTCGATGCCGCGCGCCAGCTCGGCGAAGTACGGATTCGTGCTGTTCGGCACGACGAGGCCGATGGTCGCCGTCGCCCGCGCCTTCAGCGAGCGCGCCACGGCCGATGGCACGTAATTCAGCTCGCGGATCGCGCCCTCGACCTTCGCACGCACGTCGGCGGACACCGGCCGCGAATTGTTCACCACGTGCGAGACGGTCGTAAACGACACGCCCGCCATGGCCGCCACATCCTTGATCGTCGCCATTTCCCGTTTCTCTCTGGTCTGTTCTGTCTGTCTTTTTACCGCACGCGCGTACGCCGGCTGCGATACGTATCGAGCACGACCGCCACCACGATCACCGCACCCGTGATGATCCGTTTCGTCGGCTCGTTCGCACCGATCTGCGCGAGCCCCGCGGCCAGCACGGAGATGATCAACACGCCGAAGAACGTGCTGATCACCGAGCCGCGCCCGCCCATCAGGCTCGTGCCGCCGATCACGACGGCGGCGATGACCTGCAGTTCGAGGCCCGCGCCCGCGTTCGGATCGGCCGCCTCGAGCCGCGAAATCTGGAACAGCGACGCGAGCCCCGCGAGCGCGCCCATCAGTGCGAATACGAGGATTTTATACGGCCGCGGGTTAACCCCTGCAAGTCGCACCGCTTCCTCGTTCGTGCCGATGCCCACCAGATAGCGTCCGAACACCGTGCGCGTCAGCACGAACTGGGCCGCGATCATCACCGCGACCGCGATCAGGAACGCCGGCGAGATGCCCAGCGCGATCGGGTTCGACAGGAAGTCGAACGCGTCGCCGATATACGCGGTGCGCGAATTCGTCAGCTGGTACGCGAGGCCGCGCGCGGCCTCCAGCACGCCGAGCGACACGATGAACGACGGGATCCGCCAGCCGACCGTGACCGCGCCCGTCAGCGCGCCCGTGGCGGTCGCGACCGCGATGCCGATCAGCGCGGCCGGCAGCGGCCCCCACTGCCATTTCAGCGCGGCGACGCTGACCATCGACGCGGCGAGCGCGAGCACCGAGCCGACCGACAGGTCGATCCCGGCAATGATCAGCACGAAGGTCATCCCGACCGACATCACGACGAGATCGGGAATCTGGTTCGCGATCGTGCTGAACGTGTCGTAGGTCAGGAAATGCGAGCTCAGCACCGAGAACAGCGCGATCATCGCGGCCAGCGCGCCGGCGAGCCCGAGATAGTTCGACAGGCCGAGCCGCGTGCCGGACAGCGTGCGCGCGCGGCGGCCCGTCACGTCCTGCTGCGCGCCTGCGTCGGTCGGGGATACGGGAGGCTGGGTCATTGCTGTCGTCCTGTCGTCGAAGTGCCCGGAGCGGCGCCGCGCGCGTGCTCCGGGTCCGGATGCTGCATGGCGGCCGCCGGCGTCTCGCGGCCGAAGCCGGCGAACGCCGCGGCCAGCAGCGCGTCCTGGGTCCAGTTGCCGCGCTCGAACACGGCGGTCATGCGCCCGGCCGACATCACGCCGATCCGGTCGCAGATCAGCATCAGCTCGCGCAGGTCGCTCGATACGACCACCAGCGCGCGGCCTTCGCGCGCGAGCGCGCCCATCAAAGTGTAGATCTCGAATTTGGCGCCGACGTCGATCCCGCGGGTCGGCTCGTCGAACAGCAGCACGCCCATGTCGCGCGCGAGCCAGCGGCCGATCACGACCTTCTGCTGGTTGCCGCCCGACAGCTCGCCGACCGGCTGCGCCGCGCCGTGCGTACGGATCCGCAGCGCATCGATCTGCTGCTCGGCGAGCGCCGTTTCGCGGGCCGAATCGACGATGCCGCCGCGCGCGAGCCGGTCGAGCTGGCCGAGCGACACGTTCGCGGTGATCGACTGCGACAGCAGCAGCCCTTCGCCCTTGCGATCCTCGGTGATCAGCGCGATGCCGAGCTTCACCGCATCGACGGGCGACGCGATCCGCGCCGGCTTCAACGGCTGACCGACGGCGATCGTCCCGGCATCCGGCGTATCGGCGCCGTAGATCAGCCGCAGCAGCTCGGTGCGTCCCGCGCCGATCAGCCCCGAGATGCCGAAGATCTCGCCCGCGCGCACCTCGAGCGACACGTCGCGCACCGCCGTCCCGCGCGTGAGGCCCGATACGGCGAGCCGCGGCGCGCCGAAGCGGCGCTCGCCGAGATCGATGTGTTCGCCGACCTCGCGCCCGACCATCAGCGTGACGAGCCCTTCGGACGTCGTCGCCGCCATGTCGCCCGCATGCACGAGCCGGCCGTCGCGCAGCACCGCGACGCGCTCGGCGACGCGCGCGAGCTCTTCGAGCCGGTGCGAGATGTAGACGATCGCGACGCCGCGCGCCTTCAGCCGGTCGATCTGCTCGAACAGCAGCTCGACTTCGCGCGCGGTCAGCATCGCGGTCGGTTCGTCGAGAATCAGCACGCGGCAGTCGCCGATCAGGTTGCGCGCGATCTCGACCATCTGCTGATGGCCGATGCCGAGCGCGCCGACCGGCGTATCGGGGTCGACCGCGTCGAGCCCGACCTGCGCCATCGCCGCGCGCGCGTCGTCGCGCAGCCGCGCGCGATCGATGATGCCGAAGCGCCGCGGCAGGCGGTTCAGGAACAGGTTTTCGGCGACGCTCAGCGTCGGCAGCAGGTTCAGCTCCTGCATCACCATGCGCACGCCGAGCGCCTCGGCCTGCGTGCGGCTCGCCGGCGCATAGGCCTCGCCGCCGAGCTGCATCGTGCCGGTGGTCGGGTCGACGAGCCCACCGATGATTTTCGACAGCGTGCTCTTGCCGGCGCCGTTCTCGCCGGTCAGCGCGAGCGCCTGGCCCGCGTCGAGCGTCAGCGTGACGTCGGCGAGCACGGGTTCGGCATAGGTCTTGCCGATGCCGGAGACGGACAGCACGGGGTGGGCTGAACGGGAGGGTTGGAAGGTCGGTTCCATCGCGATCCTGGTTGCGGCCGCGCGCACGGGGCGCGCGGGTATGACGCTCACAAGTGCATGCAGTGGCCGTGATCGCGCACACACCGGATAACGGCCGCCGCGCCGGATTCTTGAGCGCGGCGGCCGGACCGGTGCGGCGTTACTTCGTCACGAGATCCACCGGCGTCTCGACCACGCCGGACAGGTCGGCCTGCTTGCGATGCTCGGCGATCGCCTTGAGCGCCGTGTCGATGCCGAACACGGCCTGCTTCGCCGCATACTGGTCGGCGGTCGCGAGCACGCGGCCGTCCTTCAGCATCGGCTTGATCGCGTTGATGTTGTCGTAGCCGACCACGAGCACCTTGCCCTGCTTGCCGGCCGCGCGCACGGCCGACACGGCGCCGATCGCCATGTTGTCGTTGCCGCACAGCAGCGCCTTCAGGTTCGGGTATTCGTTGAGCATCGCGGCGGCCACCGCATTGCCCTTGTCGATCTCCCATTCACCCGACTGCACCGACACGACCTTCATCCCGCCCGCCTTCATCGCGTCCTGGAAGCCGGCCGTGCGCTGCTGCGCGTTGGTCGTCGTCGACACGCCTTCGACGATGCCGACCTGGTCGCCCGCCTTCAGCCGCTTCGCAAGGTAGTCGCCGATCTTGCGCGCGCCCTTGCGGTTGTCCGGGCCGACGAACGGCACGTTCAGGTTCTTCGACTTCAGCACGTCGGGATCGAGCCGGTTGTCGATGTTCACGACGACGATGCCGGCGTCGACGGCCTTCTTCACGACCGGCACGAGCGCCTTCGAATCGGCCGGCGCGAGCACGATCGCGTCGACCTTCGACACGATCATCTGCTCGACGATGCGGATCTGGTTCGCGGTGTCGGTCTCGTCCTTGATGCCGTTGGTGATCAGGTCGAACTGGTTCGCGTTGTGCTTCTGGTATTCCTTCGCGCCCGTTTCCATGGTCAGGAAGAACTCGTTGGCGAGCGACTTCATCACGAGCGCGACCTTCGGCTTGGCCGCGGACTGCGCGTGGACAGCCGGGGCAGCGGCCACCGCGACGGCGGCGAGCGCGGCGGTCAGGAAGCGACGGCGAAAGCGGACATTCATACACATCTCCTGGCGACTGGCCCGAAGGCCGATTGTTGTTCGGTTGTTGTTTTAATGTGAGCAAACGTTTGCGCCACACTACCCGGGCAATGGCCATCGATGTTGCTGTCGGTACCACGGAATGGAAGCGAGGCAGACGGCCGACTGCCTGGCGCGTGCTGGCGTTGACGCGCCACCGCCGGCGGGACGCCGGCGGAGTGAAGGCTATGCTGTACCGATTCGCTTCGGCGCGCAACCTGTCTAATCAATATTTAAGGGTTTATTCGGAGCGCGCGAGCGCGCTTCGCGACGCGCAAATACGACACTCGCGATGCCGGCGGCGGTTCGCCGAAGCGCGGTGCATGCAGGTTCTGCGTTGCCGGTTGTTCTTGTTTTTCTGTCCGCACGGGAACGCAGGTCGATCGTCGGCTGACGCGACGCACCGGACCGGCAGCGTCGGCCGATGCTTGAAGCGTGACGGCGGCCATCCCCCCGCCGCCGCCCGGCGCGGCGTACGGCAAGGTGCGCGTCATGCGTGTCGCGCGCCGTCCGCGGGATCCGCCCGGACAGCGCGCGACACGCGCGAATCAAACGGCTTCGCGCAACAGCCCCGCGATTTCCGCTTCGTTCAGGTGCGGCGCGAACATTTCGATCAGCCGGTACGCATACGCACGCAGGAATGCGCCCTTGCGCAGCCCGACCCGCGTCGTGCTCGCCTCGAACAGGTGCTGCGTGCCGAGCGCGACGAGCCCCGTGTCGCGCTGCGGGTCGTAGGCCATCGCCGCGACCACGCCGATCCCCATCCCGAGCTCGACGTAGGTCTTGATCACGTCCGCGTCGATCGCGGTCAGCACGACGTCGGGCACCGCGCCCGCCTGCGTGAACGCCTGGTCGATGTGCGAACGGCCCGTGAAGTCCTGGTCGTACGTGATGATCGGGTATTCGGCGATTTCCTCGAGCGTCAGGTTCTCGCGACCGACGAGCGGGTGGCCCTTCGGCACGACGACCGTGTGGTGCCACGAATAGCACGGGAACGTGACGATGTCCGGATAGCGGTCGAGCGCCTCGGTCGAGATACCGAGATCGGCCTCGCCGTTCAGGATCATCTGCGCGATCTGCTGCGGGCTGCCCTGACGCAGCGCGAGATGCACCTTCGGGAACACCTCGGTGAACTGCCGGATCACCTTCGGCAGCGCGTAGCGCGCCTGCGTGTGCGTCGTCGCGACGACGAGGTGGCCGCTGTCCTGATCGGCGAACTGGCGTGCGACGCGGCGCAGGTTCTCGGCGTCGAGCAGCATCCGCTCGATCAGCTGGTGCACCGCCTTGCCGGGCTCCGTGAGCCCCGTCAGCCGCTTGCCGCGCCGAATGAAGATGTCGACGCCCAGCTCATCTTCCAGATCCTTGATCTGTTTCGACACGCCCGACTGCGACGTGTACAGCACGTTCGCGACTTCCGTCAGGTTCATGTTCTGGCGCACCGCTTCGCGCACGAACCGCAATTGCTGAAAATTCATGGGTATGCCTCTTAGGCTGTCGTTGTTTGATTGTCGAATCGGCGCGAATCCCGCCCTCTGCCCTGCGTTGTCTCGTCAACGCGCGGGAAATACCCGCACGGCGCGCGGCACGGCGGTCGCGCCGTCGCCGACCTGCAGCGAAAGCGCGCGCCATGCGTCGCGGTCGAGTTCCGCCTCGAGCGCGCCGCCCGCGCGCGCCTCGAGCTCCACGCGCACCGAACCGCCGAGCGGAATCACGCGCCGCACGTCCACCGCGATGCCGTCGCTGTGCCCTTCGCCCGCCGGCCACAGCTGCAGATCGTGCGGCCGCACGTACGCGTTCGCGGGGCCCGCGAAATCGGCGTCGACCTCGATCGGCGCCGCCGCGCCCTCGGCGACGAAGCCGCGCCCGGCCACCGTGCCCGGCAGCCGGTTCGCCGCGCCGAGAAACTCGTACACGAACGCGCTTTGCGGATGGTCGTAGACGTCCTGCGGGCTGCCGACCTGCTCGACGTGGCCGCGATTGAGTACGACGATGCGATCGGCCACTTCGAGCGCCTCTTCCTGGTCGTGCGTGACGAAGATCGTCGAGATGTGCAGGTCGTCGTGCAGGCGACGCAGCCAGCCGCGCAGCTCCTTGCGGACCTTCGCGTCGAGCGCGCCGAACGGCTCGTCGAGCAGCAGCACCTTCGGCTCGACCGCGAGCGCGCGGGCGAGCGCGATGCGCTGACGCTGGCCGCCCGACAGCTCGGACGGATAGCGCTGCGCGAGCCAGTCGAGCTGCACGAGCTTGAGCAGCTCGTGCACCTTCTCGCGAATCGCGGCTTCGGACGGCCGCTCGCGGCGCGGCTTCACGCGCAGCCCGAACGCGACGTTCTCGAACACCGTCATGTGGCGGAATAGCGCGTAATGCTGGAACACGAAGCCGACCTGCCGCTCGCGCGCGCCGACCGACGCGACGTCGAGCCCCTGCAGCACGACCTGGCCGGCGTCCGCGTGCTCGAGGCCCGCGATCACGCGCAGCAGCGTGGTCTTGCCGCAGCCGGACGGCCCGAGCAGCGCGACCAGTTCGCCGGGCGGGAAGTCGAGCGAGACGTTGTCGAGCGCCGTGAAATCGCCGAAGCGCTTCTGAAGGTGACGGACGGTGATACCCATTCTGGTTGCCTCTTTACGATTTCGACGAAACGGCGCCGACGGGGCCGGCATGTGCGGGAACGGCGTCGTGCGCGTCGGCCAGTTCGGCCGCAAGATGACGCTCGGCGATCAGCTTCAGCGCGAGCGTGACGAGCGCGAGCAGCGCCAGCACCGACGCCACCGCGAACGCCGCCGCGAAGTTGTATTCGTTGTACAGGATCTCTACGTGCAGCGGCATCGTGTCGGTCACGCCGCGAATGTGGCCGGACACGACCGACACCGCGCCGAACTCGCCCATCGCGCGCGCATTGCACAGGATCACGCCGTACAGCAGGCCCCACCTCACGTTCGGCAGCGTCACGCGCCGGAAGATCTGCCAGCCCGACGCGCCGAGCACGCGCGCGGCTTCTTCCTCGTCGGTGCCTTGCGCCTGCATCAGCGGAATCAGCTCGCGCGCGACGAACGGGAACGTGACGAAGATCGTCGCGAGCACGATGCCCGGCACCGCGAAGATGATCTGCACGTCGTGATCCTGCAGCCACGGCCCGAACCAGCCCTGCGCGCCGAACAGCAGCACGTACACGAGGCCCGAGATCACCGGCGACACCGAGAACGGCAGGTCGATCAGCGTCGTCAGCAGCGCCTTGCCGCGGAATTCGAATTTCGCGATCGCCCACGATGCGCACACGCCGAACACGAGGTTCAGCGGCACCGCGATCACGGCGACGGTCAGCGTCAGCTTGATCGCCGACCACGCATCGGAATCGGCGAGCGATTCGAGATAGAAGCCGACGCCCTTGCGCAACGCCTCGACGAACACCGCGGCGAGCGGCACGACGAGGAAGAACGCGAGGAACGCCAGCGCGATGCCGGTGAGCAGCCAGCGCACGACGCGCGACTCGCTGACCGGGTCGAGCCGCTTCGCGGCACGCGCGGCCGGCGACGGGGTTTTCAGCACGACGGTGGCCTCCTGGCTCATTGCTGGCCTCCTGCGGCGGCAGCAGCGGCGGTGACGGTGGCGGGCGCCGGGCCGCTCGCCCCCTTGCTCGTACGACGCTGCAGATACCACTGCAGCGTGTTGATCAGCAGCAGCATCAGGAACGACACGACCAGCATCACGACCGCCAGCGCGGTCGCGCCCGCGTAGTCGTACTGCTCGAGCTTCGTGATGATCAGCAGCGACGTGATCTCGGATTTCATCGGCACGTTGCCGGCGATGAAGATCACCGACCCGTATTCGCCGAGCGCGCGCGCGAACGACAGCGCGAAACCGGTGAGCAGCGCCGGCAGCACGGCCGGCAGCACGACGCGGCGGAACGTCAGCCAGCGCGACGCGCCGAGGCACGCGGCGGCTTCTTCCTGCTCGCGCTCGAAATCCTCGAGCACCGGCTGCACGGTGCGCACGACGAACGGCAGCCCGATGAAGGTCAGCGCGACCAGCACGCCGGCCGGCGTGAACGCGATCTTGATGCCGAGCGGCGCCAGATACTGGCCGACCCAGCCGTTGGTCGCGTAGACGGCCGCGAGCGAGATGCCGGCCACCGACGTCGGCAGCGCGAACGGCAGGTCGACGACCGCGTCGACGAGGCGCTTGAACGGGAACGTGTAGCGCACCAGCACCCATGCGACGAGGAAGCCGAACACGGCGTTGATCAGCGCGCCGCCGAGCGCGGCCGAGAACGTCAGCCGGTACGACGCGAGCACGCGCGGCGACGTGACGGCGGTGACGAACTGGTCCCACGACAGCGTCGCGGTCTTCAGGAACGTGGCGGCGAGCGGAATCAGCACCACGAGGCTCAAATAGGCCACCGTGATGCCGAGTGTCACGCCGAAACCGGGCAGCGCGCTCGGCTTGCGAAAGGTGTACGTCGTCATCGGATGCTCTTGCTGGGTCGATGCTGCTCACGGGTCCGACGCAAACGCCGGCGCAGTGAATCGCGCCGGCGAGCCGTCGGGGACGCGGCGCGCTGTCGTGGCGCGCCGCTTGTCGTTATGGTGTGACTGCGTGCGTTACTGCGGCTTGTAGATCGAATCGAACACGCCGCCGTCCGCGAAATGCGTCTTCTGCGCATTGGTCCAGCCGCCGAACGTGTCGTCGACCGTGTACAGCTTCAGCTTCGGGAACTGCTTGGTCAGCTCCGCCGGTACGTTCTTCGAACGCGGCCGGTAGTAGTTGCGCGCCGCGATTTCCTGGCCCTGCGGGCTGTACAGAAAATTCAGGTATGCCTCGGCCAGCTTGCGCGTGCCCTTCTTGTCGACCACCTTGTCGACCACCGCGACGGGCGGCTCGGCCAGGATGCTCACCGACGGCACGACGATCTCGAACTTGTCGGTGCCGAATTCCTTGACCGACAGGAATGCCTCGTTTTCCCATGCGATCAGCACGTCGCCGATCCCGCGCTGCACGAAGCTCGTCGTCGCGCCCCGCGCGCCCGAATCGAGCACGCCTGCGTTCTTGTAGAGCTTCGAGACGAATTCCTTCGCGGTCTGCTCGTTGCCGCCCGGCTTGTGCTGGGCGTACGCCCATGCGGCCAGGTAGTTCCAGCGCGCGCCGCCCGAGGTCTTCGGGTTCGGCGTGACGATCGAGATGCCCGGCTTGGTCAGGTCGTCCCAGTCCTTGATCCCCTTCGGATTGCCCTTGCGCACGAGGAACACGATCGTCGACGTGTACGGCGACGCGTTGTCGGGCAGGCGCTTCTGCCAATCCTTGTTCACCAGCCCCTTGTTCGCGAGCGCGTCGATGTCGTACGCGAGCGCCAGCGTGACGACGTCGGCCTGCAGCCCGTCGAGCACCGAGCGCGCCTGCGCGCCCGAACCGCCGTGCGACTGCTTGAAGTTGACCGTTTCGCCCGTCTTCGCCTTCCACTCCTTGCCGAACGCCTGGTTGAAATCCTGATACAGCTCGCGCGTCGGGTCGTACGACACGTTCAGGAAGGTCGTATCGGCCTGCGCATGCGTCGCGACGCCCAGCGCCGCCGCCGCGCCCAGCGCGAGTGTTGCGATCAGGCGACCCACTCCGCCCACCAGCCCCGTATTGCGCTTCGCCATCCTTGGTTCTCCAGTGTTGTCGGTATTGCGATGTCGGGCCAGTCTATCGAACGGGTTACATGATTAAAAATAATCGTTCCTTATTTTTTAATACTCAAAAGTGCTAACGCAGACGGGATGGACGGTTGCGGCGGACAAACCGGCGTCAGGACGTCGCGAAATCACGCCGGAACCGGCGCGATCGCGTCGAACCTCAAGTAACACTTGAAATTCCCCAAGTACTGTATAAAAATACAGCTCACTGTCTATCCATACAGTTCAGCCATGACCAAACTCACCGCCCGTCAGCAGCAAGTGTTCGACTTGATCCGTCGCGCGATCGAGCGCTCCGGATTCCCGCCCACCCGTGCCGAGATCGCGGCCGAGCTGGGCTTCAGTTCGCCGAATGCCGCCGAGGAGCACCTGCGCGCGCTGGCGCGCAAGGGCGTGATCGAGCTGGCGGCCGGCGCGTCGCGCGGCATCCGGCTGCTCGGCCTCGACGACGCCCCGCATCAGTTCACGCTGCCGCACGCCGGCCTGATGCAACTGTCGCTGCCGCTCGTCGGCCGCGTCGCGGCCGGTAGCCCGATCCTCGCGCAGGAGCACATCTCGCAGCACTACGCGTGCGATCCCGCGCTGTTCACCAGCAAGCCCGACTATCTGCTGAAGGTGCGCGGCCTGTCGATGCGCGACGCCGGCATTCTCGACGGCGACCTCCTCGCCGTGCAGAAGCGCACGGAAGCGAAGGACGGCCAGATCATCGTCGCGCGTCTGGGCGACGACGTCACGGTCAAGCGCCTGATGCGCCGGCCCGGCGGCCTCGAACTGATCGCGGAGAACCCGGATTACGAAAACATCTTCGTCAAGGCCGGCAGCGCGGATTTCGCGCTGGAAGGCATCGCCGTCGGGCTGATCCGCTCGGGCGAACTCTGACATTCCGTCTCGCTAGGAGAACATCATGGAACGCCTTTCCCGCCTGCTGCCTTTCCGTCAATTCGGTCGCCTGCGTCATCTGCGCGGCCGCACGCCCTGCGCACCGCTGTCCGCGGCGGCGCCTGTGCAAGAAGAAATCGCAGTCGAACGGCAGGCGTCCCTGCTGCCGTCGGCGCTCCCCGCGTTCGCGCGGGTGTCGCTGAACGCCGGTCTGAATCATGCGGAACCCGCGCGCCGCGCGCCGGTGCGCGTCTATCACGGCCGCTCGCGTCTGATCATGGTGGGCACGATCGATGCCGTGTGCCGGATGATCGATCGCTGCATCGCGGAGGAACGATCGGCCACGCCGGGCGGTCTCTGATTGCGGAACCTTCCCGCACCGGAGGCAACGTGACTGAATCGTCGCGCCGCACTTGGCGAACCAAGCCGCTGCTGATCGTCGCGCTGGTCGTCGCCCTCATTGCGGCGCTCGGCTATGCGTACGCGTCACCGTATGTCGCGCTCGGTCGCCTGAAATCGGCGATCGATGCGCGCGATGCGCAGGCGATCAGCGAGTATGTCGATTTTCCGTCGCTGCGCATCAGCCTGAAGCAGCAGGTCACGAAAGAGTTGATGCGCCGGATCGACGCCGTGAAGAAGAACAATCCGTTAGCGGTGATTGGCGCGCTGATCGGGTCGGCGCTGATCGGCCCGCTGGTCGATGCGTACGCGACCCCGGAAGGCGTCGCCGCGTTGATGAGCGGATTGCCGCCGCGCGGCAATCCCGGCGAGCGCCCGCCCGAGTGGTCGAATCAGCCGCCAGCAGGCAATGCGTCCGGCAACCCGCCTGCCGCACCGCCCGTCAATCCGGCGCCGGCAAGTGCTGCGGTACCGGGCGGCAACGCGGCCGCTTCGGCCGCATCGTCGCCGGCACCTGCGCCCGCCGCACCAGCCAGCCCGAGCGAAGCAACGCAAGCGCCGCGCCAGCAGCAAACCAGCGCGGGCTACCGGAATATCGATGAATTCGTCGTCACATATCAGCGCAGCGCCGACGGCACGCGCTATGCGGCGATCTTCCACCGCTTCGGGCTGTTCTCGTGGAAATTGTCCGGAATCGACCTGCACGCATAACAGGCCGCGCTCGGTGCGCGCGCTGCCAATGCAGCACGACGCCTGACCGGCCCGCATCGCCGGTCGGGCTGTCAGGGTCATCCAGCCTTTAGGTCATTGGCTGCTCGCCGTGGCCGCTTCACGTTCGCGCGCGATTTCGGCCTTCTGCTCTTCCGCCGACGAGCACGCGACCAGAATGCTGCAGTTCACGCGATCGAGCAGTTGCGTATTGCCCGACCCCATCCACCATCTCGACAATCCGCTGCGGCACCGGTGGCCGACGACGACGAGGTCGACCTTCAGCTCCGACGCGAGATTCGCGATTTCGTCGATCGGATAACCGAATGCGAAATGGCCTTCGGCCTGGACGCCGCGCTCGCGCAGCCAGTTCACGCCTTCCTGCAGGATTTCGCGCGCGGTTTCCTCGAAGCGGCCGCATGCAACGTCGGTCAGCAAACCCGCGCTTTGCGCGATGCTCGAACGCATGTCCACGACCGACAGCAAGTGCGTTTCGGCCTTCAGGTCCATTGCGAGATTGGCGCCGTAACGCAGCGCCTTGCGCCCTTCGAGCGTGCCGTCGTAACACAGCAAAATCTTGTTGTAGCTAGCCATGAAGCCTCCCTATCGCGACAACGAGCCTACGCATTCATCATGGTGCGCCGCAATTCAGGACGCAAGGGATGGAAAACGCTGATTCGCCCCACTCGGCGCGTGCGCGATGATGCGGTGCACGATCGCTGCGCGCTTGAATCGCACCGTGCGCGCATGCCCTCAAGCGATGCAGCGATGCACTAGAATGGCCCCGTTCCACGTCCGGCGGGCCAGCTCGCGCCGGCGTCGTATGCTTCGGCCATGCCCATGTGACACGCCTTCGCGCGATCCGTTCGCACACGGGCCGCGGGCCGGACAGCGGAACGCACCCGCTTACAACGACAACACGCCCATGTCCGTCGCACCAATCGATTTCCGCAACGTCGAAAAGCGCTATGGCGACAAGCTCGTCGTCAATGGCCTGTCCTTCAACGTGAAGGCCGGCGAATGCTATGGTCTGCTCGGGCCGAATGGCGCCGGCAAGACCACGACGCTGAAGATGCTGCTCGGCCTCGCGCATCCCGACGCAGGCACGATCGCGCTGTGCGGCGAACCGGTTCCATCGCGTGCGCGACATGCACGCCGGCGAGTCGGGGTCGTCCCGCAGTTCGACAACCTCGACCCCGACTTCACCGTCCGTGAAAACCTGCTCGTGTTCAGCCGCTATTTCGGGATGTCCGCGCAGGCCGCACGCGCGCTCGTGCCGCCCCTGCTCGAATTCGCGAAGCTGGAAAACAAGGCCGATGCAAAAGTCGGCGAACTGTCGGGCGGCATGAAACGCCGCCTCACGCTCGCCCGCGCGCTCGTCAACGATCCCGACGTGCTGGTGCTCGACGAGCCGACGACGGGCCTCGATCCGCAGGCGCGCCACCTGATGTGGGAGCGGCTGCGCTCGCTGCTCGCGCGCGGCAAGACGATCCTGATCACCACGCATTTCATGGAAGAAGCCGAGCGCCTGTGCGATCGGCTGTGCGTGATCGAGGAAGGCCGCAAGATCGCCGAAGGTGCGCCGCATGCACTGATCGAATCGGAGATCGGCTGCGACGTGATCGAGATCTACGGGCCGGATCCGGTCGCGCTGCGCGACGAGTTGTCGGCATTCGCGAAGCACACCGAGATCAGCGGCGAGACGCTGTTCTGCTACGTGACCGACCCCGAACCGGTCAGCGCACGACTCACGGGCCGCCCGGGGTTGCGCTATCTGCATCGCCCGGCCAATCTGGAGGATGTGTTCCTGCGGCTCACGGGCCGCGAGATGCAGGACTGATCGACCATGGACGTCCGCAACTATTCCGCCACCACGCCATCGGCCCCGCCGCGCGCGTCGCGCTTCGCGATCGCGATGCCGGCGAACGCAAGCAACTGGGTCGCCGTCTGGCGGCGCAACTATCTCGTGTGGCGCAAGCTCGCGCTCGCGTCGATGTTCGGCAATCTCGCCGATCCGATGATCTATCTGTTCGGGCTGGGTTTCGGGCTCGGCCTGATGCTCGGCCATGTCGACGGCGTGTCGTATATCGCGTTCCTCGCGGCCGGCACGGTCGGCTCGAGCGTGATGATGTCCGCGAGCTTCGAATCGATGTATTCGGGTTTCTCGCGGATGCACGTGCAGCGCACGTGGGAAGCGATCATGCATACGCCGCTCGCGCTCGGCGACATCGTGCTCGGCGAGATCGTCTGGGCGGCCAGCAAGGCGATGCTGTCGGGGAGCGCGATCATGCTCGTCGCGGGCGTGCTCGGCTACGCGGCGTTTCCGTCGATGCTCGCGGTGCTGCCCGTGATCGCGCTGGCCGGCCTCGCGTTCGCCAGCCTCGCGATGATCGTCACGGCGCTCGCGCCATCCTACGATTTCTTCATGTTCTACCAGACGCTCGTGCTGACGCCGATGCTGCTGCTGTCGGGCGTGTTCTTCCCGATCACGCAGTTGCCGCCGCTCGCGCGGCACGCGGCGCAGGCGCTGCCGCTCGCGAATGCGGTCGAGCTGATCCGGCCTGCGATGCTCGGTCGGCCGGCGACCGACATCGCGTTGCACGTCGTGGTGCTCGCCGGCTACGCGGTCGGCGGGTTCCTGCTGTCCGCGTGGCTGTTCCGGCGGCGGATGATGCGCTGACGGCCGGCGCGTCGGGCACCAGGCGTCGGGCACCAGGCGCCGGGCACCGGCTTCATGCGACGACGTTACTCGTCATCGTCGCTCCACGGAATTTCGACGTCGGTCAGGAACGCGACGGTCGCGAGCGGGCCGCCTTCCTGGCGGCCGAGCTTGCCGTCCGCGCGATGCCATTCGACGCGGAACTGCGTGCCCGGATCGTCGGCCACCAGATAGACCGTGCGCAGTTCTTCCTTGTCGGCTTCGTTCACCGGGCCGTCGAACGACACCAGCATCTTCTGCGGCCACAGGCCGTTGACCGGATCGTAGATGCGATCGCCTTGCGGAATGTCGATGCTGGCCTCGACGCCGATCGTTGCGGATGCCTCGATGATCATCGTGCCGAGCGCGTTCAGCACGGCAGTCGCCCGCGCGGAATTGGCCTGGCGGATCGCGAGATCGCCGCGCGTCAGCGCCTTTTCGAGTCGAGGATGGATCTTCGGTTGGGTCATGCGTTTTCCTGTTTGCTTCTTGTAAAGGGCGCCGCACGCGTGAAGCGGCGGCGCCGGATGAATACGAATGCGACGCGTGCGCCGGGCCGGCGTGTCGCCCGCGTTGTCAGAACCCGAACGCGATCGCGAGCAAGCCGCTCACGATCCCGAATACGACGACGAGCGTCGCGACGATCGCCAGCATGTAGGGCTTGAACGAACGCGCGAGCATCGCGAGCGACGGCACGCTGATCGGCGGCAGCGTCATCAGCAGCGCGGCGGCCGGACCGACGCCCATGCCGAGCGACAGCATCGCCTGGATGATCGGCACCTCGCCGGCCGTCGGGATCACGAACAGCATGCCCGCGAACGCGAACGCGACGATCCAGCCGAGATGATTGCCGATGTCCGGGCCGATGTGCGGAAACAGCCACGCGCGCGCGGCGCCGAGCAGCAGCACGAGCACGATGTATTCGGGCACGAGCCGCACGGCCATGCGCGCGAGCAGTTTCATCCAGCGGACGAACGGATTGCCGGCAGCGGCCTGTTCGGCCGCCAGCGCGGCGAGCTGCGCATCGTCGATGCTGCGGTCTTCGGGGCGCGCGATGCGGTTCAGCAGATAACCGATCCCGAACACCATCGCGATGCCGAGCACGAGGCGCAGCGCGCTCCAGTGCCAGCCGAGCACGAAGCCCATGAACACCAGCGCGGCCGGATTCAGCACCGTATTGCCGAGCCAGAACGCGACCGCGCCGCCCGGCGATGCATGGCGCGCACGCAGGCCGGCGACGACCGGCGCCGCGCAGCACGTGCACATCATCCCGGGCAGCGACAGCAGCCCGCCCGCGGCGACGCTGCCGAAGCCCGTGCGGCCGAGCACGCGCGCCACCCAATGCGCGGGCAGCAGCGCCTGCACGGCCGAGCCAAGCAGCAGGCCGAGCACCATCGCCTGCCAGATCGCCTTGCCGTATGCCCATGCGTAGTCGAGCGCCGCCTTCAGCGACGGCTCGGGTGCGGCCGCCGACGTGCCCATCAGGATCGACTGGCCGATCGAATGGTGCTCGGCGGCAACGAACGCCTTGTTGTAGTACGGGAACCATTTTACGTAGAACAGTCCCGCGACCGCGATCAGCAGGAAGGTCATCCAGCCGAGGGCCGGGTTCGGTTGGGTGCGTGTGGTCGTCATCGTGTGGTGATCGTCGATTGGTTTTTGTCGGTTTCGGATGTCGTGCCGCCGGCAAGCGCGGCCGATGCGGGCAATCCGGCCTGCGCGAGTTCGGCCAGCAGCGTGCGCGCCTGAGCGCGTACGTCGTCCGCGTTGGGCCGGAACGTGAACGTCAGCGCGCGGTTCGGCTTGTCGTATGTCGCGCGATACGTGCGTGCGTAGGCGGGATCGTAATGTCTGTCGATCAGTTCGGTGAACAGATCGGCCCGCGCGCCGGCATCGATCAGCGCCTTCCAGCGCATCACCTCTTCGCGGCTGTGCAGGCCGATCAGCCGATGAAGCTGCGCCTTGAATGCGTCCGGTTCGTCGAACAGGTGCGCGTAATCGTCGAGCAGGAACGCGATCCGCTCGTCGTGCGCCGCTTCGACCTGCACCCACGGCCCCGCGTGAAACGCTTCGATCAGCGCGATCGGCAACTGCACGAGCCCGATCCTGCGGCTTTCCGACTCGACGAATACTGGCCATTGGGAGTTGAAACGCCCGAGCGTCTCGACGAGCCCGGAATCGAACCCCTTTTGCGTGGGCTGCGGCTTGCCCGGCAGCGCGCCGAGCAGGGAGCCGCGATGGCACGCGAGTGCTTCGAGATCGAGCGTCTGCGCGCCCACGTCGCGCAGCGCGTTCAGCAGGCGTGTCTTGCCGCAGCCCGTATGGCCGACGAGCGCGATGTAGCGAAAGCGCGTCGGCAGCGAGTCGAGCGTCGCGCACACCGACCGGCGGTATGCCTTGTAGCCGCCGTCGAGCTGGCGCGCCTTCCAGCCGATCAGGTTGAACCAGGTCGTCATCGAGCCCGAACGCTTGCCGCCGCGCCAGCAGTAGATCAGCGGTCGCCAGTTGCGCGGCCGGTCGGCAAACGTCGTGTCGAGATGGCGTGCGATGTTGCGCGCGACGATCGCCGCGCCGACGCGCGTCGCCTCGTACGGCGACACCTGCCGGTACATCGTGCCGACGAGCACGCGCTCTTCGTTGCTGAGCACGGGCGCGTTCAGCGCGCCGGGGATATGGTCCTCGGCGAACTCGAGCGGCGTGCGCACGTCGATGATCTCGTCGAACTCGCCGGCGCGATCGAGGGTGACAATCAGGTTCTTCAATTTGGCGTCGAACAGGGGCGATGCGGCTCGGGGAGCCGCATGGGCACGGAAGGCGGATTGACGATTATCTCACGGGCCGGCGTCCCGGGCCTCGTGCGGCAGTCGGCGACGACGACGCGGCCTGCATCGCGTCGATCAGATGGTCGCGGAACGCGCGCACCGACGCGGGCAGATCGCGCCCGGCCATCGTCTGCACCTGGATGCTGCGTTCGCGCAGTTGCGGGTTCGTCACCGGCACGACGACGAAGCCGTCCGCATCGGCGCGATCGCGCACCGACAACAGCCCCGTGAACATCACCGCACCCGTGCGGCGCGCGTAGCCGTACATCGCCGCAGTATTGTTACTGGTCAGTTCGGGCTCGAGCAGCAGCCCGTCGAGCGCGCACGCGATGTCGATCAACTGGCGCACCGTCGTGCCGGCCTCGGGCAGCACGTGCGCGTGCCGCGCGACATCGGCAAGCGACACCGCATCGCGCGCCGCGAGCGGGTGATCGTGCCGGACCAGCGCAAAGACCGGCGCGCGCTCGGTGTGGTCGACGCGCACGCCTTTCTCCGGCGCGAGGCTGAACGTCAATGCGATGTCCGCATCGCCGTCGCGCACGCGCCGGGTCGCGTCCGCCGGCGATACGACCCATACGGTGAAATCGACGCCCGGGTGGCGCGCCTTGAAGCTCGCGAGCACGCCGGGCAGGAAATCGATCGCGAACCCTTCCGAGCACGCGATCTTCAGCAGGCTGCCGTGCAGCGCGTCGAGCCCGCCGATGTCCTTCATCACGTGCTCGGCCTCCAGCAGGCTGCGCTGCGCGAACGCCAGCAACCGCCCCCCCGCCTCCGACAACGCCATCCCGCGCGGCCGCCGCTCGAACAGCGGCGCGCCGAGCTCGCTCTCCAGCTTCGCGATCTGGCGGCTGATCGCCGACACGGCCACGTGCAGCCGCGCGGACGCGTCGCTGATCGAGCCGGTACGCGCCACCTCGACGAAATACCGCAACCCCAGGCCATGCAGGAAAGCCGCCATCGTTCTGTCTCCGCGCCGCATCCGGCCGCGCTGCTTTGCCTTTTCGGCAAAGAAAGGTTCGAAATTCGATCATTGTGACAAAAAAAGCGGCTTTCTAGAATCGATCGCACTTCACGTTGCCTGCGCGGCCCGCGCACGGCGAACCCGACCGAGGAGACACGATTTGAGCCGTACCGCCGCCATCCAGCATGCGCTGAACCAGTTCGAATCCGGCGCGTTCTTCACGACCCTGAGCCGCCGCGTCGGCCTGCGCACCGAAAGCCAGGAATGCGGCAGCGGCGCCGCGCTGCGCGCCTATCTGACCGACGAGATCGCGCCCGAGGCCGCCCGCCTCGGTTTCACGTCGCGGATCGTCGACAACCCGGTCGACGGCGGCGGCCCGTTCCTGCTCGCGTCGCGCCACGAAGACGACGCGCTGCCGACCGTGCTGATCTACGGCCACGGCGACGTCGTGCGCGGCTACGACGCGCAGTGGCGCGCGCCGCTGTCGCCGTGGACGCTGACGGCCGACGGCGATCGCTGGTATGGCCGCGGCAGCGCCGACAACAAGGGCCAGCACACGATCAACCTCGCCGCGCTGGCGAGCGTGCTCGATGCGCGCGGCGGCCGGCTCGGCTTCAACGCGAAGCTGCTGATCGAAATGGGCGAGGAAACCGGGTCGCCGGGGCTCGACGCGCTGTGCCGCCAGGAGCGCGACGCGCTGGCGGCCGACGTGCTGATCGCGTCGGACGGCCCACGCATCGCCGCCGCGCGCCCGACGGTCTTCCTCGGCTCGCGCGGCGCGGTCAACTTCAAGCTGAGCCTGCGCGCCCGCGACGGTGCGCATCATTCCGGCAACTGGGGCGGACTGCTGCGCAATCCGGCGATCGTGCTCGCGCATGCGCTCGCGAGCCTCGTCGACGCGCGCGGCGCGATTCGCGTCGCGGGGCTGCGCCCGCCGCCGATCCCGGCCGCGGTGCGTGACGCGCTCGCCGATCTTTCCGTCGGCGGCGGCCCCGGCGACCCGGCGCTCGACGCCGACTGGGGCGAGCCCGGCCTGTCCGCGGCCGAACGCGTATTCGGCTGGAACACGTTCGAGATCCTCGCGTTCAAGGCCGGCAATCCGGAGCACCCCGTCAACGCGATCCCGCCCGCCGCGTATGCGCACTGCCAGTTGCGCTTCGTCGTCGGCACCGACTGGGAAGCACTGCATGCGCACCTGCGCGCGCACCTCGATGCGCACGGCTTCGCCGACATCGAGATCGACGTCGAGCGCGGCGCACCGGCGACGCGCGTGCCGCCGGACGATCCGTGGGTGCGCTGGGCCGTCGCGTCGCTCGCGCGCACCACCGGCAAGAAGCCCGCGATCCTGCCGAATCTCGGCGGCACGCTGCCGAACGAGGTGTTTGCCGACACGCTCGGGCTGCCGACGCTGTGGGTGCCGCACTCGTACCCGGCGTGCTCGCAGCACGCGCCCGACGAGCATCTGCTCGCGAGCGTCGTCAGCGAGGGGCTGCAGATGATGGCCGGCCTCTTCTGGGATCTCGGCGACGACGCGCCGCCCGTTCGCCGCGCGGCATCCGCCGCGGCCGGCGCCGCCCTGTAACGCGCTTCGCCCCTTTCACGGGATCTGCACACACGATGAATACGACCACCCTCACCGCGCAGGACGCCGCGCGCCCGAGCGCCGCGAAAATCCGGCGCATCATCTTCGCCGCGTCGATCGGCAACGCGCTCGAATGGTTCGACCTGATCGTCTACGGCTTCTTCGCGGTGACGATCGCCAAGCTGTTCTTCCCCGCCACGAGCGAAGCGACGTCGCTGATGCTGACGCTCGGCACGTTCGGGCTGTCCTACCTGATCCGGCCGATCGGCGGCTTCGTGCTCGGCGCGTATGCCGACCGCGCGGGCCGCAAGGCGTCGCTGCTATTGTCGATCGCGATGATGATGGCCGGCACGCTGCTGATCGCGCTGATGCCGACCTACGCATCGATCGGCATGCTCGCGCCGCTCGGGATCATGCTGTCGCGGCTGATGCAGGGCTTTTCCGCGGGCGGCGAATTCGCGAGTTCGACCGCATTTCTCGTCGAACACGCGCCGCAGCGGCGCGGTTTCATGTCGAGCTGGCAGTTCGCGAGCCAGGGCCTCGCGACGTTGCTCGCGTCGGGCTTCGGCGCGCTGCTGACGGCCACGCTGACCACCGCGCAACTCGAAAGCTGGGGCTGGCGCGTGCCGTTCCTGTTCGGGCTCGCGATCGGCCCGGTCGGGCTGTATATCCGCCGCTACGTCGACGAAGGCGTCGAGTTCAAGACGCAGGCGCGCTCCGAGGCGCCGGTTCGCGAGCTGTTCGCGGACCAGAAGGTGCGGCTGCTGCTGTCGATCGGCGCGCTCGTGATCTCGACCGCGGTCAACTACATGATCCTGTACATGCCGACCTACGCGATCAAGCAGCTCGGGCTGCCGGCATCGACGGGCTTCGCGGCGACGCTCGCGACCGGTTTCGTGCTGACGCTCGTCACGCCGGTCGTCGGCCATCTGTCCGACCGCACCGGGCGGATCCGCATGATGGCGGTCGCGGCCGTGCTGATGCTGCTGACCGTGTGGCCGACGTTCGCGTGGCTCACGCGCCACGCGTCGTTCGCGACGATGCTCGCCGCACTGATCTGGATCGGCGCGCTGAAGGCGATGTACTGCGGCGCGCTGCCGGCGCTGATGGCCGAACTGTTCCCGTCGCAAACACGCGCCACCGGGCTCGCGGTCAGCTACAACACCGGCGTCACGCTGTTCGGCGGCTTCGCGCCGTTCGTCATCACCTGGCTGATCAGCACGACCGGCAACCGACTGTCGCCGGCGCTCTATCTGATGGGATGCGCGCTGCTGAGCCTCGCCGCGTTGTTCGTCGCGCGCACGCGGCTGAAGATGCGCTGACGCGAGAAACGACGGCGCGGCGCGGCGCCGCCGCAACCGCCCGACTCGGCCCGTCGCGGCATCGCTGCCGCGCGGGCCGCGTGCCGTTTACGGCGCCGGGTTCGGCTGCCGTTCGTGCAATGCGTCGATCTCGGCGAGGATCTCGTCGGACAGCGCCACGTCGATGCTGCCGATGTTCTCCTTCAACTGCTCGAGCGACGTCGCGCCGACCAGGTTGCTGCGCACGAACGGGCGGCTGTTGACGAACGCGAGCGCCAGTTGCGCGGGCGACAGCCCGTGACGCCGCGCGAGCGCGACGTAACGCGACGTCGCCTCGACGGCCTGCGGCTTGCTGTAGCGCTGGAAACGCTCGAACAGCGTGATGCGCGCACCGGCCGGACGCGCGCCGTTCTCGTACTTGCCGGACAGCCAGCCGAACGCAAGCGGCGAATACGCGAGCAGGCCGACGCCGTCGCGATGCGTGAATTCCGACAGCCCGTTCTCGAACGTGCGGTTCAGCAGGCTGTACGGATTCTGGATGCTCGCGATGCGCGGCAGCCCGAGCTTTTCGGCCGCGCGCAGGAACTGCGCGACACCCCACGGCGTTTCGTTCGACACGCCGATCGCGCGCACCTTGCCGGCCTTCACGAATTCCGCGAGCACGCCGAGCGTTTCCTCGATCGGCACCGTGTATGTGTCGTCGACCCACGGATACGCGGGCCGGCCAAACGTGGTCGTGCTGCGATCGGGCCAGTGCAACTGGTAGAGATCGACATAGTCGGTCTGCAGGCGCTTGAGGCTGCCGTCGAGCGCTTCGGTCAGGTTCTTGCGGTCGAACTGGTTGCCCTCGCCGCGAATATGGCGCGGATTGTGCGGCTGCCGCGCCGGGCCCGCGATCTTCGTCGCGAGCACGATACGGTCGCGCTGCGCGCGATGCTGCGCGATCCAGGTGCCGATGTATTGCTCGGTGCGGCCCTGCGTGTCGGGCTTCGGCGGCACCGGATACATCTCCGCGGCGTCGATCAGCGTCACGCCCTGCCCGAGCGCGTAGTCGATCTGCTCGTGCGCGTCGCGCTCCGAATTCTGCTCGCCCCACGTCATCGTGCCGAGACCGATCAGGCTGACCTCGAGACCCGAATCGCCGAGTGTGCGGTATTCCATGCTGTTCCTGTCGCGTCGGTGGAAAGCAGGAAAGCTATCACATTGACGCAACTGCTTCAGGCAGGCGCGGCGCACGCTTACAGGCGGCCTCCAGCGCTGCCCCGCGCGTTCACGCGCCCGCCCGGATGCGGCCGCGCTCCGTCACTGCGGTCGCTGGATGAAGCAGGTCGCCGACGCATGCGCGACGATCTTGTCGTCCGGCGTCTTCAGCGTGCCCTCCGCGACGCCCAGCGAACGCGACAGGTGAATCACGCGTCCTTCCGCGATCAGGTCGACGTCGCGCGGCACGGGCCGCAGCATCTTCACGTGCAGATCGACGGTGCCGTAACCGACGCCCGCGTCGAGCATCGAATGTACCGCGCACCCGGTGACCGAATCGAGCACCGTCGCGGCGAACCCGCCGTGCACGCCGCCCAGCGGGTTCAGGTGCCGGCCGTCCGCCCGCGCCGAAAACTTCACGTAACCGAGCTCGACGTCGAGCGGGCGCATCGGAATCGTCTCGGAAATCGACGCAAGGGGCGCGTCTCCGGACGCGGCGGCACGCAGCAGATCGAGGCCAGACAGGGAAAGCGGGTTCATCGGGTTGTCTCCGGGTTGAAAGCGCGTCGCCGCGCGAGTAAGTTCTAAATTGGAACTCATTATTGTCAACGAGGCGGGCCGTTGTCAACGCGCCTGCGCCCGTTGCGACCGAAGGCGGGTTCTATAATCGAACCCGCTATTTCGCTGAACCGCCGCAAGACTGCCGCAACGGGCACGAGACTCGACAATGAAATGGGATGACATCGGCACGCTGAACTGTTCGGTCGCGCGCACGCTCGCCGTGCTCGGCGACCGCTGGACCATGCTGATCCTGCGCAACGCATTCCTCGGCTGCCGCCGCTTCGACGCGTTCCAGGCCCAGCTTGGCCTGACGCGCCACGTGCTGGCCGAACGGCTCGCGCGGCTCGTCGACGAAGGCGTGCTCGTCAAGCGCGCGTATCAGGAACGCCCGCCGCGCTTCGAATACCGGCTGACGGAAAAGGGCCTCGACCTCTACCCGGCCCTGCTCGCGCTGATGGCGTGGGGCGATCGCTGGAAGGACGACGGCCAGGGGCCGCCGGTGCAATTACGCCACCGGGCCTGCGGGCAACTGATGCACGCGGTCACCGTATGCTCGGCGTGCGGCGAACCGCTCGACGCACGCGACGTGCAGCCCGAGCCGGGGCCCGGATGGATCGCGTCCGACGGGACCGAGGCGTCCGCATCCACGGATTGACGATACGTCGCGCGCGGATGTCGTTCCGACGCGCCTGCTAGACATACGCTTGGGCCACAGGCCGCATCGAGTCGCAGTCCGCCCGCCGGCGCACGCATCGTTCGCACGCCGGTGCGCCGCAACGGCAAACGCAATCGCCTGCCATCGCCGGCACTATCGCTGTGCGTTGATCGCCCGCTCGCCCGCACCGGCTGCATAACGCAACTTTGCGTCACCCTGTCCACCCCTGCCGATCACTGCGCACGCCCTCGTTTCGCATCCGCGCGTGACCGGGCCGGCATGCGTGCGTTACACTCACGGCCCGCTGTCTCGAAATTATTCGCTGTCCAAGATGTTGTCGCGCAATCGCCTCGCCGCCGCCTGTCTCGCCGCTTCCCTGCTCGCCACACCCTTCGCCGCCTTCGGCAAGACGCAAAGCGAATCGCTGCTCCAGCAAGCGATCGACCTCGTGTCGCGATGGCTGCCGGCCCCCACTCACGAAGCCCCCGCGACCCAGGTCGTCGAATCGGCATTCTCGCCCGACGGCGGCGCCGAGGCGCTCGTGCTGAAAGCGATTGGGGCGGCGCGCACCTCGATCCGGGTCGCCGCGTACTCGTTCACGTCGCCGCCCGTCGCGCGCGCGCTGCTTGCCGCCAAGCGCCGCGGCGTCAACGTCGCGGTGGTCGTCGACGACAAGGGCAATCGCGCGAAGAGCAGCAAGCAGGCATTGAACCTGCTCGTCAACGCCGGCATCCCGACGCGCACGATCGATGCCTATGCGATCCATCACGACAAGTACCTCGTGATCGACGCCGAGCACGTCGAAACGGGTTCGTTCAACTACAGTGCGTCGGCGGCCAGCCGCAATTCCGAGAACGTCGTCGTGGTCTGGAACAACCCGCAACTCGCGTCACGCTACCTCACGCACTGGCAAAGCCGCTTCGACCAGGGCACGCCGTATCGCTCCAGCTACTGACGCCGACACACGCTTTCTCGTGGCGCTCGCCCCTCGCATTTCTGCCGCCGCGTTGCAGATGATCGGCGAGCATGGCGCGATGTTCAATTCGGCCGAATGGCCAGCACGCGGCGTCGCGAAGCGCCCTTCACGCGCGACGCGCCGCGTTCAATGGATTTCCGGCGCCCGCCCGGTCGCGACGCGCGCAGGCGCGCTCGCGACACAACGGCTCGCGTGCCCGTCCGCGCCGCTGGCCGAATTCGCCGACAGCCCGTGGTCGCCCATCGGCAGCACGCTGCGCACGCACGCGGTGCTGAACATCAGCGTGTTCTGAACCAGCGGGTAAAGGAGATACAGCGCAAACGCGAGATAGCCCGCGTACAGAATTCGAACCATGGTGCGATCGGATGAGATGAGATGAACGATTGGACTCGTCCTGTTTACGGCAGGGCGACGCGCGCCCTTGAGGCATCGCGGGTCCGATTCCGCATCGGGACGGAACGCGGGCCGATGCCCCTCGCTTCTCGCCGCATCTTCACCGACACTCGCGAACCCGATCGCCGCCGCGGCGGGAGTTGCAGCGTGGCGATGCATCGAACCGTGCGCAATACTGTTCGACGAACCATGACCGACCTGACAGTCGGGACACGAGACAAGACTCACGCAAATCGCACCGAAACCGGCCGACGTGGCGGCCCGGTCGGACACGTTGCCTATGATCCCGCCCGCCATCGCACCGTCGCCGACCTGCTTGGCTCGGCCGATCGGCGGATGGACTAACACAAGCAGCGCGGCCGGACGGCCCGCGCATGACCGCCGACGAGCCAGGCCGGCGCGGCGCGATCAAGCCGCCGCGCTGCCCGTCGCCGCCGTCGCCGCGCTCGTGCGACGGTGTCGATTCAACTGCCGCAGGGCGGCGCGCTGGCCATGGCGTCCGCGATCTGCTCGGGTGTCAGATCGCGCTGATGCGTCGCCAGCGACCAGCGATGCCCGAACGGATCCTCGACCTGCCCGTAACGATCGCCCCAGAACATGTCGGCCGCCGGAATCGTGACCGTCGCACCGGCCGCGACCGCCCTCTCGATCGCCGCATCGGTGTCCGGCACGTACAGATGCAGGCAGACGGGCGTGCCTTTCAGCGCCTTCGGCCCCAGCGCGCCGTGTTCGGGCATTTCATCGACCAGCATCAGCGTCGAATCGCCAATCGCCAGGCACGCATGCGCGAGCCGGCCGTCGGGCATCGCGAGGCGAAACTGTTCGGTCGCATTGAACGCGCGCTTGTAGAAGTCGATGGCGGCGGTAGCGCCCGCACAAATCAGGTGCGGGGTCAGCGTGCGCATCCCTTCCGGGATCGGCTTGACGGATGTGGCCATGGTGTCGCTCCTTCAGTCGGTTGTCGTATCGAAAATCGGGACGGACGCGCGATGCGCACGCCTCCGATGCTACGACGGACGACTCCCGCGGAAATCGACACGGCGCCCGGGATTTTTCTGTTTGCTCGAGTGACGGGGCGCGCAGGAAGCCGCATCGGGCGTTACCGGCCCGTTCGGTCGGCCGGTTGGTCCGGCAAGCCGAACTGCCGGCGGCAAGCCTCCAGCAACGCGGCCACCGCGTCGAGCGGAAGATCGGCAAACCGGGCAATCGGCAGCATCACGCCGCCCGGCACCTTCGTACGGGAAGAATGTACGGAGAACTGGTAGCCGATGTAACGATTACCGGCGACGCTGACGATCCGGAATTCAGCGACGTCCCGCCACGGCGTGACGGGTTTTTCGCGGGCGGAACCGATCAGCCGGAAGCCCGTCTCGTCGACCTGCAGCGCCAGCTTGCGCCGCGACGAGACGAACAACGCGGCACTGGCGAGCCCCAGCAACGCGGCCAGCGCCGCTAGCGGCCAGAGCGTCGGGGCGGCCACGTAACCGCACAGGCTCGCCGCGGCCAGCCCCGCACACACGACCGCCCTGCTTTTCAGGCTTCGGCTGTCGACCGCGAGCGTCACCGGCAACGCGCCGGTGACCGTTCCCGCAACGGGATCGACGTGCCAGCCGGAATCCGTCGTTTCGCGTTCGTCGTTCATTGCTCGCCGGCTCGTGTCGACGGCCGCCCGTCCATCGACGCGGGCGACATGTCGGGATTCCGATTCCGTTTGCACGCATCACGCGCCATCGCGCCGACGCCGGTCAATTGCATACGTTGACGGTACCGTCGGTCGTGCATTGACCGACGGCCGCGTGACTCTGCCCGGCCAGACGAGGCGCGACGCCGATGCCGCGAATCGGCGCGGCCGGCGGCGACGATGCGGGAACGGTCGTCGACGCGGTTTCGGGCGACGGGTGCACGGGCGTCGGCCCGGACGCGGTCTGGCAGGCGGCAAGCGCCAGACAAAGCGCGAATGCCAGCGGAAAAATGGCGAATCTGGACATGGTCGTGGGCGCGTTCGCGCGATTCGGTTGGGGAAACGGCTCGCGGTCAGATCTGCGGCAGATCGCGCAACGTGCGCGACTCGCTCGTTGCATCGATGTCGAGCTCGATGCCTTCCGACGCATCGCGATACAGCACGCGTTTCAGCCTGGGCCCGATTGCGGTGGTGTCCGAGGCCGAGAAGATCGCGCGGACATCGTTACCGGACGCAAGCGCGCGCGCCACGTCCGCCACCGGGGCCTCGCGGGGCGTCGCCGCCCACGAGCGATCGGCCGGGTTCACGGCCGCCCAGCGCACGTGCGTCACGCGCGCGCTGAGCGGATCGATTCGGACACCATTCACCGCGAACGTCGACATCGGCATCTCCCTTGAATTTTTGCGGCCGGCCGCATGCATGCGGCGCGCTGCGAACAGCCCGGATCCCGCGGGCGCGGCGCACACGGCCCGCGATCAGGTGCGCGGCTCCGGCCAACGCGATTTTCGATGATACATTGGGACGCTTTGCAACCGTCAACAGACAATCGTGTACGGGAGAAACACATGAGCGACGCCTGGGGAACCTTCCCTGCCAGAATGGGCGACCATCAGGCTTTCATCAGCTTCAATCACGGCTTTGCGGAAATCGCCGAAGGCGATCCGCGCACGTCGCTGCTCAGCGTGCGCGTCCCCTTTGCACATCCGTCGCCCGAAGGTCTGCCGACCGGCGACGAATTCGCCGATCTCGCCAAGATCGAGGATCTGCTCGACGCCGCGATCGTCGCGAAAGGCGGCGTGCAGGTCGGCCGCATCACCGTCGACGGCAACCGGGATTTTCTTTTCTACGTGCCGTTCGACGAAGAGGCGGCCGCGGAGATCGTCGACTCGCTGGCCGACCAGACGACCTATGCGCTTCAGTATGCCCATCAGGACGACCCCGACAAGACGACATACTGGCAGACGCTCTACCCGACCGACGACGACTGGCAGATCATGCGCGACATGCGCACGCTGGACGCGCTGCGGCAGCAAGGCGACGCGCCGGACGTGAGCCGGCGCGTGATGCACTGGGCGTACTTCCCCGACCCGAGCGACGCGCACCAGTTCGCGGACTGGGCCGAAGCGAAAGGCTATCCGGTCGAATCGGTCGCGCCGACCGAGGACGGCAAGTCGGCGGTGCGGTTTTCGCACGAAGGCACGATGGCGCTCGCCGACGTCACGCGCCACACGGTCGCGCTCAATCGCGAGGTGCGCGCGCTCGGCGGCAACTATGACGGATGGGAAACCAGCGTCGAACAGGCGGGCTGAGCGGAGCGCGATGCCCGTGACGCGCGATGTGACGTGACGCAAAAAACATCCCGGCAGCGCTGTGACGCGCCGCCGGGACAAGGCATCGCCGGCAAGGACCGGCGATGGGCCTGAGGGTTCGCTCAGGCACGAGGAAAGCAATTCGTCCGGATCGGGCGAACGGATGTCGGGGGCGAACGTGTGCCGTCGCGCAGCCCGCCGAACGCCTGTCCGATTCCGCCGACGCAATCTTCCGGCGTCGGGGGGGCAAAAAGCCCCCGCTCCTGCACGAGCGAGCGGGGAAACGGTTGACCGGGCCGGGGAAGAACGGTCAACCGGTCAAATTGTGATCGCGGGCTGCGCGACGGTCTGTGCGGCAACTCACCCTTTAGTGACAACGCGACGGCAACCGGCATGCGCGCGTGCCGGCGAATACCATCGTGATTCAAGCGCGAGGAACCGGCCGACCGCGTTCGGTTTTTCATTCCAGCCTTTTATTTCTTTTTAATTCAAATCTCGTTTTCAGACCCGCGGCAGTTTCCGGTAAGTCGCAGATATTGTCAAAGCAGGATTATTCTATTTTTTTGCGCAATGCGATTTCCATCTCATTTTTATGTGCGGAATTTCTTGCGCGCAATGATCTACGTCACGAAAACACGCGTTCGTCGCTACAACGCACCACTGGAAAACCAGTCGACCGTCCTATCGATCCAGTCGAGATTGCCGGCGATTTCAATAGCGACGCCGCCGACGATTTCGGCTGTCGACAGATCTGCCGCCACCACGCCGGTTGCCACCGCGCGCGCCTTCGCAATCTCGGCCGAGGCAACGGACCTCGGATCGGCCAGCCGCGCCAGCCAGTCGACGATATTGGCGCGCGCGTCCGCCTCATCGGCGAAATCGTTCCGCTCGAGAAAACGATCGAACACGATCCACCCGAGCGTCTTGCTGCGTACCTCGGACTCGAGTTGCCTGTCGACAACGGCGGTACGGCCGGACTCCGTGATTTCGAGCGTTGCCGTGAAGCGGTAATCGAGATGGTCGATCTCGAGTTTCGACGACTTGGCCTCTCCGTTCAATGTGCCCTCTCAGTTTTCGTGATGCCCGGTGCGTGACGCATGCTTCGCCACACAGTATGAATCTTGCGAGAATTTCGCGCAGCGCTTCATTCTCGCTGGCCGTATCGCGATATTGTTGCGGCCCGTCGATATGGGCCGTCAACGGATGGCCGCCCCCATTCCTTTTGCAGATTGAGCCGCAAGTCGCTCTGTTTTCCTATTTTTGGTCTCGACCTGCTGCGCAGCCGTCCGCGCTGCTAAACTCGGATCACAAAGACCGCTTGCGCTACCAGAGGAAATAATGACGCTCGCTCACGCACGACAAAGCGGCGTAGATGTCTGGATCGTCCAGCTTCCCGGGCACGTTCCCTATGCCTACACGCACCTCAAGCGGGTATTCTCGTCCGACGACTCTCGCCATCGGGTCGTGACGATCGACCTGAGTAAACTGCTCGCCTGCGCCGACCGGGACACCACCGACTATGTGTTGCCGTCGGTCCAGTACTGGGCCCCTGGAAAAGCCGCGGGCATTCGCGAATTTCTCGATCCGGGCCAGGACCGGATTCCGGACATGCCGTTCATCACGTTTCGCGAGACGAGAACGCGAACGTTGCTCGGCATTCCCGGCCTGTCGAAAATCGGCGTCGCATCGTTCCGTAACGGCCAGCATCGCGCGCGCTATCTCGCCTATGCCGGCGCGACGATCTTGCCCGTCGAAATTCACGAGACCGAAGCCGATTTGCTTGTGCGGTATTGCGGCGAGTGAGGGCAAAGCCCGTTCGGCTTTCACCCGGCGCTTCCCTAGCAGCCAGGCGCAATTGCACTCGCTTGCCGCCGCTCGCATCGATGCCGGCCGGCGTTCAAGCGTGGATTGCGTAAATCCGGTCGGTGACTTGCGTCTGGCCGATGCGACACGTTTCGACACCGGCCAATTGCCAGCCGTTGTGTTCGTAGAACCCGATCGCACGCACGTTGCCCTCGAGTACCTGCAGATGGACCTTGTCCACGCCGATCGAGCGAGCCCATGCGCGAACGGCTTCGATCATGCGCTTGCCCGTGCCGCCGCCGTGATGCGAAGGATGAACGTGCAGGCAGTCGAGCAGCACACCCAGCGCCGGATCGACGGGGCGCTCGGCGCTGACGAAGCCGACGGGCTCGCCGTTCGACTCGGCGATCAGCACGAGACCCCACTCACTCTCGTTGCGATCGAAATAGTTGCGCCACCGGATCGCATGCTCCGTCGGCACCTCGTCGGACAGATAGCTGGCCGGAAGGATGTGGCTATAGGCGGTTTGCCAGCTCAGCGTGTGCAGGCGAGCAATGTGGCTCGCGTCGGGCCGCGTCGCGGCGCGCAGTGTGACCGTGTCCGGCATCGATAGCCACTCCTCGTGTAGGTTCTCTTGATCGGCCTGTGTCGTCGCAAAATATACCGCGCTTTGCGGGATGCATTTCGCAGGGCTTGTCGGCGATCGTCGGCGAGCGCCCAAAAAAAATCCCGACACCTTCTCCGGTCGTCGGGATCGAACGGCCCTGCAAAGCATGAGGGCACGAGGAAGGTCCTACATTACACGCATGTAAGACTGTTGCGCTTTGTCGGTTTGCGCCAAGCCCTTGTTCGATTCCGCCAATCAGCCGGTTACGAGCGGCCGTAAACGAAAAAAGCCCGCTCGCGTTTAGCGCGAGCAGGCAAGAAAACGGATCAGCATTCGAGGCACGAGGGCTGTCCAGAGAAGATAACGGCACGGCGCGCGGGAACCTTAGGCGGGAAAGGAAACGGCGCGAGCATGGTACGAACGTTGTCAGCGCAACGACAAGGAAACGCGATACGAAGCAGGCCCGGGGGCCTCGTCGCCATCTCCGTCATCCACATCGGCGATGCGGGACAAGCGGCCATCCGTCGATACCACGAACGATCGCGCGCCCGATTCCGATACCTGCCCGCGTCGTCTCATTCGAGGTCTCATATTCGGTAGCGAAGTCATATCGCCGGGACGACTCGATTTATGCAACCGCTCTTTTGACGCGCGCGAGGCCGAAATGGCGCCGTGGTTGATTCGCTGAATACGGGAATGCCACTTCGTTAAAGAAGCCGGGACCAAGACACGCATTAGCTGTGTCCGAACGCCAGAAAGCAAAAAGCCCGGTTCAATGAACCGGGCTTTTTGCTTGAATTTGTTGGGGTGGCTGATGGGACTCGAACCCACGACGACAGGAATCACAATCCTGGACTCTACCAACTGAGCTACAGCCACCACTGATACTGCTTGCTTCGTTTCGCTGTTTTGTTTCAGCAGCGAAGAACAAGATTATACGAACACTTTTGAATCTTGCAAAGCCTTTTTTTCAAAAAATTCTTCGGCTTCGTTCAGATGCGCGCGTGCCTCGTCGAACACGGCCAGATCGCCGCGTGCGAGCTTCTTGTTGTCGGACAGCACGCGACGCCAGCCACGCGCGCCCGGCATGCCGCGATACAACCCGAGTGCGTGCCGCACGATCGCGCCGAGGTAGGTGCCGCGCTTCAGCTCGGCCGCGCAATACGCGATCAGTTGCGCTTCGGCCGCTTCGCGCGTCGGCACCGCCGCGCTCGATCCGTAGAAGCGCGCATCGACCTCCGCCAGCACGTACGGGTTGTGATACGCCTCGCGGCCGAGCATCACGCCGTCGACATGCTCCAGATGCTGCGCGACTTCATCGAGCGTCGTGATGCCACCATTGATCACGATCTCCAGCGACGGAAAATCGCGCTTCAACCGATACGCATAGTCGTACTTGAGCGGCGGGATCTCGCGATTCTCCTTCGGCGACAGCCCCTTCAGGATCGCGTTGCGGGCATGCACGACGAACGTTTCGCAACCGGCCTCGGCCACCGTGCCGACGAAGTCGCGCACGAACGCGTAGTCCTCGACCGCATCGACGCCGATCCGGTGCTTGACCGTGACCGGCACCGACACCGCATCGCGCATCGCCTTCACGCAGTCGGCGACGAGCTGCGGCTCGTTCATCAGGCATGCACCGAACGCGCCGCGTTGCACGCGCTCGGATGGGCAACCGCAATTCAAGTTGATTTCGTCGTAGCCCCACTGCTCGCCGAGCTTCGCCGCGCGCGCGAGGTCGTCCCGCTCGCTGCCGCCGAGTTGCAGCGCGACCGGCGATTCGCTCGGCGTGAACGCAAGATGCCGCTGGGCATCGCCGAACAGCAGCGCGCCCGTCGTGATCATCTCCGTATACAGCCACGTATTGCGCGTCAGCGTGCGGTGGAACGACCGGCAATGGCGGTCGGTCCAGTCGAGCATTGGCGCGACCGATACACGGCGGGGAGGAAGCGAGGACGAAACGGACATGGAATTCGGGTACAGGCCAGGCGGCGCGGAAACAACCGGGTATTTTACCGCAATCCCGGCCATGCCCGCCCGACACGCGCGCTACCGGTCGCCCAGCTCCGCATCGACCGCCCGGCGCGCCTCGTCGAACACGCGCTCGATCACGTGCCGCTCGGTCAACAGCATCCCGTCGACCTTGACCAGCCGCCAGTCGATCCGCACGGTATCGCCTCGCAGCACGCGGTAATGCGCATGCTCGCCGTCCCAGACCTGCTCGGTCTTCACCTCGATCTCGAAGCCGCGGTACGGCTCGCTGAAATCGCCGAGGTCGCTGCCTCTCGGTTCCATCGCGCGCTCAATCGTATTCGTCTGACAAAAATGACCGGCCATCGGCCGTCAGGTCGACCCGGTCGGCCGTCGCCTGATAGATCAGCCCGTCGTTCAGCAATGCGTAGATAACGTCATTGAACGCGGCGGGAACCGGCCGGCTGTCGCCGAACTGGTCGATCCATTTCAGCGCCTCGATGGCTTCGGGGGAAAGGATGGGGGTCATGCGTTCGCCTCCGGCATCGGTGTCGTTCCATCCTAGCACTTCGTCCGGCAGTCGAATACCGAGGCAAACGCGCTCCACGAATGCAATGCGGCGCCGCCGGGCACGTTGCCTGCCCGGCGGCGCCGCACCGACGCGCGACCCACGCGCTCAGAGACGCGCGATCGAGACTTCCGTCGACTTCACGAGCGCGACGACTTCGGCGCCGACCTTCAGTTCGAGTTCGTCCACCGAACGGGTGGTGATCACCGACGTGACGATGCCGAACGGCGTCTCGACGTCGACTTCGGAGACCACGGACCCGCGAATGATCTCCTTGACCTTGCCCTTGAACTGGTTACGTACGTTGATTGCGGTGATGCTCATCGGGATGATCGCTCCGAAGAAAAAGTCTCAGAACGGGCGGCCGGAGCCGCCCGGCATTAAACGGCCCAGCGGATCTGCCCGACCGGTCGAACCTTGTCTGCTTCATGCTGCGTGTCTTGATCGACCGCGCCGGGGCCGCCGGCGAGCACGCGTTTCAGCACGCGATCCTCGAGTGCCGCGAAGGCCGCCGACGCGCGGGCACGCGGCCGGTCGAGCGGCACCGGCTGGTCGAGCGCCACCCGCCCCTGCTCGATCAGCAGGATGCGGTCGCCGAGCGCGACGGCTTCCTGCACGTCGTGCGTGACGAGCAGCGCGGTGAATCGATGTTCGCGCCACAGGCGCTCGATCAGCGCGTGCATTTCGATGCGGGTCAGCGCATCGAGTGCGCCGAGCGGCTCGTCGAGCAGCAGCAGTTGCGGCCGGTGCACGAGCGCACGGGCCAGTGCGACGCGCTGCCGCTGCCCGCCCGACAGTTGCGCGGGCCAGTCGTTCGCGCGTTCCAGCAGCCCGACTTCGTCGAGCACCGCGCGGGCCCGGTCGCGCGCGCCGCGGCCGAGGCCCAGCATCACGTTCTGCAGCACGGTCTTCCACGGCAGCAGGCGCGCGTCCTGGTACATGATCCGCGTATCGAGCGCGCCGCCGCCGTCGCCGTGCGTCACGAGCGCGCCGCTGCTCGGCTGCTCGAGTCCCGCGACGAGACGCAGCAGCGTCGATTTCCCGCAGCCGCTGCGGCCGACGATCGCGACGAAGCTGCCGCGCGCGATGTTCAGCTCGACGTTGTCGAGCACCGTGCGGGCGCCGAAGCGCTTGCTGACGCCCGACAGCGTGACCGCGTCGTCGGATGCCGGACCGCCCGCGCGCCGCCGCGCGAGCGGCACGACCGATGCGCCGCCGTCACGTTCGAGGATGGCCGCATCGCGCGCATCGCCGTCCGCGACGCGGGCCTGCGCCAACTCGGCCTCGAGGTCTGCGCCGGCGAGCGGGCCGTAGGCGGCCGCCGAAGTCGTCGCATTCATGCCTTTGCTCCTGATTGATAGGCGGGGTGCCAGCGCAGCGTCACGCGCTCGATCCATTTCGCCAGCACATCGGCCAGCTTGCCGAGCACCGCGTACAGCAGGATGCCGACCACCACCACGTCGGTTTGCAGGAATTCCCGCGCGTTCATCGTCATGTAGCCGATGCCCGACTGCGCGGAGATCGTTTCCGCGACGATCAGCATCACCCACATCAGCCCGAGCGCGAAACGCACGCCGACGAGAATCGACGGCAGCGCGCCCGGCAGGATCACGTCGCGGTACAGCGCGAAGCCGCGCACGCCGTAACTCTTCGCCATCTCGATCAGGTTCGCGTCGACCGAGCGGATCCCGTGATACGTATTGATGTAGACGGGGAAGAACACGCCGAGCGCGACGAGGAACAGCTTCGCCTTCTCGTCGATGCCGAACCACAGGATCACGAGCGGAATCATCGCGAGCGCCGGGATGTTGCGGATCATCTGGATCGTCGAGTCGAGCGCGACCTCGGCGGCCTTCGACAGCCCGGTCGCAAGCCCCAGCGCGAGGCCGACGCCGCCGCCGATCGCGAAGCCGAACAGCGCGCGCCACGTGCTCACTTTCACGTTCGCCCACATTTCGCCCGACGTCACGAGCGACCAGGCCGCGCGCACGACCGCCACCGGCTCGGGCAGCACGCGGGTCGACAGCCAGCCGGTGCGCGCACCGACTTCCCACACCACCAGCAACGCGAGCGGCACGAGCCACGGCGCGACGCCGCGCCATGCGCGGGCGGCCACGGCGACGCCCGTCTTCGACGTTTTCGTTGTCATCGCAAGCCTCCGTCGCTCAGCTCTGGCTCGTCTTCGGCAGATAGTTGTTGCCGACGATCTCGCCGAACGGCCCCGACAACGGACCGGCCGCCTTCTCGACACCCTGGCCCTTGATCAGCGGGAACACGAGTTCCGCGAACCGATACGACTCCTCGAGGTGCGGATAGCCGGACAGGATGAACGTCTCGATACCGAGATCCGCGTATTCGCGCATGCGTTCGGCGACCTGCTCGGGATTGCCGACGAGCGCCGTGCCGGCGCCGCCGCGCACCAGCCCCACGCCGGCCCACAGGTTCGGATAGACCTCGAGCGCCTCGCGGCCGCCGCGCTTGCCGCCGTGCAGCGCGGCCATCCGGCGCTGGCCTTCCGAATCCATGTTCGCGAACGCCTTCTGCGCCCGCGCGATCGTGTCGTCGTCGAGCCGGCTGATCAGCCGCTCGGCGTCGCGCCATGCTTCGTCCTCGGTCTCGCGCACGATCACGTGCAGGCGGATGCCGAACTTGATCTTGCGGCCGCGCGCGTCGGCACGGGCGCGGATGTCGGCGATCTTCTTCGCGACGGCCTCGGGCGGCTCGCCCCAGGTCAGGTAGGTATCGATGTGATCGGCGGCAATCGCGTGAGCGGCCGGCGACGAGCCGCCGAACCACAGCGGCGGATGCGGATGCTGCACCGGCGGATAAAGCGCCTTGCCGCCTTTCGACTGCAGGTGCTTGCCGATGTAGTCGAATCCGCCGTTGTCGTGCGACGCGGTCAGCAGCCCGCGCCAGATGTTCAGGAAATCGTCGGTGATCTCGTAGCGCGTGTCGTGATCGGCGAACAGGCCGTCGCCTTCGAGCTCGGCCGCATCGCCGCCCGTGACGACGTTGATCAGCAGGCGGCCGCCCGACAGGCGGTCGAACGTCGCGGCCATCCGCGCGGCCAGCCCCGGCGAAGCGATGCCGGGACGCACGGCGACCAGGAACTTCAGACGCTGCGTCGCCGGAATCAGGCTCGACGCGACGACCCACGCATCCTCGCAGGAACGGCCGGTCGGCAGCAGCACGCCGTCGTAGCCGAGCGTGTCGGCCGCCACGGCGACCTGCTTGAAGTAATCGTAGTCCGCGGCTCGCGCGCCTTCGGCCGTGCCGAGATAGCGGCTGTCGCCATGCGTGGGGATAAACCAGAACACATTCATCTGCTGCTCCTGCTTGACTGTCACTGCCGAAATTTGAAAAAGACATCGCCCTGCTCGCGTCGCGGATGAGCGACGCATGCATGGTGTGCATTCGAATCGGGATGGCTCGCCGGTCAGGCCGTGCCGCGGACGAGGACGCGATTGCACGGCTGTTTCTGGGAAATCAGTCTAGGGACCGGTACAGGGCTTTGGAACGATTTTTTTGAGCTTAGGTTTTCCGCTTTCGTGATTAGCACGACGCTGGAGCGAATATCGCCGCGGCCGGGCCCTATAATGGCGCACCTATCCGAATAACTCCGCGCGCCCGGCCCCGGCCGTGCGCGCCTGCGGTGCACTCATCGATGCAGAAAGTCATCCTGCCCTTCCTGTCCGGCTTCCTGGCCGCACTGTTCTTCCGCGAGGCCACGCTCGCCCTCCTTCACACGGCCGACCTGATCGCCGCAACCGGCTTCTCGACACAACCGTTCGCGCCGCTCGGCATTCCTGAATTTGTCGCGAATGCGCTGATCAGCGCGTGCTGCGCGATTCCGATGGCGTGGTTGTTGCGCGTGTCGCCGGAACGCGAAGCATCGTGGATCGGCGCACTCGTGTTCGGCGGCATCGTGCTGACGGCGGCTCGCGTGTTCGCGATCGATCCGCTGCGCGGCATCTGGCCGTCGGGCAACATGATGCCCGTGCTCGCGGCCGGCTTCGCGGCCAATGCGGTGTGGGGTTTCGGCGCGCTCGTGTTCATGCGCGCGTTCATGTCGGACGACGCGGGCGACGAATAACGCCGCGGCGCGGGCGACGCGCCCTTCAGGACCGGCCGACTTCCATGAAAAAGGCCGCGTGCATCGTGCACGCGGCCTTTTCGTTTCCGTGTCGCGCGTCGATCGGCTCGCGCGGTTCAGCCTGATCGACGTCAGTCCTTCAGCTCGCGCAGCGGATGCGCGTCGGGCGCCCACGGGCTGTCGAACATCGCGAGCACGTCGGCGCGCCGGACGTCGGCAGCCGACTTGAAACGCCACACGGGCTGGTGATCCTTGTCGACGATCAGCGCGCGCACGCCTTCGATCACGTCGCCGCGCGCGAAGGTCGAGCGCGTGAGATCGAGATCGCGCCGCAGGCAATCGGCCATCGTCGCGCCGCGCGCGCGTTCGACGACTTCGAGCGACACGGCCATCGACAGCGGCGACAACTGCTCGCGCGTCGCGTGGGTCGCCTTCTCGACCCAGCCGTCGACCGCCGCGCAATCCTGCTCGGCGTCGAGCGACGCGAGGATCGCGTTGATGTCCGGCTGCGCGAAATGCCGGTCGATCCCGGCACGCGCATCGGCGAGCGCCGACGTGTCGGGCGTCGGCACGACCTTGTGCGCGGCTGCCGCATGTTTCACGCATGCGACGGCCTGCGCGCCGCTGTCGATGCGCGCGGTACGCAGCGTGTCGAGCAGCGCCGGCAGCGCGGCGTCGGGCAGATAGACGTCGGCGAGTTGCGCGTACAGCGCACCGGCCGCGTCGAGCGTCGCGCCGGTCACCGCGAGATAGCGGCCGATCGCGCCGGGCGTGCGCGCGAGAAACCAGCTCATCCCGACGTCCGGGAACAGGCCGATGCGCGTTTCGGGCATCGCCATCTTCGTCGAGTCGGTCACGACGCGCAGGCCGCCCGTATGCCGCGCCGCCTGCGATATCCCCATGCCGCCGCCCATCACGACGCCGTGCATCAGCGCGATGTACGGCTTCGGATACGTGAAGATCGCATGGTTCAGCGTGTATTCGTCGATGAAGAACGTGTCGACCGCATCGCGGTCGCCGCGCCGCCACGCGTCGTGGAAGAAGCGCACGTCGCCGCCCGCGCAGAATGCGCGCGGATGCGGGCTGTGCACGACGACCGCGACGACGTCGGGATCGTCGCGCCACGCGTCGAGCGCCTGCTGCATCAGCCGGATCATGCCGACCGACAGCGCATTCAGCGCCTTCGGCCGGTTCAGTTCGAGAAAGCCGATGCGGTTCGCGACGTACGCGCGCACGTCAGGCTGGGCGGATTCGGCGGAAACGGCGGCGGGAGTGGAATCGGTCATGACGGTCATCCGGCAAACGGCAGTCGCACGCTCAGTGCGCCTGCATCTTCGAGAACAGGTTCAGCACCACGACGCCCGCGATGATCAGCCCGAGACCGATCACCGCCGGCACGTCCGGCACCTGGCGATAGAGCAGCATCGCGACGAGCGTGATCAGCACGATGCCGGCGCCCGACCAGACGGCATAGATGATGCCGACGGGCATCGTGCGCAACGTGAGCGACAGGCAGTAGAACGCGACGCCGTAACCGGCGACGACGAGCACCGACGGCCAGAGGCGCGTGAAGCCGTCCGCCGCGCGCAGCGCGGACGTGCCGATCACTTCCGCGACGATCGCGATCGCGAGCCATGCGTAACCGGGCAGTTGCATCGCTCAGCTCCTTGCGAGGGCCAGTACCGCGTAGTCGTGACCGAGTTCCGCACACAGCGCCTCGACGACGAACTCGTGGTCCGCGCGCTGCGGCAGCCCGGACGCGGTGATCGAGCCGATCACGCCGGCGCCGGCGACGGTCAGCGGAAACGAACCGCCGTGCGACGCATAGTCGGCGGCCGGCAGCCCGTGCTTGTCCGCGAGCGTCGCGCCGGCCTGCTGCATGCGCAGGCCGATCGCGTACGAACTGCGGCGAAAATGCGCGACGACGTTGCGCTTGCGGCGCACCCAGTCGGCGTTGTCGGGCGTCGCGCCGGCGAGCGCCGCGTAGAACAGCGGCTGGCCGAACGTGACGATGTCGATCGCGATCGCATGGCCGCGCGACGTCGCGAGCGCGTGCATCCGGTTGCCGAGCGCCCACGCGCGGGCCGGGTCGAAATGGGGAAACACGAGCGCCTGTTCCTGCGCGCCGATCGATTGCAGATCGTGAGCGATATCCATGAATCCGTCGATGCAGTAATGAGAATTGCAGCGGCGCCGATGCGATCGCGCAGCGCCGCTGCCGGGATGGCGACACAAACCGCTCGATTCTAGCGCACGTGCCACCGCGTACCGGCCCCACCAGCGCCTGCCATGCGGTTGTCAGAAAACACTTGCACGCATCTGGGTTAGCCCATATAATTCATTTCTTCGACGGACGCGGGGTGGAGCAGTCTGGCAGCTCGTCGGGCTCATAACCCGAAGGTCGTAGGTTCAAATCCTACCCCCGCAACCAACCGTCCAGAATGTCGCAAAAAGCCCGGCCTCGCGCCGGGCTTTTTGTTTTCGCGCGTCCGGACGCCGCGCCCTCTTCGCGCACGCGCGCGCCGTTTCGCCCGACACGCCGCCGCATGCGCAGGCGTTCAAGAATGCCGCGGGCCGGTGATACACTCGCATCACCTCGTCCCTTCCACTCGACATGAAATTCTGCTCCGTCTGCGGTCACGAAGTCCTCGCGCGCATTCCGCCTGGCGACAACCGTGAACGCTTCGTCTGCGATCACTGCGGCACGATCCACTATCAGAATCCGCGCAACGTCGTCGGCACGGTGCCGGTCTGGGGCGACCAGATCCTG
The DNA here is from genome assembly GCF_902833245.1 of Burkholderia sp. BCC0398. Lineage (NCBI taxonomy): Bacteria > Pseudomonadati > Pseudomonadota > Betaproteobacteria > Burkholderiales > Burkholderiaceae > Burkholderia > Burkholderia sp. BCC0398. The sequence goes on from NZ_CADFEM010000003.1 coordinate 445,849, forward strand.
CTGTGCCGCCGTGCGATCGAACCGCGCTACGGATTCTGGACGCTGCCGGCGGGTTTCATGGAAATGGGCGAGACGACCGCGGAAGCCGCCGCGCGCGAAACGCTCGAGGAAGCCGGCGCGCGCGTCGAGGTGCAGAACCTGTTCACGCTGCTCAACGTGCCGCACGTGCATCAAGTCCACCTGTTCTACCTCGCGCGGCTCACCGATCCGGGTTTCGAAGCCGGCGAGGAAAGCCTCGAAGTGAAACTGTTCGACGAAGCCGACATTCCGTGGGACGAGATCGCGTTCCCGACCGTCAGCCAGACGCTGCGCTTCTTCTTCGCCGATCGCGCAGCCGGCGACTACGGCGTGCACACCGGCGATATCTTCCGCTCGCTGCGCAACGGCTGAGCCCCCACCCATGGTTCCCTGGCTCGGCCCGGACGATCCGTTTCCGTCCATCGAACGCGCGCTCGGCCCTGCGACCGGCGCGCCCGGGCTGCTCGCCGCGAGCGCCGACCTGCTGCCGTCGCGCCTCATCGACGCGTACCGGCGCGGTATCTTCCCGTGGTACTCGGACGGCCAGCCGGTGCTGTGGTGGAGCCCCGACCCTCGCATGATCCTGGTGCCGGCCGAATTCAAGGTGTCGCCGTCGCTGCGCAAGACGCTGAAGCGCGTGCTGCGCACGCCGGAATGGGAAGTGCGCGTCGATCACGACTTTCCCGGCGTGATGCGCGCGTGCGCGCAGGCGCCGCGCCGCGGGCAGCGCGGCACCTGGATCACCGCCGAGATCATCGACGCCTATACGTCGCTCTACCGCTCCGGCAACGCGCACAGCATCGAAACGTGGCACGACGGGCGCCGCGTCGGCGGCCTCTATGGCGTGTCGTTCGGCCGGATGTTTTTCGGCGAGTCGATGTATGCGGACGTGACCGATGCATCGAAAATCGCGCTGGCCGCGCTCGTCGCGCACCTTCGCGAGCAGGGGTTGGAAATGATAGACTGCCAGCAGAATACGTCGCATCTAGCGTCGCTCGGCGGCCGCGAGATCGCACGCCAGGCCTTTGTCGCTCACGTGCGCCGCGCGGCAGCCGAACCGCCGATTCCGTGGCAGTTCGACAAGCGCGTGCTCGCCGCGCTGACGAGCCCCGCCGAAACGGCGGCGCCCACCGGGAGCGAGCGCTAGCGCGGCACTCCTTCCCTGCATCGAGAGCTGCCCATGACTCACCCGACTGAGCTGCCGCTTTCACCGCTTTCGGCGTTGCAATTCTATGCAACGGCGCCCTATCCGTGCAGCTATCTGGACGGCCGCATCGCACGCTCGCAAGTCGCGACGCCGAGCCACCTGATCAATTCCGACATCTACACCGAACTCGTGAAGGCCGGCTTCCGCCGCTCGGGCGTCTTCACGTACCGTCCGTACTGCGACGGCTGCCGCGCATGCGTGCCGGTGCGCGTGCCGGTCGGCGAGTTCGCGCCGACGCGCACGCAGCGCAGGATGTGGAAGCGGCACCGCACGCTGGTCGCGACGGTGTCGCCGCTGCACTACGACGAAGAGCACTACGCGCTCTACATGCGCTACCAGTCCGCGCGCCACGCGGGCGGCGGCATGGATCGCGACAGTCGCGACCAGTACGAACAGTTCCTGCTGCAAAGCCGGATCAACTCGCGCCTCGTCGAATTCCGCGACCTCGACGCACCGGGCGGCGAACCCGGCAAGCTGCGGATGGTCAGCATGATCGACATCCTCGGCGACGGGCTGTCGTCGGTCTATACGTTCTTCGAGCCCGACGACCGGCACACGAGCTACGGCACCTACAACATCCTGTGGCAGATCGAGCAGGCGAAGAGCCTCGGGCTGCCCTACGTGTACCTCGGCTACTGGATCCGCGAGAGCCCGAAGATGGCCTACAAGGCGAACTTCCATCCGCTCGAAGGGCTGATCGACGGCCGCTGGAAGACGCTCGATCCGGAACGGATCGACCTGCCGCCCGTCGACGCGGCGCTGGCGCGCGCGCCGTTGCCGGGCGGACATTCCGGCTCGGGCTGACGCGCGTCGCGGCGGCTACGAAGCGAAGCACGCCCGTGCCGCGCAACTCCCGGTAAAATAGCGGGTTGTCATTCATTTCGGCCGTCCGCCCCATTCCCGTGTTCAGTTCCCTCTACCCGCTGGCCCGCGCATCCCTGTTCAAAATGGATGCGGAAGACGCTCACCACCTTACGCTGCGCGCGCTCGGCGCGGCCGGACGCACGGGCCTCGCCTGCGCGCTGTCGGCCCGCGTGCCCGACGCGCCGCGCACCGTGATGGGGCTCACGTTCCGCAACCCGGTCGGCCTCGCGGCCGGCCTCGACAAGGACGGCGCGGCCATCGACGGCCTCGCGGCGCTCGGCTTCGGCTTCATCGAGGTCGGCACGGTCACGCCGCGCCCGCAGCCCGGCAACCCGCGCCCGCGGATGTTCCGGCTGCCGCAGGCCGAAGCGCTGATCAACCGGATGGGCTTCAACAACCACGGCGTCGACCAGTTCGTGAAGAACGTGCAGGCCGCCCGCTATCGCGGCATCCTCGGCCTGAACATCGGCAAGAACGCCGACACGCCGATCGAACGCGCGGCCGAGGATTACCTGTACTGCCTCGAGCGCGTGTACCCGTTCGCGAGCTACGTGACGATCAACATCTCGTCGCCGAACACGAAGAACCTGCGCCAGTTGCAGGGCGCGGGCGAGCTCGACGCGCTGCTCGCCGCGCTGAAGGACAAGCAGCAGCGCCTCGCCGACCTGCACGGCAAGCTCGTGCCGCTCGCGCTGAAGATCGCGCCCGATCTCGACGACGAGCAGGTCAAGGAAATCGGCGACACGCTGCTGCGCCACAAGATCGAAGCGGTGATCGCCACCAATACGACGCTGTCGCGCGCGGCCGTCCAGGGCCTGCCGCACGCGGACGAAGCCGGCGGCCTGTCGGGCCGCCCGGTGTTCGACGCGTCGAACGAGGTGATCCGCAAGCTGCACGCCGAAGTCGGCAACGACGTGCCGATCATCGGCGTCGGCGGCATTTTCTCGGGCGAGGATGCCCGTGCGAAGCTCGCGGCCGGCGCGGCGCTCGTCCAGCTCTATACCGGCTTCATCTATCGCGGCCCGGCGCTCGTGTCCGAATGCGTGAAGGCGATCGCCCGCGAACGCACCGCGTAATATAGCCATAAACAAACTTTATTTAGATATTGATAGCGTTTTTGCTATCATCGCTTCACGATCAGAATCATTGACCCGGACAGGGCAAGGACACACACGATGAAATTTTCGCTGTTGAAGAAGCTGCTGGTTGCCGGCGTGATCGGCACGTCGTTCGCTGCCGCGACCGCGCATGCGGCCGACCTCCTCGACCAGGTCAAGCAGCGTGGCACGCTGCGCGTCGGCCTCGAAGGCACGTTCCCGCCGTTCAACTCGAAGAACCCGCAAGGCGAACTCGTCGGCTTCGACGTCGACATCGCGAAGGCCGTCGCCGCGAAGCTCGGCGTGAAGGCCGAGTTCGTGACGACCGAATGGAGCGGCATCATCGCGGGCCTGCAGGCGGGCAAGTTCGACGTGATCGCCAACCAGGTCGGCATCACCGACAAGCGCAAGGAAACGCTCGACTTCTCGCCTGCGTACACGTTCTCGTCCGCGCAGCTGATCCAGCGCAAGGACGACACGCGCGAGTTCAAGTCGCTGGAAGACCTGAAGGGCAAGAAGCTCGGCGTCGCGCTCGGCACCAACTACATGGACATGGCGAAATCGGTGCCCGGCATCGACGTGAAGACGTACCCGGGCGCGCCCGAGTACCTGCGCGATCTCGCGGCCGGCCGCCTCGACGCGGCGCTCAACGACCGCCTGATGCTCGCGTACCTGACGAAGAACTCGCAGCTGCCGCTGCGCCCGGGCGCGAACGTCGGTTCGGCGAACCCGTCGGGTATCCCGTTCAAGAAGGGCAACCCGAAGTTCCAGAAGGCGATCGACGACGCGATGACGCAGCTCGAGGCCGACGGCACGTTCACGAAGATCTCCGACAAGTGGTTCGGCATCGACGTGACGAAACCGATCAAGTAAGCACGCCTGCATTTCCCGCCTGACGGCGGGCCGGAAAGGGCGGCATCCGCAACGATGCCGCCCTTTGTTTTATCGGTCCGGTTTATGATTGCGCTTTCGCGCACGCATTCGCTTCGTATTCCATGTCGACAACGTCCCTGCTCGTCCAATCGCTGCCGGTGCTCGCCCAGGGTGCCGTACTGACCGTCAAGTTCGCCGTGCTGTCGATGGTGTTCGGCCTGCTTGGCGCCGTCGTGCTCGCGATGATGGGCATCCGGCAAAGCGAAGCGCTCGACGGCTTCGAGCGCATCTGGGTCAACGCGCTCGCGTGGCTGGCGCGCGCGTACGTGAGCCTGATGCGCGGCACGCCGCTGCTCGTGCAGATCTTCGTGATCTATTACGGGCTGCCGAGCCTCGGCATCTCGCTCGACCCGACGCCGGCCGGCGTGATCGCACTGTCCGCGAACGTCGCGGCCTACATGTCGGAAAGCATGCGCGGCGCGATCAACGGGATCGCGCGCGGCCAATGGCTCGCCGCATACAGCCTCGGGCTGTCGTGGGGCCAGACGCTGCGCTACGTGATCGGCCCGCAGGCGCTGCGCATCGCGGTGCCGAGCCTGTCGAACAGCCTGATCAGCCTGATCAAGGACACGTCGCTCGTGTCGGTGATCACCGTGACCGAACTGCTGCGCAGCGCGCAGGAAGTGATCGCGGCGACCTATCAGCCGCTGCCGCTCTATCTCGCCGCCGCAGCCGTGTACTGGATCCTGTGCCAGATTCTCGAATGGGTGCAGCGCTGGTACGAAAAGCGCCTGTCGCTGCCGTCGCGGCACTGAGCCGCGCAGTTACGCCGGGCCGCGCTCGCGGGCCCGGCGCCTTCCTTCCCGCCTGTTTCGTCCATTCCGCCTATTCGCCCGAATAACGCACGCCGAGCACGGCGCGCGCCGCATCGGTCATCGCAATCATCTGCCGCGAATGGTCGTGCGTCATGATCGGGCTTTCGGTCTCGCCCGCGCGCAGCAGGTCGCAGAAATGCGCGGTTTCGTAGTTCAGCCCGCCGCCCGCGGCCGGTGCGTCGAGTTCGACGGTGCGCGCGTCCGCATAGCGGATCGTCGCACGCTCGGGGTTCCACCACTTCTCGTGAATCGTCACGTGGCCGCCGGCCGCGGCGATCAGCGCGTCGCCGCGCCCCATCACGTCGAGCCCGCAAAAGAGCTGCGCGATCCCGCCGTTCGCATGCACGCTGTTCAGGCTCGCGAACAGGTCGACACCGGTCGCACCGACGCGGCCGAGCGTCTGTACGTCGCGCGCCGCGCCGAGCCAGTCGACAGCGAGAAACGCCTCGTAGATGCCGATGTCGAGCAACGCGCCGCCTGCGCGATCGAGCCGATAGACGGAATGGTCGTCCGGCACCGACGACGATGCGCAGCCCGCCCGCACGAGCCGGATCTCGCCGATCGGATCGTCACGCAGGTGCGCACGCAGTTGACGATACAGCGGGAAGAATGGGGGCTTCATCGCCTCCATGAAGAGCCGCCCGGCATCGCGCGCCGCGTCCAGCACCGTGTCGAGTTGCGCGGCGTTCAGCGCCGCGGGTTTCTCGCACAGCACGGCCTTGCCGGCAGCCAGGGCGGCCAGCGTGTACCGCGCGTGACTGTCATGGAGCGTCGCGATGTAGACCGCGTCGATTTCGTCGCTCGCGAGGAGCGCGTCGAGGCGCGCGGCAGGCGTGCCGCCGTATGCCCCGCAGAAGGCGGCAGCCGCGTCGGCGCGGCGCGCCCAGACGCCGGTGAGCGTGGCGCCCGGCACGTGTGCGAGGCTTTGCGCGAAGCGGCGCGCAATGCTGCCTGCACCGACGATGCCGAAGCGCACCGGGCGATGGTCGTTGTCGTTCATCCTGATCTTCCGTGTCGGTCGTATGACGGTGGCCGGCACGCTGCCGGCCGCCCGTCATGATAAACGGCCCGGCGGCACGAGGATGAGCGACACGCGCCGCGTCAGGCGCGCACCGGCACGTCGACCGAGAAATCGCGCGAAATCTCGTCCGCGCTGAAATCGATCAGCGCGAGCGACGCCGCTTCGGCTTCGCGCGGGTCGCGCCGCTCGATCGCATCGACGACGCGCGCATGCGCCTTCACCGCGGTGTCGTGCGCGCCCTCCTTCTGCACGACGCGCGGGTTCACGAGACGCACAGCGCCGCGCACGATCGCCGCCATCTGCTGGAAGAACTGGTTGCCGCTCGCCTGGACGATCCGCGTATGCAGCAACTCGTCCGCCGTGTCGTAGCCGGCGTCGCCCGGCTGCAGCACCTTGAACGCATCGAACGCTTCGCGAATGCCCGCGATGTCGGCCGCCGTCGCACGCACCGCCGCCTGCGCGGTCGCACGTGGCTCGATCAGCATCCGGAATTCGATGACGTCGCGCATGAACTGCGGATCGGGTTTTGCCCGAAAGCGCCAGCTCACAACGTCCTCGTCGATCATCCGCCAGTCGCGCATCGGCCGCACGCGCGTCCCGACTTTCGGACGCACGTCGAGCATGTCGCGCGCAAGCAACATCGACAACGCTTCCCGCATCACCGTGCGGCTCACATCGAACTCTTTCGACAGCACGTCCTGCGGCGGCAAGATGCCGCCGTACTTGTCCTCGACGATACCCGCGACAAGCCCATCCATCACTTTGGCGACCAGTGACCGGTCTTTGCCCTGCTCCATGACACCTCCCCGTGCGTCGATTTGCGAACACCTGCTCCGCAGTTCCGCCGGCCCTGGTTACTACTCTGTTCTTATGATCTATAAGTTGATGAGTTCGACGATATTTCGCTATCTGGTAAACACCTGACAGGGTTATCCCTCTTTTGAACGAGGTGATTTATACGGCTAAAAAAAAGGCCCGGGAAGCGCGCCGCGCCTGCCGGACCCCGGTTTCCACAAGATTTAACCATCCAATCCATGACGGCCGATACCGCACCGTTACGGACTGCTTCTCATTCAGTTTCAGCCAGCCGGATAAACGATCGTTTCGACGCCGTTTTCCGTGCCGAGCAAGCACAGATTCGCGCCGCGTTCGGCGAACAGGCCAACCGTCACGACGCCCGGCCATGCGTTCAGCTGCGCTTCGAAACCGCGCGGATCGGCGATCTGCAGGCCCTTCACGTCGATGATCTCGTTACCGTTATCGGTGATGTAGGGCGCGCCGTCCTTCGTCACGCGCAGCACGGGCACGCCGCCGAGCGCGGTCACGCGCCGGCCGATCGCGGTGCGCGCCATCGGCACGACCTCGATCGGCAGCGGGAACGCGCCGAGCACCGGCACGCGCTTGCTGGCGTCGGCGATGCAGACGAACGTGTCGGCCACCGACGCGACGATCTTCTCGCGCGTCAGCGCGCCGCCGCCGCCCTTGATCATCGCGCCGCCTGCGTCGATTTCGTCGGCGCCGTCGACGTACACCTGAAGCGACTCGATCTCGTTCAGGTCGAACACCTTGATGCCATGCGATTTCAGGCGTTCGGTCGTGGCGACCGAGCTCGACACGGCGCCGCGATAGCGCGATTTGACGGCGGCGAGCGCGTCGATGAAGCAGTTGGCGGTCGAGCCGGTGCCGACACCGATCACGGCGCCTTCCGGCACGTTCTGGATCACGTAATCGGCGGCGGCCTGGCCGACGAGGCGTTTGAGTTCGTCTTGAGTCATGGCGTGGTAATGCTGCGGGATTGCGGAAAACTGCCAGTTTACCGGAGTCGGCGGACGCCTCCGCGTTTTTCGGCGTGCGATACGCCGCGTAGTCAGCGCGTGTCGGCCGCCGGTGCGGGGGCCGCCGCTTGCGTGCCGGGGAAGTACTTGTCGAGCAGCGCCTGCGCGATCGCGTCGCTTTCCGCGTCCGGATTGCCCGCGTAATCGGACGGCCGGAAATGCATCTGGAACGCCGCGAACACGCGTTGCGTGCGCGTGTCGAGCACGCCGTCGGTCGGCACGTCGTAGCCGTAGCGCGCGAGCTTGAACTGCAGGTCGCGCACGTCGACCGGCGCGTGCGGGTCGCGGCCGCCGAGCCGCGCGGCGACGGTCGCGTCGTCCGGCCATGCGCCGACGCCGGCTTGCGCGAGCGCATGCCACGGGAACAGCGGACCGGGATCGATCTTGCGTTGCGGCGCGATGTCGCTGTGCCCGACCACGCGCGTCGGCGCAATCCCGTAGCGCGCGACGATGTCCTTCGACAGACGGATCAGCGCGTCGACCTGCTCGGGCGGATACGGCTGCCAGGTACGCTGCTGCGCGTCGAGCGGGCCGCGGTTCAGGTTCTCGATGCCGATCGACACCGCGTTCAGCTCGGTCGTGCGCTGCCACTCGCTGACGCCCGCGTGCCACGCGCGCCGCGCTTCCGGAACGAGCTGGTAGACGACGGGCATCCCGCGCTCGGTGCGCGGCTGCGGCGGGATGACGTAGTGCACGCTGACCGACTCGCCGGTCAGCGTGCGCAGCGATTTCGTCTCGTCGCTTTCGGTGTAATGCATCACGAGAAAGCGGATCCGCGAATCGGCGCCGCGCGCGTGCAGGCTCGTGTCGGCGTAGTAGGTGCCGCGTTCGACGAGCGACGGCGACGTGCAGGCTGCGAGCAGGCCGAGCACGGCGCAGGAGACGCCAACACGAAACAGGGTCATCGGTCGCGGGTTCCGCAGAGCCGCGTGCCGCGTTGCATCGCGGCGCGCGTCGTTCGGGTCATTCGACGCCCGCGCATCGCGCGCGGGACGGGGCAGCCCCGGGCTCAGCCCTTCACGCGCCGCTGGCGCACGGCTTCGTACAGGCACACGCCGCTGGCGACCGACACGTTCAGGCTTTCGACGCTGCCGGCCATCGGGATGCTCATCACTTCGTCGCAGGTGTCGCGCGTGAGCCGGCGCATGCCTTCGCCTTCCGCGCCCATCACGAGCGCGACGGGGCCGTCGAGCTTCGTGTCGTAGAGCGTCGCCGACGCCTCGTCCGACGTGCCGATGATCCACACGCCGGCCTCCTTCAGCTCGCGCAGCGCGCGGGCGAGGTTCGTCACCGTGATGTACGGCACCGTATCGGCCGCGCCGCTCGCCACCTTGGCCGCGGTCGCGTTCAGGCCGACCGCCCGGTCGCGCGGCGCGATCACCGCGTGCGCGCCGGCCGAATCGGCGACCCGCAGGCATGCGCCGAGGTTGTGCGGATCGGTGACGCCGTCGAGCACGAGCAGCAGCGCGGGCCCGTTGATCCCGTCGAGCAGCTCGGACAGGTTCTGCGCGAGCGGCATGTCCTCGACGCGCGCGACGACGCCCTGGTGGCGCTCGGTATGCGCGAGGCCCCACAGGCGCGTTTCGTCGGCCGCGATCAGCCGCACGCCCGCTTCCTTCGCGGTGTGCAGGAAGTCCTGCATGCGGCGGTCGCGGCGCGTCTGGTCGTACAGCACCTCCGCCACCGTCGATGCATCGTGCCGCAAACGTGCGGTCACCGCATGAAAACCGTAAAGAACCTTCAGACGTGACATGACTGGAACAACCTTCGATCAAACGTGCGGCCGCGCGACGTGCGCGGCCGCGATCCATGGAAAAGGAAAGCGCCGCGTGGCCGGCCGATGACCGGTGACGCGGCGTCTCTCGATACTGCGGGGCGTGCGCGTACGCCGCCCCGAACGCTCAATACTTCTTGCGGGCGCGGGCCTTCTTCGCGGTCGGCTTCGCGGGTGCGCCGCCGCCACCGCCGCCGCCCTTCTTCTTCGCGGCGCCACGCGCGGCGCGCGCTTCCTTCACCGCGACGCTCGGCGCGCTCGCGGCCGGCTTGCGACGCGGCGCGGCTTCGTCGACCGGCGGCAGCGCACGCACGCGCGGGCCGCCGCCGTTGCGATCGACGCCGGCAGCCGGCGCGGGCGACGGACGCGGCGCCTTCACCGGCGTATCGCGCACGAGGCGGAAATCGATCTTGCGCGCATCGAGATCGACGCGGCTCACCTGCACGCGCACGCGATCCGACAGGCGATAGCGGATGCCCGTGCGTTCGCCGCGCAGCTCGTTCTTGATCTCGTCGTACTGGAAGTAGTCCGAGCCGAGCTCCGTCACGTGCACGAGCCCTTCGATGAACAGCGTGTCGAGCTGCACGAAGATGCCGAACGACGTCACGCCGTTCACCATCCCGCCGTACTCCTCGCCGAGCTTGTCGCGCATGAAGTAGCACTTGAGCCACGCCTCGACGTCGCGCGACGCTTCGTCCGCACGGCGCTCGTTCGCCGAGCAGTGCAGGCCAAGCTCTTCCCAGATCGCCGTGTTCGAGCGCGAACGGCCGCGCGCTTCGTCGTCGGCCTGCTGCATCGCGCGGGCGCGCGGCGACAACGCGGTATTCAGCTCGAAGCCTTCCGGCGCCTTCGGCGCGTACTTCTTGCCCGACAGGATCGCGTAGATCGCGCGGTGCGTGAGCAGGTCCGGATAGCGGCGGATCGGGCTCGTGAAGTGCGCGTACGCCTCGTACGCGAGACCGAAGTGGCCGATGTTGTCCGGGCTGTAGACCGCCTGCTGCATCGAGCGCAGCAGCATCGGCTGCAGCATCTGCGCGTCCGGCCGGTCGCGGATCTGCGCCATCAGCGCCGCGTAGTCGCTCGCATGCGGCTTGTCGCCGCCGCCGAGCGAGAGGCCCATGCCGCGCAGGAACGCGCGCAGGTTCTCGAGCTTCTCCGGCGTCGGCCCCGCGTGCACGCGGTACAGGCCCGGATGCTTGTTGCGCTTCAGGAAATCGGCCGCGCAGACGTTCGCGGCCAGCATGCATTCCTCGATCAGCTTGTGCGCGTCGTTGCGCTGGCGCGGCACGATCTGCTCGATCTTGCCCTGCGAATTGCAGACGATGTAGGTCTCGGTCGTGTCGAAGTCGATCGCGCCGCGCTTTTGACGGGCGGCGAACAGCGACTTGTAGACGCCGTACAGATCCTGCAGGTGCGGCAGCAGGTCGGCGCGGCGCGCGGCCTCCGGCCCCTTCGTGTTCGACAGCACGGCCGCGACTTCCGTGTACGTGAGGCGCGCCGCCGAATGGATCACGGCCGGATAGAACTGGTATGCCTTGATCTCGCCGCGCCCGGTGATCACCATGTCGCACGCGAGCACGCAGCGATCAACCTGCGGATTCAGCGAACAGAGGCCGTTCGACAGCTTCTCCGGCAGCATCGGGATCACGCGGCGCGGGAAGTAGACCGACGTGCTGCGCTCGAGCGCGTCGGCGTCGAGCCCGCTACCCGGTTGCACGTAGTGCGACACATCGGCGATCGCGACGATCAGCCGGTAGCCGTCGCCGCGGCCGACCTTGACCGGCTCGCAGTAGACGGCATCGTCGAAGTCGCGGGCGTCCTCGCCGTCGATCGTCACGAGCGGCACGTCGCGCAGGTCGACGCGGAAACGCAGGTCGGCGGGGCGCACCTTGTCGGGCAGCGCGGCGGCTTCGTCGAGCGCCGGCTGGCTGAATTCGTGCGGCACGCCGTACTTGCGCACCGCGATTTCGATTTCCATGCCCGGATCGTCGATGTCGCCGAGCACTTCGACGACACGGCCGAGCGGCTGCGAATGACGGCTCGGGAAATCGGTCAGCTCGACGACGACGACCTGCCCGACCTTCGCCTTCTTCACGTTCTGCGTGATCAGGATGTCGTGGCCGATGCGCTTGTCTTCCGGCGCGACGATCAGCGCGCCGTTCTCGTTCAGCAGGCGGCCGATCACGCGCTTGTTCGCGCGCTCGGTGACTTCGACGACATGCCCTTCCGGCCGGCCGCGGCGATCGTAGCCGACGATCCGCGCGAGCACGCGGTCGTTGTGCATCACCTTCTGCATTTCGCCGTTCGGCAAGAACAGGTCGTCCTGGCCGTCGTCGCGGATCACGAACCCGTAGCCGTCGCGATGCCCTTGCACGCGCCCTGCGACGAAATTCGACGGATGGGTCAACTGGTAGTGGCCGCGCTTGTCGAGGCGGATCTGGCCGTCGCGCTCCATCGCGGCGACACGCCGGAAGAACCCCTCGCGCTCCTGACGCTTGATCGACAGGGCTTCGGCGATGTCGTTGGCGGCCAGCGGCGCGTCGCTCGTACGCAGCACGCCGAGAATCTCTTCACGGCTCGGAATGGGGTACGGATATTTGCTCAAGGGTTTGTCGATGATTGTTCTCGTTGCGTTGACTGATGGTGCACGGCATCAACATAGAGGTGTCCGTCTGACAGTTCTATATTGACGGCGGCGGGTCATTCTATCACCCGCCCGTGTCGCCAAATGACGGGAATGCCGCCGGCACGCGCGGCGGCAGCCGGTTTGCGATGCATCGCAAAAAAGCGTTGACAGGAATAATTGGGGCGCTATAATTTCGCTTCTTTGCAGCAAGCAGCTACTGCAAAACGTGCCCAGGTGGCGGAATTGGTAGACGCACTAGGTTCAGGTCCTAGCGGTGGCAACATCGTGGAGGTTCGAGTCCTCTCCTGGGCACCATCTGTTTTCTAAAAAGGTCGGCTTCTAGCCGGCCTTTTTTCATTTTCGGCCCAGGAAGTAAAGCGCCTGCGCGCCCGCCTTCCCTTTCATCGACTCACTGCGGCGGCCTCGTCAAAGCATGCGCTTCAGCACGCCGTTCTTCGACACGAAATGGTGCTTGAGCGCGGCGCCCGCGTGCGCGACCACCAGCAATGCCAGCAGATAGCAGCCGATCTTGTGCAGCACGAACCAGTGCTCGGTAACCGGCCCCGCGCTGAACGGCGTATTCACGTAAACCGCCCAGAACAGCCAGTAGCCGTCCGGCACCATCACGAAGCCGCTGAACAGCACGAACGCGACGAGCGCGTAAATCAGCGAGTGCACCAGATGCGCGATCGATCGCTGCTTCGAAGGAATCGACGCGATGTCGGGCGGCGTCCGGCGGAAGAACGACCACACGTAGCGCAGCGGAAACAGCACGATCAGGCTGCTCGCGAGCGACATGTTGAGCGTCGACACGAAACGCCAGACGTCCGGCTGGGTAATGAAGTGCAGCGAGAATCCGGCCACCATCGTGTACAGGATCACGACCGCGAAGATCCAGTGCAGTGCGCGGGAAAAGCGATCGTAGCGGCCGTCATCCGAAGACGCTTGCCGAAAACTGGTCTGAGAAACCGTATGCATGATTCATCCTTTATCGATTGCCATTGCAGTGTTGTGTTGGAACAGTGGATGAAATTATCGACGTCGATTCCGGTATGGATAAGCATCCTCAAAGATTTCAAAACGCCCGGTCCGGCGCTGGCCGGCGCGCGGACGAGCGCCGCGTGGCCGGCCGGCGTCAACGCATCTCGATCAGGAATGTCATCACGCCGTCGCCCGAACCCGCCGTCACGCGCTCGCCGTACTGGTAGTACTGCGCGGTGAACGGCAACGTGGTCGCGCCGACGGTCGCATCGCCGAGGCTGTGCCACGCATTCAACGCCACCGGCGCTTCGTCCTTCAGCACGCGGATCCCCACCCCTTGCGCGGCAGCGTCGCCATGCAGCTTCAGCACGTCCGCCGTGCCCGGCACCGTCTCGCCGAGCAACTGGATCGACAGCGGCGTCGGCCGCGCTTCTCCATACGGGCTGCAGGTCAGGTTGATCGCGAATTCCCGCGACGCACGGGTCGAGCCCGGACCATCGAAAGCGTTCGCGGGCACCGCGCCGAGCGGCACGACAAGATGCTTGGAATCGGTATTGACCGTGCAGGCGACACCGCGCACATAGCTGCTCGTGATGTGCTTGTGCACCACGTTGTGGTCGGGGTCGCCAATCGCGGCCGATGCATCGACGCTCAGCACCTGCCCCTGCAGGAAGCCGGGCGTCACCGGCCCGGTCTTGACGAGTTCCACGTCGATCACGTACTCGCGCGCCGTGCCATCGCCCGGATGCACGCCGAGCAACCCGTCGGTCTGGCCGCCGAGATCCTCGCCATCTCGCGCCACGCGAAGCGCGAGCCCGGGCAGGTTGCTCGCCCAGAGGTTCATGCCCGGCAGCGGACCGAACTCGCTCGCATACCGCAACGTGCGTGGCTCGGGCACGTTCTGGCCGTTGCGCGAGCAGGTGACGGTCAGCGTGAAACGCGCCGACGCGACGATGCCGCCGGCGTCGACACTGTCGGCCGCGATCGGGCCGAACTCGAGCGGATTGAAGTCTTCGGGCGCGCTCAGGCACGTGGCGAACGCGGGCGCCGTACCGAGCGTCAGCGCGACGAGTGCCGCCCAGCGGCGCAGACGCGCGGCAAATCGGAAAGTCGAGGGTTTCATGATCGGGATGACGAGGTTGACGCGGCGTCGGCCCGCAGCGCCGGATGCGCGCGCGAGCAGACGGCCGCGAGTTCGGGAAAATTGCGATGCGCGGTCGATTCGCCGATGTCGTACGACAGCGCGCAGCGTTCGTCCGCACGCATGCCCCAGCGCACGAGCAGGTCGCCGGCGCGGTCGATCCCCGTGACGAAGCCCTGACCGTTCGGGCCGACCATGCCGACCGCCTTGCCGTTCGCCGTCAGCACGGCCGCGCCGAACGGCACCGGCTTGCCCGCGTCGTCGACCAGATCGAGCATCAGGCGCCCGGCCTCGACCTCGAACGGCGCCAGCACGACCGCCCCGCGCGTCGGCACGACGTGCACGATCGCGTTGCGGATCTCGAGCCGGCGATCGAGCTCCGCGGTCCGCAATGCGATGCGGTTCTGCCGGTACGGCGTGACATGCGGCACGACCGCATAACCCGCGCGGTCGGTACGCACGCCGGCATGCGCCACCACGCCGACGCCGGCCGCGCGCTCGCTGCGCACGAGCGCGACGGTTTCGCCGAGCGGCTGCGACAACGTCACGCCGCCGCCGTGCACGAGCACGCCGCCCGCGGCACTGACCGATGTCTGCGAGCCGCCGCGCGCCTGGTTGTGGGTGGCCGAGAACTGGCCGGCCGTCGCCCGATAGTTCAGGTTCAGGGCGCCGCCGAGGCCGTTCGCCGATCGATCGGCGTCGACGCCATAGCTGAGGCTATCGTCGGCGAGCAGCGTGCCGAACACGCCCGCGCGCTGCTCCGTGCCGGCAGTGCCGGCGATCAGCGTCGCGCTGCCGTACGCGCGAGGCGCCGCCGTGCGCCCGCCGCCGATCGGAAGCGACAGGTTCAGCGACACCTGCCGGCTGCTCGCGCCGCGGGCGCGCGACTCGTGGCTGACGCTCACGTTGTACGACACGCGCGATACGCTACCCGAATAGCCGAGCTGCACCAGCCGGTCTTCCCCCGCGCCGTCGCGGTACGTGCGCCGGCTCGCGTTGACGTACAGCGAGCCCGCGCGTCCGAGGTTCTGCGACACGCTCAGCTCGCTGCGGCTGCGCTTGCCGGCGCGATACGCCCACCGGTCGACCGACGCCGCATAGCGCACTGCGACGTCGGACAGGCTGCGATAGCCGTCTGAATAATGATGGTGCGCGGCGCGCAGCTCGGTGCCGGTGGCCGCGAACGCCTTCGCGAACATCAGGCGCGCGGCGCTGCCGGCCCCCGCCTGCCCCGCGTGGTTCCGGTGGCGCGCATGCGTGACGTCGACCGACACCGCGCCCAGGCGCGCCATGTTGCGCGCGACCCCGGCCGCCAGCGCCGCATAGCCGCTCGCGAAGGTCGCGCCGCCGTAGATCGTCGTCTCGCCCGGCAAGCCATAGGCGGCGCTCGCCGACGCGAACCACTGCGGCCGGCCGGAATCGGCGCGCAGGCGGCCCGCAGCCGCGCGATACGACCACGCGTTCTGGCGCAGCAGGGTCGGAATACTCGCCGACGACTGAATGAAGCTGCGCGCCTGCCCGTCGGCCTCGATGATCGTCACCTCGAGATCCGCGTTCGACGCGACCGCATACAGATCGTCGATCTCGAACGGGCCGGGCGGTACGTAGCTGTTGTAGATCAGATAGCCGTTCTGACGGATCTCGACCTTCGCGTGGCTTTGCGCGATGCCGCGCACGACGGGCGCGTAGCCGCGCTGGCTGTCCGGCTGCATGGTGTCGTCGGACGCGAGCTGCACGCCCTGGAAGGCCACGCTGTCGAACACGCTGCCGGACGTGAAGCTGTCGCCGAGCGTCACGCGGCTGCGCCACGCGGGGATGTCGCGTTCGAGATAGGCGTTCGAGAACTGCGTCTGCAAACCGGACGCGTTGCGGTTCGCCATCGCGCTGCCGCGCAGGCGCCACGCGCCGAGGTTCAGGCCCGCGCGCACGCTGCCGTAGGCTTCCGTCGCGTGGCCCGACGGCAGGTCGCCGTAGCGCCGCTGCGCGGCGTTGACACGGTAGTCGATGCGCATCGCATCGATGCCGTTGTCCCAGCGCGACGGATCGACCGAGCCGCGCGGGACCCGCTTCATCTTCGCCTGCGGGACCGTCAGCGACAGCGCCTGGCGATCCGGGTCTACCGTGACGGTCGCGTCCGGCATCGCGTCGCGCAGGTTCATGCAAGCGGACGCATTGTCCTGTGCATCCGCGAGTCGCGGAAACGCCGCGAGATTCACGCCGAACGCATCGAGTTGCGCGGCGCTCAGGCACGGCCGTACCGATTCGTCGGGGGCGCCGCGCTCGAAGCGGATGTCGTTCAGGCCGTACGATTCGCCATTCACCGCCACCTCGACCGGATGGATGCCGGGCAGCAGCACGTTCGCCTCGGCGAACGCGTCGAGGTCCACGTCCGCCTGCGTGTTGCCGAACGCGAGGAACGCGGGATTGAATGCCGTCTGCGCGTGCGCGGACCCGCCGCCCGCGATCGGCAATCCGATCGCGAGGGTCGAGGCGAGCGCGAGCACGCATCGGCGCAGCAGGTGAAGGCGTCGTGTCATGAACGAAAGGCGCGGCGCGCGCCGGATGAACGCGCGCCGCGTGAGGTCTGAAGGATGAAAAGGTCGTAAAAGCGGATCGTGAAGCGCCCGTCGGCCGCGGCTGCGCGACCGCGTCGCATCAGGTGGCGTCGGCCGGCACCGTCACCGTGACGGTCGGCGTCACGGCGCCGTAGTCGTTGATCGTGCTGAACCGCAGCGCGACCGGCTGCGCCGGCAGCGCACGGAGGTTGCGCAGCGGGTAGGTCGTCGCCTGCAACGGCGGCGCCGTCTCGAGATCGACATCCTCGGTCGCCCCCGCATCGACGTCGATCTTCGCGAACGTGACGTGATAAGGCGTCGGATTGAACACCGCCAGCATCGCGCCGTCGCGCGACGGCACGATGCGCCAGGTCAGCGCCGCCGGTGCATCGGCCGCCGAGCCGGTCAGGCCCTGCGGGCGGTAGAACGCCTTGAGCCGCGTCTGGATCGCGATCTGCAACACGTTCTCCTGCTTCGCCGCGACCGGTATTTCCTTCACGTTCAGCCACAGCATCGACTCGCGATCGGCCGGCAGTGCGTGCTTGACGCGCATCACGCGCAGCAGGTTTTCCTTGCCGGGATCGAGCCGCGACAGCGGCGGCGTAACGAAGAACGGCGCTTTCGCGCCGGCCTGCGCGGGCCCGCCGTCGATCCACGCCTGCACGACATACGGCTGGCCGTCCGTGTTCTTCACGGGCACGACGGCCTCGCGCCGGTCTTCCTGCAGGATCACGCGGGTCGCGCCCACCACGATGCCCGCGAGTGCGCCGTGAGTCATGCACAGCCCGAGCATGCAGGCAAGCACGCGGGGTACGAAGCGATGCGTCATCGGCTGGCCCCCTCGGCTCAACGGTAGTTCAGCGTGAACGACGCCGTACCGTTCGCCTCGCCCGCCTCGGTCTGGTCCGACGTCGAAACGTAGTTCGCGGCGAAGTTCAGCACGTTGCTGCCCGGCGTCAACTGGAGTGTGTCGGATTCCGTATTGATGCCGATCTGCTTGCCGTCTTCGTGCATCAACTGGATACCGACGCCTTTCGCGTCGTCCTTGCTGCCGGTGCCGACCGCGAGCAGCGTCGCATCTTCGCCGTGCGACAGCCCTTCGAACTGCGCACGCACGCCGCTCAACTGCTCATTGCACTCGCTCAGCGCGATCTGGAACGGCACGCGACGGCTTTCCCGGCCCGCTTCGGCGAGCTGGTCGATACCGATTGCGCCGAGCGGCACCTGAATATTGCTGTTGTCGATCTTGCAGGTCGTCGCGACGATCTTGCCGTGGAAGTTCACCGTGCCGTCGGCCGCGAACGCGGACGTCGAACCGAATGCCGCCATCAGGGCGAGCAGCACGAAAGGTTTCTGGAACTGTTTCATCGAATGTCTTGGGGAAAAGTAAGGAGCTTCACTGCCGGTCCCGGACAGCGGAACCGTGAACCCGTCGAGTTCACAGGCATTATTCCGGCCCGGTCGCCGCCACCCAACAAATGTGAAGAGATCCTCAACGATCGCCCGACAGGCGCCGCACGCGCGCCGAGCGCGAGCGCGATCTCGCACCGGCGTGACCGAACGTGCCGTTCGAACCGGTGGAAAATGACAGAGAAAGAACAGGTGGATGAATGGATCGCGAAGCGCGCCGCCGCGCATCACGACAGCGTCGCGACGTGCATCGTTGCAATGCCGAACGGCGGCGGAAGGCCAGCGAGCCGAGGCGGTGCGCCACCCCGCGTCGCCGGATCGGGAGACGAAGCGGCCGCTATCCGGCCGGATGCTCAGGCCCGCTCGAGCCGGTATCCGTAGTTGTAGACCGTCGTGATCACGAGACCATTTTTTGCGCGCAGCCCGAGACTCGAGCGCAGCTTGCTCACGTAGGTGGCAAGCGTCGCGTCGTACTTCCGGTCGACCACGCCCCAGATGCGCTTGATCATCATGTCCTTCGACACGATCCGCCCGACGCTCTCGAACAGCATCAGCGCGACCTCGAACTCGCGCAGAGACAGTTCGACCGGCGCACCGTCCACGGTCGCGGCGTGCGCGCTCACGTCGAGCGCGAACTTGCCGACCTCGACGACCTTCGCCCGCTGCGTCTCGGGATAGTACTTGCGCGCCTGCGCGTTCACGCGTGCAACCAGCTCGCGCTCGCGCAGCGGCTTGATCAGGTAATCGTCGGCGCCGCTGTTCAGACCGAACACGATGTCGTTCTCGCCGTCGTGCTGCGTCATCATGATGATCGGCAGCGCGTCGGCGAACGATTCGCGCGCCCAGCGCATCACCTCGATCCCCGACTTGCCCGGCACGTCCCAGTCGAGCAGCAGCACGTCGACGCGCTGGGTGCGCACCAGTTCGATGAAGCCGTCGCCGTCGTGCCGCACCTCCGTGTCGTAGCCGGCCTTGTTGAGCCAGCCGGCCACGACGCCTGCCTGGGTCACGATGTCTTCAAGTATTGCGACAATCATGTTCGTCCTGATCTCAGTATGCCGCCCCGTCTCCCGGCCCGTTCGCCGCAGAGTCGACCGGAGCGGGCGGCAGATAAACAAAAGTCCATTCGCTGTACGCGCCGCTGTCGCCGAACGCGTCGTATCGCGCCGGGAAACCCTGGCGCTTCAGCGGTTGCCCGGGCGCCTCGCTGAACACGCCCATGATGCCGCCGTCCGGCGCCTTCACGAGCCCCCACTGCGTCGACCCGGTCAGCGGATCGGCGTACAGGCGCCGCAGGTGACGCACCGTCGGCAGCCCGCGACGATCCTCGAGCAGTGCGTCGAGCGACGCCGGATAGCGGCCGCCTCCCGCCGCATTGTAGTAGCTTGCGATCGCCGCGCGAAACTGGTCGCCGACGAACAGGAGCTGCGCCTCGCGGTCGCGCTGCTGCACCGTCGTCCAGATCCGCGCCGCCTGCGTCATGCCGAGCCCGAGCGCCGCGACCAGCATCAGCACGCCGAGATACGCGATGCCGCGCTGTCCGCGCAAGCCGCATCGCCGATCACCACGTCGCATAGTCGCTCCCGTCGAGCGCACGCCCTTTCGCCCCGCTCTTCACGTCCGCGATGCCACCCGTCTCGCCGGCCTGCGGCCGCCACGAGCCGCGCTTGCCGGTGACCGGATCGAGCGGCAGCTCGCGCAGGTAGCGCTGCTCGACCAGCGCATCGAGCGTGGCGGGATCGCGGCCGTGATCCGCCCGATAGTCGTCGATCGACTGGCGCAGCGTGTTCAGGTTGTGACGCAGCACCGTTTCCTTCGCGCGGTCGCTCTGCTTCAGGTAGCCGGGCGCGACGAACGCGGTGAGCGCCGCGATGATCGCCATCACGACGAGCAACTCGATCAGCGTAAAGCCGGCGGCGCGGCGCACACGACTACCACTGGTTGTACGGGACGCCATTGAGGCCCTCCTTGCGGTTGGTCGAGCGGATGTCGAACACGTCCTCACCGGAAGAAAACGAATCGGGATCGCTCGCGTAGCTGCGCGTTTCCCACGTGTCTTCGGGCGCCTTGCCGTCGCATTCGCACATCGGATCGGCGGGAATCTTGCGCAGGAAATACAGTCGCGCACCGTCCGTCGACTTCTTGTCGACGACGCCGTCGACGAGCGCGCGCAGGTCGGCCGGGTAGCCGCTCGCGTCGACGCTGCGCTCGATCCGCCCGTCGCTCGCCGCCTCCTTGTATGCATCGAGTGCCGAGCGGATCACGACCAGCGTACGGCGCAGCTCGGCCTCGTCCGCGCGCCGCTTGACGAGATCCGTCAACGGCAGCGCGACGGTCGCGAGCAACGCCAGCAGCGACATCGCCACCATCAGCTCGATCAGCGTAAAGCCGCGCGCGCGGGCACGTCGACGGACGCTCATGCGAAGCCCCGCGTGCGGGACAGCAGCATCGGCGCGTCGGCGTACAGCGGCGCGGCCGGTTGGCGAGCGTCTTCGTCTTGCCCTGCTTCTGCAGCAGATCGATCGCGAGCGCGAGGCCGCCCGATTCGCTCGACACGCCGACGCGGTCGCGATTCAGCCGCAGCAGGTCGCCGAGCGTCAGCGCACCGCCTTCCACGCCGCCGAGCGCGTTGAACTGGATCTTGCCCGGATACTGGACGCCGAGATCGAGGCTGTCGTTCATGTTCACCTCGAGCACCTGCACGTCGAGCGTCACTTCCGATTGCGGGATGTCGAGCCCCATCACCACGCGCTCCGCGACCTGGATCGTCTCCGGCGTGTCGCGCATGACGACCGCGTTCACCCGCTCGTCCACGTACACGTCCTTCGGCTTGACCATCTGGCGCAGCGCGGCCATCACCGATTTGGCGTCCGCATGCGACAGGAAGAACGTGCGAATCGCGAACTCCGTGTAATTGCGGGCCTTCTCAGGCTGCGACGGGTAGACGAGCAGCGTGTGCTTGTCGAGCACCTTCTTCTCGAGCTGGTTGGTACGCAGCAGCAGGTTGATCGCGTCTTCGGCGGTCGTGCGCTCCGCGAGCAGCGTCGCGGCCTGACTGGTGTCCACGTCGCGGTCGAACACGAAATTCACGCCGGACACGCGCGAAATCACGTCGAAGATGTTGGCCAGCGGCTGCTGCTTGAAATTGAGCGACACCGGCTTGCGCAGCGCGTCGGACAGTTGCGGGCGCACCGCGCGGCTGGCCTGCGACTGGCGCAGCATCGTGTCGCGCAGGCGTTTGGCGCCCGCGTGGTTCGGTTGCTCGGCGAGGATGCGCCGCGCGATCTCGAGCGCCTCCTGCGGTTTCTCGCCGCCGATGCGCTGCGCGCGCGCGAGGTCGACCGCCATTTGCTGGCGGCGCTTGACCTGCTCGAGCATCTGGGCGGCTTTCAGGTTGCCCGGATCTTCGCCCAGCACGTTCTCCAGGTGATCGATCGCGGCCGCATGGTTGCCCTGCGCGACTTGGCGGTCGGCTTCCTTCAGTTCCGCGCGCACATACGCTTGCCGGCTGAATTCGACGGCGGTCGTGACGGCGATGTCGTCGGGCGCGGCGGCCTGCTGTTGCTGCAGCGTGCCGAGTCGTTCGGCGGGCGTCGCGGCGGCATCGGGCGCGGCATTGAACGGGGTACTTGCGCATCCTGTCAGCGCAAGCGCCGAAATCAGGAGCAACAGACTGACTTTACGTTTCATGATGGTGTTCGGCAGAGGTTGGATTCGGGGTTCATTGGATCGGGACGGGCAGCGACAGCTCGACATCGGCACTGCCGCGGGTCACGATCACCGTGCCCTGTTCGCCCAGTTTCTTCAGCCGGTAGCCTTCGGCGATCTCGTCGCCCGGCCGTACCGCGTCCCGCACGTCGCAGCGCGATCCGCACAGCAGGAACGTCTTGCCGATGCCTTCCAGCACGACGATGCGCTGGCCGCTCTCGCGCCACTCCCCGGCGATCTCGAACGGGACGGCGGCGGCCGGCGGCGCGTCGATCGGCGTGTCGAGCGACGGCGGTTCCGGTTCGGGTGCGGGTTCGGGCGCCGCGACCGGCGGCGGGTCGTCGCGCGCCGGCTCCGCGCCGAGCGACGCCCAGCTCTGCGCCGGGAAGACGTCGACGATCGGCGCCGGGCTGCCGCTCTCGTGCGCGGCGCTGCCGCCGGAGAGGCAAGCGGTGGCGACTGCGAGCGCCAGCGGGATCAGGACGGTGCGCATCATGTATCGGGCCCCAGCAGGCTGACCCGCAGGTCGGCGGTGACGGTGGCGCTGTCGATCCGGTCGCGCTCGATCGACACGCCCTCGATGCGCACCATCGGCTGGTCCGCGATCTCGCGCATCGCTTCGCGCAGCCCGACATAGCTGCCGCTCAGCGCGATGCTGATCGTGAGCCGGCGCAGCTTGCCCTTCATCTCGACTTCGCGGCGATACGTCGCGTGCTTGCGATCCATGCCGCGCTGCGACAGGATCTGGAAAATCGAGTACGCCTGCTCGCTGCTGCGCAGTTGCTGCACCTGCTGCAGCGTCATGCCGCCGGCGCCGGCCTGCTTGCCCGGCTTCGGCAGCGCGGCCAGCTCCGCCACGCGCGCCGAACGCTCGGCCTCGAGCCGCTCGTCGTCCGGCTGCAGGTGCAGCGCGTGAGCGCCGATCAGCGCGACGACCAGTCCGCCCGCGAGCAGCCCCGGCACGCCGAGCTTGGCGGTCGCCGCATAGGCGCCCCAGCGCAGCCGCGCGGCAAGCGCCGTCGTGTCGATTGCTTTCAGGTTCGTCATGGGTGTTCGATGCTCAGGCTGAAGTGAAAGATGTTCTTGCCGTCCTCCGCTTTCGTGCGGTGCTGCAGCAGGCCGATCTTGCGGTCCGGGTGACGGTCGTTCAGACGATCGACGAAGATGTAGATGTGCGACAACTCCGCCGCGCCGCCTTCGATGCGCGCCTCGCGGCCGGCCTTGTCGACCGTCAGCGATTTCAGCGCGATTTGCGGCGTCCATGCGTGCTCGATCCAGTCGACCACCGACAGCCCGGAGCCCGCGGCGCTCGTCTTCTGCTCGGCGAGCACGCGCTCGATGCGGCGCTGCTCCGGCGTCATGCTCTTCTGCCGGCGCTGCTCGCGCTCGATCGCGCGCTTGCGCTGGTCGATACGGCTTTCGAGGCGGCCGACGTCGTCGCGCAACTGGTCGACGCGCGACCACTCGCTCGCGGCGAATGCACCGGTGAGCAACGCGCAGCACAGCGCGACGGCCGCCCACGGCGTGACGCGCGTGCGAGGCGCCGCGAAATCCAGTTCGTCGACGCGCGTCATGCCGGTTCTCCGGATGCGCACACGGGTACGTCGCCCCACCCGTCGTCGAGCAGCGTGACGTCGTCCGCGGCAGGCGGCGCGCCGTCGAGCGCACTCGCGAACGCCGCGCCGGCCAGCGGTTGCCCGGCCATCAGCGCGGCGGCGGCGAACCAGTCGTCGAGCCGCCGGCCGCCCGCACGCGGCAGCGTGACCACGTCGGCCCACTCGCCAGCGCGACGAAACACGCAGGTGACGACGCGCGGCTGCAATAGTGCGTAGCGGCAGTCTTCCGCGCTCAGGCGGCCCGCATGCAGCGTGAGCGACGCCGACAGCGCATCGCGCACGCTGACGAGCCGCCAGCCGGTGGCGCGGCTCACGGTCGCGAGCGACGCGAGCAACGTGTCGCAGGCCGCCACCGCCAGACGTGCGCGGCCGTGCCGCGCGGCTTCGATACGGATGCGCAGCGCACCGCGCTGCGCGCGGGCGGCGAACAGCGCGCGCGCATAGCCGTCCCAGGCGGCGTCCGACACCAGCCCGTCCTGCCACGGCAGCACGACGCCATGCGTCCACGGATGGCCGACGACGATCCGCAGGCGGTTGCACATCGGCAGGCGCTGCTTCGGCAGGTCGCCCAGCACCCGCGCCAGCGCGTCGGCCGGCAGTCCGTCGTGCGCGACGACGATCTGCGGCGGGCCGGCGCGACGCACGCGCCAGCCGTCGCTCGTCCACACGCGCAGCGTGTCGGCGTCAAGCACCGCGACGGCGTTATTCCACGGCGATCGCACGCTGCACCTCCTGGAACGTCGTGAGCCTCGCGCGAATCGCCGCCAGCCCCGCGTCGCGCATCGACTGGTAGTCGGCGTTGTCCGCAAGCGCGCGCGTCCGCTTCTCGATCGAGCGTTCGAGCAACGCGACCTTCATCGCGGCGTCGAGCGTCAGCACTTCCGCGAGCCCGATCCGGCCGTGATAGCCGGTGCCGCGGCACGTCTCGCAGCCCGCGCCGGGCGCGACCACGCGCTTCAGCTCGTCGAGCGGCGCGTCGCGCAGGTCGGCGCCGTGCGCGGCGTCGCCGCAGTTCGCGCAGATCCGGCGTACCAGGCGCTGCGACACGACGCCGTTCAGCGCCTCGAGAAACGTCGACGGCTCCACGCCCATGTAGATGAACCGGTCGATCACGCTGAACCCGTCGTTCGCATGCACGGTCGACAGCACGCGGTGGCCGGTCAGCGCGGATTGCACGGCGATCGACGCGGTCTCCTCGTCGCGGATCTCGCCGACCATGACCGTGTCCGGATCGTGACGCAGGATCGAGCGCAGGCCGCGCGCGAACGTGAGCCCCTTGCGCTCGTTGACCGGAATCTGCAGCACGCCCTGCAGTTCGTATTCGACCGGGTCCTCGATCGTGATGATCTTGTCGTCGCCGGTGTTGACCTCCGACAGCACCGCGTACAGCGTCGTCGACTTGCCGCTGCCGGTCGGCCCCGTCACGAGCATCAGCCCGTACGGACGATGCGCGAGCGCGCGCACGCGCCGCGCCGTCGGCGCATCGAAGCCGAGCACGTCGAGGCTCACGCTGTCGCCGCGCTGCGACTTGTCGAGCACGCGCATCACCGCGTTTTCGCCATGGGTGCCGGGAATGATCGACACGCGGAAATCGATTTCGCGGCCCTGCATCACGACCTTGAAGCGGCCGTCCTGCGGCACGCGCTTCTCCGCGATGTCGAGCGCGGCGAGCACCTTGAGACGCGACAGCGTCTGCGCGGCCGCCTCGAGCCCCGGAATATGGCGGATCGACTGCAGCACGCCGTCGATCCGGTAGCGGATCGACAGGCCGTCCGGCACCGCTTCGAGATGAATGTCGCTGGCGCGGCTCTGCAGCGCGTCGTAGAGCGTCGTGTTGACGAGCCGGATGATCGGGCTTTCGTCCTTCGCGATGCTCGCGAGCGAGATCGACTCGATCGCCTGCGCGAGCGAATCGCCCTGCGTATCGATCGTCACGTCATCCATCAGCCGCTCGCTCGACTCGATGTCGCCGAGCAGCCGCTCGACCTCGCCCGGCGCGCTCATCGCCAGTTCGATCGGCCGCGTGCCGAAGCGCGCAAGCAGTTCGTCGCGCACGTGGCGGGCGAACGGATCGGCGACGACCACGCACGGCGCGCCGTCGAGTTCGACCGGCAGCACGCGCCAGGTCAGCGCGTCGTGCAGCGGCAGCAGGTCGAAGCGCGTGCGCGCCGCGCGCAGCGCATCCGCGTCGACTGCGCCGATGCCGAGGCAGGCGGCCGCCTGTGCGAGCAGCGCCGCATCGGCGGCCAGCAACCCGCCGACGTACTGCGCGAAATCGACGCCCGATGCGTCGGATTCCGACTGCCAGCGTTGAACGATGTGTTCCGTTTTCATTGAATTTTCTCCAGTTGGACAGTGGAATCGCGAACGCGTTGGCGCTCGGGCTATCCGACGCTGCCGGCCAATTCGAAGATCGGCATGTAGAGCAGCAGGACCACCGCGCCGACCGTCGCGCCCACCGCGAGCATCAGGACCGGTTCGAACACCTTGCTGAGCATCTCGATCGCGCGGTCGAGCGCGCCGTCGTGAAACTGCGCGATGTGCTCGCACATCCCGCCGAGGTCGCCGCTCTGTTCGCCCACGCGCAACAGCCGCTCGGCGACCGACGTCGTCAATCCATGCGCGGCGAGCACGGCCGCGACCGGCCGCCCTGCGCGCATCTCGGTCAGCGCGACGGCGAGCCGCGCGCGAAAGTGCTCGGGCAACACCTTGCCGGACAGCTCCAGCGCCACGATCGCCGGCGTGCCGCCCGCGATCAGCAGGCCGACGGTCCGGTAGAACCGCGTGAGCGCGAACAGCGCGCAGATGTCGCGCACTTTCGGCGCGCGCCACATCAGGCGCTGCACCGCACGCTTGAACGCGGCCGAGCGGAGCCCCAGCGCCGCGCCGACGAACGACGCAGCGACCGCGAGCCCGACCGCCATCCCGTTCTCGCGCAGCAGGTTCGCCCACCAGAGCATCGCGCGGGCCGTCGCAGGCAATGTGGCGAGCGATTCGAACACCACCGCGAAACGCGGGATCACGAAGAACGCCATGAACAGCAGGATCGCGATGCCCACGCCGATCACGACCGCCGGATAGATCAGCGCGCCGATCACGCGCTTGCGAACCTGTTCGATTCGCACTTCGTATTGCTGATAGCGCTTGAGGACGAGCGGCAACTGACCGCTGCCCTCCGACGATTCGATCGTCGCGACGAGCAGCGGCGGAAAAATGGCGGGCTGCTGCGCGAGCGCCTTCGACAACGGCTGCCCCTCGACCATCACCGCCAGGATCCGGTCGATCACGTGCTTCGCATCCCGGCCCGAATCCGCCTTGTCGCGCAGCGCCTCGAGCGCCTCGATCAGCACGAGGCCCGCGTCGAGCAGCGTCGACAATTCCTGCAGGAACAGCGCGAGCGCGAACTTCGGCGCCCGTCTGCGACGCCCGAAACGGGCATCGCGCCGCACCTCGAGCACGACCGCGCCCTGCGCCGCGAAGCGCGCCCGCACGTCCGTCTCGCTTGCCGCTTCGACCGCCTGCTGCGTGACCTTGCCGGCGGCAAGCACGCGTACCCGAAACGCGTCCATCGCTACCTCCGCCAGTCGTCGAGCAGCGCAAGGCTCGCGTCGCGATCGCTCGTCAGCGCGTGGTACACGCGCCAGACCTTGGTCGCATAAGCCTTGCGCGCGGGTTCCCGTTTCGTCGACGACCCGGCGTTGTACGCGCCGACTGCGTTCCACGTGTAGCCGTGCCGGTCGATGAATCCGGCGAGAATCGACGCGCCGGTGTCGATCGACGTGCACGGCTCGTCGATCAATCGCTTGTGCGTCACGCCGACCTTGACGAGACGCGGCAAATGCGAACTGTTGATCTGCATCAGCCCGATGTCGTAGGTGCCGTTCCGGTTCCAGTTCATCGCGCGCGGGTTCAGCGCGGATTCCACTTTCGCGATCGCGACCAGCAGCAACGGATCGATGCCGTGACGATCGCCCGCCCGGGTCCAGCAATCCTTGGCCGCGGCGCCGGACGCGCAGGCGGCGAACAGCGCCACCCCCGCGATCCAGCGGCGCGGACCCTTACATGTCATAGACGAGGTCCGCATCGAGACCACTCCCGCCGACACGACCGTCCCGTCCGAGCGACACGATCTCCGCCTCGCCTTCGCGGCCCGGCACGTTCCATTGGTAGGCGCGGCCCCAGCCGTCCTTCGGCACCGCCTTCGCGAGGTACGGACCGTTCCAGCCGTCGCTGCCTTGCGGCTGCGCGACCAGCGAGTCGAGCCCTTCGTCGGCCGTCGGATAGCGGCCCGTGTCGAGCCGGAATTGCGTGACCGCGTCGCCCAGCGTCTTCATCTGCGCTTCGGTCGACTTGACCTTGGCCTTGTCGACCTGCGAGAACAGCTTCGGACCGACATAGCCGGCCAGCAGCGCGATGATCAGCAGCACGACCAGCAGCTCCAGCAGCGTAAAGCCCTGCTGGCCGCGGCGCGTTGCCCATTTCCGGTAGTTCTGTTTCACGTCGTTTGCCCTCTGTAGAGATCCCGGCACGGCGTCGCGGCCGGGGGCCGTCGTGTTGCAGACGGCAGGTGAGTGAGGCGCTTTC
Organism: Burkholderia sp. BCC0398; assembly: GCF_902833245.1. Taxonomy (NCBI): domain Bacteria; kingdom Pseudomonadati; phylum Pseudomonadota; class Betaproteobacteria; order Burkholderiales; family Burkholderiaceae; genus Burkholderia; species Burkholderia sp. BCC0398. The sequence continues at coordinate 474,034 of NZ_CADFEM010000003.1, forward strand.
GGAGAGGTGGTTCGATTGAAGGAAAGCGCCGATCGATGAGGTCATTTTCCCGGGGGAAGGGAAGCGTCACCACCTTCATCAACGAAATATCAAAAACGGTTTTGAATCGGCCGACTCGCGACCGCGCGTCAGCAAAAAAGCCGCGCGCATGGCTGCGCGCGGCTCACGTCATCTCCTTGTCAGGTCGTTACTTGCTGCAGGCGCCCAGGTCCTTCCACACCTTGCCGGTATGGTCGGCGCCCGTCGATGCCGGATCGCCCGGGACCTCGTTCTGGGTCCACCAGCGCGCCTCGTACGTGCGGCCGTTGTGCTGCACCTTCGCACCGCCCGTGTAGGCCGTCCCCTGCTTCCATGCAGCCTGGCACTGAGCGCCTTCGCCGCCCGATTCGCCGGTCAGCTTGAACGTGGTGGTTTCCTGCTTCAGCGTGCCGCCCTCGATCTGCGACGTCGCCACGGCCGTGTGGTCGCCCGCCTTCGCGTTCGCGATATCGACGTTCACGTCGCCCTGCATGCGCATCGTCGACGACTTCGAGCCGACCAGCGAGTTCGCCGCGTCGTAGACCTTCACCGTGACGTTCGTGTCCTTGGTGTGATTGAACTTCAGGAAGAACTTCGCGGTCGCCTTGCCGTTCTGGATCTTGAACTCGCCGTTGTTCGAAATGCTGAAGCCTTCGTCGAGGCCGCCTTCCGGCTGGTGATCGATCGTCGTCTCGGTGCGCACGATGCCGCTGGTGCTCTTCGAGAACACGTCGTTCTTGCCAAGCGCGGGCTCGATGCGGCCGTCGCGCTCGACGCCGGCGATCAGGTTCGCCGCCTGCGTGCGGTTGATTTCCTTCGCGAGCAGCATCGGCCACATGTTGCGTTCGCCCTGCTGCGCGGAGCCGATCGTCACCGTGGTCTTCATCGACGGCACTTCGCCGCCCGACTTGAACACGCGGTTCGTGACCTTGTCGCCAGTCTTCAGGTCCATCGTCGGCGCGATGCTGCCGACGTTCGACCAGTTCGGCTTGCCCGGATCGGTCGGGCCGCCGGCGTCGGTGATGTTCAGGTCGGCCACGTTATAGAACATGCCGGCCGTATCGCCGACGTGCCACGTCGTCAGCATCACGTGATGGCCCTTCTTGTCCGACGGGATCGTGCAGCCGTGCGGGCCGATCTCGTCGGCTTTTTTCATCCCGCCGTCGATCGTGCAGAACGGCGCCAGGTCGAACTGCTCGCGCGTGAGCTTCGCGTTCGGATTCCAGCCCTGCTTCGTCAGGTAGTACTTGAATTCCTTCGTCACGTGCGGCGCGGTGAACGTCCACTTGAACTTCTGCGCGCCCGGCTTGATGTCGGTGATCTTCCAGCGATCGACCGACTGCTCGTTGAGCTCGCTGAACTGCGTCACGCCGCCGCTCGCGATCTCGCCGTCCGGCGCGCCGGCTGCCGGGAAACCCTGCTTGCCTTCGATGCTTTGCGGTTCGTAGGTGACCGAACCGCAGTTGAAGTTTTCGACCTTGCCCGCCTTCGAACTGCACAGCAGGCCGCGCGACGGCGGCTCCGACAGGTAGCCGTGGGCAAACGCGGCTTGCGCGAAGAACATCGACGCGCAGGCTACGAGCGGCGACAGGGTAAAGAGGGTCTTTTTGGCTGATCGGGTTCTCATCTGATTCCGTTGGGTTGAGCGTTGAATGGAGTTGCCTCGTTAAGCGAATCGCGAACGATCCGCCGGAATGTGCGTGACGTATGTCCTGCTGACGAAACGCTGGGTGCAGCAACGGTGTCGTCGATCCGGCGTCCGAGGTCCGGATGACGCCCGGCGGCACGCAAAGCGGCCAGGTCGTCGCGAACGTGAAGACGCCCGGCGTAAAGAAGATGCAGGTTCGCGTGATCGACGCCAACGGCGCCTCGACCGACAGCGCGCCGCTCGACGTGGTCGTGTTCGACACGATTCCCGAACTGGCGGACGACCTGCCGAACAACGCGAGCAAGACCCACAAGCCGTATGCGAACACGTCCGACTCGGTGGTCGGCACCTACTTCGCGACCTGGTCGATCTACGATCGCAAGTTCAACGTCGACAACGTGCCGGTCGAGAACCTCACGCACATGCTGTACGGCTTCATCCCGATCTGCGGCGGCGCGGACGTGAACGCGTCGCTCGCGAAGGACCTGCCGGGCTCGTTCAACACGCTGATGCAAAGCTGCAAGGGCCTGCCCGACTACAGCGTCGCGATCCACGACACGTACGGCGAAATGGCCAAGGCGCTGCCGGGCCAGACCGCAAATTCGAAGCTCAAGGGCGTGCTCGGCCAGATGATGGCCGCGAAGAAGCGCAACCCGAACCTGAAGATCCTGCCGTCGATCGGCGGCTGGACGCTATCCGACCCGTTCTTCCAGATGCACGATCCGGCGAAGCGCAAGGTGTTCGTCGATTCGACCGAACAACTGCTGCGCACGTGGAAGTTCTTCGACGGCGTCGACATCGACTGGGAATTCCCCGGCGGCAAGGGCGTGAATCCGTCGCTCGGCGATCCGGTGAAGGACGGCCCGCTGTATGTGACGCTGATGAAGGAACTGCGGCAGATGCTCGACAAGCTGTCGCAGGAAACCGGCAAGACCTACGAGCTGACGTCGGCGATCGGCGCGGGCAAGGACAAGATCGACGTGGTGAACTACAAGGAAGCCACGAAGTACATGGACTACATCTTCGACATGACGTACGACTTCTACGGTGCGTTCAGTCTGACGGAGCTGGGCCATCAAACCGCGCTGTACGCACCGGACTGGAAGCCCGACACCGCGTACACGACGCACAACTCGATCAAGGCGCTGCTCGCGCAGGGCGTCGATCCGAAGAAGCTCGTGGTCGGCGCGGCGGCGTATGCGCGCGGCTGGAACGGCGTGCACGGCTATGCCGACGGCAATCCGTTCACCGGCACGGCGACGGGCCCGCACAAGGGCCAGTGGGAGCCGGGCATCCTCGACTACAAGAAGCTCAAGGCGGAGATGATCGGGCCCAACAACGCCGGCATCAACGGCTACGAATACCACTACGACCAGACGGCCGAAGCGCCGTACGTGTTCAACAAGAGCACCGGCGAACTTCTCACGTTCGACGACGAGCGCTCCGTTCTCGCCAAGGGCGACTACGTGCGGGCGCATCAGCTGGGCGGCCTGTTCTCGTGGGAAATCGACGCGGACAACGGCGACATCCTGAACGCGATGCACAAGGGCCTCGGCCACGGCGACGAAGGCGGCGGCGGTGCCGAAAACCATCCGCCGGTCGCAAACGCAGGCGCCGACATGACGGTGACCGGGCCGCAGACGGTGACGCTCGATGCGTCGAAGTCGCGCGACCCCGACGGCGACAAGCTGAGCTTCAAGTGGGAACAGGTCGGCGGCGATCCGCTGAAGCTCGTCAATGCGACGAGCGCGACCGCGAGCGTCGACGTGCCGTCGGTCAAACAGGACACGAAGTACACGTTCCGCGTGACGGTCATTCGACACGCTGTCCGGGCCTCGGTATTCGTCGTCGTGACGAATGCCCCGCCGAAACGCAAAAAGGCCGGACCCGCGCGGCACGGGATCCGGCCTTTCATCGATCGGGTTTCAATCCTCGCCCGGCTTCGGCAAAGCGCACGCCCGCGCTGCCGTTCCGGTACCCGGCGGTTACGCGTCTTCGAGCATTTGCGCTGCGGTTCTCGGCAAGCGTACGGTAAAGCGGCTGCCCTGCCCCGGCGCCGACGTCACCTCGACCGATCCCCCGTGGCGCTCGATCACTGCCTTCACGAACGGCAGCCCGAGGCCGACACCGCCACTTGCGTCGCGATACATGCCGTCGACCTGAAAGAACGGTTCGAACAGCCGCGGCATCGCGTCGGCCGGAATGCCGATCCCCTGGTCCTGCACCGCGACCGAAACCTGCCGGTCGTCGGCATCGATCCACACGTCGACCACCGTGTCCTCGGCCGAGTACTTGATCGCGTTGTCGAGCAGATTGGTCAACGCGCGCAGCAGCATGTCGCGATTGCCGAGGACGAACGCGTCGTCACCCTCGTAATGCGGGCCCTCGACGCGGATGCGCTTCCCGTTCGCGCTGTGCCAGACATGATCGACCGCTTCCGTCGCGAGGTCGCTCGCCGACATCGGCACGTAGGCATGCGTGTCAAGGTGCTCGGCGCGCGACAACTGCGTGAAATCCTGGGCGACGCGCAGGCTGTAGTCGACGAGCTTGTGCAGGTCGGCCAGGAAACCCTCGTCGCTCGCGCCATCGGCCTGGTTGCGCTCCTCGAGCAGCGAGAGCACCGTCGACAGCGGGTTGCGCAGATCGTGCGCCATGTGCCGCAGCGTCCGCCGGTCGCTTTCGACCGCGGCCTTGATGTTGTGGATATCGACGAGGCAGATCATGCTCGCGGTCGAACTGTGCCGTTCGCCATCGCCGAACGGCGTCACCATCACCATCTGCGTGCGCCCGTTCAGCGCCAGCTCGGCCGAATGGATCTTGCCGCTCGCCTTCGCGGTCAGCACTTCGTCGCGCACGATCGACAGCACGCGCCGTACCGCCGCGTCGCCGTCGGCGTCGAGCGCCGCCAGCATCGCGCGGCCGCGTGCGTTGCACATCAGCATCTCGCCACGCTGTTCGACGAAGATCGGATACGGCAGCGTCTCGATCATGTCGACATACGCCGTCCGCCATTCGCGAATGCGCTGCATCGCGAGGTCGACTTCATCCGTCGTCGGCAGCCCGCTGTCCGCGCCGGCCGCGGGCGGCAAGCCGACGAACGCGTGCTGGCCGGCCAGCCCGCGCAGCATCCCGTATTCGCTCAGCAGGAACGCCCGCAGGCTGCCGGCGCGCCGCCAGCCGCATATCGCGAAAATCAATACGCACACGGCAAGCAACGGTCCGATCGGCGTCCAGTACGACCCATGTACGAGCAGCAGCATTTCGGCGGCGACGAACGCGGCCAGCCACCCGATCGCGAATGCATACATGCGCCAGCCCGGCACCAGCAGGCAGATCAGCAGCATCCCCGTCGCGACCGCGATGCTGACGGCGATCTGGATCGCGATCGGCTCGCGCCACAGGATCTGGCCGTCGACCAGCGCCTGCGTCACCAGCGCATCCACCTCGACGCGACGCAGCCGTCCGCCCGCCGACGTCGACAGGTCGTAGACGCCGGAGAGATCGGACATCGCGTCGCCGACGAAGACGATGCGGCCGCGCCACGCCGACTCGGGGATCCGCCCCTTCAGCACATCGACGTACGAATAGCGGTCGAGATCGAAGCGCGCCGGCAGGAGCAACGCGAGCGAGCTCGCTTCGACATGGCCCATCCTGGACACGTGATCCTGCACGTGAAGGCGCACGTCGCCGGCCGGCAGCGACCTCCCCGCGACACGAATCGCCTCCAGCGCGACATGCGACAGTTCGCGGTCCGAATCGCCGGCCCGGACGTACGGCACGATGCCCTGCACCAGATGGTCGCTGCCGAGCACGACGCTGCGCTGGCCGACGGCCGCCGCCGCGCCGCGCAACCGCGGCGCGGGCAGCAGCACGGTGTCGGCGCGCGTGCCCTCCGGCGACACGTGGGCGGGCAGCACGACGCGCCCGTGCCGGGCGAGCGCAGCCACGAGCGCGTCGTCGCCGCGCGCCGGGCCGAACATCGTCATGTCGAGCACGACGCTCGATGCGCCGCCCAGGCGATCGAGCACTTGCGCATAGGCGGCTCGCGTATAACTTGCATCGCCCCCCAGTTCGGCGACCGTCTTCTTGTCGATCGAGATGACGACGACATCGTCGCGCGCGCCGTAATCGACGCCGGTCGTGACCAGATTCCAGTACAGACGGTCGAGCGGAGACAGCAAGGTCTCGGCCGCCGGCGTACAGCTGAGCACCGCCAGCAATGCAACGCCGGCCGACAGCGGCCAGACGGCGGGCCGCACGGACGTCGCGATTCTCCAGACTCGATTGAGCCAGTCAGGCATGGGATGGCATTCCGCGTTATTGTTTTATTTGCCCGAGTTCGATGGTGCGCATTTCCTGAATTGTCTTGCGGCGGATCGTCCGCATTCTTCGTCGCACTGGCGATCCCGCCGCGCGACTACCGCGCAGGCGGGCTCGGGTTCCTCAACACACAACCGCGCCGCATTCGGCTGCCGGTTACCAGACCGACATGTTGCTCGAATCGCTTTGATTTTTTTCAAGTTCCAGATTCAATTATCTCTTGTCCCATAGGATTTATCCGCACTTTAGTACTTGTCTTATCCCTCGAAATCAAGCGTGCTGCCCACGACGAGGACGGACGGCAACGCTCCGCCGTTGTCTGCGCAACGGGACGACGGGTCGCGGGCCGGTTCGCGTCGATACAGGGCCATCGCGCCGCAGTTTCGTCGTGCAACGGCGCGGTCCGATCCGTCGAGGTGCCGGCGGCTATCGAGCGCGAACGAATATTTTTGGTGGGTTCCAGTGGAATTGTGTTGACAGCCACTTCGGACCCGCTATAATTTCGGTCTTTCGCATCGCAGCAAGCGAAACGTGCCCAGGTGGCGGAATTGGTAGACGCACTAGGTTCAGGTCCTAGCGGTGGCAACATCGTGGAGGTTCGAGTCCTCTCCTGGGCACCATCTGTATTTAAAAAGGTCGGCTTTCAGCCGGCCTTTTTCATTTCGGCACTTCCATCGCGACTGCCCGTCTTCGCCCCTTATGTCGGCCGCTCCGATCGATAGCAGAATTTATCGGTTATCAATCCCCCTCCCCGTTGTTACGTTAGCCGCCTCGCTTTCAACGCATCCAACGAGGAGTCCCCTTCATGACGTCGATGAACCGCCGCACATTCGCACGCGCGATGCTGGCCGCGGGCCTCACGGCCGCCGGTGTCCGCGCGCACGCCGAGAACGCGCCGGCCGCACTGCGCATCGGTTACCAGAAGTCGTCGACGCTGATCACGCTGCTCAAGACGCGCGGCACGCTCGAGCAGGCGCTGACGCCGCTCGGCCTGACCGTGTCATGGCATGAATTCGCGAGCGGATTGCCGCTGACCGAAGCGCTCAACGTCGGCGCCGTCGACTTCAGCGCCGATGTGGCCGATACGGTCCCGGTCTTCGCGCAGGCCGCGCATGCGCGTTTCGTGTATGTCGCGCAGGAGGCGCCTTCGCCGAAGGCGCAGGCGATCGTCGTCAAGCAGGACAGCGCGCTGCGCACGCTCGCCGATCTCAAGGGCCGGCGTATCGCGGTCACGAAGGCAGCCGGCAGCCACTACCTGCTGCTCGCCGCGCTCGCCCGCGCGAAGCTCGCGCCCGCCGATGTGGCGATCCATTACCTGACGCCCGCGGACGGCCGCGCCGCATTCGAGCGCGGCAGCGTGGACGCATGGATCACGTGGGACCCCTATGTCGCGTCGGTCGACCGGAATCCCGACGTGCGGATCCTGGCCGACGGCAGCGGACTCGCGTCGTACCAGCGCTACTACCTCGCATCGAGCAGCTTTGCCGCCGCGCGCCCCGACGTCGTCCAGATTCTGTTCGACCAATTGTCCCAGGCCGGCGCGTGGCTGCGCGACCATCCGCAGGACGCCGCGAACACGCTCGCGCCGATCTGGGGGCTCGATGCTGCGACGATCGCGCGGGCGAATGCGCGACGCAGCTACCTCGTCCGCGCGGTGGCCGCGCAAAACTTCGGCGAACAACAGAAGATCGCCGATACGTTCCTGGCGGCCGGACTGCTGCCCGCCCGCGTCGATACCAGCCAGGCGGAGCGCTGGAATTTCACCGCGAAGCGCGCGGAACCGATCGGCGCGTGACGATCGCGCCACGCCACGCGCGCATTATTTTTATCGCTCCGGATGAAATTGTGTTGACAGACTCCGTCAGCACGCTAAAATAGCGGTCTTCGCATCGCAGCAAGCGAAACGTGCCCAGGTGGCGGAATTGGTAGACGCACTAGGTTCAGGTCCTAGCGGTGGCAACATCGTGGAGGTTCGAGTCCTCTCCTGGGCACCATCTGTTTTCTAAAAAGGTCGGCTTCTAGCCGGCCTTTTTTCATTTCAAGCCCAGGAAACAAAGCGCCTGTGCGCCTTGCGCGAGGGCTCGAAAGGCTGCGCTTGCAAGCGCAGCCGGCTGGCGTCGTGATTACACCGTCCCGGTGACGCGCACGACATGCTGAATCCCGTCCCTCGCCATCTTCGCGTACGGACAAATCGCCTCCGTCTCCGCGACCAGCTCGCGCGCGGCAGTTGCGCCGACGCCCGGCATGCCGACCTCGAGATCGAGCGCGATCGCAAACAGGCCATCCACCGGATCGCGCTGAAACGTTGCGCTGGCCGTGATCGCGAGATCGGGCGGCAAGCGCACCCGGCGCCGCATCGCCACCAGCGTCAACGCGCCGTGAAAGCACGCCGCGAAGCCGGCCGCGAACAACTGCTCCGGATTCGTACCGCCACCCACTCCGCCCAATTCGACCGGCAGGCGCAACGACACATCGAGTTCGCCGGTTGTCGAACGCGCGTGGCCGGACGAACGTCCGTGGGCCGCTTCGCCGCCGGTGACCGTCACCGTCGTCGTGTAAAGCGGCAGCGGTTCGCTGCCGGTATAAGGATCGAGCAGCGATACCGAAGGCCGCGTCGTACGATGCATGGCGTTTCTCCCGAGTGCAGACGCCGGACGGCTCCCGCCGCCCTGCGTCCAGTAAACGATGAACGACCGACGCTGCCGGCCCCGCATCACGCGGCGCCCGCAGACATCGCCCTCTTCCGGCTGTGCTTTCGCATGCAGCCGAGCCGGCAATCGTGACGCGCGGCCGGCAGCAAATCCATCAGACGAATTCGAAATTCCCGGCCCCGAAACGAGCCGCGGGCGGCCGAGCCACGCTGCCGTTCCCGGATACGACCGGGATTTCCCTAGGCTGACAGACCGCCGTTCGCGCGGTTAAATAAATCAACATGATTTATTTAATGCGCCGCCGAGCGGTGCGACATGGAAGGAGACGCCATGAGAAGCCCGCACTTCGGCCAGGGAAGCAATTCGGCCAACGTGCGCCGTTACAACGAGCGCCTGCTGCTGAAGACGCTGCGCCGTGCGGGCAGCGCATCGAAGGCCGACCTCGCCCGTCTCGCGAGCATGACGGGGACGGCGGTCGGCAGCATCATCGCGTCGCTCGCCGACGCGAAGCTGATCGAATTCGCGGGCCGCACCGAAGGCCAGCGCGGCCAGCCGGCGTCGCTGATCCGCCTCGATCCGCGCGGCGCGTTCGGCATCGGCGTCCATCTCGACCGGATGCGCATCGAGACGGCGCTCGTCAATTTCGCGGGCGACGTGCTCGGCCGCCGCTCGCACGACACGCTGCTTCCGCCGCCCGCCGACGTGCTCGAGATCGTGCGTCACGACATCGACGCGATGCAGGCCCTGCTCCCCGACCATGAACGCGCGCGCCTGACCGGCGTCGGCGTCGCGCAGCCGTACAACCTCGGCGCGTGGATGCGCGAGCTCGGCCTCGCGCCCGACACGTTCCGCGCGTGGGAAGACGTCGACTTCGCGGCCGACCTCGGCCGCACGCTGTCGCTGCCCGTATTCGGCGAAAACGACGGCAACGCGGCCGCGATCGCCGAACTGTTCTACGGGTACGGCCGGCAGTGCGACGACTTCGTCTACCTGTTCATCGGGCCGGCGATCGGCGGCGGCATCGCGATCGACGGCGACTGCCTGCGCGGCGTGACCGGCAATGCCGGCGACATCGCGGTGATTCCGGTGCCGCCGAGCCGGCTGGCCTCCGCGCCGCCGCCGCGCGGCCCGTGGGACATCCTGCTCGCACGCGCCTCGCTGCATGCGCTCGTGCGCCACCTGCGCCATCACGGCGAGACGGTCGACAACCGCGCCGATCTCGAAGCCTGCATCGCCCGCGGCCTGCCGGCCGTCGACGAATGGATCGACGACTGCGTCGACGCGCTTGCGCCGGCGTTGCGCGCGGTGCTGTGCGTGATCGACGCGCCGGTGGTCGTGATCGACGCCGACACCGACGCGGGCCTGCTCGACGCGCTCACGACCCGCCTGCGCGCGGCGCTCGTGGCCACCGCGCCCGAGGCGCGCGGCACGCCGGTCCTCGTGCGCGGCACGTTCGGCGCCGATGCCGGCGCGATCGGCGCCGCCACGCTGCCTATGTTTTTCAACTTCTCCCCGCGGGCCGGCATCCTCAAGGGCGCCCGCACCGATTCGCAGGAGGTCCACCATGTCGCGTTCTGAGTCGCCCCGCCCGCTGCTCGAGATGCGCGGGATCAGCAAGACGTTCCCGGCCGTGCGCGCGCTCGACAACGTCAGCCTCACCGTCTATCCGGGCGAGATCCACTCGCTGATGGGCGAGAACGGCGCGGGCAAATCGACGCTGATGAAGATCCTGTCGGGCGCCTATCGCGCCGACGCCGGCGGCGAGATCCTGATCGACGGCCAACGCATCGACATCGACGGCCCGCTCGCCGCGCGCGATGCCGGCGTCGCGGTGATCTACCAGGAGCTGTGCCTGTCGCCGAACCTGACCGTCGCGGAAAACATCTACGTCGGCCGCGAACTGCGCCGCGGCAACCGGCGCTGGGGCACGATCGATCGCGCGGCGATGGCGCGCGGCTGCCAGGACGTGCTCGCGCGCCTGGGCGCCCCGTTCGGGCCCGACACGCTCGTCGACACGCTGTCGATCGCCGAACAGCAGCTCGTCGAAATCGCGCGCGCCGTGCACACCCGCGCCCGCATCCTCGTGATGGACGAGCCGACCACGCCGCTGTCGTCGCGCGAAACCGAACACCTGTTCCGCCTGATCCGCCAGTTGCGCGAGGAAGGCCTCGCGATCATCTACATCAGCCACCGGATGGCGGAGATCTACGAGCTGTCCGATCGCGTGTCGGTGCTGCGCGACGGCACGTACGTCGGCACGCTCGAACGCGAGGCGCTGTCGGCCGAGCGACTCGTCGCGATGATGGTCGGCCGCGACATCTCCGGTTTCTACAAGAAGGAACACGCGCCGTACGACCCCGGCCACCTGCTGCTGTCGGTCCGCGACATCGCCGACGGCGCGCGCGTGCGCGGCTGCAGCCTCGACCTGCACGCGGGCGAAGTGCTCGGCATCGCGGGCCTCGTCGGCGCGGGCCGCACCGAGCTCGCGCGGCTGATCTTCGGGGCCGAGCCGCGCGTGCGCGGCGACGTGAAGCTGGGCGAGCGCACGTTCGGCGCACACTCGCCGCGCGACGCGATCGACGCGGGCCTCGTCTACCTGACGGAAGACCGCAAGCGCCAGGGCCTGTTCCTCGACATGAGCGTGCGCGACAACATCAACATCTCGGTATGCAACCGCGATGCGCGGCTCGGCGCGCTCGACCTCGCGCGCGGCGCCGAACGCGCGCGCGACGCGATTGCATCGCTGTCGATCCGCGTCCCGCACGCGAACGTCAACGTCGGCGCGCTGTCGGGCGGCAACCAGCAGAAAGTGCTGCTGTCGCGCCTGCTCGAGACGAAGCCGCGCGTGCTGATCCTCGACGAACCGACGCGCGGCGTCGACATCGGCGCGAAATCCGAGATCTACCGGATCATCAACGAACTGGCCCGTGCCGGCGTGGGCGTGATCGTGATCTCGAGCGAACTGCCGGAAATCATCGGCGTCGCCGACCGCGTGCTCGTGATGCGCGAAGGCGAGATCGCGGGCGAACTCGGCGGACACACGCATACGCCGATCACGCAGGAAGCGATCATCGCGCTCGCCACCGGCTCGCAGGCCGAACTGGCCGACGCGCACTGACCACGGCCCCTTCATTTCCCTCTTCATTCAAGGTACCGAAATGATCAACCCGACCAAGCAGCGGAACCTCGCTTCCGCGACCGCCCATCCGGTCACCAACCGCACGCCCCTGATGCGCGGCGCCGATCATCGCGCCCGCATGCAATCGCTGATCCGTACGGCCGGCATGCTGCCGGTGCTGCTGGTCCTGTGCGTCGGCTTCGGCTTCCTGACCGACGGTTTCTTCACGCTGCAGAACCTGTCGATCGTCACGCAGCAGGCGTCGATCAACATCGTGCTCGCCGCCGGCATGACCTTCGTGATCCTGACGGGTGGCATCGACCTGTCGGTCGGCTCGGTGCTCGCCGCCGCGGCCGTCGCGGCGCTGATCGCGTCGACCATTCCCGGCTGGGGCTGGCTCGGCGTGCCGTTCGCGCTCGTCGTCGGCCTCGTGTTCGGCGCGATCAACGGCGGACTGATCTCGTTCCTGCGCCTGCCGCCGTTCATCGTCACGCTCGGCGCGATGACGGCCGTGCGCGGCGTCGCGCGGCTGATCGGCAACGACACGACCGTGTTCAACCCGCAACTGCCGTTCGCGTTCATCGGCAACGGCTCGATCCTCGGCGTGCCGTGGCTCGTCGTGATCGCCTGCGCGGTGATCGCGATCTCGTGGTTCATCCTGCGCCGCACCGTGCTCGGGATGCGGATCTACTCGGTCGGCGGCAATCCGGAAGCCGCGCGCCTGTCGGGCATCAACGTGCGGGCGATCCAGCTGTTCGTGTATGCGGCGTCGGGCCTGCTCGCCGGCCTCGGCGCGGTGATGTCGGCCGCGCGCCTGTATGCGGCCAACGGCCTGCAGCTCGGCCAGTCGTACGAGCTCGACGCGATCGCCGCGGTGATCCTCGGCGGCACGAGCTTCGTCGGCGGCGTCGGCTCGATCGTCGGCACGCTGATCGGCGCGCTGATCATCGCGGTGCTGACCAACGGCCTCGTGCTGCTCGGCGTGTCCGACATCTGGCAGTACATCATCAAGGGGCTCGTGATCATCGGCGCGGTCGCGCTCGACCGCTACCGCCAGCGCGACTCGGCCCGTACCTGATACCCGTCTCTTACCATTCAACCATCAAGGTGCAGGCAGGTCCTCCTGCGCCCGTTCGCCAACAGACCTCTCGGAGACACAACGACATGTTCAAGCACACCGCCGCCCTGACCGCCGTCGCCTGCGCACTTGCCTTCAGCGCCGCCGCCCATGCAGCCGACAAGCCGCTGAAATCGATCGGCGTCACGGTCGGCTCGCTCGGCAACCCGTACTTCGTCACGATCGTGAAAGGCGCCGAAGCGCGCGCGAAGCAGCTCAACCCGAATGCGAAGGTCACGGCCGTCTCGGCCGACTACGACCTGAACAAGCAGTTCACGCAGATCGACAACTTCATCTCCGCGCACGTCGACATGATCCTGCTCAACGCGACCGATCCGAAGGCGATCGAGCCGGCGGTGAAGAAGGCGCAGGCAGCCGGCATCACGGTCGTCGCGGTGGACGTCGCGGCGGCCGGCGCGAATGCGACCGTGCAGACCAACAACGTGAAGGCCGGCGAACTCGCGTGCGACTACCTCGCGAAGAAGCTGAACGGCAAGGGCAACGTGATCATCGAGAACGGCCCGCAGGTGTCGGCCGTGATCGATCGCGTGAACGGCTGCAAGGCCGTGCTCGCGAAAAACGCCGGCATCAAGCTGCTGTCGAGCGACCAGGACGGCAAGGGCTCGCGCGAAGGCGGGATGAATGCGATGCAGGGCTACCTGACGCGCTTTCCGAAGCTCGACGGCGTGTTCGCGATCAACGACCCGCAGGCGATCGGCACCGATCTCGCGGCGAAACAGCTGAACCGTCCGAACATCGTGATCACGTCGGTCGACGGCGCGCCCGACATCGAGGTCGCACTCAAGTCGAATACGCTCGTGCAGGCGTCGTCGAGCCAGGATCCGTGGGCGATGGCGCAGCAGGCCGTCAATGTCGGCTACGGGATCATGAACGGCCAGAAGCCGGCCAACCCGATGATCCTGATCGAGCCGACGCTCGTCACGCGCGACAACGTGAAGACCTACAAGGGCTGGAGCGCCCCACGCTGATCGCGGCGAGCGCGCCGCCCGCCCGCGACGCCGGGCGGTGGCGGGCCGCGTCGCCGCGCGCGACGGCCCGTACTGCCCGACCGTTCAGATTCAGATCAACCGCCGTACGGCCGCGCGCGACGCCGCGGCACAAGGTTTCAACATGACGACGACGTTTCCCCGCCTGATCGTGTTCGGCGAAGCGCTGACCGATTTCATCCGCGACGACGCAAACCACTGGCACAGCATCGCCGGCGGCTCGTGCTGGAACGTCGCGCGCGTCGGCGCGCGACTCGGCGTGCCGACGGCCTTCGCCGGCACGGTCAGCCGCGACACCTTCGGCGACGAGCTGATGCGCAAGAGCGCCGACGCGGGGCTCGACATGCGCTTCATCCGGCAGGTCGACCGCGCGCCGCTGCTCGCGATGGTCGTATCGAAGCAGCCGCCCGACTATTTCTTCATCGGCGAAAACAGCGCCGATCTCGCGTTCGATCCGGCCGACTTGCCGGCCGGCGCGTTCGACGCGGCCGACATCGTGCACGTCGGCTCGCTCGGCGTCGTGCGCGAGCCGCTCGCGTCGCGCCTGATCGCGCTCGCGCAGGCCGCGCGCGCGGCCGGCAAGCGCATCTCGTTCGATCCGAACTTCCGCGCGCCGATGGCCGCACCGTCGTATCGCGACACGCTGCGCCGGTTGACCGCGCTCGCCGACTGGATCAAGGTATCCGACGAGGATTTGCGCGGGCTGTTTCCGGAACTCGACGAAGCAGCCGCGCTCGCGCAACTGCGCACGTGGGCGCCCGACGCGACGATGCTCGTCACGCACGGCGCGGCCGGCATGCAACTGCTGCATCGCGATACCGTGCTGTTCCAGCCTGCGTTCCCGACTGAAGTCGCCGATACGGTCGGCTGCGGCGATGCGAGCATCGGCGGCTGGCTCGCGAGCCAGCTTGCGCGGCCCGATGCGTCGGCCGCCGAGCATCTGCGCCACGCGGCCGCGTGCGCGGCCGTGGCGTGTGAACATGCGGGCGCCTATGCGCCGACGGCCGCGGAAGTGGCCGACATGATCGAGCGCACCGCCGCCGGCGCCGCGCTTTCGCCATAGACGGCGCCGACGCGCCGCGCCGTCACGCGGCGCTCGTGCCTTCGCGGCCGCCGCTGCCGTTCGGCGGCCTGCCCGCCTGCAACAGTTGCAGGCTCTCGTCGACGCTCAGCTCCGACATCACGTCGGCGTGCAGCGTACCGTCCGCCGCGCGGCGCAGCGCATGCAGTGCGTGCACCTTGAGTCGCACGAGCGCGAGCCGCAGCCCGCGCGCCGCGCATTCGGCCGCGAACGTGCGCAACGATTCGATCGTCGTGCCGTCGACATCCGGCGTTTCCTCGAGACTCACCATCACGGTATGCGTGTCCGGCGCGGTCTTCAGCAGCGCCCGCACGCGATTGAGCATTCGGTCCGCGTTCGCGAAGAACAGCTGCGCCTCGGGCCGCACGATCAGCACGCCCGGCACCGATTTCGCCTCGGCATGGCTCGCGACGTCGACGAAATCGTGGCTGTCGCGCAGCCGGCCGAGCACGCTGACGTTCGGCTCGGACAGCTTGCGCAGCGTCAGCAGCAGGCTCACGCCGATGGCCGCGAGCAGCCCGTGCAGCACGCCGAGCACGAGCACCGCGAGCAGCGCCGCGATCACGACGAGCCGGTCGCGATGCCACGCCCAGTACGGCCGGAACACGGACGGATGCAGCGAATGGCTGACGGCGAAGATCACGATCGCCGCGAGCACCGGCTCGGGCGTGCGCGCGAGCTGCGGCAGCAGCAGCCAGACGATCAGCGCGACCACGCCGGCTGCCCACAGGCCGGCCACGCGCGACTGCGCACCGGCCGCCTCGTTCGCCGACGTCGCCGAATAGCCGGCGCCGACCGGCATCCCGTGCAGCAGGCCCGACACGAGGTTCGCGCAGCCGAGCGCGACGAGGTCGCGGTTCGGCGATACGGTATCGCCGTGCTTCAGCGCGAAATTGCGGATCGATCCGTACGATTCCGCGTACAGGATCAGCATCAGCGCGAATGCGAGCTCGACCGTCTGCATCCACGCATTGCGATCGAGATGCGGCAAGCCGAATTCGAGGTGCCGGAAGTCGATATGGCCGACGATCGCGATGCCGTACCGCTGCCAGTCGACCGCATAACTCGCCGCGATCGACAGCACGATCACGACGAGCGTCGCGGGCACGCGCGAGCGGCGCCCGAGCACGAACAGTAGCGCGAGCGCGGTCGCGCCGAGCACGACGCTCGCGAGATTCGCGTGCGGCGCGCCGGCGAGCAGGTCGAGCGCGACGTGCGGCGCGTCGCTGTGCTGCACGGCAATCGCGAGAATCTTCGGCAGCTGCTTGATGACGATCGTCAGCGCGAGACCGAACGTGAAGCCGCGCAGCACAGGCCGCGCGACGAAGTCCGACATGCCGCCGAGCCGCGCGACGCCGGCCAGGATGAACAGCACGCCCGTCATCGCGACGAGCGCCGCCGCCAGCGCGAGCTGCGCGGCCAGCGCCATCCCCGATTCGGCGAGCACGGTCGCGGCGAGCACCGCGGCCGACGACGACGTCGACGACACGATCGCGAAGCGGCTGCTGCCCGTCAGCGCATAGACGACGAGCCCCGACAGCAGCGCGATCAGGCCGGCCTGCGGCGGCAGATTGGCGAGCCCCGCATACGCGACCGCCTCGGGAATCAGCAGGCCGGCAATCGACAGGCCGGCGAGCGCATCGAGGCCGACGCGCCGCGTGCGCGGCGCGGGCGGCGCATCGAGCGTCGCGAAATGGTCCGGATGTTGCGGGCCGGCGTCGGGGCGGATCGGGGCGATCGTCATGAGGCGGTGCGCGCCGTGCGCCGGTCAGGGTTTGACGGCAATCACGCCCGACCAGCCGGGCAGATAGCGCGCATCCTGCTCGTGCGCGCGATGCAGCGCGACGTCGAGCGCCTTCGCGAAGTTCTTGCGGATCTGGTCGAGCGTCACGTGCTGGCGCAGATAGTCGGCCCACAGGAATTCGCTGAACGGCGTCGCGTCCTTCGCATAGCCGCCCGCCGTGCGCAGCTCGCCGGCGAGGCTGCGGTACGGATCGTCCTCGAGGCCCGTCAGCGCCTTCGGCAAATGCGCATAGTCGCGCCGCGAGCCGTCCGGGCCGAACGGATGCACCCACTGGTTGTGTTCCATCATCCGCCAGAAGATCGTGTCGTCGAGCCACGACAGATCCTTCAGCAGCATCGCGTTCACGCGTGCCTCGCCCTCCTCGATCAGCGCGAGGCCGAGATGATGATGATCGGTGATGTAGTGCAGCCCGCCCGGGCCGAGCACGGCCGGGAACCAGTGCGATTCGATCGCGGCCTTGCGGGCGCGCCGGTTCAGCGCCTTCCAGTGCTTGCGCTTCGCCTTCACTTCGCGATAGCCGACCGTCATCTGGGTCGGACGCAGCGCGTCGAGCCTGACGGGAATGAGATGAACGTCGTTGCCGAGTGCCATGGTCGTACCCCATGTAGCGAAATTCCGGCAACGATACTCCGGATCGCGCGCGCCGTTAATCCGTCATCGTCTTGATCCGCGTTCGGTCGACGATCCGCGACGCCCGCTGCCTGCACGACGCCGCGCTACGCGCGCAAATCGTTGCGTTCGAGACGATGCCGGATGTAGGGAATGCCGTCGTGCACGATGCTCACGCGCCGCATTCCGAGCTTGCGCGCCACGTTCAGCGAGCCGCTGTTGGCCTCCGCGATATCGGCGATCACGCGCGGCAGGCGCACGGTGTCGAACGCGTGCCGCACGACGGCCGCCGCGGCTTCGCTCGCGATGCCGCGCCCCCACGTCGCACGCACGAGCCGCCAGCCGATCTCGACGTCGCGCGACCCGTCCTTGTAGTCGGGGATCAGCAGGATCCAGCCGATGAACACCTCGGGCGCGGCCTTCTCGAAGATCGACCAGTAGCCGAGACCGGGCGGATAGTCGCGCGTGATCCGGTGCGTGACGAAGCGGCGATGCTCGACGGGGTCGTGCCACGGGCCCGCGATGTGGCGAGTGACCTCGGGATCGCGATCCATCTCGATGCACGCATCGAGATCGGCCAGCACGCGCGGACGCAGCCACAGCCGCGCGGTTTCGAGCACGGGCAATGCAGTGGCGGAACGGTCGTTCATCGGGACTCCTGATTCGGTGGCGATGCGCAGCGCGCGCATTACAGAACTGATACAAAAAGCCTTCCGGAATGATACAGAGTCCGGTCGCGCGCCTCGCGCGGCTCCGTTTCCATTTCCGAAACAGTGCATTTCGTAGGGATTATTCCCGATTCGCGGCTATCGCGCCCCACCTCGCGCGGCGCGCAAGCCTACACTCGATCAGTGCCCCGCGCCGCGCGCGAGCCGGGCCGGCATCCGCATGCAGAATCGCGAGCGCGCAAGCCAACGAGGAGACCCGCACATGAGCTGGACCCGCGAGCAACGCAACGTCACGATCGCCGCCTATCTGGGCTGGACGCTCGATGCGTTCGACTTTTTCCTGATGGTTTTCGTGCTGAAGGACATCGCCGCGGAATTCGCGTCGACGATCCCCGCCGTCGCGTTCGCGCTCACGCTGACGCTCGCGATGCGCCCGCTCGGCGCGCTGATCTTCGGCCGGCTCGCCGACCGCTTCGGTCGCCGCCCGACGCTGATGGTCAACATCGCATGCTATTCGCTACTCGAACTCGCGTCGGGTTTCGCGCCGAGCCTGACCGCGCTGCTCGTGCTGCGCGCGCTGTTCGGCATCGCGATGGGCGGTGAATGGGGCGTCGGCTCCGCGCTGACGATGGAAACCGTGCCGACCCACGCGCGCGGCCTCGTGTCCGGGCTGCTGCAGGCCGGCTACCCGAGCGGCTATCTGCTCGCGTCGGTCGTGTTCGGCCTGTTCTACCAATACATCGGCTGGCGCGGGATGTTCATGGTCGGCGTGCTGCCCGCGCTGCTCGTGCTGTACGTCCGCGCACACGTGCCCGAATCGCCGGCCTGGAAACAGATGGAGAAGCGCGCGCGCCCGAGCCTCGGCGCCACGCTGAAACAGAACTGGAAGCTCACGATCTACGCGATCGTGCTGATGACCGCGTTCAACTTCTTCTCGCACGGCACGCAGGATCTCTATCCGACCTTCCTGCGCGAACAGCATCACTTCGATCCCCATACCGTGTCGTGGATCACGATCGTGCTGAACATCGGCGCGATCGTCGGCGGGCTGTCGTTCGGCGCGATCTCGGAGCGGATCGGCCGGCGCCGCGCGATCTTCATCGCCGCGCTGATCGCGCTGCCCGTGCTGCCGCTGTGGGCGTTCTCCAGCGGCGCGATCGCGCTCGCCGCCGGCGCGTTCCTGATGCAGATCTCGGTACAGGGCGCATGGGGCGTGATACCGGTTCACCTGAACGAGATCTCGCCCGACGAGATCCGCGCGACCTTCCCCGGCGTCGTCTACCAGCTCGGCAACCTGCTCGCGTCGGGCAACGCGACGATGCAGGCGTCGCTCGCCGTGTCGAACCACGACAATTACGGCTTCGCGCTCGCGCTCGTGGCCGGCATCGTCGCCGTCGCGATCGCCGTGCTGATCCTGTTCAGCCGCGAGCGGCGCGGCATCGACATGACGCAATCGGTCAATACGCGTACCACTACCGGGTGACCCCGCACGTTGCGGCACCGCGTCATCGCGCGCGCCGCGCCCCGCCGGGCGCGGGCGCCGTGCTTTCCGCACCCGCACATCGAACTAGAGGAATTGATCCAGATTCCGCGCTTGCCCGGTCCGCCCGCGATTTTTTATCTTAATAAAAACGACTGTTTGAATCAGATAATCAAATCACCAGTTCGCGGCCGGGAAACCGGCATGGGAGGCGGAACATGGCAGTAAGTCAGGAGGGGCGGCCATCCGCGGGACGGCCGTCGGGGGCACGGTCATCCGGCACGCGGCAGACCGGCGGGACGAAGGCGCGCATTCTCGATGCGGCCGAGGACCTGTTCATCGAACATGGCTTCGAAGCGATGTCGATGCGGCAGATCACGTCGCGCGCGACGGTCAATCTCGCCGCGGTCAACTACCACTTCGGCAGCAAGGAAGCGCTGATCCACGCGATGCTGTCGCGCCGGCTCGACCAGCTGAACCAGGAACGCCTCGGCATCCTCGACCGCTTCGATGCGCAGCTCGGCACGCACATCACCTGCGAGCACGTGCTCGGCGCGATGTTCATTCCGGCGCTGAAGGCATCGCGCAACCCCGAACGCGGCGGGCCCGGGTTCCTGCGGCTGATCGGCCGCGCGTACACCGATCCTTCGCCGTTCGTGCGCAACTTCCTGACCGCGCATTACGCGAGCGTCGCGGGCCGCTTCTTCGACGCGTTCCAGCGCGCGCTGCCGCACCTGCCGCGCACCGAGCTCGGCTGGCGGCTGCACTTCGCGATCGGCGCGCTGTCCGGCGCGCTCGCGGGCGCCGAAACGGAAAGCCTGATCGACGAATTCTCGCAAGGCCGCACGATGAACGACGTGCAGATGATCGCGCGGCTGTCGTCGCTGATCGTCGCCGCGCTGAAGGCGCCGATGCCCGACAGTGCTCAACTGTCGATCTTCGCGGCCGTACTCGACGACGCGGGCGCAAGCGAAGCGTTCGGGCTGCCGCAGTCGTGCCCGACGACGACCGCCGAGGCTGCGACACTGCATTCCACGAACTGAGCGCGCGAGGCCACGCGCGGCTTCCTGTTCACGATTTGATTGATACGCGCGGTCGGGCACGGCGTCGAGACGCCCGCGTCGGCCGGCCGCGAAGCACGGGGCATGGGCAGGCGCTGACGCGCGGGCCCTCGCCGAGAGCCAAGACCGGAGACACGTCATGTCATCTTCCGCAGCACCCACCTCGGCCCAACTTCCGCCGAACACCGACGCCGTCTGGTACGCGTCGTACCCGCCCGGCGTTCCGCACGAGATCGACGTCACGCAATACGCGTCGCTCGTGCAGTTCTTCGACGAATGCACGACCCGCTTCGCCGAGCGCGTCGCCTACGTGAGCGCCGGCGCGTCGATGACCTACCGCACGCTCGCGCAGAAGGTCGACGCATTCGCGTCGTATCTGCAAAGCGTCGGCGTGAAGCCCGGCGACCGTGTCGCGATCATGCTGCCGAACACGTTCCAGTATCCGGTCGCGCTGTTCGGCACGCTGAAGGCCGGCGCGATCGTCGTCAACGTGAACCCGCTCTACACAGCGCGCGAACTCGCGCATCAGTTGAAGGACAGCGGCGCGCAGACGATCGTCGTGTTCGAGAACTTCGCGCGCACGCTGCAGGACGCGCTGCCGGAAACGCAGGTGAAGCACATCGTCGTCACCGCGCTCGGCGACCTGCTCGCCGACGGCCTCAACGCGAAAGGCCGCCTGATCAATTTTGTGCTGAAGCACGTGAAGAAGCTCGTGCCGGACTACCACCTGCCGCAGGCGATCCGGCTGCGTTCCGCGCTCGCGCTCGGCGCGCGCGGCAAGCCGCAACCGGTGCAGATCACGCGCGACGATCTCGCGTTCCTGCAGTACACGGGCGGCACGACCGGCGTCGCGAAAGGCGCGATGCTCACGCACGGCAACCTGATCGCGAACCTGCTGCAGGCGAAGGCCTGGATCGCCGACCAGGTGTCGGGCGACGTCGAGACCGTGCTCACGCCGCTGCCGCTCTATCACATCTATTCGCTGACGGTGAACGCGTTCATCTTCATGGGGCTCGGCGGGCGCAACATCCTGATCGCGAACCCGCGCGACATGAAGATGGTGATGAAGATCATCCGCCACGAGACGTTCACGGGCATCACCGGCATCAACACGCTGTACAACGCGTTCCTCGACAACGAGGAATTCCGCAAGCGCGACTTCTCGAAGCTCAAGCTCGCGATGGCGGGCGGGATGGCGATGCAGCGCGCGGTCGCCGAGCGCTTCCAGCAGGTGACGGGCCGGCCGGTGGTCGAAGGCTACGGCCTCACCGAGTGCTCGCCGATCGTCACGATGAATCCCGTGGACCTGAACGACATGGCCGCGTTCAGCGGTTCGATCGGGCTGCCCGCGCCGTCGACCGTCGTGCGCTTTCGCCGCGAGGACGGCACCTGGGCCGCGATCGGCGAGCCGGGCGAGCTGTGCGTGCACGGCCCGCAGGTGATGCGCGGCTACTGGCAGCGCCCCGACGAGACGGCGAAGGTGATCGACGCCGACGGCTGGCTCGCCACCGGCGACATCGGCGTGATGGACGAGCGCGGCTTCATCCGCCTGATCGACCGCAAGAAGGACATGATCCTCGTGTCGGGCTTCAACGTGTATCCGAACGAGATCGAGGAAGTGCTCGTGATGCATCCCGGCATCAGCGAAGCCGCGGCGATCGGCATTCCCGACGAGGTCCAGGGCGAACGGATCAAGGTGTTCGTCGTGCGGCGCGACCCGTCGCTGACGGCCGAGGACGTGCTCGCGCACTGCCGCAAGAACCTGACCGGCTACAAGATGCCGAAATTCGTCGAGTTCCGCGACGCGCTGCCGCAGACGAATGTCGGCAAGATCCTGCGCCGCGCGCTGCGCGACGAGGAACTCGCCAAACTCAAGGCCGCGAAGCAAGGCTGAACGATCCATCGCTCCGGGAGACGCCGTCGATGAACGAACGAATGAAACGCCGCGCGCGGCATGCCGCCGTGGCGACCGTCGCGTGCGCGCTGGCGCTCGCGCAAGCCGCGCTGCATGCGCAGGAAACGGCCGGCGCCGCGAGCGCGGCGCCGGCGGCCGCGCTGCCGGCGGAGCTCGCGAAGGTCACGCACGAGCCGGTTGCGCAACAGGCGCGCTGGCTGCGCACGGCGGCCCAGCGCGGCACGCTCGCTCAGCTCGACGACACGACGCTCACCGCGCTCTTCAAGGCGCTCGATCCGCTCGCCGTGCCGCTCTATATCCGTCACGGCCCGAACGGCTATCCGTCCTACCAGTTCACGATGGTGCGCCAGGAGCGCATCAGCGGAAAATGGCCCGACACGCCCGATCGCATGCTCGTGAAGACGACCCGCGAGCCGCTGCGCCTGTATGCGAAATGGCTGCCGGGCGGCGCGCATGCCGGACAGGAGACGATCTACGACACGACGCAGCGCAAGGACGAGATGTACGGCCACCTCGGCGGCCTGCTCGGCAAGATTCCGCTGTGGACGGCGATCGACGGCGCGCTCGCGCGCGCCCAGTCGAATCATCAGGTGAAGGATCTCGGCACCGAGTTCATCGCGAACCTGTACCTGACCGAAGGGAAGAAATACGTGGAAGCCGGCGTGCAGCGGCCGACCGACGTGGAGGCCCGGACGATCGACGGCGTGCGCGTCGTCGCACTCACCTACGAAACGCCGACCGGCCGGCCGCAGTTCTATGCGAAAAAGGAAGTGCTGGGGCTCGACCTGCACGCCCCCTATTTCCGAACCGTCGAATCCTATGACAACGACGGCAGGATCTTCGAGCGGATCGTCATCGAGAAAATCGCGCCGACGCCCCTCGACGACACCGCATTCGACCCGAAAAACCCGGATTACGCGTTCTGACGCGCGTCGGCGCGGCTCACCGCGGGTTCAATCGTCATCGTCGTCGTGGTGACGATGCCAGTGCTTGTAATAGTGCTTGCGCCACTTGCGGTAGCGGTCGTCGTCGTCATCGCCGTAATAGCCATACCCGTAGCCCGGATAGGCGACGACGGCGGGCTGCGGCGCTACATAGACCGGCGCCGGCTCGACATAGACCGGTGCTACCGGCGCGACCGGTACGCCGATGCCGACCGACAGATCCACACGCCCCGCCATTGCACTGCCGGAAACGAGCAACGCCATGCTCCCGATCACCACTGCGACTTGCCTCTTGTTCATGCTCCGCATCCCTGATAAGCCGGCCCGCCCGGCTCGCGCGACCAATGTAAGCGCAGCGCGCGCACCGAGGTGATACGGGGCTGCGAGAGTCGTAACGCAGCGTAACGAAACGGCTTCGGCCGTTCGGCCTAATCGCGAAAATGCGCCGGAACGTCTATAGTGGGTTACGGTTCGACACAATCGCGACTGCGCGCTCCCCTATCGAACAGGGTAGAATTCCGCCAAACGCCTTGTGGACGAACACGCCACACACACGCACAACATATTCTCTGACGCAGGCTCCTGCCGCACCTCAATGGCCAATCCCGCAGAATCCCATCCGCAAAACGACTTCATCAATTCGGCGCGCAAGGAACGTAAGCGTGTTGAAATCTATCTCGTCAACGGCATTCGTCTGACGGGATGTATCGAGTCGTTCGACCAGTATCTGGTGATGCTGCGCACCCCCGTGGGTCTGCAAGGCATCTACAAGCGCGCGATTTCCACGATCCAGCTCGATACGGGCGGCTCGCGCCCTGGCGGCGGCGGCCCCCGCGGCCCGCGCACCGGCGGTCGCCCCGGCGGCCGTGAAGGCGGCGGTCACAGCCCGTACGGCTCGCACGGCGGCCCGCGCGAATCGCGCGGCGACGGCGGCTACGGCTCTCGCGAGCCGCGTGAAGGCTACGGT
This sequence comes from Burkholderia sp. BCC0398, assembly GCF_902833245.1. Classification (NCBI taxonomy): domain Bacteria; kingdom Pseudomonadati; phylum Pseudomonadota; class Betaproteobacteria; order Burkholderiales; family Burkholderiaceae; genus Burkholderia; species Burkholderia sp. BCC0398. The sequence continues at coordinate 498,442 of NZ_CADFEM010000003.1, forward strand.
TCGCGCGAACCGCGTGAGGGTTACGGCTCGCGTGAGCCGCGCGAAGGCTACGGCGCTCCGCGTGAACCCCGCGAAAGCTACGGCGCGCCGCGCGACACCGGCGACGCATCCGGCAACGCCGCGCCGTCGGATTCCCGCGGCGGCAACGGGCCGGTCATCGTGACGCGGCGCCGGCGAATCGTGCCGGACGGCCAGTAAAACAAAAGGGCAAGCCAACCGGCTTGCCCTTTTCACTGGTACGGCCGGCGCGGCACGTCGCCGCACCGCCGCCGCGACCGGGTTCAGCGTGCCGTCGTCGGCAGGCCCGCGTTGGCCTCGCGCTGCAACGAACGCACCTGCTGCTGCAACGCCCGCAGTTGCGACTGAAGTTGAGCCTGTTGCGCCTGCAGCGTCGCCGTTTCGCTCCGCACGCTCTTCTGGCGATCCGCCACCGCCGCCTGCTGCTGGCGGGCGATCGAGATGTCCGCCTGCAGACGCCGCGCGCGGTCCTGCACGACTTCGATCTGCTTGTCCATCTGCGCCTTCTGCGATTCCAGCTTCGCCGCGCGCAGTTCGTCGACGGCCAGCCGCTCGGCCTGGTGCGAGAAATCGCGATAGATCGCTTCCGCTCGCGCTTCGTTGTAAGTCTTGATCACGCGCCAGAACGCCTTTTGCTGAAACAGCGCGACGAAATACGCACCGTCCTTGACGTTGAACAGCAGGCTCGCGCCGTAGCTGCCGTTGTAGCTCGTGCGCATTTCCGTCAGCGAATGCGCCTGGATCTGGCGCTGCAAATCGTCTACCGTGCTCGGCCCCGTCGACTCGCCGGCCTGCGGCTGCACCGACGTCGGTGCCTGCGAATCGATCACCGGAATCGCGGCCACCGGCGCCGACGCCGGCTGCACCGCCGACGGATCGCTGCCTGCCAGCCCCTGCGCGAACGCGCCTTGCATGCCTCCTACCAGGGCGAGCAATACGCTCACCCGCCCCAACCCCGTCATATGGCTCATGAAGTTTTATTCCCGCGCGGATCGTTGTCATTCCACGCGATTTTATCTCATTAATTACTCGCTTTCGCGGGTCTCGGGCTCTTCGTCGAAGATCTGGTACTTGCGCATTTTTTCCCACAACACCTTGCGGCTGATGCCGAGCTGCTGGGCCGTGTCCTGACGCCGCCAACCGTTGGCGTCGAGCGCCGCGATCACACGGTTACGCTCGTTCATGTCCCACTTGCTGCGATCGACGAACACCTCGGCCGCACTCTCCGCCGGCACCGGCTGGGCCGAGCTGCGTGCGTGCGCGATCAGCCGCTGCAGCCGCGCGGCATCCCAGCCGCCCGTCTGCCGCACCGTCACGCCGACGCGCTCGGCGAGGTTGCGCAGTTCGCGCACGTTGCCGGGGAAATAGCTGTCCGCCACCGAATCCGTGAGCCAGTACGGCAGGTCCGACAACTCGGCGAGCCGCTCCTCGCCGACCACCTGCGCGACGAACGACTTGAACAGCGCGATCTTGTCCACCGCACCGCGCTCTTCCAACGACGGAATGCTCAGCTCGATCACCGCGAGCCGGTAATAGAGGTCCGCGCGGAACAGCCCTTCCTTCACGAGCTGCGGCAGCTTCTTGTTGCTCGCCGCGACCAGACGGAAATCGACCTTGACCGGCGCCGTCGCGCCGACGCGCAGCACCGCGCCATCCTCGAGCACGCGCAGCAGCTTGACCTGCTGGTACAGCGGCAGATCGCCGACTTCGTCGAGGAACAGCGTGCCGCCGGCCGCCTGCTCGAAATAGCCTTTATGCGCAACAACCGCGCCCGTGAACGACCCTTTCGCATGGCCGAAGAACAGCGATTCGAACAGGCCATCCGGAATGGCGCCGCAGTTCACCGGCACGAACTCGCCGTGCCGATAGCGGGAATGCTTTTCGTGCAGCAGTTGCGCGATGCGCTCCTTGCCGACGCCGGTTTCGCCGTGCAGCAGCACGTTGGTGTCGCAGTCGGCGAACGTATCGACTTCGTGCAGCAGCGCCTGCATCGATTCGGAGTGCGCGACGAGTTCCGACGGCTGCAACGTTTCGGCGGCGTGCGCGCGCAGTTGCGTGACGAGCTTGCCGATCATGCCGCGCAGTTCCGCGCACGTGAAGTCGAGCGGCAGGATGTGCGAGTACTCGGGCGGATACTGCGACGCGTCGTGGTCGCGCGCCGCGCCGACCCAGACGACCGGCATGCCGATATTGGCCTGCCAGTCGCGCAGGAATGCCGCGCCGCCTTCGATCATCGTCACGCTGATGATCGCGAGCGACCGCCGCATCGCGGCGCGCTCGGGCGAGACCGTCGCGTTGTCGGCGCGGATCACTTCGACGTCGAAGCTCGCCATGCACCGGGCGACGCGGTCGACGATGTCCGCCTTGCCTTCCCAGACGTACAGGTCGAGCTCTTCGATTGCGGGCGTGGTTCTCATGTTTCGGGTGCGGCTTCAGTAATTGACGGGTTGCCTGGCGTTGCAGATCAGCGGCCGACTGCGGGCAGCGACGATACCGGCTGCTTCGATAACGGAACGCTCAAGCATTTATTGAACCAGCATGGGATTGCCGCATTTGATCGAATCCGGCGTGTTCGTGACATAGGCGTTTCCTAGGCTCAGGCCGAGCAGGCCCGTGACGGAAGTCAGGAGCGAATCGATCGGTTGCAGGAGGAGCGGAACGAGCGTGTTCCCGAGCGCGCTCAGAAGCGGTCCGAGAAGGTTACTCAACAACTGACTCAATACCCCGGTCAGATCGATGCCTACTGCTTTCAGCGCTCCAAGCAATCCACTGTCACCCAGCGCCAACGACACCGTGAGACCATTGTTCGTGATGCCCGTCACCGCCGGCGACAGGAACTGGTCCGTTCCCGTGCCCAACGTGTACGGCGACGGTGGATTCGGTGCAGCGGATGATTGAGATCCCGGATATGAGAATAGCAACGGCGTCGGACTTTGATTAGCGACGGGCACTGTCGTCATTTGCCCGGGCCGCAAGCCAATGTTGACCGAAATTGCGTTCAGATCGACGATACCCAGCGTCAGGGTCTTGATCAATACTGCCAGCGTAGACGACAGTCCGCCGAGGTTCAGCAGATTGAGCAAACTACTCAGATTGACGGACACCAGCGGAATCGGAGCCGCGCTACCGTCGGGTGAATAACCGGACGGAGCGGAGAGATTGATCTTCGTACTTGAAGCCCCCCCGATATAGACGGCGACGACTCCGGTCTGCACGTTCACTGTCGCGCTTTTCGTACCGTCCGCCGAACAGCTGACGGACGCCAGGCCTGCCGTGGCGGGCGCCACATACGCCGTAATCGGCAATTGAACGGCAGCAAGCGGCGTCGGACTACCTGACGGACAACTGCCACCCGGAAAGACCAATCCACCGGTGGGGCAGCTTGACAGCAGCGAGAGCGACGTATTGAGGAACACGTTGCCCTGCGCGGTCGACGTGCTGGTTGCGCAATCGGACGTCCCGCAATTCAACGGCCCGGGCGGACCGCTCGCCGTGGACGGCGGATTGGCCCCCAACTTGACTGAACCCGACACGGCCACGTTCAGTAGCGGTGAGAGCGCGGTAGGCGTCTGAACCGTGACGCTGGGAATGTCGACCGAATTCGTGCCATTCGCGATTTGCAGTGCCGTCGACAGCAATCCGAGTGCATTGACGCTGGCATTGACGGCAGAGCTTCCCGTCGCGGTCGCAGCGGAAACCAGTTGACCGAGCGCGATCTGCGGCCCGCCGCAGACTCCCCCCGGACAAAGGGCGATGACCAATGCATTCAGCACCTTCAGGTTCGCCGCGGCTACGCTCTGCTGCGTCGCCGCCTGCACCGCGGCATTCGCCAGCTGACCGAGCGTCACGGTGCCATTCAGCACGCCTGTACTGGTGCCGACCGGGAGATTGGCAAGAATGCCGGCCAGCTTCAAGTTGACTTGTGCGAGTCCCTGATAGTCAACCAGCTGGAGATTCAGCGCATTGTCGTTTGACCGTGTCAACGCTTTGAGCAATTGGTTGGCCAATCCACCGTTCAACGCTGCAAGCGACGTGGTCAGCGTAAAAGTGTCGGTCGGTACGCTCTTGGCAATGGCCGATCCGCCAATCGTGACGCCGCCGCGAAAAATCCCGTCGACCGGCTCGGTCACCGTGACGCAAACTGCGTTGGTCGATTGGCCATTGACCGTTCCCGCAGAGAGCCCAGCGCACTGGTTACCGCTGATTGTGTCGCCCGACACCCGTGTGAACTGCGCGCTGCCGCCGCCCTGAGGCGCGGTCCAGATGCCGCACGACACGGAAACTTTCGAACCCTCCGGCAATGCATTCGTCGCCGGGTTCGCGATTTGGCTGGCTGCGGTCCTCGCTGCCTGGCAAGTCGCGTCGGTCGTCACTTGAGAGACTGCCGATAACGCAGCCAAATCGGCCGCCGCTTGCATCCGGCGTCTTTCGGCATAGAAATGACCGACGTCGATCGCGCCCAGGATAATGATCGCGACCAGCACCCAGATCGTCGCCATGATCGCGACGCTACCGCGCTGGCGGTTTATCCCGGGACGACCGGCGCTGTCCCGCCGCGCCGTGTGCGACTGATCTGCGCGCATGGTCATCCCGCTTATTGCCCGCCCTGTCCGCCGCCCGACATGCCACCCACGGCGCCGAGTTGCGAACTCATCGAATCAGGGATCTTGTTCTTGAACGAATCGAGATAGCGTTGGTACGCAAGCGACGCGACGTCCCCGAACACCGGTTGCGTCGGCGCCGCCGCGCGGTTGTCGCGCTGCATCGCGAGCCAGTCTTTGGTCGAGCGGCCAACGTCGGACGCACCCAGTGTCACGGCATCTTGACCGTATGCAGCGCCGGAACCCGTTACGATGCAGACGATCGAGACCAGCGTCGCAATCCGGCGCCCGCATGCGCTTCGATTCCGTGTGTTGTCGCTCATGTCGTTCCCCGAATGTCCGTTCATTGTGAAAACCGTTGCAGCAGCGGCACAGTTTGGTCGTAACCGAAGTTGTTCGCCATCGGCGTGATCGGCGTCGTCGCGCCGGGCCGCGATACCACCGGCGGCGTCGCGATTGCGCGCTGCTGCGCACGCACTGCCGCGGCGATCTTCGCGGCATCACCGTTGATGTCCTTTCGAATTTCCGGCGACAGATGCTGCTGGTTCATCAGCCGTTGCGCATCTTGCGCACGTCCTGCCGCAAACAGATACAGCGCAAGGTTGCTGACGATTTTCGGATTGCGCTGATCGAGTTCGGCAGCTTTCATCAACGGCACTCGCGCGCCGACGACGTCGCCGCTGCGCAACTTCGCATAAGCGAGGTCGGACAGTAGCGACGGATCCGTCGGCGCGAGTTCCGATGCTTGCGTCAGCGCCTGCACGGCACGGTCGAAATCGCCTGCAGCGCCCGCAAGCAACCCCAGCCCGCGATAACCACGGGCCGCAAGTGGCGTCTTCAGCAACTGCGCATACACAGCCGCACTTGCGGCCGGCTGGTCGGTCATCCGCAGCGCATCCGCACGCAACAGGATCGATTCCGGCATGACACCGTATGTCTTGTCATATGCATCGATATGCGCGAGCGAAGCGTAATAGAGGCCCTGCGCTTGCATGCGCTGAATCAGACCCAGATACATCCCCGGCGTATCCGGCACCGACTGCTTCTGATCTGCTGCTTGCATCAGTGCCGCACGCTCGGTCTGCGCGCCGACGCCATACCCGCTTTCCTTGGTTGCGCATGCGCCGAGCAGCAGCGCCACCGCCAGCATGCCCGCCCGGGTTACCGCTTCGCCGATTCGCTTCATCGTCTGTCCTTCCATCCTTCAATGCTGCGACGACAACGCGCGCATCACCGCCAGCATGCCCGGCCCCGCCGTTACGATCAGCAGAGCGGGTAACAGCGTCAGCACCATTACGCCCGTCATCTTTACCGTCAATCTACCGATCCGTTCGCGCAGCATCGCTCGACGCGTTTCGCGCAAACGGTCGCCGAACTGCTTGAGCGGTTCCTGCACCGCACCGCCATGCTTGTCGACCTGAATCATTAATCGCACGATCGCGCGCAGATCCTCGTTGTCGAATCCACTCGACAGCCGTTGCAGCGACTGCTCGCGCGTACGGCCCGCGGCGAACTGACGCTGCGCGATTCCCACCTCCGACGACAGCACCGGCAGCATCCCCCGAAAATCGTTCGTCACGACCTGCAGGCTTTGATCGAGCGACAGGCCGACACCTTGCAGCAAGCGCAACATGTCAACGAGTAGCGGCAGTTCGTCGACAACGCTCTGTCGCCGCGACGCGGCGCGGCGCTGCACATAGAGTTTCGGCAGCATGAAGCCGAGCGCGAATGCACCACACATGCCGACCATCCAGATACTGCCTTTCACGCGCCCGCTCGCGAACATCGCGAACAGCAGCGGCAACGCGATCCCGCACGCGACCCGTGCACTCAGAAACAGTCCACGCGTCCGTGCATCGACATACCCGCATTGCTCCAGGAGGCGACGATCTTCTTCCGCGACAGCATATTTGCCGAAGCCGGTATCCAGCCACCGCATGCCTGCCGCCGACAGGCGATTCAGCCAACGTTCGACACGCTGCCCGCCGCGCACGTTGGCTTTCGCCGGCGCATCGCCATCCTGCGCGGGCCGCGCCTTCGCCGCCTCCAATGCAGCCATGCGCCGATCCAGCGCATCGACCAATGCTCGTTCGGCCCGCGCGGCGGCATTCGCACGTAACGTCACGACCATCCCGAGCAGCAGCACCCCGAGCGCGCCCACGGCCAATGCAATCGCTCCGATTTGAGTTGCCGTCATAGCCTCACCTGAGCCGAGCCATTCGATACAGCCAAATGCTACCTACCGCTTGGGCCAGGAACGCGATCATCAGCAGCGACCGCCCGCTCGGATCGCCCCACATTCCGTACAGATACTTCGGATTGGTCATCACGACAAAGCTGCCGATTGCAATTGGCAGCATGACGAGGACGAACGCGGACAGCCGCGTCTCCGACGACATCGCGGTCAATTCACGTTCGGCTTGCTCGAGATCGCGCATGAACACGGCCATCCGTTCAAGCATCACATCCGCGCGACCGCCGTATTTGACCGACAAGCGCAGCACCGAGCCGACGAGCTCGAACTCTTCGGCCCGGTAGATCTTCGCGATGTGCATCATCGCGCGGTCGATCTCGATACCGCTCCGCAGCATCCTCGACACGACGTCGAGACAGCCGCGCAGCGGCTCCTCGGTCGTCAACAGTGCGGACTGAAAAGCAGCGGGCACGCTGTTGCCCAGCGTCACGAGACGCACGATCCCGTCGAGAAATGACGGGATCTGCCGAACAATTTTCAGCCGTCTCCGCTGAATCCGCGATGCGAGCCAAACGCCAAGTATCGCGCCTCCGCAAATGAGTGCCGCGAAACACGCCAGCATGCCGCCGTGGCTGCCCGCGACGACCGCAGCCGCGACGAGCACGGCAAGCGCGACGACTGCCTTGCCACGCGCATCGTCTATCCCCGCGCGGCTCGCAAGGTTGGACAGATATTCCGAGGCAGTCGCATACCAGTGCGCCCCGAAGGCCTCGGACGGTACCTTCCGTGCCGCCCCCGGTTGCTGCATGGTGCGCACGGCACCAGCAGCAGCAGCAGGTGTCGCCGATGCGGAGACGCGTGCGCGCGGCTCGAGCCGGCTGTCGATGAAACGCTTCGCGTCGGTCCGTACGCGCCGGGTCTCCGCGTGATGCCACAGCATCATCGCAGCCGCGACACACAGCATCGCGATCGCCAGCGCCCATACCATTGCGCTATACATTGAAACCCCCGCCGCCGCGGCCGAACCCGCCACCGCCAAAGCCGCCTCCACCGAATCCGCCGTCGCCGAACCCACCACTCGTCAGCGTCTGGCGAAAGCGTGCGAGCTTCGGTGAATGCGGATGAATGCCCAGGGTTTCCCAGTGATCGACTTCCTCGCCCTCCGGTGTCACGCGCGCTTCATAGCGGTAAAGCTCCTGGGTCGCAATGATGTTGTCGGACAGTCCCGTCACTTCGGTGATCGATAAAATCCGTCGCCGCCCGTTCGACAGGCGTCCGATTTGCACGATGAAGTCGATGGCGTTCGCGATCTGCCGACGCAGGCTCGACTCGGTGCCCTGAAAACCTGCAAAACCGGCCAGCATCTCGAGACGGTACAGACACTCGCGCGGCGAACTCGCATGCACGGTGCCCATCGAGCCGTCGTGGCCCGTGTTCATTGCCTGCAGCATTTCCAGCACCTCGCCGCCGCGCACTTCGCCGACGATGATCCGGTCCGGACGCATCCGCAACGTATTGCGCAGCAAGTCGCGAATCGACACGACGCCGGTACCGTCGAACCCGCCCGGTCGGCTTTCGAGCCGCACGACGTGCGGGTGGTTCAGCGACAGTTCCGCCGTATCCTCGATTGTCACGACACGCTCGATCTCCGGAATATGGAACGCGAGCGCGTTCAGGAGCGACGTCTTGCCGGAACTCGTACCGCCCGACACGAGAATGTTGCAGCGCGCCTCGACTGCCGCCTGAAGCAACGTGTTGATCTCTTCGTTGAACGTTCCGTTGCCGAGCAGGTCGGACGGCTTCAGCGGATCCTTGCGGAATTTCCGGATCGACACGACCGGACCGTCGATCGACAGCGGCTCGATCACCACGTTTACGCGACCGCCGTCGGGCAACCGTGCATCGACCATCGGGTTCGACTCGTCGAGACGGCGACCGATCGGCGCGAGGATCCGCCGCACGATCCGCAACAAGTGCGCGTTGTCGGTGAAGCGCACTGGCAGCTTGGCGAGGATCCCATGACGCGACACATACACGTCGCTGTAGCCGTTGATCAGGATGTCCTCGACCGCGGGGTCCGCAAGTAGATCCTCGATCGGCCCGAAACCCGCGAGCTCCTTCGTCAACGCCTCCGCGACCGTCCGTACCTCGTTCTCGTTGAGCGGAATGCGGCGCAAGCGCACGAAGCTGTCAATCTCGAGATCGACGAACTGGTTGATCGCCTGGCGGGACCATCTGCCGAACTCGGCGCCCAACTCTTCGATGCGCGTCAGCAAGTGTTCGTGCGCGGCATTCTTGATGTCGTGGAATTGCTGCGTCTGGGAAAACGGCGCTGCGCCGTCGGCAAATTGAATGTCGTGTGCCATCGCTTACGACCGCTTGGACGAAGGTTGAATGAAGCGCTTCAGCGCGGACAGCCCCGACGCCGGACGCGGTACGGCCGGGCGAATCGACACGCCCGGCAACCGCGCGGCGAGCGACTCGAGAGCGCGCACGTACGGATCGCGCTCCGCCATATCGACGATGAGTCGGCCCTGGTTTGCCGCATGGCCGATCGCGACGCGGCGCGACGGCAACGTGCCGGCCAGCGACAGCCCGAGTCGCTCCGCAATTTGCGCGGGCGTCAGATCGAGTGCGGGGTCGTACTGGTTGACGACGAGCCGTACACGATCGGTGTCGACGCCCGCGTCGCGCAGCCCGGTGAGCAGATCGGCCGCCGATACGATCGACGCAACGCCCTGATCGCAGACGAGCCATGCTTCATCGGCAGAACTCGTGATTTGTGCAATGAATTCACGATTCGAGAAACCGCCGAGATCGACGATCTGCTGATCGAAGAATGCGCGAAACCGGTTCAGCAAACCAGCGCACGACGCGTACGACACGTCGCGCAGCGCGCCGAGATCCGCGGGCAGCGTCGTCAATACGACGCCGCTCTCATGCCGGGTCAGCGCGGTATTCACGAAGGTCCGATCGATGCGACGAAGGTTGTGAACCGCATCGATGAAATGGAACTCACAGCGGGTATTCAGGAACAGTGCGCCATCGCCCGCTGGCAGCCCGAGGTCGACGAGCGCGGTCTGGCGACCGGCCGGCGTCCCGCCGTTCGGCACGCCACTCCCCTCCGGGCTCACCGAGCGCTTCTGCAACCATACGGCCAGATTCGCTGCGAGCGTGCTCACCCCCATGCCCGCGCGCGCGCCGAGCAATGCAACGAGCTTGCCGTGGCGACTCGCCGGCTCGCCGACGTTCGCCAGCAACCCGCGAGTCGTGCGCAAAGCATCTTCCGCCGGCGCCGACACGTCGATGAAATCGCGGACGCCGGCACGCAATGCAGCGAGTGTGCTCTCCGGCTGTGCGAGCGAACCGAGCGCGACAATCGGCAGCCCGGGGTGGGTGGCGCGAATCGCAGCCGCGGCAATGCTCGCGGCCGTGCCGCCATCCGAGAAATCGATGAAGACGAGCGCCGGATTGAGGCCCGTAATGCGCTGCGCCAGCACACCCGGTTCCAGCGATGCGGCCTCGACCGCGCCGGCCGATACGAGCGTATCGGCCAGCCAGCGGACATGTGCCTCATGCTGCGATGCGCAAACGAAATAGTCGGTCACGGCGGGTTCACACAATGATTGAATTCGCGCATTCATGTCGAACACCCCCGATTACACAAGACGTGGCGTTGCATCGCAAACCGCGAGACATTCCACTCATTTCGAAAATCCAGGAGCAGCGTCGGGCGACGCAGCTCCGCCCAGATACGATTTCCAGACCGGCCCGTCGCGCTGCTCGGACAACTCACCGGGTGTCGCGGGCAACACCGCACCCTTGGCAATCGGCGCGACGAGATGCGGCGTCACGATGATCAGCAGTTCCTTGTCGTTCTGCTGATAGCTCAGATTCTTGAAGAACGTCCCGATGATCGGCAGATCGCCGAGCAACGGCACCTTGCTCACGTTCGACATCGTCTGGCGATCGATGAGGCCACCGATCACGAAGCTCTCTCCGTCGCCCAGTTCAACGGTCGTGTCCGCACGGCGCGTCGTAATACCGGGCACTGCGACGCCGCTGATCGTCACGCTGTTCACGAAGTCAAGCTGACTCGACTCGGGTGCGACCTTCAGCGCGATCCGGCTCGGACTCAAGACCGTCGGCGTCAAAGAAAGCCCGACGCCGTATTGCTTCCACTGGATCGCCGTCGAACCCAACCCCTGCGGCGATGGCACCGGAATCTCGCCCCCCGCGAGAAAGCTCGCGCTCTGGCCGGACAGCGCGACCAGTGTCGGCTCGGCCAGCACGCGCGCGAGATTGTTCGCCTCCAGCAGAGACAGGTCGGCAAAGATGCCGCGTCCGGCCGCGTTCACGACCAGGTTGAATGCGGATGCGACTGGTGATCCGAGCGTCGGAACGTATCCCCCGGTCCCCGGGCCCGAACCGCCGCTATAAGACTGCACGCCACCCGGCGAAAACGATCCAAACGAAAAGCCGTTGCTTTGCTTGAAGAAATTGAACCCGACCTGCTTGAGCACCGAACGGCTGAATTCGACGACCCGCACGTCGACTTGCACGACACTCTTGCCGGGAACCGTCGAGCGATCGATGACGGCACCTTTTCCGCCCATGTTCTTGCCGACAGCAGCCGCACGCGCATGTGCCTCGAGCGACGCGGCCGACCCTTGCAGCACAGCCGTGCCGCCGTATGCATTCACGCGCGGCGTAGCGCCATCGAGCACGGCTTGCGCGGCCGCATCGACCACCGCGACGTTCCAGATCGTCGGTTCATCGCGCCCGCGCTCCCACAGCATCACGTTCGTCGCGCCGGGAGCCTTCGCAATGAGCAGGACGGAGCCCGAGCGGCTGCCCTTCATGATCAGCACGTCGGCAACTGCCGGATCACCGACCGCGACGCGCTGCAGGGTACGGCCCGCCGAAATCTGCCGTTGCGCGCCGACGGCGAGTTCGATCGTAGCGCCGGCGCTCGCGAACGAGGCAAAGGTCATGACGTAGATGGCAATCGCGAATGCAATCAGTGTGTTTTTCATCGTTTGGTAGACCGGCGCGCGGCCTTTTGCTTGTCGTCGCTGATATCGATGGCCGTCGATCTGGTTCAATAAGCAACCGTTTCCGACCGGCCGCCGCGAATCACTTCGATACCGCCGCCCGCGCTCGGCCGCACCGGCGGCGGCAGATGCGAGGGCAACGGCGGCAGGTTCGCGGTGGCTACCGGTGTTTTCGGGGTGCCGGACAGCTGCTGCAGCGAGACGCCTGCCGCGGCCAGCGCCGACGGCGACAGCTTGTTGTCCGTACGTACTGCAACGGTCTGCAGCGCCAGGTCGTCGTCACGCGGGTTGCGCAATGCAAAGGTCAGGCGGCCGCTCGCCTCGCCGAGCGTCAGCGCATCGACCTGCGCGGTCGGCACCGCGAGCACCGCGATGCGGGCGCCGGTCGGTTGCCCGTTACCACCGTTGTTGTTGCCGCTGTCGCGCTCGGCGGTCGCATCGCCGAACGACAACACCCTAACCTTCGACAACAAAAGCCGCGCCTGTGTCTGCGAAACCTCGCCGTCAAGCATCGTGCTGCCCACTTCGCGTTTCAGGTTCAGGAACACGTCGACGAAATTCCCGGGCCGCAGCCGGTTGCCGACCGCGTTCGTTTCGTCGACGCGAACCGCAACCGCACGCTCGCCGGGCTGCACGTCCTCGGCAAGCCCGGACACCAGCGCATCGGCAACGACCGGCGTCGAGGCCGGAATGTCGCGAATCGGCACGCGACCGACCAGTGGAACAAGGTCGCTGAAAGCGCCTGCCGGTGCCGGCGCCGTTGCTTGGATCTTCAGCGCATCAGCTGGGATCGGCTGCCCACCGGGCAACGCACGTGTTGCAATCACGACCGGCACCGCAGTTGCCGCCACCATCGGCCGTGCCGGCGCGGGACTTGAAGCGCTGCGTCCAAGCACCCATGCATAGATTCCGAGCAGAACGGCGATCGCAATCAGCAGCCCCGCGATGATCTTCGTTAAGTTGTTGGCCATGTTGTCGTATGGATGCCCGGAATGAATCCAATTAGTTTCTTCTTGTCACGCGATTTGCGTGTGACATGTCTATCGCGTCATGACGCCCAACTCACAGCATCGACTGCGGAATTTGCACCACTGCCGTACCTGTCAGTGGCTTCGTCATGATCGTCCCCAGGAATGGCATGATCGTCATCCAGCTATCAGGCGTATAGCTGACCGTGACTGTCAGGCAGTACAGCAACGGCGTAGGCGTTCCGTTGTAGTTGCATTGCTGGGCCGCCACGTTGGGCGGACTGCTGTTTAGCCAACCGAGAACGTTCTGCGTAGTCGTCTTGGCGTTCGCGACGCGCGTCGTGAGGTCCGGTGCATAGGCCAACCCTGCACGCGCCCCCTCGCTCGCAGCCAGCGTCAAGCTCTGCTGAATGACGAAAACCATCCCGAAACTCAGGATCGCGTAAAAAATCACGAAGAACAGCGGGAACACGATCGCAAACTCGACCGCTGTCGCTCCACGTTGCCGCCGCCGCCCCGGACACGCGCTCTGTCGTTTCATAGCACGCCCCTCGTTGCGATCAGATAGATCAACCATGCTGCAGCCGGTACCGCGAGGCATGCGGCATAGGGCGTCGCCCGATATCTGCCAAGTATCAGCGCCGGCTCGCGCTGCCGCCATAAGCTCCCGAGCGAAGTGCGCGACAGCAGCATCAGTGCGAGCGCGTGCAGCCCTGCAGCCAGACTGGCAGCTACCCAGAGCCAAAGCAGCGCATGCGCACCGCACCAGATACCGAGTACAGCGAAAATTTTTACGTCCGCCGCGCCCATGACGCGCAGAAGGAAGAACGGTATCAGCCCGATCAGGCCGACCAGCATGCCGACCGCTGCTTGAAGCACCGAAATACCAAATGGACTCGCGGCCGCGCACACGGCACCGAACCCACCGATTAATCCGGCTACGACAAGCGCGTTCGAAATACGGCGGAAACGAGTATCACTGACCGCGACTAAACCCGTCCAGGCCAGAAATACCCCGCTAAAAAAGAGATGTCCCATCGCACCACGACCTGCAGCAGATGCAAGGGCGGGCGGATTACCGAGGCAGTGCGCCCGCTACTGCGCCACGACGACTTCCGAAAAAGAAGAAGTCGGCTTAGGTCGACGGCGTTGCCCGAATCGCGGAGGCAGAACAGTTCGTAGACGAAGGAGACGACACGCACGTGCCGAGATTGGTAAACATGTTACCGAGACTGCTACCGATGTTCGTCACCCCGGCAACGATCGCGACAGCGATAAGACCCGCGATCAGCCCATACTCGATCGCGGTAACCCCGTCTTCTTCCTTAAGGAAACGCTTGATGATTGCTTTCATTTTATTCCTCGTGCCTGTATTTACGTTTTCTGGCCTTTATACGTATACATCCCCGCATTCTGGCCGTTTGCCCCAACCGTTCGTCACATCTGCTGTAACGTCAACCGGGTGCGCTTTCTTTATAGGTCGCCCCGAAGGGCATTGCTCACGATTTGATGCAAGTTAACATTCGCGATAGCGCTCCTCCTCGAACGTAGTGTACCGAACCGTACATTTCCTTACATCTGCTCCCGATTCTATATCCGTTCCTATTTAAATTCCAACCTCTTTTAACCGCTCTGACGGAAAAAAAGACCAGGAGCACGACGTATTTGTACGGCGTTTCGGTACGACTTACACATAGGATTTACGATAGGTTAGATGTGCACACCTAATCCATCAGTAAAACCATTGCCGTGTCCACCAAGCCTGCGCGGGGCCCACGTTACGCCGCACGCGTAACGCCAATGTTGTGACGTTACGTTACGAAACGGCCGAAACCGTTCTCATTCATCTGCTTTTAAACAGATTCAACAATCTTTCAATTCCCGCGACTTCCTTTTCCGACAAGGAATTGCCTCGTTTAAAACCGGTTGTCGAACCGTCGGGCCTCGAAATGGCACGACAGTTGCAGAGTAGTCCTCGCACCACTCAACACAACGCAGTTCACAACACATTTTTAATGCGAGGAAGAAATGGACATTAAGGTTATCCCTCATGGCGTGTTCCGGACGACTCTGATCGCGGCCACCGTTGCAGCCATGCTCTCCCTCTCCGCGTGCGGCGGCTCCGGCTCCATCAGCCAGGGCCTCGGCGGCGGTTCCAGCTCGGGCGGCGGCGATACGATCTCCACGTCGGGCGGCAACGGCACGAGCGGCACCTCGGGTACGAGCGGCACCTCCGGCACCAGCGGGACCTCGGGTACGAGCGGCACGAGCGGTACCTCCGGCACCAGCGGAACTTCGGGTACGAGCGGCACGTCCGGCACCAGCGGAACTTCGGGTACGAGCGGTACGTCCGGCACCTCGGGTGTCTCGTCGAACGCCGTGGGAACTGTCCTCGCACAAGCCAGCACGATCCCCACGGGGCTCGGCGGCGCCGTCTCGGGTCTCGGCACCGTCATCGCCGGCCAGTCGCTGCCGGGCGTCAATCCGGGCACCACGCAAGCCGCGGGCGGCATCGTGCAAAGCGTAGGCGGCGCGGTCACCGCGCTGGGCAATGGCCTCGGCAGCGGCCTCGGCCAGCTCGGCGCGACGAAGGATCCGGTCGGCACCACGGTCGCCAGCACCGGCGGCGTGGTCAATCAGCTCGGCGGCGCAGTCACGCAAACCGGCAATCTGGTCACGAGCCTCGGCAGCGGCCCGCTGTCGCCGCTCGCGCCGGTCACGGGCGCCGTCGGCGGCCTCGTATCGACGCTCGGCGGCGCCGTGTCGAACGGCGGCACCACGCTCACCAACGCGCTGTCGACCGGCCCGATCCAGCAAGTCACGCAAACGGTCAGCTCGGCCATCACGCCGATCACGACGATGGTCGGCCAGACGACGCAGACGATCGGCGCGGCAACCGGCCTCGGCGCACCGGTCAACACGCTGCTCGGCACGATCGGCAACGGGCTGAACCAGGCCGGCGCGCTGATCGCATCGACGGGCGGCAACCCGGTCACCACGGGCCTCGGCGGCACCGTCTCGTCGACGGGCAACACCGTGAAGGCCGTCGGCGGCCTGCTCACAGGTGGCACGGGCGGCGTGACGAATCCGCTCGCGCCGCTCGCCGGCCTCCTCGGCACCGTCGGCGGTCTGGGCGGTGCAGCAGGCGGCACGAGCGGCGGCCCGCTGGCTCCGGTTACCGGCCTCGTCTCCACCGTCACCGGCGCGCTCGGCGGCGCCGCAGGCGGCGCAGGCGGCGGCCCGCTGGCTCCGGTCACCGGCCTCGTCTCCACCGTCACCGGCGCGCTCGGCGGCGCCGCAGGCGGCGCAGGTGGCGGCCCGCTGGCTCCGGTCACCGGCCTGGTCTCCACTGTCACCGGCGCGCTCGGCGGTGTGGCGGGCGGCGCGGGCGGCAGCCCGCTCGCACCCGTCACCGGCTTGGTCTCCACCGTGACGGGCGCGCTCGGCGGTGCGGCAGGCGGCAGCGGCAGCCCGCTCGCCCCGGTGACGGGCCTCGTCTCCGCGGTCACCGGCGCACTCGGCGGCGTAACGGGCGGCGGCAATCCGATTGCAGCGCCGGTCCCCGCAGCCACCAGCACCGTCGGCGCGCCGGCGCTGAGCGGCGGCACGGGTGCCGTCACGAGCTCCGGCTCCGGCACGAACCTGCTCGCACCCGTCACGTCGCTGATCGGCGGCTTGCTCGGCGGCACGCACAAGTAATCCGACATCCATTCATCGACAAGACAGCGAGGAGTCCATCATGTCCCAGCGTTCCAACACGACGACCACCCTGCGCCAATGGCGCGTACCCCTTACCGTTTTCGCGACGGCCTGCCTGCTCGCCGCGTGCGGCGGCAACAGCGTCAGCGCGCCGCCGAGCGGCAGCACCAGCGGGACGAGCGGCACCAGTGGCACGAGCGGTACCAGCGGGACGAGCGGCACCAGCGGCACGACGACCGGTACCAAGGGCGCCGTCAGCACGCTCGGCCAAACCGCCACCGACCTTGGCAGCACCATCGGGAACGTCAGCCTGCCGGGCCTCGGCGACGGCGTGACGAAGGGCGTCGGCAGCACCGTGTCGAGCACCGGCACGATCATCGACGCGGCCGCCGATGCGTTGAGCAACGGGCTCGGCCAGACCGGCTCGATCAAAGATCCGGTCGGCACGACGGTCGCCGGTCTCGGCAACGTCGTCGGCGCGACGAGCAACACGGTGTCCGGCCTGAGCTCGACGGTCAAGGCGCTGGGCGCGGGCCCGCTGGCGCCGCTCGCACCGGTCACGACGCCGGTCGGCACCGTGCTCGACACGGTCGCCAACGGCCTGACGGCCGCCGGCACGACGATCGGCTCGACGCTGTCGTCGGGCGCCGTGCAGCAGGTCACGCAACCGATCAGCTCGGCGATCACGCCGCTCGTGATCACGGCCGGCCAGGTCACGCAGCAGGTCGGCACGACGACCGGTCTCGGCCAACCCGTGTCGGGCCTGCTCGGCCAGATCGGCGGCGCGATCAGCTCGGCCGGCAAGCAGGTCGGCGGGACGTCGAGCCAGCCGCTCGTCGGCGACGTCGGTCAGCTCGTGACCGCGGTCGGCAATACCGTGACCAACGCGGGCGGCCTCGTCAATCCGAACGGCCCGAACGGCGCAGCACCGATCCCCGGCCTGATCACAAGCCTCGTCGGCGGCTCGACGGCAACCGTCCAGAACGGCTCGTCGTCGGGTTCCGCTTCGACGAATCCGCTCGGCGGCCTGCTGTCGGGTCTCGGTTCGACACCGCTCGGCTCGCTCACCGGCGCAACGGGCGGCTCGGGCAGCGGCCCGCTCGCACCGGTCACGGGCCTCGTCTCGACGGTCACCGGCGCGCTCGGCGGCGCGACGGGCGGCGCAGGCAGTGCAAACCCTCTCGCGCCCGTCACCGGTTTGCTGAATACTGTCACCGGAGCAGTGGGCGGTGCAGCAGGGTCCGGGGGCTCGAGCCCGCTCGCGCCGGTCACGTCGCTGGTCGGCAGCGTGTCGGGTACGGCATCGTCGGGCAGCGGTTCGACGGGCCTGCTGGCACCGGTCACGGGGTTGCTGGGTACGCTGGGTAGCGTCGGCAAGTAAGGAGGACGGTCGCGTCATCGCAGCCGGAGCGAATGACGCGGCCGTACGAACACAACCGGCATGGCGGCACGCGGCGCGCGACACCTGGGTGTCGCGCGCCGGCATTACAAAGAAGACGAAAAGCAAGGCCTACGAGGAAGAACAATGAAATCCAGACTCGACAGATGGATGATGCTGCTCGCCATCGCGGCAGCAGGCACGGCACAGGCGCAAACGCGCGTCGGCGGCAACCCGCTCGACTCCCTTCCCCAGATCAACGCACCGAAGACGGGCCCGAACGTCACCGTTCAGGTCGCGCCGCAGGCGCCGCAATTGCAGGAGCTGCTGTCGCGGCACCTGACGCCGAAGACGTTCCAGGTCGAAGGCGTGAAGTCGATACCGTTCGAGGAAATCACGCGCCGCTTCACACCGCTCGTCGGCAAGGACATCACGATCGGCGAGCTGATCGAAACCGCCAACGGCGTGACGAAGCTGTATCAGGAACGCGGCTACGCGCTGTCGTTCGCGTTCGTTCCCGCGCAGACGTTCGAGAACGGCGTCGTGCGCATCACGGTGGTGGAAGGCTATGTGTCGGACGTCAAGGTCACCGGCAAACCCGGCGCGATGGAACCCAAGATTCGCGCGATTGCTGCCCACATCACGGACGATCGCCCGCTGCGCCGCGCGACGTTCGAGCGTTACGTGAACACGTTCGGGCTGTTGCCGGGCCTCACGGTGAAGGCGAACGTGCCGCCGCCGCAAACCACCGACGGCGCGACGACGCTCGAACTCGCGGTCGATCGCAAGCCGTTCAACGTCAGCACGGGGATCGACTTCAACCACCCGGGCGTCCAGGGCCTCATCACCGCGACCGAAAACGGCCTCACGCGGTTCGGCGAGCAGTTGAGCATCTCGGCGCTCGCGCCGCCGGGACGCGACAAGCAGACCTACTTCGCGTTCAGCGGCGCGGTGCCGATCGGCAGCAACGGCCTCATCACGCGCCTCGATGCCAGCACGTATCGCGGCAAGCCGACCGACAACCCCGGCCTGCCGTCGTCGGTCGAGCGCACGGTCAAGAACGAGAAGCTCGGTCTTTCGGCCTCCTATCCGATCTTGCTGAACAATCAGCGTAGCCTGCTCGGTACCGTGTCTGGCTATGCGTCGCACAACGAAGACCGTTACCAGAGCAAAATCAACGGCAACAGCATCGATACGCGCTCGCAAGTCCGCGTGCTGCAGATGCAGCTCGACTACACGAGCGTCCAGCCGAAACAGGTGCAGAAGCTGAGCGTCAACGTCGCGAAGGGCTTCAACATCCTCGGCGCGTCGAAAGCGCAGGACACGACTATCGGTACGACGACGATCTCGGCGGACAGCCCGATCTCGCTGACCTTCGTTCGAACCGGCGCGACCTTCACGCAGACGAACGAATGGCCGTTCCGCATCGGCACGTCGGTGTCGCTGACCGGGCAATACAGTCCCGATTCGCTGCCGACGTCCGAGCAGATCTCGTTCGGCTCGACCCGCTATGCGCTCGGCTATCAGCCGGGTGAAACGTCGGGCGACTCGGGCTGGGGGATGTCGCTCGAAGTCAACCGCGGCTTCACGCCGGGCTGGACGTATCTGAAATCGATCACGCCGTACATCGCATACGACATGGCGCGCGTGTATCTGCACGCGGGCACGCCATCGCCGAATCGCATGTCGTCGGTCGGCATCGGCGTGCGACTCACGGACAGCCGCTACTACAGCCTCGATCTGAACGTCGCCAAACCGGTCGGCGATGCGCCGGTCGAAAGCGCGTCACGCAGCCCGCGCATCAACGCGGCGTTCTCTTATCAGCTCAACTGATCGGTCACCAAAGTCACGAACGGCGAGCGTCATGCTGGCCGTTTCGATTAGAGTCCCCTCTATCAAACGCGGCGTGCGGTTTCACGTATTCTGGCGAAGCTCGCAACATGCCCGCCCCATGCAGACGGTCGTGCGAGCGAATCGAACAGACATGCAAAACAAGGAGGATGACAATGATTCAACTGACTCGCCCGTTGCGTGCACTCGCCATCGCCGGCGCCCTGCTCGCGTGCGCAGCCCCCACGTTCGCACAAGCCGACAGCCCCATCGGCATGTGGCAAACGATCGACGACAACACCCATCAACCGAAGGCGCTCGTGCAGATCGCCGAGGACGGCGACGGAGCGCTGACGGGCAAGGTCGTCAAGGGCCTCGGCGCGAATGATACGCCCGATCGCCGCTGCACCGCATGCACGGACGAGCGCAAGGATCAGCTCATCAAGGGCATGACGATCATCAAGGCGATGAAGAAGGACGGCGACCACTGGGACGGCGGCAACATTCTCGACCCGGAGAACGGCAAGGTCTACAAGTGCAAGATGACGCTTGAAGACGGCGGCCAGAAGCTCGTGGTGCGCGGCTACATCGGCGTGTCGCTGCTGGGCCGGTCGCAGACCTGGGTGCGCCAGCAATAACGCCGTACGCGCGAGTACGCGCGGCTCAATGAAAAATCGGCCTGCGACGACGTCGCCAGGCCGATTTCTTTTGGTGCACGCACAACGAAAAACCGATGGGCTTCACGCCGCGTGCTTCATCGCATCCGATGGATAGCTGCCCGGCGCACGATATGCGGGTGCCGCGTGGCTACGCGCCTCCGCCGCCTTCGATTGCGTGTGCTTGCGCATCCGCGCGGACAGCTCATTGCAGAGATTCATGCCGACGTCGCCATAGAGCTCACGCATCACGTTCATCAGCGTGCCCGTTTCGTGCCACGCCTTGAAGCGTCGATGGCATGTTTGATACGACGGGTAACGGCGCGGCATGGCCGACCATGTCGCGCCACTGTAGATCACCCAGAGCACGCCGTTCAGCACGGCGCGCGTATTGGCTAACGGCCGGCCGCGCAATTCGGTGCGCGGCTGCATTTCGGGCAGAAGCGGCGCGACGCAGCGCCATTGGTGGTCGGTCAAATCGCGATACGGGGTCATGGACATCTCCAGCCTTAATAACCATGACACCACAATATCGGCTCACCTCAACGATGAATATAAGACAAATCCGAAAATACCCTGAGATTCGCTGAATTTAACCGAAATTGACGTTTAAATGTCGCCAATTACCCGAGCCGGCAATCGGCTCAGGTCAACGACGTATCGACGATGCGGCGCGGCGTCTCGATATATTCCTTCGATTGCATCTCGACGATGCGCGAGACCGTACGCGCGAATTCGTTGGCCATCGGCCCTTCGACGTACAACGCCTCGGCCGGCACCGCCGCGGACATCAGCAGCTTGACCTTGTGGTCGTACAGCACGTCGATGAGCCACGTGAAGCGGCGCGCTTCGGACGCCATCCGCGGCGACATCTGCGGCACCTCGGACAGCACGATCGCATGGAAGCGGCTCGCCAGCTCGAGGTAATCGTTCTGCGAACGCGGGCCACCGCACAGCGTCGCGAAATCGAACCACACGACGCCGTCCGCCTTGCGCAGCGCCTTCAGCTCGCGCTTCTCGATATGCAGGATCGGACTCTCGTCGGGCACGGCCGCGAGCTTGCCGAATGCATGGCGTAGTTCGCGATCGGCCTCCGCGCCGAGCGGCGTGTGATACATCTTCACCTGCGCGAGCGTGCGCTGGCGATAGTCGACCCCCGCGTCGACGTTGAGCACGTCGAGCTTTTCCTTGATCAGCGCGATCGCCGGCAGCATGCGGTCGCGATGCAGGCCATCCGGATACAGGTCGTCGGGATCGTAATTGGACGTCATCACGAACTGCACGCCGTTGTTGAACAGGCGGTCGAGCAGGCGGTATAGGATCATCGCGTCGGCGATGTCCGACACGTGGAACTCGTCGAAGCAGATCAGCCGGTAACGCTTCGCGATGCGTCGTGCGAGTTCGTCGAGCGGATCGGCCTGCCCTTTCAGCTCCTCGAGCTCGCGGTGCACTTCGCGCATGAATTCGTGGAAATGCAGGCGCGTCTTGCGCTGCACGGGCACCACCGCGTAGAAGCTGTCCATCAGGAAGCTCTTGCCACGGCCGACACCGCCCCACATGTAGACGCCGCGCGGGAGATCCGGGTGATTGATGAGCTTCTTGAACGCGTTCGAGCGGCGCGCCTTGTAGTCGACCCATTCGTCGAAACAGCGCTGCAGGCGATCGACGGCCGCGCGCTGAGCGGGATCGGACTGATAGCCGCGCGTGGTCAGTTCGCGCGTGTAGTATTCGGTGACGTTCATCAGGGCAAACCGGAAAAAACAAAGGCGAGCGGGAAAAACCCGCCCGCCCTCGTCATGAGACGGTTGCGCCAGCCGGTGGCCGGCCGGCGCTATACCGCGCTCAGCTGTTCAGCGAGCGCTTGTCGACCGCGAGCGCCGCTTCGCGCATCACTTCCGACATCGACGGGTGCGGATGGCAGATGCGGGCGATGTCTTCCGACGCCGCCTTGAACTCCATCGCCACCACGGCTTCCGCGATCAGGTCCGACGCGTTCGCCGCGATCACATGCACGCCGAGCAGTTCGTCGGTCTTCGCGTCCGCGATCATCTTCACGAAACCGTCCGGCGCGTTCATGCCGAGCGCGCGGCCGTTGATCGAGAACGGGAACTTGCCCGACTTGATCTCGCGGCCTTCGGCCTTCAGCTGCTGCTCCGTCTTGCCGACCCATGCGATTTCCGGGTACGTGTAGATCACCCAAGGAATGCAGTTGTAGTCGATGTGCGGCTTCTGGCCGTCGATCACTTCCGCGACCAGCACGCCTTCGTCTTCCGCCTTGTGTGCGAGCATCGGGCCGCGCACCACGTCACCGATCGCGTACACGTTCGGCACCGCCGTGCGGCAGTGGTCGTCCACGTCGATGAAGCCGCGCTCGTTGGCCTTCAGGCCGATGGCCTCGAGGCCGAGGTTGTCGGTGTTCGGCACGCGGCCGACCGACACGATCAGGCGGTCTGCGTCGAGCGTCTGCGCGTTACCGTCCTTGTCCGTGTACGCGATCGACACGCCGTCGGCGCTCGTCTTCACGTCGCCGATCTTCACGCCGAGATGGATGTCGAGGCCCTGCTTCTTGAACAGCTTCGCCGCTTCCTTCGCGAGCGCTTCGTCGGCTGCGCCGAGGAACGCCGGCAGCGCTTCGAGCACCGTCACTTCGGCACCCAGGCGACGCCACACCGAGCCGAGCTCGAGGCCGATCACGCCCGCGCCGATCACGGCGAGCTTCTTCGGCACCGCGTCGAACGTCAGCGCACCTTCGTTGTCCGACACGATCTTGTTGTCGACCGGGATGTTCGGCAGGTGACGCGCCTTCGAGCCCGTCGCGATGATCACGTTCTTCGCGGTGACGACTTCGGTTTCACCCTCGCCGCTCACTTCGATCTGCACGCCGGCGTCGGTCTTGCCGGTGAACTTGCCATGGCCCTTCAGCCAAGTGATCTTGTTCTTCTTGAACAGGAACTCGATCCCGCTCGTCATCTTCTCGACGATCGCGTCCTTGCGGCCGAGCATCTTCGCGACGTCGATCTTCACGCCGTCGACCGTGATGCCGTGGTCGGCCAGGTGATGCGACGTGTTCTCGAACTCTTCCGACGACGCGAGCAGCGCCTTCGACGGGATGCAGCCGACGTTCAGGCAAGTGCCGCCGAGCTTCAGCGCGCCGGCCGGGTTCTTCCACTTCTCGATACAGGCAACGGTCTTGCCGAGCTGCGCGGCGCGAATCGCGGCGATGTAGCCGCCGGGGCCGGCGCCGATCACGACGACGTCAAATTCCTTGGACATGACAATCCTTTCTACTTGTACGCCCGTGGGTTCGCGCGTGGGCGCGAACCCGCGGACCGGGTCGATGCGGTGAGACTCGGCTTACAGGTCGAGCAGCAGGCGTGCCGGATCTTCCAGCGCATCCTTCATCGCGACAAGCGACAGCACGGCTTCGCGGCCGTCGATGATGCGGTGGTCGTACGACAGCGCGAGGTAGTTGATCGGGCGGATCACGATCTGGCCGTTTTCGACGACCGGACGCTCCTTCGTCGCGTGCACGCCGAGGATGGCCGACTGCGGCGGGTTGATGATCGGGGTCGACAGCATCGAGCCGAACACGCCGCCGTTCGAGATCGAGAACGTACCGCCCGTCATTTCCTCGATCGACAGCTTGCCGTCCTTCGCCTTCTGGCCGAATTCGGCGATCTTCTTCTCGATCTCGGCGAGGCTCAGCTGATCCGCGTTGCGCAGGATCGGCACGACCAGGCCGCGCGGCGAACCGACCGCGATACCGATGTCGAAGTAGCCGTGATAGACGATGTCGTTACCGTCGATCGACGCGTTCACGAGCGGGAACTTCTTCAGCGCATGCACGGCCGCCTTCACGAAGAACGACATGAAGCCGAGCTTCACGCCGTGTTCCTTCTCGAACTTGTCCTTGTACTTGTTACGCAGCTCCATGACCGGCGCCATGTTCACTTCGTTGAACGTCGTCAGGATCGCGTTGGTCTGCTGCGATTCGAGCAGACGCTCGGCGATACGCGCACGCAGGCGCGACATCGGCACGCGCTGTTCCGGACGGTCGTTCAGCCAGGTCGCTGCCGACGCCGGCACCTTCACTTCCGGCAGCGCCGGCTTCGCGGCGGCGGTCTTCGCCGGTGCGGCGGCCGGAGCCGCCTTCGGTGCGCTGCCTGCTGCCAGCGCGTCGCCCTTCGTGACGCGGCCGTCGCGGCCCGACCCTGCGACGTCGCCCGTCGACAGGCCCTTCTCGGCCAGCAGCTTCGCGGCGGCCGGCGATGCGGCGGCCGAGCTCGATGCGGTCGCGGCAGCCGGCTGGGCGGCCGGCGCGGCCGCTGCAGGCGCGGCGGCCGGCTTGACTTCGGCGGCGCCTGCCGCTGCTTCGGCAGCACCTGCCTTCGCTTCGGTGTCGATCGTCGCGATGATCTGGTCGGCGACCACCGTGTCACCGTCGTTCTGCAGCACTTGCGCGAGCACGCCCGCTGCCGGCGCCGGCACTTCGAGGACGACCTTGTCGGTCTCGAGTTCGATCAGGATTTCGTCCTGCGCGACTGCTTCGCCCGGCTTCTTCTTCCACTGCAGCATGGTGGCTTCCGACACCGACTCCGACAGCTGGGGGACTTTGACTTCTACGATAGCCATGTGATTTTCCTGGATGCTTAATCTGGGGTGTGACGAGGTTCGTGCGATTCCTTCGGCCGGTGCGGCGCGCGACGCGCGCGGGGGCCAAAAGGGACGGGAAAGCGCCGCGCGCCTTCCCGTGTCGCTTGACGTCGGTTATTTCGCGATCGATGCGCTCTTCAGGCGGCCGAATGCCCCTTCGATCAGGGCCTTCTGCTGCTCGTAGTGCTTCGCGTAGTAGCCAACCGCCGGCGAGGCCGAAGCCGGACGGCCGCTGTATGCCAGCTTCTGCCCTTCCTTCATGCCTTCCTTCAGGTGGTGCTCGACGTAGAACCAGGGGCCCTGGTTCTGCGGCTCGTCCTGCACCCAGACCACTTCAGTCGCGTTCTCGTACTTCTTCATTTCGGCTTCGAACTGCTTGTGCGCGAACGGATACAGCTGCTCGATACGGATGATCGCGACGTCGTTCGCCTTCGCTTCACGGCGATGCGCGACGAGGTCGTAATACACGCGGCCCGAGCATGCCAGCACGCGCTTGACCTTCTTCGCGTCGATGCCACCATCGGTTTCGCCCAGCACCGGCTGGAACGAACCCTTCGCCAGTTCCGACAGATCCGACACCGCTTCCTTGTGGCGCAGCAGCGACTTCGGCGTGGCGACGATCAGCGGCTTGCGGAACAGACGGATCATCTGGCGACGCAGCAGGTGGAAGATCTGCGCCGGCGTCGTCGGCTGGACGACCTGCATGTTGTGGTCGGCACACAGTTGCAGGAAACGCTCGATACGCGTGGACGAGTGTTCCGGACCCTGGCCTTCGTAGCCGTGCGGCAGCAGCATCGTGAGACCGGACACGCGGCCCCACTTCACTTCGCCCGACGAGATGAACTGGTCGATCACGACCTGCGCGCCGTTGACGAAGTCGCCGAACTGCGCTTCCCACAGCACGAGCGTGTTCGGCTCGGCGGTCGAGTAACCGTATTCGAAGCCCAGCACCGCTTCTTCCGACAGCACCGAGTCGATCACCGTGAACTTCGCCTGACCGTCGGCGATGTTCTGCAGCGGCACGTACGTGCCGTCGTTCCAGCGCTCGCGGTTCTGGTCGTGCAGCACCGCGTGACGGTGCGTGAACGTGCCGCGGCCCGAGTCCTGGCCCGTCAGGCGCACCGAGTAGCCCGATGCGACGAGCGACGCGAACGCGAGGTGTTCGCCCATGCCCCAGTCGAGCGGCTGGTCGCCGCGCGCCATGTTGCGGCGGTCGTTGATCACGCGCTCGACGAGCGGGTGAACCTTGAAGTTTTCCGGGACCGTGGTGATGCGTTCGCCCAGGCGCTTCAGTTCGGCGAGCGGCACGGCCGTGTCGGCTGCATCCGTCCATTTGCGGTTCAGGAACGGAACCCAGTCGACCGCGTACTTGCTCTTGTAGTTCGACAGGACCGGATCGACGGTGTGGTGACCGTCGTCCATCGCCTTGCGGTACGCCTTCACGTAGTTGTCGGCGTCTTCCGCGGTGATCACGCCCTGCTGCACGAGCTTCTCGGCGTACAGCGCACGGGTGCCCGGGTGCTGCGCGATCTTCTTGTACATCAGCGGCTGCGTGACCGCCGGCGTGTCCTGCTCGTTGTGACCCAGCTTGCGGAAGCAGACGATGTCGATCACGACATCCTTGTGGAACTGCATCCGGTAGTCGATCGCGATCTGGATCGCGAGCACGACGGCTTCCGGATCGTCGCCGTTCACGTGCAGCACCGGCGCTTCGATCATCTTGACGACGTCGGTACAGTACAGCGTCGAGCGCGCGTCGCGCGGGTCGGACGTCGTGAAGCCGATCTGGTTGTTGATGACGATGTGCAGCGTGCCGTGCGTGCCGTAACCGCGCGTCTGCGCGAGGTTCAGCGTTTCCATCACGACGCCCTGGCCGGCGAAGGCCGCGTCGCCGTGGATCTGCACCGGCAGCACCTGCAGGCCGTCTTCGTCGCCGCGACGGTCCATCCGCGCCTTCGCGGAACCTTCGACCACCGGGTTCACGATTTCGAGGTGCGACGGGTTGAACGCGAGCGACAGGTGGACCGGGCCGCCTTCCGTCGACACGTCCGACGAGAAGCCCTTGTGGTATTTCACGTCACCGGCCGGCAGGTCGTCGACGTGCTTGCCTTCGAATTCGGCGAACAGGTCGGCCGGCATCTTGCCCAGCGTGTTGACCAGCACGTTCAGACGGCCGCGGTGAGCCATGCCGATGATGATTTCCTGCACGCCGCTCTTGCCCGCGTGCTGGACGACTTCGTCCATCGCCGCGATGAAGCTTTCGCCGCCTTCGAGCGAGAAGCGCTTCTGGCCGACGTACTTGGTGTGCAGGTAGCGCTCGAGGCCTTCGGCGGCCGTCAGGCGATTCAGGATGTGCTTCTTCTTGTCGACCGAGAAAGCCGGCGTCGCGCGGGTCGATTCCAGGCGCTCCTGCCACCAGCGCTTCTGTTCCGGGTCGCTGATGTACATGTACTCGGCGCCGATCGTGCCGCAGTACGTGTCGCGCAGGCCCTTGACGATGTCGCGCAGCGAAGCCTGGTCGAAACCGAAGTACAGGTTGCTTGCGCTGTACGTCTGGTCGAGGTCGCCTTCGGAGAAGTCGTAGAACGCGGGTTCGAGTTCCGGAATGGCCGGACGTTCGCGACGCTTCAGCGGATCGAGGTTGGCCCATTGCGAGCCAAGGAAGCGGTAGGCGCTGATCAGCGACTGGACGTGCACCTGCTTGCGCGCGGTTGCCAGATTGCTGGTGCTTTCGCGCGGGATGAAGGCATTGGCCTTCGCGCGCTCGGCGAACGATTCGACGATCGGGAAGTGAGCGACGTCATTGGCGTTGGAGCCGTCCGTCGCGGGCACGTTCTGCAGCGCGTCGAAATACTCTCGCCAGTTCTCCGGCACCGACGCCGGATTGTTGAGGTATGCATCGTACAGTTCTTCAACGTACGAAGCATTGCCGCCGAACAGATAGGAGTTCAGCTGAAACTGCTTCATTACATCTGACATTTTACGCTCACCTTTCTTCGAGCTTCTCGAGAAATAGCGGGTTACTCAACCTTCCGCGACACGGCCTGACCGTTTAGCGGATTGCGAATCAAGTCTTGCTTGGAAGGACCTAAAACTTGCGTGCGCGCAGCATATCACAGAACCGATACCGGAGTTCACGGTGAAATGTGCCCGAAAGCACCGCGTGGCGGGGTTTTGCCGGATTGCCGCGACCCGCCGGAACAGTGTTTTGCAGGCACTCCGGTTGCGCGATGCGCGAATGCAAAAAAGGCTGCCCGAAGGCAGCCTCTTTCGTCGTGCGCGGGAACAGTCGATGCTTAGTCGACCGCGCCTTCGCGGCTCGCGCGGCGACGCTCGTGCTCCTTCAGGAAGCGCTTGCGCAGGCGGATCGACTGCGGCGTCACTTCGACGAGCTCGTCGTCGTCGATGAATTCGACCGCGTATTCCAGCGACATCTGGACCGGCGGTACCAGACGCACGGCTTCGTCGGTACCCGACGCGCGCACGTTGGTCAGCTGCTTGCCCTTGATCGGGTTCACGACGAGGTCGTTGTCGCGGCTGTGGATGCCGATGATCATGCCCTCATACAGCGCGTCGCCCGGCTTCACGAACATGCGGCCGCGATCCTGCAGCTTCCACAGTGCGTAGGCCACGGCCGCGCCGTCGTCCTGCGAGATCAGCACGCCGTTGCGGCGCTCGAACACCGAGCCGTCCTTGACCGGTGCGTACGAGTCGAAGATGTGGCTCATCAGGCCCGTGCCGCGCGTGAGCGTCAGGAATTCGCTCTGGAAGCCGATCAGGCCGCGTGCCGAGATCTTGTATTCCAGGCGCGTACGGCCGCGGCCGTCCGACGCCATGTCGAGCATTTCGCCCTTGCGGCGGCCGAGCTCTTCCATCACGCCGCCCTGGTGCTCGTCCTCGACGTCGACCGTCAGCAGCTCGTACGGCTCGTGACGCACGCCGTCGATTTCCTGCATCACGACGCGCGGACGCGACACGGCCAGCTCGTAGCCTTCGCGGCGCATGTTCTCGACGAGAATCGTCAGGTGCAGCTCGCCGCGGCCCGACACTTCGAACACCGTTTCGTCGCCGGTATCCTTCACGCGCAGCGCGACGTTGTGGTTCAGTTCCTTCATCAGACGGTCGCGGATCTGGCGGCTCGTCACGAACTTGCCTTCGCGGCCGGCGAGCGGCGACGAGTTGACGAGGAAGTTCATCGTCAGCGTCGGTTCGTCGACGGTGATCATCGGCAGCGCTTCCGGCGTGTCGACCGCGCAGATCGTCGCGCCGATGCCGACGTCTTCGATCCCGTTGATCAGCACGATGTCGCCCGCTTCGGCCGATTCGACCTGCACGCGCTCCAGGCCCTTGAACGACAGCACCTGATTGATCTTGCGGTTCAGCACGTCGCCTTCCGGGCCGAAGCGCATCACGACCGGCTGGCCCGGCTTGATCCGGCCGCGCGTGATGCGGCCGACGCCGATCCGGCCGACGTACGTCGAATAGTCGAGCGACGTGATCTGGAGCTGCAGCGGCGCTTCCGGATCGGCCGGGCGAACCGGCACGTGCTCGAGGATCGCCTCGAACAGCGGGCGCATGTCGCCTTCGCGCGCGGCCGGGTCGAGCGACGCATAGCCGTTCAGGCCCGACGCGTAGACGATCGGGAAATCGAGCTGCTCTTCGGTCGCGCCGAGCTTGTCGAACAGGTCGAAGGTCTGGTTGATCACCCAGTCGATCCGCGCGCCCGGACGGTCGATCTTGTTGACGACGACGATCGGCTTCAGGCCGAGCGCGAGCGCCTTCTTCGTGACGAAGCGCGTCTGCGGCATCGGGCCCTCGACCGCGTCGACGAGCAGCAGCACCGAGTCGACCATCGACAGCACGCGCTCGACTTCGCCGCCGAAGTCCGCGTGCCCCGGGGTGTCGACGATGTTGACGTGCGTGCCTTCGTATTCGACCGCGCAGTTCTTCGCGAGAATCGTGATCCCGCGCTCTTTTTCGATGTCGTTCGAGTCCATCACCCGCTCCGCAATCTGCTGGTTGTCGCGGAAGGTGCCGGACTGGCGGAGCAGCTGGTCGACGAGCGTGGTCTTGCCGTGGTCGACGTGGGCGATGATGGCGATATTGCGAAGGGCGCGGGTCATAGAAACCTGGAAATCGTTTGAACGCGCAAACGCGCGCGCTCGTTTTCCACGGGGCGCGCGCGTTGCAGCTTGGAGAGCCTCAAATTATAGCACGTGTGCGTGTCGACAGCTGTCCCGCGCGTTGCAACGCAGCAAAACAGGCTGCGCCAATCCGCTTCGCCCCACCGCGCCCGGACGAAAAACCTTATCGAGACAAGGGATTCTCGCCGTGCCGAGCACGCGCTTAGCCGTTCGATTAACATTTGCCGCGGCAAGCAATTGTGCCTATACTGCTGCCTAGTCAACTATTGCAGCTTCAGGGTTTTATGTCGGATTCTCCTACCCCACCGCCCGTTTCGCCGTTGTCCACGTATCAGATGAACGACAGCGTCGGCTATCTGATGTCGCGCGTGAAGTCCGTGATGACCAACCTCGTCACGCAGCGCACGCAGGAAGAGCTCGGCATCACCGGCACGCAGGCGAGCATGCTGTTCATGATCGCGGTCGGCAAGTGTTCGACGGCCGCCGAACTGGCGCGCGAATACGGGATCGACGCGAGCGCGGTCACGCGCCTGCTCGACCGGGTCGAGAAACGCGGCCTGCTGTCGCGCGTGCGCAGCATCGAGGACCGGCGCGTCGTGCGCCTCGAACTCACCGACGAAGGCCGTGCGCTAGCCGAACGGCTGCCGCCCATTTTTCGCAGCGTGCTCGACCAGGTGCTGGACGGGTTTACGCCGGAAGAAGTCGGGTTCCTGAAGAGCATGCTGCGCCGCATTCTCAGCAACTATTGCGAGACGGCCGGCGGCAGCGTCACGTAATAGTTGCCATAACAATTACTTTTGACAGATTAATGTAAGGAAATCCTTGCAGTGTCCATCATTCATTCCGAGTCAGGGGTTAGCGCGATGAAAACCTCCCCGTTGTCCGTGCGCGCCGGGTCGTGCCGCGCCGCCGTCGCCGCCGCGGTCGCCGCGCTGGCGCTGGCGGGCTGCGCGAATTACATCGGCATCAAGAGCGACAAGCAGATCGCCCCCGCGTCGCAATTCGAATCCGCCCAGAGCCTGCCGGCCCAGGGCGGCCAGTGGCCGGCGCTCGACTGGGCGAGCCAGTTCGGCGATCCGCAACTGCCGAAGCTGATCGACGAAGCGCTGCAGGGCAACCCGTCGATCGCGCAGGCGCAGGCACGCATCGCGAAGGCGTCGTCGTACATCGAATCGTCCCGCTCGAACCTGATGCCGAAGGCCGAAGCCAGCTATTCGTGGACGCGCGAGCTGTATTCGTCGAACGCACTGTTCCCGCCTCCGTACGGCGGCCAGTGGTACAGCGAGAACAACGCGCTCGCGAGCGCGTCGTGGGAACTCGACCTGTGGGGCAAGAACCGCGAACGCCTGCACACGGCCGTGTCGCAGGAAAAGGCCGCCGAAGCCGACATGCAGCAGGCGCGCATCACGCTCGCGTCGTCGGTCGCGCGCACCTACAACTCGCTCGCGCAGCTCTATGCGCTGCGCGACATCGCGCAGCGCGAGATCAGCAACCGCGAGACGGTCGGCAAGATCACCGACGGCCGCGTATCGGCCGGCCTCGACACCAACGTCGAACGCCAGACGGCCCGCGGCAACATCGCGACGACGCAGGCTTCGCTGTCGGACCTCGACGGCCAGATCACGACGGTGCGCTACCAGCTCGCCGCGCTGCTCGGCAAGGGCCCGGATCGCGGGCTGCAGATCGCGGCGCCCGTGATGAACCCGAGCGGCGACGTCACGCTGCCCGGCAACCTGCCGGCCGATCTCGTGTCGCGCCGCCCCGACATCGTCGCCGCGCGCTGGCAGGTCGAAGCCGCGATGCACGACGTGAAGGAAGCGAAGGCCGAGTTCTACCCCGACGTGAACCTCGCGGCCGGCTTCGGCTTCGATGCATTCGGCTGGGGCAAATTCCTGAATTTCGCGAGCCGCCAGGCGCAGTTCGGCCCGGCGATCCACCTGCCGATCTTCGATGCCGGCGCGCTGCGCGCCCAGCTCAAGGGCCGCTACGCCGATTTCGACCTGTCGGTCGCGAACTACAACCAGACGCTGATCAGCGCGCTGAACGACGTCGCGACGCAGGTCGCGTCGATCCGCGCGGTCGATCGCCAGATGGGCGACGCCCAACGTGCGCTCGACGCATCGACGCGCGCGTACGATCTCGCGGTCATCCGCTACAAGGCCGGCCTGTCGCCGCAACTGCAAGTGCTGACGGCGGACAGCAACCGCCTCGCATCGGAGCAGACGGTGACCAACCTGAAGATGCGTCGCCGCGACATGCAGCTCGCGCTGATCAAGGCGCTCGGCGGCGGGTTCGACGCGACGGGCACGCCGCTCGCCGCGCCCGATGCGGCCACGCCGACCAAACAAGCCGCCAACTGAGCCGGCGCCACCACTACGCAGACACTCGAAATAACGGACGGAGAAAATCGCCATGAGCGACCAACAAAACGCCGCCAGCGCGCAGCCGCAGAACAACGGCAAGCGCAAACGAATGATGACGCTGCTCGTCGCGGTCATCGTGATCGCGGCCATCGCATACGGCCTGTACTACTTCCTCGTCGCCCGCTTCCATGAAGACACCGACGATGCGTACGTGAACGGCAACGTCGTGCAGATCACGCCGCAGGTCACCGGCACCGTGATCGCCGTGAAGGCGGACGACACGCAAACGGTCAAGGCCGGCGACCCGCTCGTCGTGCTCGACCCGGCCGATTCGCAGGTCGCACTGCAGCAGGCGGAAGCCAACCTCGCGCAGACGGTGCGCCAGGTGCGCGGCCTGTTCGTCAACGACGACCAGTACCGCGCACAAGTCGCGCTGCGCCAGTCCGACCTGTCGAAGGCACAGGACGACCTGCGTCGCCGCCTCGCCGTCGCGCAGACGGGCGCCGTGTCGCAGGAAGAAATCTCGCACGCCCGCGACGCGGTGAAGGCCGCGCAGGCATCGGTCGACGCCGCCCAGCAGCAGCTCGCATCGAATCGCGCATTGACCGCGAACACGACGATCGCATCGCACCCGAACGTGATGGCCGCCGCCGCGAAGGTGCGCGACGCATACCTCGCGAACGCGCGTAACGTGCTGCCGGCGCCGGTCACCGGCTACGTCGCAAAGCGCTCGGTGCAGGTCGGCCAGCGCGTATCGCCCGGCAACCCGCTGATGTCGGTGGTGCCGCTCAATGCCGTGTGGGTCGACGCGAACTTCAAGGAAGTCCAGTTGAAGCACATGCGCATCGGCCAGCCGGTCGAGATGACGGCCGACATCTACGGTTCGTCGGTCACGTACCACGGCAAGGTCGTCGGCTTCTCGGCCGGCACGGGCTCGGCGTTCTCGCTGCTGCCGGCGCAGAACGCGACCGGCAACTGGATCAAGGTCGTGCAGCGCCTGCCGGTGCGTATCGAGCTCGACCCGAAGGATCTCGACAAGCATCCGCTGCGCATCGGCCTGTCGATGCAGGTCGACGTGGACATCAAGGACGAACGCGGCGACCAGCTCGTCAACGCGCCGAACACCGTCTACGAGACCAACGTGTTCGCGAAATACGGCGACGAAGCCGACGCCGAAATCGCGCGCATCATCGCCGAGAACGCAGGCGGCAACGCGTCGGCGCCGGTCGCGGCGAAGCAGAACGCCGCCGCGAAAATGATGTAACCGTTCCGACTCCGGAAAGA
Source organism: Burkholderia sp. BCC0398 (assembly GCF_902833245.1). Classification (NCBI taxonomy): domain Bacteria; kingdom Pseudomonadati; phylum Pseudomonadota; class Betaproteobacteria; order Burkholderiales; family Burkholderiaceae; genus Burkholderia; species Burkholderia sp. BCC0398. Next base: position 532,284 of record NZ_CADFEM010000003.1, read on the forward strand.
CAACCGACATGGCACAGGCTCCTGTCTCCTACCCGCCCCTGCAGGGCGGGCAACTCGTGCTCGGCACGATCGCGGTGTCGCTCGCGGTGTTCATGAACGTGCTCGACACGTCCATCGCGAACGTCGCGATCCCGACCATCTCGGGCGACCTCGGCGTGTCGTCCGACCAGGGCACGTGGGTCATCACGTCGTTCGCGGTCGCCAACGCAATCTCGGTGCCGCTGACCGGCTGGCTGACCGACCGTTTCGGGCAAGTTCGCCTGTTCCTCGCGTCGATCATCCTGTTCGTCATCTCGTCATGGATGTGCGGGCTGGCGCCGAGCCTGCCATTCCTGCTCGCGTCACGCGTGCTCCAGGGTGCCGTCGCGGGCCCGATGATTCCGCTGTCGCAATCGCTGCTGCTGTCGAGCTATCCACGCGCGAAGGCGCCGATGGCGCTCGCCCTGTGGTCGATGACGACGCTGATCGCGCCGGTCGCGGGGCCGATCCTCGGCGGCTGGATCTCGGACAATTATTCGTGGCCGTGGATCTTCTACGTGAACATCCCCGTCGGCATCGCCGCCGCGCTTGCCACGTGGTCGATCTACCGTACGCGCGAATCGACGGTGCGCCGCGCGCCGATCGACGGCGTCGGCCTCGCGCTACTCGTGCTGTGGGTCGGCTCGCTGCAGATCATGCTCGACAAGGGCAAGGATCTCGACTGGTTCGCGTCGACCACGATCGTCGCGCTCGCGTTGATCGCGGTCATCTCGTTCGCGTTCTTCGTGATCTGGGAGCTGACCGCGGAACATCCGGTCGTCGACCTGTCGCTGTTCCGCATGCGCAACTTCACGGGCGGCACGATCGCGCTCGCGGTCGGCTACGGGCTCTACTTCGGCAATCTCGTGCTGCTGCCGCTGTGGCTGCAGACCCAGATCGGCTATACGGCCACCGATGCGGGGCTCGTGATGGCGCCCGTGGGGTTGTTCGCGATCCTGCTGTCGCCGCTGACCGGCAAGTTCCTGCCGCGCACCGATCCGCGCTACATCGCGACCGCCGCGTTCCTCACGTTCGCGCTGTGCTTCTGGATGCGTTCGCGCTACACGACCGGCGTCGACGAATGGTCGCTGACGTTGCCGACGCTCGTGCAGGGCATCGCGATGGCGGGCTTCTTCATCCCGCTGGTGTCGATCACGCTGTCGGGCCTGCCCGGCCACCGCATTCCGGCGGCGTCCGGCCTGTCGAACTTCGTGCGGATCATGTGCGGCGGCATCGGCACGTCGATCTTCCAGACCGCGTGGGACCACCGCAACAACTTCCACCACGCGCAGCTGGTCGAGCAGACGAATCCGTACAACCCGACGTTCAATCAGGCCGTCACTCAGATGGGCAATCTCGGGCTTACGCAGCAGCAGGCACACGGCCTGATCAACAACATGGCCACGCAGCAGGCTGCGCAGCTGGGCGTGAACGATCTGTTCTACATTTCGGCGGCGATCTTCGTGCTGCTGATCGGACTGATCTGGATCACGAAGCCCGAACGCGCGGGCGGCGGCGATGCGGGTGCGGCGGCGTCGGCCGCGCACTGAGCACCACGTTCAATGCAATGCACCCAACAAAAAACCCGGTCGATTTCGACCGGGTTTTTTGTGCCGGCGATGGCGCTTGCGCGCCTCGCATCACTCAGCCGTCACGACCAGCCGCTCCGGCGCGAGCACGCCATTCGCCTTGCGCGCCACGCCGAGCAACCGCGTTGCGTCGTACACGCGCACGCGCTCGCCCTCGCCCGCGTCGATCGGTTCGAGCGCCGACAGCGGTAGCCGCTGCCCGTGCAGAAACCGCTTCGTGCTAGCTTCGTCGAGACGCACCAGCGGAAACGTCGACAGCAGCGCATCAACCGGCTGCAGCCATGCATCGCGCGCCGATTCGGCCGCGTCCGACAGCGCGTCGAGCGTCACCGCATGCTCGAGCGTCAGCGCACCGACGCCCGTGCGACGCAGCATCGTCAAATGCGCGCCGCAACCCAGCGCTTCGCCGATATCCTCCGCCAGCGTGCGCACATACGTGCCCTTGCTGCAGGTCACGCGAAACGTCACGTCGGGCAGCTCGCACGCGAGTAGTTCGAGCAAGTGGATCGTCACGTTGCGGCCTTCCCGCTCGACGGTCTGACCTGCGCGCGCATATTCATACAGCGGCTTGCCGTCGCGCTTGAGCGCCGAATACATCGGCGGCACCTGCACGATGTCGCCGGTGAAGCGCACGAGCGCGGCTTCCACCGCCGCCCGATCGCATTCGACCGGCCGCGTGTCGATCACGTCGCCTTCCGCGTCGCCGGTGGCCGTGCGCTGGCCGAGACGCATCGTCGCTTCATAGGTCTTGTCGGCGTCGAGCAAATCCTGCGAAAACTTGGTCGCTTCGCCGAAACACAACGGCAGCAGGCCCGAAGCCAGCGGATCGAGCGTGCCGGTGTGACCGGCCTTCTTCGCGAGAAGCAGGCGCTTCGCGCGAATCAGCGCATCGTTGCTGGACAGGCCGACCGGCTTGTCCAGCAGGAGAACGCCGTCCAGCACGCGCCGGGGCACGCGCGGACGTTGGGGTGCTGCATTCGTCATAGACCCGTCGAGCTCAGTCGTCCTTGGCAGGCGCGTCGGCCTCGTCGTCGTCCTTCGCGCGGGTCGAGTTCGCTTCCTTGATCAGGCGCGACATTTCGACGGCCTTCTCGATCGTCTGGTCGTAATGGAAATGCAGCGTCGGCACCGTATGAATGTGCAGGCGCTTGAACAGCAGGTTGTGCAGGTGACCCGACGCATGGTTCAGCGCCTCCTGCGTCTTGTCCGGATCACCGGTGAGCGCCGTGAAATAGACCTTCGCGTGCGCATAGTCCGGCGTGAGTTCCACGCTCTGGATGGTCACGATGCCGACGCGCGGATCCTTGACCTCGCGCATGATGAGTTCGGACAGATCGCGCTGAATCTGGTCGGCGATCTGAACGTTGCGATTGGGGGAAGTACGTTTCCTGGACATGATCGATCCGTGATCCGTTTATCAGGATGAAGCGGCGGCCGTTTTCGGCACGCCACCATGAAAATGGGCGGGACAGGCCCAAGCCTGCCCCGCCCATGAGCCGATGCGCGACGATTACAGCGTACGCGCGACTTCGGTCACTTCGAAGACTTCGAACTGGTCGCCTTCGACGATATCGTTGAAGTTCTTCACCGACATACCGCACTCGAAGCCTTGCTTCACTTCCTTCACGTCGTCCTTGAAGCGCTTCAGCGATTCGAGTTCGCCCGTGAAGATCACGACGTTGTTGCGCAGCACGCGCACCGACGACGAGCGCTTGACGATACCGTCCGTGACCATACAGCCGGCGACCGTGCCGATCTTCGGTACCTTGAAGACCTGGCGCACCTCGACCATGCCGGTGATGACTTCGCGCTTCTCCGGCGCCAGCATGCCCGACATCGCCGCCTTCACCTCATCCACTGCGTCGTAGATGATGTTGTAGTAGCGGATATCGATGCCGTTCGCCTCGGCCAGCTTGCGTGCCTGAGCATCCGCACGCGTGTTGAAGCCGATGATGACCGCCTTCGATGCCGTCGCGAGGTTGACGTCGTTTTCGCTGATGCCGCCCACCGCGCTGTGCACGATCTGCACGCGCACTTCGTCGGTCGACAGCTTGAGCAGCGACTGCACGAGCGCTTCCTGCGAACCCTGCACGTCGGCCTTGATGATGAGCGGCAGGTTCTGCACTTCGCCCTCGCCCATCTGCTCGAGCATGCTTTCCAGCTTCGCGGCCTGCTGCTTCGCGAGCTTCACGTCGCGGAACTTGCCCTGACGGAACAGCGCGATTTCACGTGCCTTGCGCTCGTCCGGCAGCACGATCACTTCCTCGCCCGCACCCGGCACTTCCGACAGACCCTGGATTTCGACCGGGATCGACGGGCCGGCTTCCTTCGTCGGCTTGCCGTTCTCGTCGAGCATCGCACGGACGCGGCCGTAGGCCGTACCCGCCAGCACGATGTCGCCGCGGTTCAGCGTACCGGACTGCACGAGGATCGTCGCGACCGGGCCTTTACCCTTGTCGAGCTTCGCTTCGATCACGATGCCCTTGGCCGGCGCTTCGACCGGTGCCTTCAGTTCCAGCACTTCGGCCTGCAGCAGCACGTTCTCGAGCAGATCGTCGATACCCGCGCCCGTCTTCGCCGACACCGGCACGAACGGCGAATCGCCACCGTATTCTTCCGGCACGACGCCTTCCGCGACCAGCTCCTGCTTGACGCGATCGGGGTTCGCATCCGGCTTGTCGATCTTGTTGATCGCGACGACGATCGGCACGCCGCCCGCCTTCGCGTGGGCGATGGCTTCCTTCGTCTGCGGCATCACGCCGTCGTCGGCCGCCACCACCAGCACCACGATGTCGGTCGCCTTCGCGCCGCGTGCACGCATTGCCGTGAACGCTTCGTGACCCGGCGTATCGAGGAACGTGATGACGCCACGCGGCGTTTCGACGTGGTAAGCGCCGATGTGCTGCGTAATGCCGCCCGCTTCGCCCGCTGCAACCTTCGCGCGGCGGATGTGGTCGAGCAGCGACGTCTTGCCGTGGTCGACGTGACCCATCACCGTGACGACCGGCGGACGCGGCAGTTGCTCCGCATCGGTACCGGTTTCGCCTTCGACGAGCAGCGCTTCCGGATCGTCCAGCTTCGCGGCAACCGCGCGGTGGCCCAGTTCCTCGACGATGATCATCGCCGTTTCCTGATCCAGCACCTGGTTGATCGTGACCATCTGGCCCATCTTCATCATCACCTTGATGACTTCGGAGGCCTTGATCGACATCTTGTGCGCGAGATCGGCAACCGACACGGTTTCCGGCACATGCACTTCGCGAACGATCGGTTCGGTCGGCGCCTGGAACGTCGAACTGTCCTGGTGACGGCCGCGACCCTTCGGGCCGCCGCGCCAGCCGCGGTCCACGCCGCCGCTCGAGTCGCCGCGCGTCTTGATGCCGCGACGCTTCGATGCGTCGTCCTGCCAGCCGCCCTTGCCTGCGCCCGGCTTCTTGTTGCGGTCGCCCGCGCCTGCCGGCGCCTGCGTGGTGGCCGGAGCCGCCGCACCCGCCGGCTTCTTCACGGCCGGACGCGCCTGTGCGCCTTCCGGCTTCGCCGGCTTGTGCAGCGTGCCCTTCGCTTCAGCCGGCTTCGGCGGCTCGACCGGCTTCGGCGGCTCGACTGCCTTGACCACGGCCTTGCGCGGCGTGTTCATCATTTCGCGGATCGCGCGTGCTTCGGCTTCTGCCGCCGCGCGACGCTTGCTGATCTCTTCCTGCTCGGCGCGCGCCTTGTCGGCTGCCTCGCGGGCAGCGTCCTCGGCCTTCTTCGCCGCTTCGCGCTGCGCCGCGCGTTCGGCGGCTGCGCGTGCTTCGTCCTGCGCGGACTGCGTCGGCGTCGCTTCCTGCTCGGCAGCAGCAGCCTGCTGCGCTGCCGCCTGCTGCTGGGCTGCGGCGGCTTCCGCCGCGGCACGCTTCGTCGCCGCTTCTTCCTCGGCGCGACGGCGCTCGGCCTCGGCCGCTTCCTCGCGGGCGCGACGTTCGGCTTCCTCGCGCTCGAGGCGCTCCTGACGCTCGCGCAACTCCTGCGCCTGCTTCTCGAGCAGCTCGGCCTCGCGGCGCGCCTCTTCCTCGCGACGCTTCAGTTCTGCATCGTCGTCCGCTTCGGCGACCTGCGCCTGACCCTGTTCCGCGCCGTCGGCCACGTCGTCGCGCTTGACGAACGTACGCTTCTTGCGGACCTCGACCTGAATGGTGCGAGCCTTGCCCGTCGCGTCAGATTGCTTGATCTCCGACGTATGCTTGCGGGTCAGCGTGATCTTGCGCTTGTCGCCGTCGGTTGCGCCGTGCGACTTGCGCAAATGATCGAGCAGACGCGCCTTGTCCGCTTCGGACAGCGCATCGTCTTCACTCGCTTTCTGGACGCCCGCTGCCTGCAGCTGTTCGAGCAGCACACCAGCAGGCATTTTCAGTTCCGCGGCAAATTGGGCTACGTTGTTACTCGCCATTCATTCCTCTTAGTGCAAGGACCGATTCCTTGCGGTTAGCATCGGGTCAGGCCATACGGCCGCCATCAAATCAGTGCGCCATGGTCATTTCTCACTGGAACCAATGTTCACGTGCTTTCATGATCAACGCCTTAGCGGCATCCTCTTCCATTCCGGTCATGTCGACCAGTTCATCTACAGCCAGTTCGGCGAGATCGTCGCGCGTCTGCACGCCGTGTTCGGCCAGCTTCGCGAGCAGCTCCGGCGTGATGCCGTCGAGGCTCTTGAGATCCAGCGCTGCGTTCTCGACCTTTTCTTCGTTCGCGATGGCCATCGTCAACAGCGCGTCGCGTGCGCGGTTGCGCAGTTCGTGCACGGTGTCCTCGTCGAACGCCTCGATTTCGAGCATTTCGTTGAGCGGCACGTACGCGATTTCCTCGAGGCTCGTGAAGCCTTCGTCGATCAGGATGTCGGCAACTTCTTCGTCGACGTCGAGACGCGCCATGAACAGCGCACGCAGCCGGTCGCGCTCTTCGCCCTGCTTCAGCGCGGATTCGTCCGGCGTCATGATGTTGATCTGCCAGCCGGTCAGTTCGCCGGCAAGGCGCACGTTCTGACCGCTGCGGCCGATCGCGACAGCCAGTTCGTTCTCGTCGACGACGACGTCCATCGAATGCTTTTCTTCATCGACGACGATCGACTGGACGGCTGCCGGCGCGAGCGCGCCGATAACGAACTGGGCGGGATCTTCCGACCATAGCACGATGTCGATGTTTTCGCCACCGAGCTCGTTGCGCACGGCCTGCACGCGCGAACCGCGGATGCCGACGCAGGTGCCGATCGGATCGATCCGCTTGTCGTACGCGATCACGCCGATCTTCGCGCGCACGCCCGGGTCGCGGGCGGCCGCCTTGATCTCGAGCAGGCCCTGCTCGATTTCCGGCACTTCCATCTCGAACAGCTTCATCAGGAATTCGGGCGCCGTGCGCGACAGCTCGATCTGCGGGCCGCGCGCGGTGCGGTCGACCTTCGCGATGTATGCCCGCACGCGGTCGCCCACGCGCAGGTTTTCCTTCGGGATCAGCTGATCGCGGCGCAGCAGCGCCTCGACACGGCCCGATTCGACGATGAAGTTGCCCTTGTCGAGCCGCTTCACCGTACCCGTCATGATCTTTTCGCCACGCTCGAGGTAGTCGTTCAGGATCTGCTCGCGCTCCGCGTCGCGCACCTTCTGCAGGATCACCTGCTTCGCGGCCTGCGCGCCGATCCGACCGAATTCGATCGACGGAACGGGTTCCTCGACATACTCGCCGACTTCGACGTCGGGCTTCTGCTCACGTGCTTCGAACAGCAGGATCTCGCGATCCGGCTCCTGCAAGCCTGCCTCGTCGGGCACGACGAGCCAGCGACGGAAGGTTTCGTGCTCGCCGCTTTCGCGATCGATATGGACGCGGATTTCGGCGCCTTCGTCGAACAGCTTCTTGGAAGCGGACGCGAGCGCAGCCTCGAGGGCGCCCAGCACCACATCCTTGTCGACGTTTTTCTCGCGCGCCAGCGCATCCACCAGCATCAACACTTCGCGACTCATTATTTGCGGCTCCTAAAGTCAACTTGCGGAATCAGGCGGGCTTTATCGATATCGGCCAGCGTGAAATCCAGCATGGCTGCCTCGCCCTTCTTCCCCTCAAATTCCAAACCGATCGTTTCGCCATTCGGCGCGTGCAGAATGCCCCGGTACGTCTTGCGCCCGTCCAGCGGCTTTTTCAAGGTCACGGAAACTTCGCTGCCGGCGAAGCGCTCGAAGTCGGCCAGCTTCTTCAACGGGCGGTCGAGCCCCGGGGACGAGACTTCGAGCCGTTCGTAATCGATATTTTCGACCGTCAAGACGTGCTGGAGCTGACGCGTAACCTTTTCGCAATCTTCGAGCGAGATGCCGGCAGGCTGATCGATATAGATGCAAAGCATGCCGCGCCCGGTGCGCTCGAGTTCCACCAGCTCGTAGCCGAGCCCGGTGACCGTGGTTTCTATCAGTTCCGTCAGTTGCACAGTGTCCTCTCAGGTGTTCGCGCCCGCCGCTCGCGATTCACCCGCGGGCGCGCGCCTTAGCCGGCGCAGGAAGCGCTACCCGAGATGCCTAACCGTTTCAGCAAAAAAAAATGGGCGGAACGCCCATCTTCTTACTGGTGGTCGCACCTGAGCCGCACATTGAATCCGTACGCCCAGCGACTCCGCGATTATAGCGATTTTTGGCGCAAACGCCAAGCCAGCCGGTAAAAGCAGCGCGTCGGCCGCCTTTACGGACCGAAAATGCGAAATCGGGCTTGTCCGGTCGACCGGCGCATCCCGCCGCGCCGATGATCGGCATTGCCGCGGCACGCGGCATGGATACAGCCGAAGATCATCGACGCGATGCGTCGTGCCGGAAAAATCGGCCGGACGCCGATCGAGCCGGCACGCCGGCGGCTCTACGCCGCCGTGCCCCAATAGACGCTTAGCGGCCGCGCGTGCGGCTGCGCTGCGGACGCTGGCCACCGCGCGCGCCGCCGTTGCCGGCGCCGTCCGCACGATTGCCGTTCGGATTGCGATTGCCGCCACCCTTGCTGCCGCCGCGCTTCGGGCCCGCGCCATACGACGCGCGATTGCCGTCGACATCGCGACCACCGCCGGTGCGATTGCCGTCGCGGCCGCCGCCTGCGCGATTGCCATCACGGCCGCCGCCCGCGCGGTTGCCATAACCCGACGGCGCAACCGGCAGGCTGCCGTAGCCGCTCAGGCCCGGCAGACCCGGGCCGCCGCGTCGGCCACCGCCGCGACGCGGCTGGTCGAGTTGCCCGTGCGTCGTCAGCACCGGCTCGCGACTGATGAAGCCCATCGACGTCTCCATCGGGTCGGGCTGGCGACGCTCGGCCGGACCGGCACTGCCGCGCTTGCCCTTCTCCTCGGCCGGCGCCTTCAGGCCGACGGTTGCCATCAGCTTGCGCACCTGCGCGTCGTCGAGCTCTTCCCAACGACCGCGCTTCAGGCCGCGCGGCAGCGGAATCGGGCCGTGACGCGTCCGGATCAACCGACTCACCATCAGGCCGACCGCCTCGAACATCCGGCGCACTTCGCGGTTGCGGCCTTCGGCCAGCGCGACGTGATACCAGTGGTTCGTGCCTTCACCGCCGCCGTCGCGGATGCGCAGGAAATTCGCCGGACCGTCGTCGAGCTCGACGCCGTGCAGCAGCTTCTGCCGCATCCCTTCGGCCAGCTCGCCGACGACGCGTACCGCGTACTCGCGCTCGACGCTGTAACGCGGATGCATGAAGCGGTTCGCGAGATCACCGGAGGTCGTCAGCATCAGCAGACCTTCGGTATTGAAGTCGAGGCGGCCCACCGCGAGCCATTTCGCCGTCTTCATCGGCGGCAGACGGTCGAACACCGACGGACGGCCTTCAGGATCCGCGTGGCTGACGATCTCGCCGGTCGGCTTGTGATACAGCAGCACGCGCGGCGGCTTGTTCGGCAGCTTGCGCTTGACCGGCTTGCCGTTGATCCGCACCTGGTCGGTCGGCATGATCCGCTGGCCGATGTGCGCGGGCTCGCCGTTCACCGACACGCGGCCGGCGACGATCAGCTCTTCCATTTCGCGGCGCGAACCCATGCCTGCTTCCGCCAGCACCTTGTGGAGCTTCGGCGCGTCGTCGTCCGGCGACAGCACGCGCTTGTTCGCCGGCTGGCTGCGGCCGCGGCGCAGCATCGGCGCACGCACGCCGCTGCCGCCCGCGGAGTTGTCCGCGTCGAAGGCGGGCGACGTCACGTATGCGAACAGCTCGTCCTGGGACGCATCGCCTTCCGCCGCCTTCGCCGGGCCGCCTTCAGCCTTCGCCGCACCGCGACGGCCCTGGCCGCCCTGGCCACCCTTGGGTGCGCCTTCGCGCTTGGCGGCCGGCTTGCGACCGCCCTTGGCCGCGCCTTCCTTGCGCGGCGCACGCGCCGGCTGCGCGTCGACAGCGTCGGCCGGCTGCGCATCCGCGCCCTCGGCACCCGGCTGCTCGCCTTCGGCGCCCTTCGACTTGGCCGCCGCGCGACGCCGCGCGATCAGGCTGCGCGGGCCGCGCCGCAGACCGCGGCGGGGACGCTCGTCGCCACCCGCGGCCGAAGCATCCCGCTCCGGCGCATCGTCGGCACGCGCTGCCTGCACGGCAGGCGCGGACGATTCAATATCGTGGATATCTGTCAAAACAACCTCAAAATGTCAGGTCTCGCGCCCGGCGCGGGCGCGGCAAGAAGTTGGCCGCGATCAGGCGCGACGCTGTTCGGGTTCTGCTTCGTCGTCCGGCAGCGCGTCGGCGCCGATGGGCGCACTGGCGCTTCGCACGGCATCCGCGAGACTGTCGGACGTGTCGTCCAGCGCCTCGTCGTCCGCAGGACGGAGGCGGGATGCGTCGGCCTGATCGGCCTCGCCGGGCATGCCGCCGGCCGCTTCCGCTCCGTCTCCGGCAGCCGCTTCGGCGGCCGGCTTGCGATCTTCCTCGCTCCAATCCGCACGCTGCGGCTCGGGCTGCACATCGGTCGGCACTGCTTCGGCGCCAACCTGTTCCGTCCGTTCAATCTGTTCCGTTTGCCCGCGATCAGCATCGAGCGTATCGCGACCCGGAATTTCCTGCGTCGACGCGACGTCGGCCGCGGCATCGCCGGCCCCGTCGGTCGACTCGCCGGCGACTGCTTCATCCGCCAGCGCCTGCGGCGCGTCGGCCGCCGGCATGTCACCGTCGAAATCCATCGCCTGCTGCGCGAGCAGCGCGGCCTCGATGTTCGCAGCCGGCTCTTCGAGCGCGGGCAGGTCGTCGAGCGCCTTCAGGCCGAGATCGTCGAGGAACTGCTTGGTCGTCGCATACAGCGCCGGACGCCCCGGCACGTCGCGATGACCGATCACCTCGATCCAGCCGCGGTCCTCGAGTTGCTTGACCACCTGCGTATTGACCGTGACGCCGCGAATCTCTTCAATGTCGCCGCGCGTGACGGGCTGCCGGTACGCGATGATCGCGAGCGTTTCGAGCACCGCGCGCGAATATTTCGGCGGCTTCTCGGGATGCAGGCGATCCAGATAATGACGCATCGCCGGCTTGCTCTGAAAGCGCCACCCGGTCGCCAGCGCCACCAGTTCGACACCGCGACCGGACCAATCCTGTTTCAGGTCTTCGAGCAACGTGCGGACCGTGTCAGCCGACACGCCGTCGGCAAAGAGCTTGCGCAAATCGCCAAGCTTCAGCGGTTCCTGCGCACAGATCAAAGCAGTCTCGAGGACGATCTTCGCCTCTTGGGTATTCATGCAGCTAGGCCAGACCCTGTGGTCAAACGAACCGGATCAACAAACAGACGAAAGGAACGGAAGACGCGCTCGCCCGATTCTGATCGGTCATATTGATGGGAGCACGAACCGGGGGCGGCGAACCAACTTCAGGCCAGGCCCAAACCGGACGGAACAGCACGGCTCAACGACGGAACCGCGTGACTGAGCGCCATATTACGCAAAATTGCCCGGTGCGTAAAGATGAGTGGAACAGGCCGCCGCCCGGGCGGCGCACCCGCTCCGTCCCCGCTTCAGCGGGCGCCCGCGCCATGCGCAAGGAACCGGCGCAGCCGCTCGACGCCCGCGTCGAGCCGCGCCGGATCGCACGCATAACACCAGCGCACGAACCCCTCCCCCTCCGGGCCGAACGCACGCCCGGGCGCCAGGCCGAGCCCCGCGTCGCGCACCAGCGTCTTGCAGAACGCCAGGCTGTCGGCCGCCCCCGGCAGCCGCAGGAACAGGTACATCGCGCCCGGCGGAGGCGGCACCTCGACGCCCGGCAGCGTCCGCAGCGCGGCGACCAGGTGATCGCGCGCGTCGCGCAGCGCCGTGACGAACGCCCGCACGAACGGCTCGCCGTCGCGCAACGCGACCTCGGCCGCGGCCTGCACGAAGCCCGGCGCGCACGACGTGTTGTATTCGACGAGCTTCGACAGGTCGCCCATCACCGAGGCCGGCGCAATCAGCCATCCGAGCCGCCAGCCCGTCATCGCCCATGCCTTCGAGAACGAATTCACGACCACGACGCGCTCGTCGCGAGACGCGATGTCGAGAAACGACGGCGCGCCGCCCTCGTCGAAGGCAAGCCGCTCGTACACCTCGTCGGCGACCAGCCAGATACCGTGACGACGACAATGGGCGAGCACGGCCAGCTGATCGTCGCGCGACATCGTCCAGCCGGTCGGGTTGTTCGGCGAGTTGATCAGCAGCATCCGCGTATCGGGCGTCAGCGCCGCGAGCAGCCGGCCGACGTCGAGCTGCCAGCCCGCGTCGCCGTAGCCGAGCGGCACGCAATCGACCTGCGCTCCCAGAATCTTCGGAATCTCGACGAGATTCGGCCACAGCGGCGTGACGGCGACGACACGCTCGCCCGGCCCGACCAGCATCTGGGCGGCCAGCATCAGCGCACTCACGCCCGAACTCGTCACGGCGACCGTGTCGGCCGCCGTCGCACCGTGACGCGCGCTGACGTAGGCCGCGATCGCGTCGCGCAGCGGCGCCGTGCCGAGATTGTGCGTGTAGAAGGTCGCGCCGTCGCGCAGCGCCGCCGCCGCGGCGTCGCGGATGAAGTCCGGCGTCACGCGATCGGATTCGCCGAACCAGAACGGCAGCATGTCCGGCACGCCGAAACCGGCGTTCGCGACCTCGCGGATCAGCGACGGCCGCAGCGCATGCACCGCGGTGCGCGCCGCCGGCTCATCGTGCGGCGGGAAAAAACCTGCGGAATGCGTCATCGAGAACACCGCGGAGGAACACGATCCGCGTAGTGTACCGGCCGGCAAGCCGGACCGGCGCACGGCGGCGCACGTCAGTCGAGATCCTCGGCCCTTGCCGGCATCTGCCGCACGAGCTCCCAGATCGCCTGCGCGGCGGGCGACAACGACCGGTCGCGGCGGCGCACCAGCTCGACGGTGCGTTCGGTGCGCGGCGTGAGCGGCCGCGCGACCAGCGTCGAGCCGGCAGGCAGCGGCAACGACAGCCACGGCTGCACGCTTACGCCGACACCGGCCTCGACCAGCCCGAACACGGTCGCCGAATGCCCGAGTTCCTGCATGACCGTCGCGTTGACGCGATGCGTGGCCAGCGCCGCGTCGATCAGCGGCCGACTGCCCGACGCATGATCGAGCAGCACGAGGCGCTCGCCGTCGAGCGCCGTCCACGGCACCTCGGCCCGCGCCGCAAGCGGATGGTCGGCGCGCGCGACGAGGCAGAACGAATCGGTCATCAGCGGCTCGCAGACGATATCGGCGACCGTCAGCGGCCCGATCACGACGCCGAAGTCGACTTCGCTCGACTTCACCTTGCGCAGCACGTCGCTCTGCACGTCGTCGCGCAGGCCGAGCGTCACGAACGGGAACTGGCGCTCGCACGACGCCACCACGCGCGGCATCAGCCTGCAGGCGATCGTCGGGCTTGCCGCGACGATCACGCGCCCGCGACGCTGCTCGCCAATCTCGCGAATCTCGCGCAGCGTGTCGTCGAGATCGTCGAGCAGGCGCGACACGCTCGCGATCAGGTTTCCGCCGACGTCGGTCAGCTGCACGTCGCGCGTCGTCCGGTCGATCAGCTTCAACCCGAGTTCGGCCTCGAGCTCACGCACGCAACGGCTGACCGCGGACTGCGTGAGCCCGATCTCGTCACCCGCCCGACTGAAGCTCTTGAGCCGCGCGACCTCGATGAACACGCGAAGCTGGCGCAGCGTAACGTTCATGTCCCGACCTCATCAATCGCCGATATCGATGCGTGATTCTAATGTGCGAAGCCGTCCGCGGTGAGCGAATCTGGCCCCCGCCGTCCATGTTTCGCTGCGGTGCAATAGATTCGCAAACGCACGTGACATGGGCGAATTGCACAAGATTGGTGATTGTCCCGATTTGCTGACGGGTTATTTTGGCGTCTTATACGCCCCTAGCTGACTTAGCCGTTAGCTCGCTGCCAAGCGGCTCTCGAGGGATTCACCTCCGACATGGCACGCTTCGTGCATTACCTTGCGCACAGGGTGCAGGTTCGTCGGACGGAAGAGCAGAAACGCCGCTGCCGGCCAACCGGACGCCCCCACCCGGCACTCGACGCTCGAGTGCTTGAAGAGTGCGCGGCGCAGGGCAGCGCACCGGAGTTAGCTTCGCTGAGGTGAGGACATGATGCTGTTCGACGATTTGAGAGATAACGAGTGGGCGCTGGTCGAGGGTCTGTTTTGCTCGGAGCCCGCGCGGAGCGAGCGGCGCGGCCGTCCCCGCGTGGAAGCCCGGTCGGTGGTCAACGCCGTGCTGTGGGTGCTGTCGACGGGTGAAGGCTGGTCGAAACTGCCGGGCCGCTACCCGTCCCCGCCGACCTGCCGCCGCCGCTTCGACGAATGGCAGGCGGACGGTACGCTCGCCGAAATCGTGAAACGACTCGGCACGAGCGGCCGGCAAATCTCGCTGCGCGGACGCATCGGCGCAAGCGCGGCGAAGCCGCCCGCCCCGCCGAGCCGCGACCGGCTGCGCGGCGCCTTCTGGACCAATCCGGAATCCTGGCGCGCCCCCGTCAAGATGGCGTAACGAATGCTCGATCGGGCGGCTGCGGCCGCCCGGTGTCTTTCTGCGACGCGACTTCGTTGCGTCGCACGCTTTGCCGTCGATTACCGTTGTCGTGCCGCGAAACATCTATTTACCAATATTTACAGCAAGCCTGCACTCCCACGCTTACCTTAGCGTCATATCAACAGGCCGCACGGACGGCTTGAGAGGGAGCCCCGCCATGAAAACAATGTCACTGCTCGTTGCATGCGGCATTGTCGTTTCCGTGGCGCTGGCCGCTCCGGCCCATGCCGACGATCGCGCGAAGCCGCCCCATCGCCAGCAGGACCACCGCAACAGCCTCCGCCAGCCGCCGGCCGCCAACTCGTCGAGCCGGCAAACCGTGCCGCGCGGCGACTTGCGCGGCGATATCGCCAGCAACGCTCGGGCGCGGATCGGCTCACAGCCACCCGGCATGTCGCGTCATCCGTAGTCCTGTCGATTTCGAGATTTCGCCAAAGAAAATGCCCGGATCCGGGAACTGCGCCGCATGCGGCGAGTCACATCGTTGCCATGAGCACAGCGTGGCAGCAGCAAAAGTATCCGGTACGCCCGTATCCTCGCGATACGGGCTTTTTTTTGCATCGCCGGCCTGCGCGGCGATGCACGGGCCGGGATGAAGCCCGCTACAGGCGGCTTTCGAGAATCGCCACGGCGCCCGCTTCGCTCAATGCGTAGTCGTCCATGCGGCGATCAGTCCAGGAAAGCAATTTCTCGGCGCGCTCGAGGCGCGAGAATTCGGCTCGACCGCTGTCGGTCAGTACGGCAATGTCGACCGGTGCATGAAAGCCCGGTGCGGGGGCAACGGTCTTCTGCCTGACCGTGTCCATCAGCCCGAGCGAACGGAGATACTCGAACACGCCCGGGCGGCGTGCCCACGGTACCTGGCGGTACTGCACTCGTCTCAATGCGTCGAGCACCGCTTCGTTGGAATACGTGGCCATCTCGATTCTTTCTTAAAGTGCAGCGACAATGCGAAGCGGCGCACCGGGCGGGGTCTCCGCCCGCCGAAACCGCCACCGATTCTGGAGGCCAACGTTGTTCGGCGTCGCGTCAGGGCCGTATCGTCAGCCGTCCATAAAAAGACACCATACCCCAATCAAATTGATTCTGTTCGATTCATTTGTACTTCTCTTCATCGGTTTCATGCTCTGCCGCAAGCAGCGTCGAACCATTTCGATCGCCGCCGCCGCGCTGTTCTGGCTGCTCGCGACGGGCTGGCTCGCGGCGCCGCTGATCGCGTGGACCGAGGCCGGCGTCACGCCGGTCGAGCGCCCCGACATGCATGGGCGCACCACGCTGATCCTCATCGGCGCCGGCACGCACCGCACCGACACCGGATTGCAGCCGCCGCCGGACGGCGTCGCGCGCATCCGCAAGGTGGCGGCGCTCTATCGCACGTGCCGGCAGCAGGCCCAGCGCTGCACCGTCGTGATGTCGGGCGGCGACCCGCAACATCACGGCGACACGGAGGCGGCCGTCTACGGACGCCAGCTCGTCGCGCAGGGCGTGGCGCCCGCCGACCTCGTGCTCGAACCGAACAGCCGCACGACCTACGAAAACGCGAAATTCACTGCGTCTATACTACGCTCACAGTATGACGACGCGCGCATTCTCGTCACGTCGTCGTATCAGATGCGCCGCGCCCTGCTCGATTTCCGCCGTTTCGGCATCGATCCGCAGCCCGTTTATGCGAATCTCCGCCGCGCGCAGACGGGCTGGCTGCCGCGCTGGCGCAATGTGGCCAACGCCGCGCAGGCGCTGCACGAGCTGGTGGGAATCGCGCAATTCCACGTGTATCGCTGGCTCGGCTGGTTTTGACGACACCGGGAAACCCGGCGCGAAAATCGCGGTGCCACCCGGATGGCAGACGCGTGACGAAGTGCGCGAAGTGTTGCGCGACTTCAACGAGGTCTTGCGTCGTGCGACGATCCGGTGCACATTGATCCGTCACTTTTGTTACACTCGACACGCACTCGACGGCAGTCGCCAGACAAAACGGCAACACTCGGGTTCATCACCACTTAGCGGAGGTAAAGCAATGAAGAAGACGTCCCTGGCTATCCTGGTAGCGATGTCGGCGCTGACTGGCGCAGCGTACGCGCAAGAGAGCACGCAGATTCAAACCATCACCGATCCGGCCAAGATCGCCGAGATCGAGCAGCGTGCACAAGCGCTGCAACAGCAACAAGCGGCCGAAGCGGCTCAGCCGGCGGCGCAGGAAGAGCATCACCACGGCAAGAAGGCTGCGCATCACAAGAAGGCCGCCAAGAAGGCGAAGGCTGCAGACGCTGCCAGCCAGTAAGTTCGGCGGCACCGCTTCAGCGAAAAGCCGAATCCGGGCAGCCGGGTTCGGCTTTTTTGGTTGCGGCGCCTGCGCGCTGTGCTAAAGTCGCGCACCGAAATTTTCCACCCGTGCGCACCCCGGTGCGGAGGACAGCATGAGCAACATTCAACTCGACATCGAGTGGACCGAAGCCGCCACTCGCCAGATCAAGCAACTGATGCCCCGCGGCTCGGCCGACGCGTTCCTCGCGCTACCGCCGATCGAGTGCCTGCCGATGGAAGGCGACGTGCTGTTCCTCGGCCCGCAAGGCAAGCAGCAACCGTTCATCGTTGCCGAGCGCCAGTATCACCATGACGGCGACGCCGACTGGACGATCATCCTGATCCTGGACGTACCCGGCACGTCGCACTGACGCGCCGCCCGCGACCGGACACGTCCGGTCGCCCTGGCCTGCTCGCGTTCAGAGGAGCTTCGACAGCACGCGGATTTCGGAACGCTCGATCCAGTCCGCGGCCGCCTCGCGATAAGCGAGAATATGCGCGGAACGCGCATGAGCAGCCAACGCCTCCTCGCTCTCCCAACGCTCGACGAATACGAACCGCGCGGGCTCCTTCAGATCCCGGTGCAAGTCGTACTGCAATGCGCCGGCTTCGTTGCGGGTCGGCTCGACGATACCCTCGAGCACGGTGCGCAGTTTTTCCTCCGCGCCCGGCTTCGCCACGATCAGCGCCACGACTGCAATTTCCGCCATTCCCGCCTCCTTCGTCCGAAAAAGTCCGAGAATACGCGAATCCCGCAGCGCGCATCGGCTACGCCGATACGGCATGACGATGGCACAAAAAAAATAGCCCGCGCTTCAGAGAAGCGCGGGCGAAACCGTCGCCCTACGAGGATAGGCGACGGGGCCATCGAGATCCGCACGCGGGTGCGGATCATCATCTGTTGTGCGGACGCTTGTCGCGTCGGCATGTGAAGGCATCGAGACCGTTGTTCGGCGCACGCGGCGCACGCTCCGGACGCTGACGCCAGCCTCCCCGTTCTAACGATTCCAACCTATAAAGCAGGTTACGTGCCAAGCTCGACATGCACGACACTCCTTTGATTTGTAAGGACAATTTTTTGGATCGGCGACAATGTGACACGTGTTCTGTCGTCGTAACGCCCGAATGTTACGTAACGTCACGAGGCGGGCCGAACCACTAGAACAATCGCACGCGCCAGCGAGCAGCCATGAAAAAAGCCCGCCGGATGGCGGGCTTTTCAGGAGTGCGGGAAACGCCGGGATCAGCGGAGCTGATTCACGAGCAATCCCATGATTTGCCGAGCCGGCGACGACGTGTCGATCGAGCCCGCATCGTCGACGACCGCGACACGCGTCTGATCGGCAGTGAGCGCCTTCACGTTGACGCGATACTGCTTCGCCTGCTTTTCCTTCTTGCCGTGGAACAGCTGGCTCCAGAAGCCCTGCTCGGCCGAGCTCAGATCCTTCGGATCGACATAGCGCACGAAATACAGCCCCTTCGAGCGATCGCGATCGTCGACCGTGAAGTTCGCGCGATCGAGCGCGAGACCGACGTGCAGCCACGACCGGTCGTACGGCTCGCCGAGCGTGACTTCGGACGGCACGGCCGCATCAGCCGCGTCGCTGCCTTGCGCCGACGTGCGCGACACGTTCTGCGCGGCGATTGCCGCAGCGGCCTTCGACGACGCGTCGGCATCGGCCTTCTTGTCTTTCGGTACTGCGTCGTCCTTGATGTTCGCGATCGGCGGTTCGCCGTTCTTCGCGCGCTGCTCGTTCTGCGCGAGCACGGCCATCAGCCGCTTCAGGTATTCCGTCTCGAGCGCCGGATCGTTCGGCTTCGGCTCCCACTTGCTCGAATCGTTGTTCGCGCCGGTGATCGCCTCGCGCATCCCCTTCTGGCTGATGAACACGTAGGTGCCGCCGTTCGGCGCCGAATCGAGACGCGTACGGTACTTGTTGCGCTCGGCCGTCACGTACGAATTGCCCATCGCCTTCGAGATCACGCTGCGGATCAGGCCGTCGTTGATCTGCGGATGGGTTTCGTTCCAATCGGTTTCCATCACGCCCTTGTCGCGCTGGTCGACGACGAGCAGGAAGCCCTGCTCCTGCCAGAAACGGCGAACCTGCGGCCAGATCGCGGCCGGTTGCTTGCCGTCGATCACAAGCCAGCTTTCGGTGCCGTCGCGCTGGATATGCATGCCGGCCACGGCCGGCGCGACGGTGTCCAGCGCGGGCGCGGCTTGCTGGACCTGCTTGAGCGCGGACAGGGAAGTCGCGCCGCCCTGGGGCGGCAGCGAACGCTGATCGGCCGTCTCGTCGAGCATGTTGGGCGGCACTGCGAGCGACGCTTCCTTCGATTTCGAATCGCTCTTGTAGTCCACTTTCGTGGGCGACGACGTACCGCAACCGGCGACGAGCGCGCCGGTGGCGAGCACTGCAGCGAACCGCATGGTAAGACGAAGATCAGTCATGTTCGGGGAATCCTCTTCCGCTAAATCACGGCGCTTTCCGTGGATCAACCGTGCATTTTACCGGGGCCGCGCCGCGATGTGCAAAAAAGCGACGGCCAAGAAAAAACCCGCGTCAGCTTGAACTGACGCGGGTTCTTGTCTGGTCGGGGCGAGAGGATTTGAACCTCCGACCACCTGCACCCCATGCAGGTACGCTACCAGGCTGCGCTACGCCCCGAAAGAAAAAAATTATAACAGACAGTTCCCCGATTTAGAACGGGTCGCATGCATTTTGTGCCTGCCCTCGTGAAATTTTTTGGCGCGATCGTGCCGATGCAAGCAATCCGCGGCATCGAACCCGCATCGCCTTCACCGTCACCGTCACCGCTTGCGCGCGATACAGATGACCGTCAGGCCGGCGATGCGGTTGAAGCGGAACATCGGCAACTCGATGCGGCAGATCGTCTTGAGCAAACCGTTGACGAACGGATGATGACGGCGCAATTGCGACGCAGGCTCGCGCGGATGCGAACGCGCCCGCTCGCCCAGCCGCAGTGCGGCCGCGAGCGGAAACGTCAGGCCGAAATAGTAGGCGCCGTGCTCGACGTCGAGCCCCGCGCGCCGGACCACGTCCTCGAGGCCGCCGAGCGTATACCTGCGCTTGTGCTCGAGAAAATCGTCGTGGCCGCTCCAAAGAAACTGGAACGCGGGAACCGTGATCAGGAACCGGCTGCCCGCAGGCGCGCCCTTCACATACTGCGTCAGCAGCCCGACGTCGTCGTCGACATGCTCGAGCACGTCCATCAGCAACACGAGATCGGCATCGAATCGATCGACGGAGCGCCGAAAGTGGATGGGCTTGCCGGCCTCTTCGCCATCGCTGTCGTCGGCGTAGCTCGTGTCGACACACCATGCTTCCGTCGCCGGCGTGCGCTCGAGCAGATGCTTCGAGAAAAAGCCGGAGCCCGCACCGACGTCGAGTATCCGGTTCACGCCCGACGCGCCCAGGAACCGGCGAATGGCGCTCGCCTTCGACGCGTAGTACCAGTGATCGCCCACTCCCGCACCCAGTACGTCGACTTCCTTCAGGTCCATGGCGCTTCCCCGTGATGGCTGCCGTGTTGTGATGTCGAATTCGCCACTGAGCCGATCTTACCTCGCCGCCCTCGCCGATCGTATCCGTCGATGCCCGGGGCCGCGCCACTTCGGCATCCGGTGAAACCCGCGCCGGTCATGGTCGACCGCGGGTTTTCAGGGGCGCGTCGAAAGACGCCGGCCGACGGTCCGGACAAACCAAACGACCGTTTGATCCGCCCGTCCATCCACCGCGAAACCATTGTCCGGCAGCCCGCCAGCGCGCCGTAACCGGGCGGCCGTTGTTTGGTAACGCCGCTCTAGCGCGCTATGACACACTGCACGGCATCGACGCTCGCGCCGTGCAGTGGCGCGCGCCCCCGTCGATCAAGACAAGACATGGAGACAGACGATGCGGAATGCGGTCCGGCGCGGCCATCGCTCGCCTTTGGCAATTTTCGACCGGGTTGCCGGCCTGCGACGCACGGCCGCCCCGCGATCACACACGACATCCCGCGTGTTCGGCTGCGGCGCGCTGGCGCTCACGCTGCTCTGCGCCGGCTGCGCGGAATCGGCCGCGCAGCGCGACAGCAACACGTCGATCGCATCGACGAAGATAGAACGCACGAAGGCGGAGCGCCTCGCGCGCGAGCAGCAAATCGCGCGCACCGTGCCGTCGCTCGCGTCGATCAGCCTCACGCAACCGCGCCCGTTCACGCTGCGCGACTCGGGCCAGAACGGCGCGATGACGTTCCTGCGCGACGTCGATTTCCGCGTCGTCAACAATCTCGGCTTCTTCATTCATCAGCTGTCGGCCACGCTCGTGCCCACGCAGGCCGGCGCGCCGATCGTATTCGACGATCCGACGAGCTTCGAGATCGACGTGCACGAAGGCACGGTCACGCTCGACAACGCGAAGCTGACCGCCCTCTTCAACACCTACATCTTCGGCTATCGCAACGCGCCGCTGCGCAAGCTCGCGGTATCGGCCGGCGACGGCGTGATCCATCTGCAAGGCGAGATGCAGCGCGACGGCTGGGTACCGTTCTCGCTGACCGGCACGCTCGCGATCCGCGACGGCAGCCAGCTCGTGTTCCACCCGACCGGCGTACGCGTGTCGGGCCTCGACGCGCAGCCGGTGATGCGCGCGGCCAACGTGAAAATGGCCGACCTGCTGAAGGTGGAGACGCCGATCGCGCAACTCGCCGGCGACGATCTCGTGATGGCGGTCGACAAGCTGATGCCGCCGCCGCGCCTGAAGCTGACGATCACCGCGCTGCGCGTGACGCCGGCGGGCCTCGACCTGAAGCTCGACGACGGCACGCATGCGGGCTTCGCGATGCCCGCGAACGCGCCGCAGCAAGCGATGTACATTCGCGGCGGCGACGTGAAATTCATGCGCTCGATGCCGATGAACGCGGACATCCTGATCGCTCCGCTCGACGCGTCGAAGCGCGACCAGACGTTCGTGTTCGACCTGTACCACTATCGCGACCAGGTATCGGCCGGCTATTTCAACTTCGACGAAAGCGGCGCGATGGCGATCCGGATGCCTACATATGCGGGCCCGGCCAGCGGCGCGCTGCTCGGCAACGCGGCCGCGCGCCTGAACGACAGCTTCCTCGCCGCGCAGCAGAATGCGCTGCGCGACGTGCGCCAGCATTGGGAAGCGTACGCGCTCGCGGCGGACGCCGCGCGGCCCGGCATGCAGAAGGTCGCGATGCGGCGCACGTCGACGACGCCGTTCAACGAGCGGCACGTGTCGAACCGCAACCCGACGATCCATCTGCGCAACGTCGACTTCAACCTGTCCGGCGATATCGGTTTTCATGTCGAAGATCTCGACGTGGAACTCGTGTCGAAGCGCGCCGGCGAACCCGTCGATCTCGACGACCCGAACCAGTACGACATCCGCATTCTCGGCGGCACGGTCGTCGAGTCGTGGAAGGCGATGTCGGCGCTGTTCAACGACTACCTGCTCGACTATTCGCCGCGTTCGCTGAACGGCCTGCAACTGAGCGCGGACGGGCAGAACCTGCGCGTCCAGGGCGGCATCAAGCTGTGGAATCACGTGCCGGGCGTCTGGCTGCCGACCGACATGAAGGGCTCGCTGACGGTGCTCGACGACCGCCACCTCGCATTCAAGCCGTCGCAGGTGTCGGTGCTCGGCATCCCGCAGGCGACGCTACTGCGCTCGCTCGGCATCGAGCTGTCGTCGCTGACGCCGCTGCAGCGGCGCGGCGCGGAACTGCGCGGCGACACGCTCGTGCTCGACCAGTACACCGTGTTCCCGCCGCCCGTGCTGAACGGCAAGCTCGCGCAGGCGACGGTCGAGCGCGACGGCTTGCGTCTGACGTTCCGGCGCGCACCGGGCGCGCCCGCGCCGAAGCGGCCGCAGATCGATGCGCCGAGCTACATGTGGATGGAAGGCGGCGACATGAAGATGTTCAACGTGCTCGAACTGAACGTGCGCGCGCTGATCCGGAATTCGGCCGAGGCCGGCCCGATGCGGTTCGACCTGTACGGGTACCGCAACCAGGTCGCGCAGGGCTCGGTGCGGATGCTGCCGGACGGCACGCTGGTCGTCGACATGGGCCGGAAGAATCCGCTCGCGTCGCGCTGATCCGCAGGCGCGACCCGCATGAAAAAAGCCCGGTGGCGGTCGCCAACCGGGCTTTCCCATACATCCTGCGCACCGTGCGCTCAGTCGTGTTTCAGTCCGTCGATCACGTCCAGCAATGCCTGCCGCAACGCGGTCACATCGACGTTTGCGCCCGCGTTGGCCGCCCCGCGCGCATCGGCGGCCTGCACATCGGATTCGACCGGCTCCGCCGCGGCCCGATCGCTGCCCGGCGAATCGAGCCGGTTGCGCGCGCCGTTGATCGTGAAGCCCTGCTCGTACAGCAACTCGCGAATCCGCCGGATCAGCAGCACTTCGTGATGCTGGTAATACCGCCGGTTGCCACGCCGCTTCACCGGCCGCAGCTGAGTGAACTCCTGTTCCCAGTAACGCAGCACGTGTGGTTTGACCCCGCACAGTTCGCTGACTTCGCCGATCGTGAAGTAGCGCTTCGCGGGAATCGGAGGCAAGACGACTTTCTCAACCGTGGTGGTCATCGGTTAACCGTCGGTAAGGGTGCGCGGCGGCCGCGCGGGGCGTGGGCGCGTATTACTCCGCGCCGTTTTCGACCAGCGCCTTCAGCTTCTGGCTCGCGTGGAAAGTTACCACCCGGCGGGCCGCGATCGGAATCGCCTCGCCCGTCTTCGGGTTGCGGCCCGGGCGCTGCGGCTTGTCGCGCAACTGGAAATTGCCGAACCCCGACAGCTTGACGCTTTCGCCGTTTTCGAGCGCATCGCGGATCACTTCGAAAAACGCCTCGACCATGTCCTTCGCTTCACGCTTGTTCAGCCCGACGCTATCGAACAGCAGCTCCGCCAGTTCCGCCTTCGTCAGCGTCGGCGTCTCCGTGGACGCCGGCGCCGAAGCGTCGCGGTTCATGGCGCTGCGTTGCGCCGTCAGGAGGGCTTCGAATTCACTCGAGGTCATGTCGTTCATATCTGCCATACAGCGCGTTGAATCAAAACTTACGATGGAAAAAGCCGCCCGCGAACGGGCGGGCCCTCTCCTTAGCCGCGCAGGCGCGCACCGGCACGAGCCATTCGCTCGACCAGCGTCTGGATCGCCTGATCGACGACCTCGTCCTGCAGCGTGCCAGCCGCGTCCTGCAGCGTCACGCGGAAGGCAAGGCTCTTCTCGTTCGCGGCAAGACCACCGGAAGTATTTGATTTTGCACGAAATTCGTCAAAGAGTACAACCTTCTGAACGAATCGGCAGGCGTCTTCGGCAAGCGCCTTCTTCATTTCGTCGAAAAGTGCCTGAACCTCGACCGCCTGATCGACGACAACGGCGATATCGCGACGGACCGGCGGGAATTTCGACACGTCGGTCGGCGCGGGCAGCGCACGTGCAGTCAGCGCATCCGCGTCGATTTCAAACATCACCGGTGCGTGCGGCAGCTCGTACTTCTGCATCAGGCGCGGATGCAGCTCGCCGATCCAGCCGACCGCACGGCCATCGACTTCGATGCGCGCGCTGCGGCCCGGATGAAGGGCCGGATGCTCGGCCTTCACGAAGCGCGCGACCGCCGGCGCGAGCAGCGCCTCGAGATCGCCCTTCACGTCGAAGAAATCGACCGCGCGGGTCGCGACGCCCCACTGCTCGTCGAATGCCGGA
This sequence comes from Burkholderia sp. BCC0398, assembly GCF_902833245.1. Classification (NCBI taxonomy): domain Bacteria; kingdom Pseudomonadati; phylum Pseudomonadota; class Betaproteobacteria; order Burkholderiales; family Burkholderiaceae; genus Burkholderia; species Burkholderia sp. BCC0398. The sequence continues at coordinate 556,979 of NZ_CADFEM010000003.1, forward strand.
CCGTACGCCAGCGCGCCGACGCGCTTCGGCTGCGCATGACCTTCGACCGCCAATTCGCCGGCCTTCACCGACGGATCGGCAATGAACACGCGCCCCGATTCGAACACGCGCACGCGATCGGCGCGGCGGTTCAGGTTGTGGCGCAGCACCGAGATCAGGCTGCCGAACAGCGTCGTGCGCATGACCGAAAGCTGGCTGGCGATCGGGTTCAGCAGACGGATCGGGTTGTCGTTGCCCGCGAAATCCTGCTCCCACTCCGCATCGACGAAGCTGAAGTTGACGGTTTCCGCGTAGTCGCGCGCGGCGAGCGCGTGACGGATGTCGTGGATCGAACGCCGCGTCTCGTGGGTCGCACGCATTTCGCTCGTCGCGACCGGCGGCCGCGCCGGAATCTTCTCGAAGCCGTAGATGCGCGCCACTTCCTCGATCAGGTCTTCCTCGATCTCGATGTCGAAGCGGTGCGACGGCGGCGTGACGAGGAACGCGTCGTCTTCACGCTCGAACGGCAGGCCGAGGCGCGTGAAGATGTTCGCGATCTCGTCGGCGTCGATCTTCACGCCGATGATGCGGTTCGCGCGCGACACACGCATCTTCACCGGCACACGCTGCGGCAGGTTCACCGCCTGATCGTCGACCGGGCCGGCCTTGCCGCCGCAGATTTCGAGGATCAGTTGCGTGATGCGCTCGACGTGCTCGACGGTCGTCGCGTAATCGACGCCGCGCTCGAAGCGATGGGCCGCATCGGTCGAAAAGTTGTACTTGCGCGCGCGGCCGCGGATGCTGTCCGGCCACCAGAACGCGGCTTCGAGGTAGATGTTGGTCGTATCGAGCGTGACGGCCGTGCTGTCGCCGCCCATGATGCCGGCCAGGCTTTCGACCTGACGATCGTCCGCGATCACGCCGACCGTTTCGTCGAGTTCGACCGTGTTGCCGTTGAGCAGCTTCAGCGATTCGCCGCGCTTGCCCCAGCGCACTTCGATGCCGCCGTGGATCTTGTCGAGATCGAACACGTGCGACGGGCGGCCGAGCTCGAACATCACGTAGTTCGAGATGTCGACGAGCGCGGACACGCTGCGCTGGCCCGAACGCTCGAGGCGCTCGACCATCCACTGCGGCGTCTTCGCGTGCGCATTCACGCCGCGGATCACGCGACCCGAGAAGCGGCCGCACAGATCGGGCGCGGCGATGCGCACCGGCAGCGTCTCGTCGAGCTCGACGTTCACCGGGCGGATGTCGACCGGCGTCAGCGGTGCGCCGGTGATCGCGGCCGTCTCGCGCGCGATACCGAACACTGACAGGCAGTCGGCCTTGTTCGGCGTCAGCTTGATTTCGAAGATCGTGTCGTCGAGATTGAGCGTCTCGCGGATGTCCTGGCCGATCGGCGTATCTTCCGGCAGGATCAGCAGCCCGCTGTGATCCTCGGACAATTTCAGCTCACGCGCCGAGCACAGCATCCCCTGGCTCTCCACGCCGCGCAGCTTCGACAGCTTGATCGCGAACGGCTTGCCGCCCTCTTCCGCCGGCGGCAGTTCCGCGCCGACCAGCGCGACCGGCACCTTGATGCCGGGCGCCACGTTCGGGGCGCCGCACACGATGTTCAGCGTCGCGCCGGTGCCGGCGTCGACCTGGCAGACATTGAGCTTGTCCGCATCCGGATGCTTGACGACTTCGAGCACGCGGCCGACGACGATCTTCGACGTCGGCGGCGCAGCCTTGCTCAGCGATTCGACTTCGAGCCCCGCCATCGTCAGCGCGTGCGACAGGGCGTCGGTCGTCAGCTGCGGGTCGACAAAGGTTCTCAACCAGGATTCAGGGAATTGCATGGATGTCTACGTTCGAAACAGGTTAGATCGACGCCCGGGCTCCGTCGGAAACGTCCGTCGGGGCATGCGCGGGCACAGGTCGGCGCGGCGAGCGGCGTTATGCGAACTGGCGCAGGAAACGCAGGTCGTTCTCGAAGAACAGCCGCAGATCCTGGACACCGTAGCGCAGCATCGTCAGGCGCTCGAGGCCGCTGCCGAACGCGAAACCGATGTAGCGCTCGGGGTCGAGGCCCATGTTGCGGATCACGGTCGGATGCACCTGCCCGGAGCCGGAAATTTCGAGCCACTTGCCGGCGTTCTTGCCGTGCTCGAACATCATGTCGATCTCGGCCGACGGTTCCGTGAACGGGAAATACGACGGACGGAAGCGCACGAGGATGTCGTCGCGCTCGAAGAATTTTTTCAGGAAGTCGGTATAGACGCCCTTGAGGTCGGCGAAGCTGATGTTTTCGTCGATCCACAGCCCCTCGACCTGATTGAACATCGGCGAGTGGGTCGCATCGCTGTCGACGCGATACGTGCGGCCCGGCGCGATCACCTTGATCGGAGGACGGTTCATGCGCGCATAACGCACCTGCATCGGGCTCGTGTGCGTGCGCAGCAGCAGCTGGCGGCCGTCGGCATCCTTGCCTTCGACGTAGAAGGTGTCCTGCATCGAACGCGCCGGATGGTTCTCCGGGCTGTTCAGCGACGTGAAGTTGTACCAGTCGGTCTCGATTTCGGGGCCGTCGGCCACGTCGAAACCGATCGAGCCGAAAATCTGTTCGACACGCTCCCACGTGCGCATCACCGGGTGCAGGCTGCCTGCACCGGCGCCACGGCCCGGCAACGTCACGTCGATCGCTTCGGCGGTGAGGCGCTGATTCAGCAGCGCGTCGGCCAGGGCCTGGCGACGGGCGGTGAGCGCGGCTTCGACCTGCTGCTTCGCGACGTTGATGCGTGCGCCTTCGGTCTTGCGTGCTTCGGGATCGAGCTTGCCGAGGCCCTTGAGCAACTCGGTCAGCGCACCCGATTTGCCGAGAAATCGGGCTTTCTCGTTTTCGAGCGTGGTGATGTCGGCAGCCTGTTCGAAGGACTGCTGCGCGTCGGCGACAATCTGGTCCAGATCCATAGATCCCATCATTTCCAACGTCATTCGGTCTTGGCGAGCGAAATGGCCTCGCCAAACAAAAAAGGGGCTCGGAAGAGCCCCGTTTTCGCTGCAGCGGCCGAGACTACCGGAACCTCGCTGCAACTAACCACGCAGTGCTAATTTCGCAATTAGGCTGCAACGGCGGCTTTCACCTGCTTGACGATCGCAGCAAAAGCAGCCTTGTCGAACACCGCCATGTCGGCCAGCACCTTACGGTCGAGTTCGATCGACGCCTTCTTCAGGCCGTTGATGAACACGCTGTAGGTCATGTCGTGCTGGCGAACTGCCGCGTTGATACGCGTGATCCACAGTGCGCGGAACACACGCTTCTTGTTGCGGCGATCGCGATACGCATACTGACCAGCGCGCATCACCGCCTGCTTGGCGATGCGGTAGACGTTATTGCGGCGGCCGCGATAACCCTTGGCCAGGTTGATGATCTTCTTGTGGCGGGCCCGTGCGGTTACCCCACGTTTGACTCGAGGCATGTTTCTCTCCTTGGAGTATCAGTTGAGGGGTTACGCGAACGGGAGCATCGCGCGGACGGAGTTCAGATCGGAATCATGAACTGCCGTTGCGCCGCGCAGATGGCGCTTGTTCTTCGTGGTTTTCTTGGTCAGGATGTGACGCTTGAAGGCTTGACCGCGCTTGACGGTACCGCCCGGACGCACCACGAAGCGCTTTGCAGCGCTCTTCTTGGTCTTCATCTTAGGCATGACGAACAACTCCAGTTTATTAGATGGCGATGGGTGTGCGGTTGGCTTGCGCCCTTGACCCGCCCTTCGAAACCCAGTCCACTTGTGTACGGCGCACCGCTTGCGCAGCCGCCGTCATCGTTGGCGCGCCGCCCTGACCGGGCTACGCGCCGAACCACTGTCGAACCTGCGCGCGATGCGCGCGGGCTCGTTACTTCTTTTTCTTCGGCGAGAGCACCATGATCATCTGGCGCCCTTCCATCTTCGGCATCTGCTCGACCTGGCCGACTTCCTCGAGATCCGTGCGCAGACGCTCCAGCATCCGCATACCGATTTCCTGGTGAGCCATTTCGCGGCCGCGGAAACGCAACGTGATCTTCGTCTTGTCGCCCTCTTCGAGGAAGCGCACGAGATTGCGGAGCTTGACGTTGTAATCCCCGTCATCGGTACCCGGGCGGAACTTGACTTCCTTGACCTGGATGACCTTCTGCTTCAGCTTCGCTTCGTGCTGCTTCTTCGATTCCTGGTACTTGAACTTGCCGTAATCCATCAGACGGCAAACCGGCGGCACCGCTTGCGGCGCGATCTCCACCAGGTCAACATCCAGTTCTTCCGATTTACGGAAAGCGTCAGCGAGTTTTACGATACCGAGCGGTTCGTTCTCGATCCCGACCAGGCGCACTTCCGGCGCAGTGATTTCACCGTTGATGCGGTGCGACGACTTATCAGTAGCGATGTTACGTTTCCTCTAAAAATTAAAAAAATGAGCCGCGCTGCCAGGGCGGTTACTTGAACGAGCGCAGGTCTTCCTGCAGACGCTCAACGAAGGCTTCGACCGGCATAACGCCAAGATCGACGCCGCCACGGGCACGCACGGCTACCGTTTGCGCATCACGCTCCTTATCGCCCACGACGAGGAGATAAGGCACCTTTTCCAGCGTGTGCTCGCGTATTTTATAGCTAATCTTCTCGTTGCGCAAATCGGCCGCCACTCTAACCCCTTGTTTTTGCAACGTTTGGGTCAGAGCGTGCGCATATTCGGCCTGACTTTCGGCGATATTGAGCACAATTGCCTGGTACGGCGCGAGCCAGACCGGCATTGCACCAGCATGGTGCTCGATCAAGATGCCGAGGAAACGCTCCATCGAACCGACGATCGCGCGGTGCAGCATCACCGGCCGGCGACGGCTGTTGTCCTCGGCGACGTACTCGGCGCCCAGGCGCTCCGGCAGCACCATGTCGAGCTGCAGCGTGCCGCACTGCCACGAGCGGCCGAGGGCGTCCTTGATGTGGTACTCGATCTTCGGGCCGTAGAACGCACCCTCGCCCGGCAACTCTTCCCACGTGAGGCCGCAGGCGGTCAGCGCGTCGCGCAAACCCTGCTCGGCGCGATCCCACGTTTCGTCCGTCCCCGCACGCTGGTCGGGGCGCAGCGACAGCTTGATGTCGATGTGATCGAAACCGAAGTCCTTGTACACGCTCATCGCGAGCGTGTTGAACGCGATCGATTCCGAGATGAACTGATCTTCCGTACAGAAGATGTGCGCGTCGTCCTGCACGAAGCCGCGCACGCGCATCAGGCCGTGCAGCGCGCCCGACGCCTCGTTGCGGTGGCACGAGCCGAATTCCGCGTAACGCAGCGGCAGGTCGCGGTACGAGCGCAGGCCGTGCTTGAACACCTGGACGTGGCCCGGGCAGTTCATCGGCTTGATCGCGTAGTCGCGCTTCTCCGACTCCGTCGTGAACATGTTCTCGCGATAGTTCTGCCAGTGGCCCGACGCTTCCCACAGCGAGCGGTCCATGATCATCGGCGTCTTGATCTCGAGATAGCCGGCGTCGTTCACGCGGCGGCGCATGTACTGCTCGACCTGCTGCCACAGCGCCCAGCCCTTCGGATGCCAGAACACCATCCCCGGCGACTCTTCCTGCATGTGGAACAGGTCGAGCTGCTTGCCGAGCTTGCGGTGGTCGCGCTTTTCCGCTTCCTCGAGCATGTGCAGGTACTGGTCCTGGTCTTCCTTCTTCGTCCAGGCCGTGCCGTAGATGCGCTGCAGCTGCTCGTTCTTCGAATCGCCGCGCCAGTACGCGCCCGCGACCTTCATCAGCTTGAAGATCTTCAGCTTGCCGGTGGACGGCACGTGCGGGCCGCGGCACAGATCGGTGAAGCCGCCGTGCGAATACAGCTTGATTTCGTCGCTTTGCGGAATCGATTCGATGATCTCGGCCTTGTACTTCTCGCCGATGCTGCGGAAGTAACCGGCCGCCTCGTCGCGCGACACGACACGGCGCGTGACCGGCTCGTCCTTCTTCGCGAGTTCCTGCATGCGCTTTTCGATCTTTTCCAGATCTTCCGGCGTAAACGGGCGGTTGTACGAGAAGTCGTAATAGAAACCGTTGTCGATCACCGGGCCGATCGTCACCTGCGCGTCCGGATACAGCTCCTTCACCGCATACGCGAGCAAGTGGGCGGTCGAGTGGCGGATGATGTCGAGGCCGTCGGCATCCTTGTCCGTGACGATCGCGAGCGACGCGTCGCGGTCGATCAGCGTCGACGTATCCACGAGCTCGCCATCGAGCTTGCCACCCAGCGCAGCCTTGGCGAGGCCGGGACCGATCGAGGCCGCAACCTCGGCAACTGTCACCGGATGCTCGTATTGTCGAACTGAGCCGTCAGGCAAGCGTATCGAAACCATAGCATTCTCCGTGATGCCGACAGTGGGCGGCAGACCAGGTACGCGAGATCAACTCGCGCGTGAAAATTCGCGACAAAAAAAATGCGGCCCCGCTTTCGAGGGGCCGCATTCGATACTTCACTCAAACTGAAAGGGCGAAAACGTTCCTCGACTAGCGTCGCTCCGAAGTGGTTTCGGTCAACGTTCGCGGTGTCATAACCGTATTCGCCTTGTTCGCGTTGAGTTGTGTACTGCTTCGAACACCCGGAGGCCGGGCATTCTCAATTCGTTGGTAGGCTCGATTGGATTCGAACCAACGACCCCCACCATGTCAAGGTGGTGCTCTAACCAACTGAGCTACGAGCCTAGAGAAGCTAAGATTATATGGAGTGGCTGCAGGCTTGGCAAGTGTTTTATGCGGTCGCAGCAAAATAACGCGGATCCAACCCCATCAGGATTTCCGCCCTGCCCGCACGACGCCCTGCACCTCGCCGAGCAGCGTGCACGCGCGCTGCACCTGCGCCGAATTCGAGACCTCGACCGTGAACTGCATGAAGGCCGCATTGCGGCGGCTTTGCGTCTTCACGCCCACGACGTTGATCTTTTCGCGCGCGAACACTTCGGAGATATCGCGCAGCAGCCCTTGCCGATCGCTCGCCTCGATCATCAGGTCGACCGGATAGACGGACGCGCCGCGCCCGCCCAGCACGTCGGCCGACCAGGTCGTCTGCAGCACGCGTTCCGGCGCGCGCTCGACCATCCGGCGAAACGTCGGGCAGTCGGTGCGGTGGATCGACATCCCCTTGCCGCGCGTGACGAAACCGCTGATCGGATCGGGCGGCGCCGGACGGCAGCAGCGCGCCAGCTGCGTCAGCAGCGCGTCGACGCCCACCACCAGCACGCCGGTCGATGCACCGTGCGCGACGCTCGCGCCGCTGCTGCGCTTCTCGAAATCGGCCGGCGCCTCGGGCGCCGGTTCCGGCGGCGGCGCGTCGGACAGCGCGTGCTCGACGTTGCGCAGGCTGAATTCTTCCTTGCCGACGACCGAGAACAGCTCCTCGGGCGACTTGAAGCCGAGCTTCGCGGCGAGGTTGTCCAGGCTGACCGACGTCTTGCCCTCGCGCTGCAGCGTCTTTTCGACGAGCGCGCGGCCGTGCGCGATGTTTTCTTCCTGCTCGATCGAGTTGAACCACGCACGCACCTTCTGCCGCGCACGCGGGCTCTTCAGGTAACCGAGCTGCAGGTTCAGCCAGTCGCGCGACGGCCCGCCTTCCTTCACCGCGACGATCTCGACCGTCTGGCCGTTCGAAAGCGGCGTGTTCAGCGGCACCATCACGCCGTCGACGCGCGCGCCGCGGCAGCGATGGCCGAGCTCGCTGTGCAGGTGGTACGCGAAATCGACCGGCGTCGCGCCCTGCGGCAGCGCGATCACGCGCGCCTGCGGCGTCAGCACGTAGATGTGGTCGTCGTCGAGCGACGTCTCGCGCAGTTGCGCCCACGCCTGATCGCCCGACACCTCGGTGCCGTCCTCGACGTCGTCCTTCCACGCGAGCAACTGACGCAGCCACGCGATCTTCTCGTCGTACTTGTCGCTCGCCGAGAACTGTCCGCCATAGCCGCGTGCGCCGGCCTCCTTGTAGCGCCAGTGCGCGGCGACGCCGTACTCGGCGAAGCGATGCATCTCCTGCGTGCGGATCTGCACTTCGAACGCACGGCCGTCGTCGCCGATCACGACCGTATGCAGCGACTTGTAGCCGTTCGGCTTCGGCCGCGAGATGTAGTCGTCGAACTCCTTCGGCACCGGCTGCCACAGGTGATGCACGATGCCGAGCACCGCGTAGCAATCCTTGATGTCGGGCACGATCACGCGAAACGCGCGCACGTCGTACAGCTCGGAGAAATCGAGCTCCTTGCCGCGCATCTTGCGCCAGATGCTGTAGATATGCTTCGGCCGGCCGCTGACGTCGGCCTGGATGTGCGCTTGCGCGAGCTCGTGCTGCAGCCGCGCGATCGCCTGCGTGACGTACGCCTCGCGCTCGATGCGCTTCTCGTCGAGCAGCTTCGCGATCCGCTTGTAGGTGACGGGATCCTCGAAGCGGAACGCGAGATCCTCGAGTTCCCACTTCAGTTGCCAGATACCGAGACGGTTCGCGAGCGGCGCATAGATCTCGAGCGTCTCGCGCGCGACGTCGGGCGGCGGATCGAGCTTCGCGGCCGCGTAGTAGCGCAGCGACTGCAAGCGCGAAGCAAGGCGGATCAGCACCACGCGGATGTCCTGCGCGAACGCGAGCAGCATCTTGCGCAGCGCCTCGATCTGCGTGCGCCGCTCTTCCGCCGCGTCGCGCCCGGAGTCGGGCTTCGCGTTCTGCGCGGCGCGCAGGCTGACGGTGCCGAGCCGCAACAGCTTGCGCACGTCGGCCACGAGCCGCGCGACTTCGTCGCCGAAACGCTCGGTCAGCTCGCGTTCGGGGTCGCTCAGATGCGGCGTCAGCACGAACAGCGCGGCGGCCTGCATCGCGTGCGGATCGACGTTCAGCGTGCGCATGATCGACGCCGTGCCGGCCGAGTGATCGGCGAGCAGCTCGCCGGACGACAGGCGCGCGTCGCCGGCCCGCTCGCGCACGAACGCGAGCACGTCGTCGAACGACGGCGCCGCGACGGGAGAAGCGGAAACGGATTCGGTCATTGCACGGCCTGCCGGAATACGGTCATCTTTGGCTGACGCTCAGCTCCGCTGCGCGGCGACGACCACGATCTCGACGAGCAGCGCCGGATCGGCAAGCTTCGCCTCGACGGTCGCGCGCGGCGGCGCGTTGCCTTCCGCAACCCATGCGTCCCACTCGGCATTCATGCCTTCGAAGTTCGCGAGATCCGAGATGTAGATCTGCACCGACAGCAGATGGGCCTTATCGCTGTTCGCTTCGGCGAGCAGGCGGTCGATGTGGCCGAGCACTTCGCGCGTCTGGCCGCGGATGTCCTGCGTGGTGTCTTCGGCGATCTGGCCGGCCAGATACACGGTACCGTTGTGGATCGCGGTTTCGGAGAGACGGGCCCCGCCGTGGTGACGAATGACTGCCATGAAATGTTCCGGTCGTGATGGGTAGGGATTCGGGCGGCGGCACGGCCCGCGTGCCGCCGAACCGCATATTATGACGCGTTTATGCGTCGCCTTCGACGAAAAACCGCCGCGCGAGCGCAATCTGGTCCGCGCTGACGAACGCCGGCGCGTGCCCTGCCCCCGGAATCTCGACCTGCGTCACATGCCGGCCGCGACGGACCATTTCGGCCGCCGTCTCGCGCGACAGCAGGTCGGACGTCTCGCCGCGCACGACGAGCAGCGTCGCGTCCGTCGTCTCGATCGCGCGCCACAGCGCGGCCTCGCCGAGCGCGGCCAGTTCGGGCGTCGTCGCCTTGAACGGCTCGGCGATGCGCGGATCGTAGCGCATCGTCCAGCCGCCTTCGGGCAGTTCGTGCAGCAGCGGCCCGTTGATCTCGCGCCACTCGTCGGCGCTCAGCGCACCGAACGGCAGCGACAGCGACGTCAGATAATCGACTCCCTCCTGCTCGGTCGCAAAGCGCGGCTGCACGCCGAGGTACTCGCCGATACGCGTCAGCGAATCGGGCTCGATGCGCGGACCGACGTCGTTGACGATCATCCGGCGCAGCGGCGAACCGGGCAGCCCGGCAAGCGCCATGCCGATCAGGCCGCCCATCGACGTGCCGAACCAGTCGACCGATTCGACGTCGAGCCGGGCAATCAGCGTCACCATGTCGGCCACGTATTGCGGAATCGCATAGAGCCGCGGATCGGCCAGCCGGTCCGAGCGGCCACGCCCGGCGACATCGGGGCAGACGACGCGATACGTATCGGACAGCGCGGCGGCCAGCCGGTCGAAATCGCGGCCGGAGCGGGTCAGGCCGTGCACGCAGACGAGCACGCGCGAATTCGCGGGGTCGCCCCACTCGGTATAGGCGACGTGGTGAAGGCCGGCCGTGCTCGCACACTGCACGCGCCGCTGGCGGGGAACCGGGGGATTCGCTGAGGTCGTTGGCATCGTTGGCATCCTGTCGAACGGGGGGCGACGCGCGGGGCAACGCTTGCGACGCCCGATGCAAACGATTGTAAACCGCTTCGGAATGACGGGTCGCCACGCGCCCGGCCCGCCACCCGGGGTGGGTTCAGTCGTGGCGGTGCCACGCATGACGCAACTGCTCGCGCAGGAAATCGACGAATGTCCGCACGCGCAGCGGCACGTGACGGCCGCCGGGATAGACGGCATGCAGCGGCGCGGCGGACGCCGCGAAGGCCGGCAGCACGCGTACGAGCCGGCCGGCGTCGAGATCGGCGCCGACGTCCCAGATCGACTTCAGCGCAATGCCCGCGCCCTCGAGCGCCAGCGTGCGCGCCGCGCCGCCGTCGTTGGTCAGCAGCGCGGCCGTCACCTCGACCGCCACGCCGCCTTGCGCGCCGTCGAACCGCCATTCGGCACGCGGCTGGTCGCCCATCACGATGCATCGATGCGCACGAAGCTCGACCGGATGGGCCGGCGACCCGTGCGCCGCGAGATAACCCGGCGACGCGCACAGCACGCGATGATTCGGCGCCAGCTCGCGCGCGATCATCGTCGAATCGGCAAGATTGCCGATCCGCACGGCGACGTCAATGTCGGACGCGAGCAGATCGACGACCGTATCGGTCAGCATCAGCTGTACGGTCAATTGCGGATGTCGCTGCTGAAAGGCCGCCACGAGCGGCGCGATTCGCAGGCGGCCGAGCTCGCCGGGCGCCGTCACGCGCAGCACGCCGCTGACCGTGCCGCGGCGATCGCGCATCAGCGTTTCCGCCTGCTCGACCTCCGCGAGGATGCGTAGCACCTGCGCGTGAAACTGCGCGCCGTCGTCGGTGAGCGTTTGCTGCCGCGTCGTCCGGTGCAGCAGGCGCACGCCGAGCCGCGACTCGAGATGCGCGAGTCGCTTGCTGACGACGGACAACGACAGGTCGAGCTCGCGCGCCGCCGCCGACAGGCTGCCGGCCGACACGATCCGCGCGAAGGTATCGAGCGCCGGGAAATCGTCGATCAGCGTCATGGCGCCCGCCTCACCCAAACCTTTCCTTTTTTCGAATAATCCATTCGCCTTTTGCCCGTATTTGCATGCAGAACGGAAACCTACCATACCTGTTCCGCGTCGTCGCCTGACGCTTTCACAGGACCCTCGAAACCATGTCGATCCGCCTTCGTTCGGCCACCCGCCCCGTCGCGCACGCATTCGCGGCAGCTGCTTGCGTCGTGGCGCTCTGGCCCGCCGCGGCCCATGCCGCCGATCTCGTCGAGCCGCACACGCTGACCGTCGCGGCGGGCTTGCCGGCCGCGCAGGCCCGCGCGCACGTGCTGGCCGCGCGCCGCTACGGCAGCTTCTGGAATACCGGCGACCCCGCGCTCGCCCGCGCGGCGCTCGCCGACGACTTCACCGACCGAACGCTGCCGCCCGGCCGCGAACAGGGCCTACCGGGGCCGCTCGCGGCGTCCAGCACGATGCGCGGCGCGATCCCGGACCTGCGCTGCGACATCGAACAGATGATCGTCGCCGGCGACCGGGTCGTCGTGCACCTGCATTTCCGCGGGCATTTCACCGGGGCGTTCAACGGAACGGCCGGGCGCGGACAGGCGATCGACTTCATCGCGACCGATATCTATCGGATCGACCACGGCCGGATCGCGGAAAACTGGCACATCGAAGACAACCTGACGCTGATGCGTCAGCTTGGGCTCGTCGGTTGACGGAGGGGACGATGACTCACGGTAACGACACTTCCGCGACGCCGCTGCCGCGCCGCACATTCCTGGCCCAGGCCGGCGCCGGGCTCGCGGCCGGCGTCGCGCTGGCCGCAGGCACGTCCGTGCCCGCCACCGCCGCGCCGACGCCGATGCCTGCCGCACCGGGCACCACGCCGTTCTGGCCGGACGGCGCGCGGCTCGTGATCTCGATCTCGATGCAGTTCGAGGCGGGCGGCCAACCGCCCACGGGCGCGGACAGCCCGTTTCCGGCCGTCGCGTTCCCGCCGTCGGTGCCGGTCGATCTCGCGTCGGCCACCTGGTTTGCGTATGGCTACCGGGAAGGCATTCCGCGCCTGCTCGATCTGTGGGACCGGCACGGCGTGAAAGTGACGTCGCACATGATCGGGGAAGCCGCGCGCCGGCACCCCGAACTGGCACGCGAAATCGTATCGCGCGGCCACGAAGCCGCCGCGCACGGCCCGACGTGGCGCGCGCAATTCGCGATGAGCCGCGACGACGAGCGCCGCTTCCTGACCGACGCGCGTGACATGGTCGAGGCGGTGACCGGCCAGCGCCCCACCGGCTACAACTGCAACTGGCTGCGGCGCGGCCCGCATACGCTATCGCTGCTGCAGGAACTCGGCTACGTGTATCACATCGACGACGTCAGCCGCGACGAACCGTTCATCGAGACCGTCGGCGGCCGCGATTTCGCGGTGGTCCCGTACACGCTGCGCAACAACGACATCCTGCTGATCGAAGGCCGCAACTACTCGCCGACGATGTTCGTCGAGCAGATCAAGCTGGATTTCGACCAGCTGTACGCGGAAGCCGGACAGCGGCGCAGACTGATGTCGATCAGCGCGCACGACCGGATCAGCGGCACGCCGCAGATGGTCCGCGCGTGGGACACCTTCCTGCACTACGCTCGATCACACCCGGGGGTCGTTTTCATGCGCAAGGACGACATCGCGCGCTTCGCGCTGCACAGCCCGTCGACGCTGCGCGAGGCCGAAACGATCTGACCGGATTCCGCTCAACTCTGCTCAATTCACTACCCAGGAAAGACTTTCATGAACGATCCGCTCCACGGAAAGAACGTACTCGTCGTCGGCGGAAGCTCCGGCATCGGCGCCGCCACCGCGACGGCATTCGCGCGGCGCGGTGCGCATCTGACGATCGCGTCGCGCGATCCGGCCAGGTTCGGCATCGATGCCATACCGGGCGCGCAGGTGCGGACCGAAGCGCTCGACATCACCGATACGGCGGACGTCGATGCGTTCTGCGCGCGCGTCGGCCGGTTCGACCACGTCGTGATTTCAGCCGCGAAGACGGCCACGGGCCCGCTCCGTGCGCTGCCGCTCGCCGACGCGCAGGCAGCGATGGACAGCAAGTTCTGGGGCGCCTACCGCATCGCCCGCGCGATCGATATCGCGCCAGGCGGCTCGCTGACGTTCGTGTCGGGGTTCCTCAGCGTGCGGCCGAGCGCGTCGTCGGTCCTGCAAGGCGCGATCAACGCGGCGCTCGAGGCGCTCGCCCGAGGGCTGGCGCTCGAACTGGCGCCGGTTCGCGTGAACACCGTGTCGCCGGGCCTGATCGCGACGCCGCTGTGGGATAAGCTCGCGCCCGACGCACGCGACGCGATGTACGCGGGCGCCGCCCAACGGCTTCCGGCACGCAGGGTCGGCCAGCCGGAGGATGTCGCGAATGCGATCCTGTATCTGGCGGCCACGCCTTATGCAACCGGTTCGACGGTACTGATCGACGGCGGCGGCGCGATTGCGTGACGCGTACGTGCGTTCGTGACAAAACGCCCCGCGCTCCGTCGGGAACGCGGGGCGTCGAGGATCACGCACCAGGGTCGTGCTCAGGCCACGGCGCTGACGTCGAGCAGTGCGCCCGTCTTCGTCTGGATCTCGTCGACGCTCACGCCGTCGGCGAGTTCGAGCACCTTCAACCCGGACGGCGTCACTTCGATCACGCCGAGATCGGTGATGATCAGGTCGACCACGCCGACACCCGTGAGCGGCAAGTTGCATTCGTCGAGGATCTTGTGCTGATCGCCCTTCGCGACATGCTCCATCAGCACGACGACACGCCCCACCCCCGCGACGAGGTCCATCGCGCCGCCCATCCCCTTGATCATCTTGCCGGGGATCATCCAGTTCGCGAGGTCGCCCTGCTTGCTGACCTGCATCGCGCCGAGGATCGCGAGGTTGATGTGGCCGCCGCGAATCATCGCGAACGAATCGGCCGACGAGAAGATCGACGAACCGGGCAGCGTCGTGACGGTCTGCTTGCCGGCGTTGATCAGATCGGCGTCGACTTCGTCTTCGGTCGGCGACGGGCCGATGCCGAGCAGGCCGTTCTCCGACTGCAGCCACACCTCGACGCCTTCCGGCACGTGGTTCGCGACGAGCGTCGGCAGGCCGATGCCGAGGTTCACGTAGAAGCCGTCCTGCAGTTCCTTCGCCGCACGCGCAGCCATCTGGTCACGATTCCAGGCCATGTCAGTCTCCTTTCGCGCGTACGACGCGTTGTTCGATGCGTTTTTCCGGCGTCGCGTTCAGCACGATGCGCTGCACGAAGATTCCCGGCGTATGAACCTGATCCGGATCGAGCGTGCCGTTCTCGACGATCTCCTCGACCTCGACCACGGTGATCTTGCCGGCCATCGCGCACATCGGGTTGAAGTTGCGCGCGGTGCGGCGATAGATCAGGTTGCCGGACTTGTCGGCCTTCCACGCCTTGACGAGCGCGACGTCGGCCGTCAGCGACTGCTCGAGCACGTAGTGGCGATCGCCGAACTGGCGCGTTTCCTTGCCTTCCGCGATCACGGTGCCGTAGCCGGTATTCGTGAAGAACGCGGGGATGCCCGCACCGCCCGCGCGCAGCTTCTCGGCGAGCGTACCCTGCGGCGTGAATTCGAGCTCGAGTTCGCCGGCCAGGTACTGGCGCTCGAACTCCTTGTTCTCGCCGACGTACGACGAGATCATCTTCTTGATCTGGCGCGTTTCCAGCAGCAGGCCGAGGCCGAAACCGTCGACGCCCGCGTTGTTGCTGATGCAGGTGATGCCCTTGACGGCCGAATCGCGCAACGCCGCGATCAGCGCCTCGGGAATACCGCACAGGCCGAAGCCGCCCACCGCGAAGGTCTGTCCGTCACGGACGATCCCCTCCAGCGCGGCAGCCGCGCTTGGATAGACTTTGTTCATCAGTTGTCCCTTCCTCTATGGAAACCAGCAAAACCGGTTCACGCGCCACGTGGCGCAAGCCCGCCGCACCATTCTATGCATGCGCGGCGATGCCTGCGTCGAGGCACGCTTTTTATGTCGCGACGAACGCCGCGAGATGCCTGAAAGGGTACGATGCGGCGCGGATGCGGCACAATACGCAAAAATACATAAGCATTTCCCTCCGCCCCCGCGCCATGCCCGATCTCGATTACCAGACCGCCTTCCACCTCGCGCCGCTCGGCCTCGTGCTGTCGCGCGACCGCGTGATCGAGGACTGCAACGACGCGCTCGCGTCGATCTTCCGCTGCGCGCGGGCCGACCTGACCGGAAAATCGTATGCGGTGCTCTACCCGTCCACGGACGAATTCCAGCGAATCGGCGAGCGCATCGCACGCGTGATGGTCGCGAACGGCGTCTACTCGGACGACAGAATCATGAAGCGCGCGGACGGCGAACTGTTCTGGTGCCACGTGACGGGCCGCGCGCTCGACCGCACCGCGCCGCTCGCGGCCGGCATCTGGACCTTCGAGGATCTGAGCGCGACGCGCCGCGTCGCGGTCGAGCTGACCCCGCGCGAACGCGAGATCGCCGCGCAGCTCGCGACCGGCAAGACCAGCAAGCAGATCGGGCGCGTGCTCGACATCAGCTCCCGCACGGTCGACATCTACCGCGCGCGACTGATGCGCAAATACGGGACGAACAATACGCCGGAGCTGCTGCAGCGCCTGCTCGGGCAGTGAACGCGCATTGCATCGCGGCGCGCGAATGACGATCGGCCGCACATGGCGGCCGATTGACGGAAACGACGGGCACGGCGCGCCGCCGGCGACCCGGTGCGCACGGCCTGCCGATATGCGCGCTCAGCCGATTTTCGTCGCGAGCGCGTGCTCGATCGTGTCGCGCAGCAGCGGCGGCAGCGGCACCGACTTGCCGAGCGCGTAATCGACCCACACGCAGCGCGCGTTGCCGCGTGCATAGACATGCTGCGGATCGTCCGCGCGCGTGAGCTCGAAGCCGGTGTCGAAGCTGCTTCGGCCGGGCTTCGCGGCCGACATCCTCGCGATCACGTCGCCCGGATAGTGCAGCTGCTTGAGGAACTCCATCGACGCAGTGACGATGACGGGCCCCTGCCCCTCGCCGTTGCCGCCCGCAATGCCGAGCTGCTCGAACCACGAGATCCGCGCCTGCTCCATGTAGCGGAAATAGACCGTGTTGTTCACATGGCCGAACGCGTCCATGTCGCCCCAACGGATCGGCATCGACATCTCAAAAACGGGGGAGTAATCGCTTGTTGCGCTCATTGCTGTCTTCTTTGTTGCGAAATGTCATCCGCTCACGCAAGGCCGAAGCCGTCGTCCGCGGAGATGATCGAGCCATTGATGAACTGCGACTCGTCGGCCGCGAGCAGCAACAACAGCCCGTCGAGATCCTGCGGCTTGCCGACGCGCCGGCGCGGCAGTATCGACTGCAGCTTCTGGCCCTGCTCGGTTTCCCACAGGTAATGATTGATTTCGGTATCGATATAGCCGGGGCAGATCGCATTCACGTTGATCCCGTGGCGGCCCCACTCCAGTGCCATCGCACGCGTCATCTGCACGACCGCGGCCTTGCTCATCGCGTACAGCCCGATCTGCGGGAACACGCGCAGCCCGGCCACCGACGCGATGTTGATGATCCGGCACGGCGGCTTGCCATTGCCGCCGCCGTTCGCGCGCATGATCATCCGCTTCGCGACTTCCTGCGCGACGAAAAATGCGCCGCGCGTGTTCGTATCGAACACGAACTCGAAATCCGCCGGCGTCACGTCGACGAGCTTCTGCATCGTCGACACGCCCGAATTGTTCACGAGGATGTCGATCGTGCCGGCTTCCGTCTCCGCATGCGCGACGGCCGCCTTGATGCTCTGGACGTCAGTCACGTCGAGCGACACGACATGCGCGGCGCCGCCCGCCGCCTCGATCTCCGCGCGCAGCTCCTTCAGGCGCTCGACGCGGCGGCTCGCGAGCACGACCTTCGCGCCGGCCTGCGACAGCACCTGCGCAAAACGCTGCCCGAGGCCGCTCGACGCGCCCGTGACCAGCGCAACCTTGCCCTCCAGATTGATCGATCGACCCATTTGCACATCCCCTTTCGATATCGTTGCGCCAGCCCGGACGGCACAGCCCGGGCGGCATTACCCTAGCACAAAAAATAGAACGATCGTGCTAATCTACCCGCATGCTGTTGCGGCAAGCGTTTCGTTTCGCAGACAATACGCTCCCGAATAAAAGCATTCTAACGGTTAGAGGAACGCCAATGACCCCCGCAAGCCTCATCGAGCAATACGGCCCGCGCGAATCGATGGAATACGACGTCGTGATCGTCGGCGGCGGCCCCGCCGGGCTGTCTGCCGCGATCCGGCTCAAGCAGCTGGCCGCCGAGAAAGGCACCGAGATCGGCGTGTGCGTGCTCGAGAAGGGTTCCGAGATCGGCGCGCACATCCTGTCGGGCGCGGTGATGGACCCGCGCGCGATCACCGAGCTGTTTCCCGACTGGAAGGAACGCGGTGCGCCACTCGACGTCGAGGTGAGCGAAGACCGCTTCCTGTTCCTGTCCGAGAAGAGCGCCGTCACGACGCCGAACTGGGCGCTGCCGGACAACTTCAAGAATCACGGCAACTACGTGATTTCGCTGGGCAACGTGACGCGCTGGCTCGGCCAGCAGGCCGAGGCGCTGGGCGTCGAGATCTTCCCCGGCTTCCCGGCTGCGGAGATCCTCTATAACGACGACGGCTCGGTGAAGGGCGTCGCCACCGGCAACATGGGCGTGGGCAAGGACGGCGAGCCGACCGAGAACTTCCAGCTCGGCATGGAGCTGCACGCGAAGTACACGCTGTTCGCCGAAGGCTGCCGCGGCCACCTCGGCCGCCAGCTGATCTCGACGTTCAAGCTCGACGCGAACGCCGATCCGCAGGCGTACGGGATCGGCATCAAGGAACTGTGGGAAATCGATCCGGCCAAGCACAAGCCGGGCCTCGTGATCCACACGGCCGGCTGGCCGCTGAAGTCCGATACGTACGGCGGCTCGTTCCTGTATCACATGGACAACAACCAGGTCGTGGTCGGCTTCGTGGTGGGCCTGGGCTACACGAACCCGTACCTGTCGCCGTTCGAGGAATTCCAGCGCTACAAGACGCACCCGTCGATCCGCGCGTTCCTCGAAGGTGGCAAGCGCGTGTCGTACGGCGCGCGGGCGATCACGGCCGGCGGCCTGCTGTCGCTGCCGAAGACGGTGTTCCCGGGCGGCGCGCTGATCGGCGACGACGCGGGCTTCCTGAACGCATCGCGGATCAAGGGCAGCCACGCGGCGATCAAGACTGGCATGCTGGCGGCCGACGCCGCGTTCGACGCGGTGCAGGCCGGCCGTCAGTCGGACGAGCTGAACGCGTACCCCGATGCGTTCAAGCAATCGTGGCTGTACACGGAGCTGTACCGCGCGCGCAACTTCAAGCAGTGGATGGCGAAGGGCCTGTACCTGGGCACGCTGATGGTCGGGCTCGAGCAGAAGGTGATGGGCGGCAACGTGCCGTGGACGCTGCATCACCAGCATGCGGACCACGAGATGCTGAAGCCGGCGTCGCAGTGCGAGCCGATCGCGTATCCGAAGCCGGACGGCAAGCTGACGTTCGACCGGCTGTCGTCGGTGTTCATCTCGAACACGAACCACGAGGAGAACCAGCCGGCGCACCTGACGCTGAAAGATGCGAGCGTGCCGGTGAACGTGAACCTGCGCACGTACGCGGGGCCGGAGGCGCGCTTCTGCCCGGCGGCCGTGTACGAGTTCGTGAAGAACGACGACGGCGGCGAGCGCCTCGTGATCAACGCGCAGAACTGCGTGCACTGCAAGACCTGCGACATCAAGGACCCGACGCAGAACATCGTGTGGGTCACGCCCGAAGGCGGCGGCGGGCCGAACTACCCGAACATGTAAGCTGCCGGAACGCGCCGCCGCGAGCGGCGCGTTTTTTGGTCACGGCACACCACCGCCGCAAACGAAACGGGGCGCTGCATCACGCAGCGCCCCGCTTGCATTCATCGTTCGACGGCCGACGCGACGCGCCCGCTTCTATCAGGTCGCGCTGCCCGCGATCTTCGGCGTGGCCGTCTCGACGTCGCCGCACTGTGCGCGGTGGCGCAGCGCATGGTCGATCAGCACCAGCGCGAGCATCGATTCGGCGATCGGCGTCGCGCGAATGCCGACGCACGGATCGTGGCGACCGAAGGTTTCCACCGTCGCCTCTTCGCCGGACTTCGTGATCGAGCGGCGCGGCGTGCGGATGCTCGACGTCGGCTTGATCGCGATCGACACGGTGATGTCCTGCCCCGTCGAAATCCCGCCGAGCACGCCGCCCGCGTGGTTGCCGACGAAGCCGGCCGGCGTCAGTTCGTCGCCGTGCACCGAGCCGCGCTGCGCGACGCTGTCGAAGCCCGCGCCGATCTCGACGCCCTTCACCGCGTTGATGCTCATCATCGCCTTCGCGATATCGGCATCGAGACGGTCGAATACCGGCTCGCCCCAGCCGACCGGCACGCCGGACGCGACGACGTCGATGCGCGCGCCGATCGAATCGCCGTCCTTGCGCAACGCATCCATGTACGCCTCGAGCTCCGGCACGACCGCCGCGTTCGGCGAGAAGAACGGGTTCTCGTGCACGTACGACCAGTCGACGAACGGCACGTCGATGTCGCCGAGGCCGCTCATGTAGCCGCGCACCTCGACCCCGAAGCGCTCGCGCAGCCACTTCTTCGCGACCGCGCCCGCGCCGACGATCGGCGCGGTCAGGCGTGCGGACGAGCGGCCGCCGCCGCGGTAGTCGCGGATGCCGTATTTCTGCCAATAGGTGTAGTCGGCGTGACCGGGACGGAACGTCTCGACGATGTTGCCGTAGTCCTTGCTGCGCTGGTCGGTATTGCGGATCAGCAGCGCGATCGGCGTGCCGGTCGTCACGCCTTCGAACACGCCCGACAGGATCTCGACCTCGTCGGCCTCCTGTCGTTGCGTCACGTGCCGCGACGTGCCGGGCTTGCGGCGATCGAGCTCGACCTGGATGTCGGCTTCGGTCAGCCCCATCCCCGGCGGGCAGCCGTCGATCACGCAGCCGATCGCGGGACCGTGCGATTCGCCGAAGGTCGTGACAGTGAAAAGCGTGCCGAGGGTATTGCCGGACATGATGGAACCGCCCAAAGAGAAATGGTCAAACCGATGCGCTGCCGGCGCCGCAGGCAGGTCGATCGTTTGCCGGTCGAGAAAGAGGTAAACCGCTATTATGCCAGCCGTCCCGGGCCCGCGGGCCGGGTGAACCGTTCAGACCACACGGGCCAGCCGCGGATAAGGGCGGATGCGAGGCAGGTGTGGCAATCGCAGGCCCTCGGCGTTGCGCTCGGGACCCGCCGAACCGGGCCGCCATCCCGGCCCGGTGCGCGGATCGACCGTCCCGCGCCGGACCCGACGCCCGCCCGCCTACTTCCGCGCGCCGCGCAGCTCGGTCACCGCGACCTGCAGCGCCTCGGGCGTCGCCACCGACGCCGGAATCGGCTCGCCGACCGCCAGCGTCAGCCGGCTCATCACGCCGCGCTTGATGGGGCGCGGCATCCGCGCATCGGTATGCCGCGAAAAATAGCTGCCCCACAGCCCGCGCAGCGCCATCGGGATCACCGGCGCCGGCGTGCGGTTCAGGATCTCGGTGATGCCGTGATGGAACGTGTTGATGTCGCCGGTCTTCGTCAGCTTGCCCTCGGGGAAGATGCACACGAGTTCGCCGTCCTTCAGCGCGGCCTCGCAGAGGTCGTACGCCCGCGCGAGCATCGCGGGATCCTCGTGGCGCGGCGCGATCGGAATCGCCTTCGCATGCCGGAATACCCAGCTCGCGAAACGCGTCTTGAAGATCCGGTGATCCATCACGAAACGGATCGGACGCGGGCTCGCGGCGGCCAGCACGAGCGCATCGACGTAGCTGACGTGGTTGCACACGAGCACCGCCGCCCCTTCCGCCGGGATTCGCTCCGCGTGCACGAGGCGGATCCGGTAGAACGTATGCACGAGCACCCACGCGACGAAGCGCAGCAGGAACTCGGGCACGAGCAGGTAGATATACGTCGCGACCACGACGTTCAACAGCGCGGTGACGAGGAACAGCCCCGGGATGTCGATGCCGGCCTTGGTCAACCCCATCGCCATCACGGCCGACAGGATCATGAACAGCGCGTTCAGGATGTTGTTCGCGGCGATGATCCGCGCGCGGTGCGTCGGCGCACTGCGGCTCTGGATCAGCGCATACAGCGGCACGCTGTAGAAGCCGCCGAACATCGCGAGCAGGAACAGGTCGGCCAGGATGCGCCAGTGGCGCGCGCCGCCGAGGAATTCGCCGACCGACAGCAGATGGCCGGGCGACGGCAGCGCGTGGCTTGCGAAATACAGCTCGATCGCAAACACGCTGATGCCGATCGAGCCCAGCGGCACGAGGCCGATCTCGACGCGCCGCTGCGACAGCCGCTCGCACAGCAGCGAACCGAGGCCGATGCCGACCGAGAACGTCGCGAGCAGGACCGTGACGACGTCGGGGCTCGCGGACAGCACGTCCTTCGCGAAATTGAAGAACGACGTGAGGAACGTCGCGCCGACGAACCACAGCCACGAGATGCCGAGCAGGCTCAGGAACACCGTGCGGTTCTGCCGCGCGAGCTTGAGGTTGCGCCAGGTCTCGCTGACCGGGTTCCAGTTGATCACGAGATCGGGCTGCGGCGCAGGCGTCGACGGCACGCGCTGCGCGACGAGCCGCCCGGCCAGCGCGATGACGACGACGCTCACCGCGAGCACGCGCTCGCCGCTGCCTTCGATGCCGGCCGCCGCGCCGCCGATGATCGTGCCGATCAGGATCGCGATGAACGTACCCATCTCGACGAGCCCGTTGCCGCCGACCAGTTCATGTTCGCCGAGATGCTGCGGCAGGTACGAATACTTGACGGGCCCGAACAGCGTCGAATGCATCCCCATCATGAACGTGCACAGAGACAGCAGCGTCGCGCTGTGCGTGACGAAGCCGGCCGCGCCGACCAGCATCAGCACGATCTCGAACGATTTCACGAAGCGCGTGAGGGTCGCCTTGTCGTATTTGTCGGCGATCTGGCCCGAGGTGGCCGAGAACAGCACGAACGGCAAGATGAAGATCGCGGAAATCAGGAACGCGGCCGTTTTCGCATCGACGCCGGAGAACCGCGCGGTGTGATACGTGACGAGCGACGTGAAGCCGATCTTGAAGACGTTGTCGTTCAGCGCGCCGAGGAACTGGGTCGTGAAAAACGGCGCGAAGCGGCGCTCGCGCAGCAGGTCGAACTGCGATGCGTGGGCGCGACGTTCGTCGCGCCGCCCCGATGTGGCTTGCGTGTGATCGCTCATGCGGAATACGCGCGCATCGTCTGGGCGATGCTGCGCGGGCCTCGTGTTGTCGTTGAAAAAACGGCGGCGCAGGACATGCCTGCGCCGCCGCGTGCCGGATGGCGGCGCCCATGCATCGACGTGCCGGGCGCGGCGCGATTCACGGCTTGTGCGCTTCGGCTTCCGATTCCGGCCAGTCGCGAATGTACGCCTTCAGCATCCGGTTCTCGAAGCTCTGCGCCTCGACGACCGTCTTCGCGACGTCGTAGAACGAAATGACGCCCATCAGCACCTTCTTGTCGAGCACGGGCATGTAGCGTGCGTGACGCTCGAGCATCATCCGGCGCACTTCGTTGACGTCCGTTTCCGGCGTGCACGTGAGCGGCTCGTCCATCACCTTGCGCACCTGCACGTCGCCGATCGCGCCGCCGTTCACGTGCAGGCGCAGGATGATCTCGCGAAACGTCAGCATCCCGACGAGATCGCCGTACTCCATCACGACGAGCGAACCGATGTCGTGCTCGGCCATCGTATCGACCGCTTCGCGCAGCGGCTTATCGGGCGTCACCGTAAACAGCGTGTTGCCCTTCACTTTCAGAATATCGCTGACGCGCATCGTAGTCCCCTCATGCTTGAATGCAAAATCTCTTTCGATCCTATCGGAAAGCCTGTCAAAAGGAAAGCACGGGCCGGCGCGGCGGGCCGCCGCCGCTTGCGGACGCGGCCCGCCGGCCGCACAATGACCTCATGAACAGCGGCCCGAGGAGACGGCCATGGCGCATACGCATACGGAGCAATTCGCCCGCTTCGCTGATTTCTACCCGTATTACCTGAACGAGCACCAGAACCTGACGTCGCGGCGGCTGCACTTCATCGGCTCGCTCGGCGTGATCGGCTGCGTCGCGATGGCGGTCGCGACCGGCCACTGGCTGTGGCTGCCGGCGGCGATCGTCTGCGGCTATGGGTTCGCGTGGGTCGGCCACTTCTTCTTCGAGAAGAACCGTCCGGCGACGTTCCGGCACCCGATCTACAGCCTGATGGGCGACTGGGTGATGTTCAAGGATATCTGTACCGGCAAGATCCCGCTGTAGCCGCCGGCCCGCCTTCAGGCCGGCCGCGGCGGCCGCGCGTGCGGGTCGGCCGCGCCCGGCGCCGGCCCGGCGCTCGCGGCCGGCTGCCCGCCCGCGAGCCGGTGCGCGGCGATCAACGACGCGAGCGTCACGTCGAACCGGTCGCTCGACAGCACCTCGAGCAGCGCCGCGCCTTCGACGTGGCTGCGGCGCCGCTCGAGCTGGTACGTCAACTCGGTACGATCGATCACCAGCACGTCGAACAGTTGGGCGAGCGTCAGCTGCTCCGGGTTCGCGAGCAGGATATAGCGCGGCGTGGCCTCTTCGCCGCCGTCGAGCCGCGCGACCCATTCCCGCTCCTCCATCGTCGTCAGCAGCCGCTGCGCGGTTTCCATGTCGCAGCGCAGCATCGTCGCGAGCCGCAGCGCCGTGTAGCCGCGCTTGCCGGCCGCGCGCGCTTCGGCCAGCCGCGCGAGCAGTTCGAGCGCGTCGAGCAGGTCGCTGCCCGGATAGTGGATCCGGTGAAACTGGCCGACGCGAATCGCCGGCAGCGCCGACGCGACCATCGCGCCGAGCAGCGCGATGAACCAGCTCAGATACACCCACAGCAGGAACACCGGCAGCGCCGCGAACGCGCCATAGACGGCCGTATAGGTCGGAATGCGCCGGACGTAGTAGCCGAAGCCGCGCTTCGCGAGTTCGAACGCGATGGCCGCAAACAGCCCGCCAATCACCGCGTCGCGCCAGGCGACCGCGCAGTTCGGCAGGTACACGTACAGCAGCGTGAACGCGAGCACCGTCAACGGCAGCGACGCAAGTGCAAGCAGCCACTCGACGATCGACGTCGACGCCCCCGCGCCGGTGAACGCGAGCGATTGCGTGAACAGGTACGACGAAATCGACAGGCTCACGCCGAACAGCAACGGCCCGAGCGTGATCAGCGCCCAGTACGCGAGCACGCGCTGCGCGAACGGCCGCGGCTTGCGCACGCGCCAGATCAGGTTGAACGCCGATTCGATCGTCATCATGGTCATCACCGACGTGACGACGAGCACGATCAGCCCGGCCGTCGTCAGCCCCTTGGCCTTCGACGCGAACTGGTTCAGGTACTTGAAGATCTGGATGTTGAACTGCGCGGGCATCAGGTGATCCGCGAGGAACCCCTGCAGCGAGATCTGGAACGACGCGAACATCGGGAACGCTGTGAACAGCGCGAACGCGACCGTCAGCAGCGGCACGAGCGCCAGCATCGTCGTGAAGGTCAGGCTCCCCGCCACCTGCGGGATGCGATCCTCGGCGCTGCGCCGGGCCGCGAACTGCGCGAGGCGCTTGATGGTGTCGAGATCGACGCTCAACTTCGGCAAACGGCTTCTCCTTCTCGAAACTGCGCGCGTCACGGCGCGCCGCCGCCGCGCTGCGCGACGGCTTCAGCCCCTATAATAGCCGCTCGATCCCAGCAGGGGCCGACTGCACCGGGCACGCGCGCGGCCGCACGCGGCTCCGTCGCCCATGAAAGACATTCTCGTCCTCTATTACAGCCGTCACGGCGCCACGCGCGATCTCGCGCTCGCGATCGCGAACGGCATCGACAGCGTGCCGGGCATGCAGGCCCGCATCCGCACCGTGCCGCCCGTGTCGGCCGTCTGCGAAGCCACCGCCCCCGACATCCCGGCCGACGGCCCGCCGTACGCGGAGCTGCGCGACCTCGAGGAATGCGCGGGCCTCGCGCTCGGCTCACCCACCCGCTTCGGCAACATGGCCGCGTCGCTCAAGTATTTCCTCGACGGCACGACGCCGCAATGGCTATCGGGCGCACTGACCGGCAAGCCCGCGAGCGTGTTCACGTCGACGGGCAGCCTGCACGGCGGCCAGGAGTCGACGCTGCTGTCGATGATGCTGCCGCTGCTGCATCACGGGATGATGATCGTCGGGATCCCGTACACCGAATCCGCCCTCAGCACGACACGTACCGGCGGCACGCCGTACGGCGCGTCGCACGTCGCGCAGCACGACCGCGCGGCGCCCGGGGGGCTGTCGGCGGACGAGAAGGCGCTTGCCGCCGCGCTCGGCGTACGGCTCGCGCGCGCCGCCGCGGCCCTTTCCGCCGCGCAGGCCGCCGAAGCCGCATGACCGCCCCCGCCCGCCCCGCCGTCGCGGCCCGGCCGCGCTACGCGCTGGCCGCCGCCGCGTGTCTCGTCGCGCTGATCGCGCTGTCGCTCGCATGGGAGCTGTGGCTCGCGCCGCTGCGCCCCGGCGGCTCCGCGCTGATGCTCAAGGCCGTGCCGCTCGCGCTCGCGCTGCCCGGCGTCTGGCGGCGTAACATCTATACGATGCAGTGGGCGAGCATGCTGATCCTCGTCTATCTGGCCGAAGGCATCGTGCGCGGCATGTCCGATCGCGGGCTGTCCGCGACGCTCGGCTGGTGCGAGACCCTGCTTGCCGTCGGCTTCTTCGTGGCGGCGCTGGCCTACGTCGCGCCGTTCAAGCGCGCGGCGAAAAAACCGCGCGCCGCGTCCTGACCCTTACGCGACAAGGTGATGATGTCCTCCGAAGCTTTCGTTTCCGCGTGCCGCGACGCGATCGGCGCCGACCACGTGCTGACCGATCCGCACGATACCGAACCGTTCCTGACCGACTGGCGCCGCCGCTACAAGGGCGCCGCGTGCGCGGTGCTGAGGCCCGCGAACACGGCCGAAGTCGCCGCGCTCGTGAAGCTCGCCAACGCGCACGGCGTCGCGCTCGTGCCGCAGGGCGGCAACACGGGGCTCGCCGGCGGCGCGACGCCCGACGCGAGCGGCAGCCAGGCCGTGCTGAGCGTCGCGCGCCTGAACCGCGTGCGCGCGCTCGATCCGCACAACAATACGATTACCGTCGAAGCCGGCGTGATCCTCGCCGACGTGCAGGCGCGCGCCCGCGAAGGCGGCCGGCTGTTCGCGCTGAGCCTCGCGGCGGAAGGCAGCTGCACGATCGGCGGCAACCTGTCGACCAATGCGGGCGGCACCGCAGTGCTGCGCTACGGCAACGCGCGCGAGCTGTGCCTTGGGCTCGAGGTCGTGACGCCGCAGGGCGAGATCTGGGACGGGCTGCGCGGCCTGCGCAAGGACAACACCGGCTACGACCTGCGCGACCTGTTCATCGGCGCCGAAGGCACGCTCGGGATCATCACCGCGGCCGTGATGAAGCTGCATCCGCTGCCGGCCGCGCAGGTCACCGCGCTGGCCGCGCTCGAATCGCCGCACGCGGCGCTCGATTTCCTCGCACTCGCGCAGCGCGCGGCCGGGCCGCTGTTGACCGGCTTCGAGCTGATGTCGGATTTCTGCATGCAGCTGGTCGGCAAGCACTATCCGCAACTGCGCTACCCGTTCGCGCAGACGCATGCGCAAACGGTGCTGCTGGAGCTGTCCGACAACGAAAGCGAAGCGCATGCGCGCGCGCTGTTCGAAAAGCTGATGGAAGAAGCGTTCGAGGCCGGGCTCGTGGTCGACGCGGTGGTCGCGGAGAACCTCGCGCAGTCGCGTGCGTTCTGGGACTTGCGCGAGCACATCCCGCTCGCGCAGGCGGACGAAGGGCTCAACATCAAGCACGACATCGCGGTGCCGATCTCGTCGATCGCCCGTTTCATCGACGAGACCGACGCGGCGATCCAGCAGGCCGCGCCGGGCGCGCGCATGGTCACGTTCGGCCACCTCGGCGACGGCAACCTGCACTACAACGTGCAGATGCCCGAAGGCGGCGATCCGAAGGCGTTCCTCGCAGCGTTCCAGGCGCCGATCAACCGGATCGTCTACGACAACGTGCACCGTCACCACGGCACCATCAGCGCGGAGCACGGCATCGGCCAGTTGAAGATCGACGACGCGCAGCGCTACAAGTCGCCGGTCGAAACGACGCTGATGCGCACGCTGAAGACCGCGCTCGACCCGCGCGGCCTGATGAATCCCGGCAAGGTCCTGCGCTGAAGCCGCCCACTCAGGAGCCACGCCCGTGAAAGTCCGCGTCCTGTCCGACCTGCATCTCGAAAACAACCTGCCCGACGCGATCCCGCATGCCGACGCGGATCTCGTCGTGCTGGCCGGCGACATCCACAATCACGCGGAAGGTCTGCGCTGGGCCGCCGAGACGTTCGACCCGGCGGTGCCGGTGATCTACGTGCCCGGCAACCACGAGTATTACGACGGGGAATTCGGCGCGCTGGAATCGTCAATGCGCGACGCGGCGCATGCGCTCGACAACGTGCATTACCTGAACAACGGTGTCTACGTCGATCCCGCCCAACGCTTCCGCGTGCTGGGCACGACGCTGTGGGCCGATTTTTCGCTGTTCGGCCGGGACGAAGCCAGCGTCGCGCGCGCGACCGACGCCGGGCTGCGCGTGATGCTCGATTTCAAGGGATTGATCCAGGTGACCTGGCCGCACGACGCGGCGGTGCATCCGACAGCCGCGGCGCCGGAACGGGATTTCGCGCCGGCCGACGCGATCGCGCTGCACCGGCGAGGCCGCGCATGGCTGGAAGCGCAGCTGGCCGCGCCGTTCGCGGGCAGGACGATCGTCGTCACCCATCATGCGCCGCACCGGCGCTCGCTGGCGGAACGCTATGCGAAAGATCTGGCTTCCGCGGGGTTCGTCACGGACATGGCGGAACTGGTGCGGCCGCCGGTGGATCTGTGGCTGCACGGCCACACGCATACGTCATTCGACTACGTTGCGGACGGCGGCACGCGCGTGGTGTGCAATCCGCGCGGCTACTTTCACCGGCGCACCCGCGAATGGGAAAACCCCGCGTTCGCGTGGGACAAGGTCGTCGAGCTCGGCTGAGCGCCGGCCCGGGCGGCCGCGTCGCACGGCCTTCCCGACCTGAAGCGTGACGCCCGCGGGATCAGCGGCCGGGGCGGCGCGGCTCGCGCACGCGGACCGGCACGGGCTTGAGCTGCGCCTTCGCCTTCATCGCACGCAGCAGGTCGCGGGTCGCCGCCGCGGCGGCAGCCGCGCCCAGCAGGACGCCAAGGCCGATCATCAGGTGCGTATCCATCGCTACTCCGGTGTGGTGTATCTCGTTAATTCCAACAGTATCAAACTGTCTGACACACGTTCGTAAAAAAATGTTGCGTGAAGGACAAATCTCGTCAGATCGCGGTCGACCGCGCGGTCATGTCGCACGCGTGAACTGTTCGAGCGCGGCTTCGTCGGCTTGGAGCGTGAGCGGCACCTCTTCGCGCAGGAAATCGACCCAGGTCCGGATTTTCGCGTCGAGGTACTGACGCGACGGATACAGCGCGTAGATGTTCATCACGTGCGAGCGGTACTCGGGCATCACGCGCACGATGTGCCCGCTGCGCAGCCAGCCGATCGCCGAATAGAGCGGCAGGCCGCCGATGCCCATCCCCTCCCGCACGGCCACCGCGAGCGCCTCGGCGACGTTCACGCGGAACGGCGGCGCCGTGATCGGCACAACCTCGTCGCCGTTCGGCCCCGCCAGCGCCCACTCGTCGAAGTGAAAGCCCGGCGCGACCATCCCGAGGCACACGTGCTGCGCGAGATCGGCCGGCCGCTGCGGCAAGCCGTGCGACTCGATATAGCCGGGCGACGCGCACACGACGCTGTAGCTCTCGCCGAGCCGTTGCGACACGAGCCCCGAATCCGGCAGATCGCGGCCGACGACGATCGCGACGTCGTAGCCCTCGTCGAGCAGGTCGGGCATCCGCTGCGCAAGCGTCAGCTCGACGTGCACGTCCGGATAGCGCTCGCGGTAGCGCGCGATGGCCGGCACCAGGTAGTGCTGGCCGAGGCTCGTGAAGCAATGGACCTTCAGCTTGCCGGACGGGCGCGCATGCGCGTCGCCGGCCTCGGCTTCGGCCTGGTCGACATAGGCCAGGATCTGTTCGCAGCGTTGCAGATAGCGCTCGCCGGCTTCGGTCAGCGCGATCCGGCGCGTCGTGCGGTTCAGGAGGCGCGTGCGCAGGTGGGCCTCGAGATCCGAGACCGCGCGCGATGCGTAGGCGGTGGTCGAATTCATCTGCTGGGCGGCGGCGGTAAAGCTTCCCGCGTCCACCACGCGGACGAATACCCGCATGTTTTGTAACGTATCCATCCGATTACCCGTGTGAATCCGCAAGGATTGTTGCACAGGGTCCAACAAATATTATCTCAGGATTCGTAAAAATGACTTGCACCGTTGTCCGTTTATTCAGGAATCGCTGAAAAATATAATCGCCTCCGACTCATCTATATCCGAAAGGGAGAAAATCGTGCAGTCTCCGGCGACAAAAGGGACGCTCGCACTGGCGGTTCTTGCAGTCTCATTAATAATGGCCGGTTGCGCGAGCATGGGCGACAACAAAACCCAGTCCACTCGCATCGAAGCGAACGCGCTCGACGCCGGCGCGGCCATCCGCGCGGCCGACCGAGACGCGGGCTGGCCCGCCGCCGACTGGTGGCGCGCGTACCGCGATCCGCAGCTCGATGCGTGGATCGCCGCCGCCCAGGCCGGCAACCCGACCCTCGCGGCGGCCGAGGCCCGCGTGCGGGAAGCGCAGGCGATGGCGCGCGTCGCCCGTTCGGCCGAGCTGCCGCAGATCAACGGCAACCTGTCGCTGATGCGTCAGCACTGGCCGGACAACGTGTACTACGGCCCGGGGCCGCTCGCCGATACCGACACCTGGAACAACACCGGCACGCTCGGCCTGTCGTATCACCTCGATCTGTGGGGCAAGGACAAGAACGCAACCGAGCGTGCGCTCGACACCGCGCATGCGACCGCCGCCGACGCGCGGGCGGCAAAGCTCGAACTCGAAGTCAACGTCGTGCGCGCGTATGTCGGCATGTCGATGAATTACGCGCTGCTCGACCTCGCGCACGAAACGTACGAACGCCAGCGCTCGCTCGCCGATCTCGCGCGCAAGCGGCTGCAGGCCGGCCTCGGCACGCAGCTCGACGTAAGCCAGGCGGAATCGACGCTGCCCGACTACGAGCGCCAGATCGACAGCTATGAGGAAGCGATCCAGCTCGCGCGCCACCAGCTCGCCGCACTGGCCGGCAAGGGTCCCGGCGCCGGCGACGCGATCAAGCGGCCGCAGCTGGCGCTCGAGGCGCCGGCCGGCCTGCCGTCGGCCATGCCGGCCGACCTGCTCGGCCGCCGCCCGGACGTCGTCGCGGCGCGCTGGACGGTCGACGCGCAGGCGCGCGGCATCGACGTCGCGAAGGCGTCGTTCTACCCGAACATCGACCTGCTCGCGACGGTCGGCGGCTTCGGCGTGACCGCGCCGTTCACCGACTTCCTGCGCGCGATGAACGGCGGCTGGACGGCCGGTCCCGCGCTGTCGCTGCCGATCTTCGAAGGCGGCCGGCTGCGTGCACAGCTCGGCGCCGCGAATGCCGGCTACGACCAGGCGGTCGAGCGCTACAACCAGACGATCGTCGGCGCGCTCAAGGACATCGCCGACCAGGTCGTGCGGATCCGCTCGCTCGATACGCAGAAGAAGGACGCCGCGCGGTC
The DNA here is from genome assembly GCF_902833245.1 of Burkholderia sp. BCC0398. Lineage (NCBI taxonomy): Bacteria > Pseudomonadati > Pseudomonadota > Betaproteobacteria > Burkholderiales > Burkholderiaceae > Burkholderia > Burkholderia sp. BCC0398. The sequence continues at coordinate 588,289 of NZ_CADFEM010000003.1, forward strand.
GGTGGCGGCCAACAATCGCAGCTATCAACTGTCCCGCGAAGGCTTCCGCCGCGGGCTGACCGATTACGTGAACGTGCTGGTCGCGCAACAGCAACTGCTGCGTGCGCAGGAGACGGCCGCCCGCATCGACGCGGAACGCCTCGCCGCACACGCGCAGCTGATGGCCGCGCTCGGCGGCGGGGTCGAGACGGGGACGGATGTCCGGGGCGGCCAACCGCCGAAGGATGAGGCCACCGTCGGTGTAGCCGCGCCAGCCGCCGCATCGGCCGCGAAGCCCGCGGCAGCCGCCGCCCGGCCCGCGCAGGTCGCAACCGCCGGCGGCGCCGCGCCGGCCGCACGGTAACGCGGAGCGCCGCCATGTCAGCTTCCTCCCCCGCTTCCCCGCGCGTCGACGGCCCGTTCGCGGCCTGGACCGACGCGTTCGGCGACTGGGCCCGCACCGACGGCGCCGCGTGGCTCTACCTGTTCAAGGCGCTGCTCGCCGCGTTCATCGCGACCGGCGTGTCGATGCGGCTCGACCTGCCCGCGCCGAAAACGGCGATGACGACCGTGTTCATCGTGATGCAGCCGCAAAGCGGCGCGGTGCTCGCGAAAAGCTTCTACCGGGTCGCCGGCACGATCTTCGGGCTGATCGCGACGCTCACCTTCGTCGGGCTGTTCCCGCAGCAGCCGCAACTGTTCCTGCTGGCGGTCGCGCTGTGGGTCGCGCTGTGCACGGCCGGCGCCGCGCGCAACCGCAACTTCCGCAGCTACGGCTTCCTGCTGGCCGGCTACACGACCGCGCTGATCGGGCTGCCCGCGTCGCAGCACCCGGACGGCGCATTCATGAGCGCGATGACGCGCGTGGCCGAAATCATGGTCGGGATCGTGTCGGCCGGCGTGGTCAGCGCGCTCGTGTTTCCGCAGACCACCGGCGAGCAGATGCGCACGACGGTGCGCAAGCGCTTCGGCAGCTTCGTCGACTACGTCGCGGCGGCGCTGTCGGGCAAGCTCGACCGCGCGCATATCGAAACCATCCATACGCGCTTCGTCGCCGACGTGGTCGGGTTCGAGGCCGCGCGCAGCATGGCCGTGTTCGAGGATCCGGACACGCGGATGCGCAGCGGCCGCCTCGCGCGGCTGAACAGCGAGTTCATGAGCGCGTCGAGCCGCTTCCATGCGCTGCACCAGTTGATGAACCGGCTGCATGCGGCCGGCGCGCAGGCCGCGATCGACGCGATCGAGCCGTACTTTCGCGAGATCGCGCCGCTGCTGCTGACGCCCGCCGGCGAACCGGTGCGCACGTCGGCCGATGCCGGCCACGCGGCCGCGCAACTGCTCGCGTGGCGCGACGCGCTGCCGCGCCGCATCCGCGCGACGCGCGCCGCGCTCGAGACGCAGCCGGACTTTCCGCTGCTCGACTTCGATACGGCCGCCGAACTGCTTTACCGCTTCATCACCGACCTGCACGAGTACGCGGCCACCTACGCGTCGCTGTCGACCGCGACCCACGAGCGCGAACGCTGGATCGAGCGCTACGAGCCGCGCACCAATGCGACGGCGATGGTGATCGCGGCGATCCGCACCGCGACCGTGATCCTCGTGCTCGGCTGGTTCTGGATCGAGACCGCGTGGCCGAGCGGCGTGACGATGACGCTGACGGCGGCGGCCACCTGCGCGCTCGCGTCGTCGACGCCGCGCCCGACAGCGATGTCCGCGCAGATGGGCATGGGTACCGCACTCGCGATCTGCACGGGCTTCCTGCTGACGTTCGGCATCTATCCGCACATCGACGGTTTTCCGCTGTTGTGCGTCGCGCTCGCGCCGTTGCTCGCGATCGGCATCTTCATGACGCTGAAGCCGAAGCTCGCCGGCTACGGGATGGGCTACCTGATCTTCTTCAGCTTCCTCGCCGGCCCGGACAACATCACGCACTACGATCCGACCAGCTTCATGAACGACTCGCTCGCGCTGGTGCTGGCGATGCTGGCGTCGGCGATCGCGTTCGCGGTGCTGTTCCCGCCGACCGCGCCGTGGCTCAAGAAGCGCCTCTTCGCGGACCTGCGCCACCAGGCCGTCGCGGCCGGTCACGCGCGGCTCGTGGGCCTGCGCACGCGCTTCGAAAGCGGCGCGCGCGACCTGATGTACCAGGCGCACACGCTGTCGGCCGACCAGCCGGACGTGCAGCGCGACGCGCTGCGCTGGATGTTCGCGGTGCTCGAAGCCGGCAACGCGACGATCGACCTGCGCCAGGAGCTCGCAACGCTGCCGTCCGACCCGCGCTATGCGAGCGCGATGCCGTGGCGGCGCGCGATCGAGACGATGCGCAGCGCGCTGTCGGCGCTGTTCTCGAAGCCGAGCGCAGCACGTTTCGACGCGACGCTCGCCGCGACCAATGCGGCGATCGACGCGACCCGGCAGACGCTCGATGCGGTCGAGCCGTCGCGCGAAGAACGCCACCGGCTGCAGCGCATCCTGAGCCATCTGCATTTCGTGCGGACCGCGCTGCTCGACCCGGAATCGCCGCTCGAGCCGCTCAACCGCAACCGCCCCGTGCGTCCCCAACCAGGAGCCTCGTCATGATGCCGCGTGAAATCGCCATTCTCGATGCCTACATGCCGACGGTGGTGCTGATGTTCGTCCTCGGCGCGATCGCGACCTGGGCCGTCGACCGCCTGCTCGCCTATACGGGCCTCTATCGCCTTGTCTGGCACCCGTCGCTGTTCCGGGCCTGCCTTCTCGTCTGCATTTGCGGCGGACTGAGTCTTGCCGTTTACCGTTGATTCCGAACCATCATGATGCTCAGAAAACTCTTCGGCTTCGTCGCGACCGCCGTCATCCTTCTCGTCGCGATCCTGATCGGGCGCTCGCTGTGGGTGCACTACATGGACGATCCGTGGACGCGCGACGGGCGCGTGCGCGCCGAAATCGTCAACGTCGCGCCGGACGTGTCGGGCGCGATCGTCGAGCTGCCCGTGCATGACAACCAGCTCGTGAAGAAAGGCGACCTGATCATGCAGATCGACCCGTCGCACTACCGGATCGCGGTCGAGCAGGCGCAGGCGGCGGTCGCTGCCCGTCGCGCGGAACTGCAGATGCGCCGCGACGACGCGGCCCGCCGCGCGGACCTCGATGCGCTCGTCGTGTCGAAGGAAAACCGCGAGAACGCGGCGCACAGCGCGTCGAGCGCCGATGCGCAGTACCAGCAGGCGATCGCCGCGCTCGACGCCGCGAAGCTCAACCTCGAACGCACGCGCGTCGTCGCGCCGGTCGACGGCTACATCACGAACCTTCAGACGTTCAAGGGCAACTATGCGGTGGCCGGCCAGGCGAAGCTCGCGATCGTCGACAGCCATTCGTTCTGGGTCTACGGCTACTTCGAGGAAACCAAGCTGCCGCGCGTGAAGATCGGCGCGCCGGCCGAAATGCGGCTGATGAGCGGCGGCGTGATGAAGGGCCATGTGGAAAGCATCTCGCGCGGCATCTACGATCGCGACAACCCGCAAAGCCGCGACCTCGTCGCGGACGTGAACCCGACCTTCAACTGGGTGCGCCTCGCGCAGCGCGTGCCGGTGCGCATCCGGATCGACGAAGTGCCGGCCGACGTGGTGCTGTCGGCGGGCACGACCTGCACGGTCATCATCGATCCGGACAAGCAGAAGAAGTCGTAAGCGCCGGAGCGCGCCGCACGCTCAGTGTGCGATGCGGAAACGCCCGACCAGCGCCTTCAGCGCCTGAGCCTGCTCGTCGAGCGCGTTCGCGGCAGCCGCCGCCTGTTCGACGAGCGCCGCGTTCTGCTGGGTGCCGGCATCCATCTGCGTGACCGCGCGGCCGATTTCGTCGATCCCCGCGCTCTGCTCGTCCGACGCCGCCGAAATCTCGCCGATGATGTCGGTCACGCGCTTGACCGCGCGCACCACGTCGCCCATCGTGCGGCCCGCGTCGTGCGCGAGCGCCGCGCCGTTGGCCACGCGCTCGACCGACGCGCCGATCAGCTCCCGGATCTCCTTGGCCGCGGTCGCCGAGCGCTGCGCGAGCAGCCGCACCTCGCCGGCGACCACCGAAAAACCGCGCCCCTGCTCGCCGGCGCGCGCGGCCTCGACCGCCGCGTTCAACGCGAGAATGTTGGTCTGGAAGGCGATCCCTTCGATCGTGCCGATGATGTCGCGGATGTTCTTCGCGCTGTCGTCGATCTCGCTCATCGTCGCGACCACGCGCCCGACGACCTCCCCGCCCGTCTCCGCCACCGCCGACGCATTGGCCGCGAGCGAGCTCGCCTGACGCGCATTCTCAGCGTTCTGCCGCACGGTCGACGTGAGCTGCTCCATGCTGGCCGCGGTGCGCTCGAGCGCGACGGCCTGCTGTTCGGTGCGGCGCGACAGGTCGAGGTTGCCGGTCGAGATTTCACCGGACGCGGCCGCGATGGCCTCGGCGCTCACCGCGATCTCGCCGACGGTGGCCGCGAGCCCCGTCTGCATCTCGGCCAGCGCGCGCACCATGCTGCCGCGATCGTGCCGGCCGAGCGCGATCGGCCGCGTCAGGTCGCCGCGCGCGATGTCCGCGGCGATCTCCTTCGCGAGCGCGGGCTCGCCGCCGAGCTGCGACGCGAGACGCCGCACGACGCGCTCGGCGATCACGACGGCCAGCACGATCAATGCGGCCGTCATCGCGGCGATCATCGCGAACGACGACGAAAAAATGGTGGCGGACGCATCGAGCGTCGCCTTCGACTTCTCGCCGCGCGTCTTCACGAGTTCGGCGACGAGTTTTTCGAGCTTGCCGGTTTCGACCAGCAGCGACACGTCCTGCGTGCCGACCTGCCAGTTCATCTGCGACAGGTCGAGCGGCTGCGCGCGCACCAGCGTGACGAAATCGCGCAGATGCGTGCTCCACGTGCCGACCGCCGTCGAGAACGCGTGCAGCCGCGCCGAATCGCCGGCATCGGCCGGATCCGCATAGCGCTGCAGCGTGCCGAGTGCCTGGCCGATCGACGCGAGCCCCGCGCTCACCTCGGCGCCGAGTTCGTCGCGCTCCTTCGCGGTCGTCGCGGTCAGCAGCATCTTCTGCGCGCGGCTCGCGCGCAGCACCTCGGCGCGGACTTCAGCCGCCGCCCGGCTCGCGACGTGACCCTGTTCGTAGACCGACGCGATCGACGCGTTCAGCCGGCTGATCTGCCACAGCGAAAACACGCCGATCGCGAGCGTGCCCGCCAGCAGGATCGCGAATGCGGCGCGCAACGTCGCCTTGACGGTCCACGGCCGACGCTCGCGACGCGCCGCGCGCGCACGCCGTGCGACACGACCGGCGGCAACACCGGATGCGGCGGCCGCCGCACCGGGCTGTGGATGCAAAGATGCTGCTTTCATCGAACTATCCCCGTATGGATCACGCTGCCGGAAAGGTCGGTCCGGCGGTCCCGCGATGGCAGGCCATGCCGCGCGTCCGGCGCCCGCCCGGCGGGTAGCCGGGGCCAGGCGCAGCGCGCGTGTTGTCATTGGGTCGTTCTACGGCCGCCACCGCCGTTTCTTGAGTCCGGAAAAACACGCACCGGGCCCCGGCGCGGCCCCGCTGAAGCGGCGAACGCACCGCCAGCGTTATACCCGTCCAAAAAAGCACGCATCGGCCGATCCGTCCGACGAATGTCCGATTCGCGATAAAACTTGGCAGGACATTCGTGACACGCCACATTACACTTCTTTGACGCATCAACGAATCAACCACGCGCCGATCCCCAACAGAGCGCGCCAGCCACCTCAACTCGTTCAGCTCACATGGAAACCAGCCTCGACTCCGGCGCCGGCCCAGCCGTCGCTCAGCCGTCCGCACCGCCCGTCGCCCGCACCGTCTACCCGGTGCTCGGCGCGATCAGCTTCTCGCACATGCTCAACGACATGATCCAGTCGCTGATCCTCGCGATCTACCCGATGCTCAAGAGCCAGTTCGCGCTGTCGTTCGCGCAGATCGGCCTGATCACGCTCACTTACCAGATCACCGCGTCGCTGCTGCAGCCACTCATCGGCCTCTATACCGACAAGCGTCCGAAGCCGTATTCGCTGCCGGTCGGCATGGGCTTCACGCTCGCGGGGCTGCTGCTGATGTCGGCGGCGTCGAGTTTCCCGATGCTGCTGGTGGCCGCGGCGCTCGTCGGCTGCGGCTCGTCGGTGTTCCATCCCGAATCGTCGCGGGTCGCGCGGATGGCGTCGGGCGGCCAGCACGGGCTCGCGCAGTCGGTGTTCCAGGTGGGCGGCAATGCCGGCTCCGCGCTCGGGCCGCTGCTCGCCGCGCTCGTGATCATTCCGCACGGCCAGCACAGCATCGCGTGGTTCTCGGCGGCCGCGCTCGTCGCGATGATCGTGCTCACGCAGATCGGCCACTGGTACAAGAAGCATCCGTCGATGAAGAAGAAGGCCGTGGCGGCCGGCCACCCGACGCTGTCGCGCGGCCGCGTGATGGGCGCGATCGGCGTGCTGGTGCTGCTCGTGTTCTCGAAGTACTTCTACCTCGCGAGCATCAACAGCTATTTCACGTTCTATTTGATCGACAAATTCCACCTGTCGGTACAGGCCGCGCAGATCCACCTGTTCGTGTTCCTCGCGGCGGTGGCGGCCGGCACGCTGATCGGCGGGCCCGTCGGCGACCGGATCGGCCGCAAGTACGTGATCTGGGTGTCGATCCTCGGCGTCGCGCCATTCACGATGCTGCTGCCGTACGCGAACCTGTTCTGGACGAGCGTGCTGACCGTGATCATCGGCGTCGTGCTGGCGTCGGCGTTCGCGGCGATCCTCGTCTATGCGACGGAGCTGATGCCCGGCAAGGTCGGGATGGTCGCGGGCCTGTTCTTCGGCTTCGCGTTCGGGCTGGGCGGCGTCGGCGCGGCCGTGCTCGGCCAGCTCGCGGACGCGACGAGCATCCCGTTCGTCTACAAGGTGTGCTCGTTCCTGCCGCTGATCGGCGTGCTGACGGTGTTCCTGCCGAACCTCGAAGGCAGCGGGCGCAAAAAGGCGTGACGAACGACCGGCCGCGGCGTGCGCACCGTGGCCGGTCGAGCGGTTTGAACGGAAAAGACGAGACGGCGGCTAGCAGGCTGTTGAAAAGCGCCTCGCTTTGATGACTGGGGCACTGTTTAAAAGGATTTCGTATGCGCTTGGCTGCCGAGTTGCCAACGAATCGCCGAAGCTGGACCGTTCGCGAGCG